>DASXVQ010000101.1:0-165389 GCA_036504155.1 Myxococcales bacterium
CAGGTGCCGGTGCCCTTGTTGCCGGGCAGCGTGCAGGGCCGGTCGAGGCAGCCGTCGTCGGCGCAGTCGACCTTGCCGTCGCCGTCGTCGTCGATGAGGTTGAGGCACTGCTCACCGGGCAGGAACTTGATGCTGGCGGTCCCGGTGGAGTTGTCCGACCCGGTGGCGGTCAGGCGCACCGTGCCGGAGCAGGCGACGTCGAGCCGGGAATCGCAGGTCACCAGGGTGACCGTGCCATTGCCGCCCGGGATGTCGATGGTGCTCTTGGCGTAGTCCTTCCAGGTGCCCTTGGGCGTGCGGACGCTGACGGTGACGCCGCTGGCGGCGCCGGAGACGGTCACCTCGACGGTGCCGTTGCCGTCGGCGAGAACCTCGGTCGGGTTGACCGAAACCTTCAGGTCCGTAACCACCGGCGCCGGGGGCGGGCAACCGGTGAGCCCAGCCAACACACCGACGACGAGGATTGCGCGCAGACGCATAGTGCCACCTCCGAAAAGCCTTAGAGGGCACCACTATCCAGCGCGGCTTCGAACAGTGTCAATAGCGCCCCTCCCTCGGGAAGGGGCGCTTTTGACGGGTGGCGCGGCCTACTTCTTGGGCACCTTCTCCCAGTCGGCCAGGAACTTCTTGATGCCGGCATCGGTGAGGGGGTGGTTGGCCAGCTGCGAGATGACGTTGAAGGGGATGGTGGCGACGTGGGCGCCGAGCTTGGCGCTGGTCAGGACGTGGACCGGGTTGCGCACCGAGGCGACCAGGACCTGGGTCTCGAAGCCATAGTTCTCGAAGATCTGGACGATGTCGGCGATGAGGATCATCCCGTCTTCGCTGATGTCGTCGAGGCGGCCCACGAAGGGGCTGACGTAGGTGGCGCCGGCCTTGGCGGCGAGCAACGCCTGGTTGGCGCTGAAGACCAGGGTCACGTTGGTGCGGATCTTCTCGGCGGTGAGCGCCTTGACGGCCTTGAGGCCCTCGACGCCCATGGGGATCTTGACGACGATGTTCTTGTGGATCTTGGCGAGCTCGCGGCCCTCCTTGATCATCCCCGGGCCGTCCAGGGCGATGACCTCGGCGCTGATGGGGCCGTCGACGATGTCGACGATCTCCTTGATGACGTCGGCGAAGGGGCGGCCGGTCCTGGCGATGAGCGAGGGGTTGGTGGTGACGCCGTCGATGATGCCCATGGCATTGGCCTGGCGGATCTCGTTCACGTCTGCGGTGTCGATGAAGAACTTCATGGCCTAGGGCTCACTTTCTTGGAGATGGACGCCGGGAAAAGGCGGCAGGTTCCCCGCTCGGCAGGGGCGTGTCAAGGAGCAGCGTCCGGCGGCGCCCAGCCCCTCGGCCGAATCGTGTCGCGTCGGTTGTAACCGCCCGGAACGGCTGGTAGATCCCCACTCCCGATGCGCTCCTCCAAGCGACCCCTGCCCCGCAAGCCCAGAGCCGCCCCGCACCTCGCCTATGCGAGGACGGTGCTGGCACTGGAGGCGGAGGCCATCCGGTCGCTGGCGCCGCGGCTGGGCGAGGGCTTCTCGCGCGCCGTCGAGCTGGTGCTCGGCTGCAGGGGCCGCGTCGTGGTCACCGGGATGGGCAAGCCCGGCTACCTGGCCCAGAAGCTCTCCGCCGTCCTGGCGTCCACCGGCACTGCCTCGTTCTACCTGCACCCCGCCGAGGGCGTGCACGGCGACTTGGGCCGCGTCACTGGCGCGGACCTGGTCGTGGCCCTGTCCAACAGCGGCTCCACCGACGAGCTGCTCCGGCTGCTCGCCCCGCTGCGGCGCATCGGCGCCAAGGTGGTCGCCATCACCGGGGACCAGGAGTCGGCGCTGGCGCGCGGCGCGGACTGCGTGGTCAGCATCGGCCACACCGACGAGGCCTGCCCGATGGGTCTGGTCCCGACGACCTCCAGCGCCGCGATGCACGCGGTCTGCGACGCCCTGGCGATGACCGTGCTGCGCGCCCGCCCGCTCTCCAGCGACGAGTACGCGCTCTTCCACCCCGGCGGCGCCCTGGGCCGCCAGGTGATGCGCGTCAGCGAGCTGATGCGGACCGGCGAGGCCAACCCGGTGGTCAAGGAGTGCGAGCCGCTCTTCCGCGCCGTGGCGGTGATGACGAACACCCCCGGGCGCCCCGGCGCGACGGCGATCGTCGACGGCCGCGGACGGCTCGCGGGCATCTTCACCGACGGCGACCTGCGCCGGCTGGTCGAGCGCGGGCACCAGGACTTCTCCATGCCGATCTCGACGGTGATGGGCCGCGGCCCGCGGACCTGCTCGCCGGAGGACCTGGTGCAGGACGCGGCCAACCGGATGCGTGAAGCCCAGATCGATCAGCTGCCGGTCGTGGACCAACGGCGCCGCCCCGTGGGGCTGCTGGACGTCCAGGACCTGCTCTCTGCGAGGTTCCTCTAGATGGCCCGCCCCGAGAAGACCGAAGCCGAACACCGCGCCGACCTCATCGCCATCTGCAAGCGGCTGGGCGCGCTCAACCTCATCGGCGCCGGCGAGGGCAACGTCTCCATCCGCCTGGGCCCCCACCGCGTGCTGGCCACGCCCTCCGGGAGCAACAAGGCGCTGCTGCAGGCGCACGAGCTCGTCACCACCGACCCGTTCGGCGAGAAGATCGCCGGGCGCAAGGGCGCCTCCAGCGAGCTGTTCATGCACCTGGCGGTGTACCGCTCGCGCGACGACGTGAAGGCGGTGGTGCACGCCCATCCGCAGACCGCGGTGGCCCTGACGCTCGCCGGCATCTCGCTGACCAAGGCCATCATGCCCGAGGCAGTGACCGCGCTCGGCGCCGAGATCCCGACTGCGCCGTACGCCACGCCGTCCACGCCGGCACTGGCGGAAGGCGTCGCGGCGACGCTGGGCCGCGCCGATGCCTGCCTGATGGAGCGGCACGGGGCGATCGCGGTGGGCAGGGACGTCTTCGAAGCCTGCGACCGCATGGAGACCGTGGAGCGGGTGGCGCAGGTCATCCTTCGCGCGCACCTGCTGCACGGCAATCCGACGCCGATTCCGGACGCCGAGGTGCGAAGGCTGCTCGAGGTCTCCGGGCGGGCGTAGGCGAGCCGCTGTTGCCACGTGGCACCAGCCACTTCAGCGTCACGCTCGTGCGCAGGTGCCCCGACCAGGATTCGAGGTCGGGTCCCACGAGCTGAGCGTCCCGCAGCTCGTCCGTGAAGATCTCCGCGGCTGACTCGCCAGGACCGATGCTGCGCTCCGTCGGAATGGCTTCCGGAAGCAGGTCGGGGCTGAACAGGGTCCCGACATTCCTCGCCGGAGTCGCGCTCGCTACCACCGCGCCCGGTGCCGCTCGACCACCCCCGGCAGGCCCGCGACCTCGAGGATCCCGCCCTGCGCGTCCTTCACGATGCCGTCGAAGGTGCCCATGGGCTGCACGTACTGGCTGACGACGAGCTTGAGGTCGATGTCCTCGGCGCGCTTCCCCTCGGGCACGAAGCGCAGGTCCACCCGGCCGTCGTCGGTGGTGATGCGCCAGGGCCTCATGGGGTCGGCGTCGTCGAACTCGAAGTGGGCGTGCCCGGGCTGGGTCAGCTCGTCGCCGATCCACAGGCCGTTCTCGGTGACCTCGCCGTCGTTGTGCCCCTCGACGAGGTTGAGCCCCAGGAGCCGGCCGTCCGGCAGCCGCCCGCTGGCCTGCGCCCAACGCCAGCGCGTCTCGCGGGCGAGGAAGCCGTGCGTGTAGTCGAGCCCGGCGAGGGCGCCCTCGATCTTGAAGACGCGCTTGCCCACCCGGACCTCGCCGTCGGCCGGCATGCAGACGGTCTTCTGCGTCATCCCGATGCCGCCGCCCTCCGCCGCCAGCGAGCAGGCCGCGGTCAGCGCCACCGGGGCTCCCTCGCGCAGCCAGATCTCCACGAACGGCCCGCCGCTCAGCTCGGAGATGAAGCGCCCGGCCTTCACCGAGGCCTCGACGCGCATCTTCGAGCGGAGCCGCCGCATCTTGGCGCGCGCCTCGGCCGCCAGGTCGTCGATCTCGACGAGCTGCGGCGGCACCAACATCGACTTCTCGGCGAGCATCCGCTTCTCGCGGCGGTCGAAGACGTAGACGAAGGCGTTGGCCATGTAGCCGAGCATGACGATGGCCCCGCCCACGAACAGCTCGGGCGTCGCCACGCAGACATAGTGCCAGCGCTTCTCGGTCGTCAGCCGCTCCAGGCCTTCGCGCCACCCCGGCGGCCCCGCCAGGCGCGTGAGCGAGGTGTCCTTCATCCGCCCGGCGTAGGCGCCCAGCCGCGGCTGGCCGTTCTCGTCGAGCAATGCGTCGGGGCAGACGGGCAGCGCAGCCATGGGGTCCCTCGTCGGGCAGCCGGCAGTGGACGTCAGGAAGCCGGAGGAGTCTCGGTCGGCGTGGCCTCGGGCGGCACCGGCTCGGCGGCCGGCGGCGGCGCAGGAGGCGGCGGCGGGGCGAGCTTGGCGGCCCGCTCCTCGGCATCGGAGATGCCGCCTCGGCGGAACAGCTCGACCGCGTGGTCGCGCAGCCCGGCCTTCGCCGCGGACTCGCCGGCCTTCTCCCAGTCGCCCAGCGACTCCCAGATGCGAGCCGCGTCGGCGAAGCGCCCGCCCTCGAGGAATGCCTGGGCGGCCAGCGGCAGCTCCCCGGCGCGCTCGAGCCAGCTGGCGGCCTCGGAGGGCTTGGCCTGGTGCTCCTTGGCGCGCGCCTTGGCGAAGTCCATCGCCTTGGCGTCCAGGCCCGCCTTCTGCAGCCACTTGAAGGCCAGGCCCGGGTTGACCGGGGCGACGATCTCCACGGCGCGGTCGACCTGGCCCGCGCGCTTGAGCACCTCGCCCGCGCCGACCACGTCCTTCTTGGCCAGCCGGTCCTTGACCTCCTTGTCCAGGCAGCGCGCAGCGTTCACCAGGTCGCCGGCCTTGCTGAAGGCCTCGGCGGCGCGGGTGAGCTTGCCGACCTTCTCGAAGGCCAGCGCCGCGTCGGCGAACTGCTCGGAGTGCTCGTAGAGCTGGGCGATCTCGAACCACTCGCCCTTGGCGGCCAGAAGCTCCAGGAAGAGGTCGCCCTGCTTGGCCTTGAAGAGGATCTCGCGGGCGGTCTTGAGCGGCAGCGCCTTGGCCGCCTTGCGCGCCTCGTCGAGGTTGCCCGCCTTGAGCGCCGCGCGGAGGATGCCCTTGGCGTCGCCGGACTCGAGCCACGCCTCGAGCGCGCCCTTCCAGTCCTCGTGCTGCTCGTAGATCTTGGCGGCCTCGAGCGGGCGCTTGTCCTTGCGGTGCAGCGCCGCGACGCCCTCCCACTCGCCGCTCTTCTCGAGCGCCTTGAGCGCCGGCGCGCTCCGGCCCGACTCGGCGTACAGCTTGCCGGCGTGGGCCTCCTCGTTCAGCGTGCGCCAGATCTCCCCGATCAGGAACATCAGGTCCTTGCGCACCGCCTCCTTGGCCTCGTCGGTCGAGGCGGGCTGCCGGCCACCCCGCAAGAGGGCCGTGAAGAGCTTGGTGCTGCACTCGAATTCGAGCTCCTTGATGTTCTTCAGCCGCAGCGGCTGGAGCGTCGCGAGGAGCTTGGCGAAGTGGCCCTTCTGCTCCTCGAACTCGCCCTTGGTGAGCGGCCGCTCGAGCTCGTGCAGGGTTGCCATGATGACGTGCTCGGCGCCCGCCCGCCCGGAGGTCGGCCGGTCGCGCCCGCGTCCCCTGCCGTCCCGCCCGTCGCGGCCATCGCGACCGCCCGGGCCGCCGGGGCCGCCAGGTCCTCGGAACCCGCCGCCGGGGCCGCCGCCGGGGCCTCGGTACCCGCCGCCTGGGCCGCCTGGGCCGCCGCCGGGACCTCGGAACCCGCCGCCTGCCCCACCGCCGAAGCCGCCGCCCCTGCCGGGGCCGCGCGGGCCCCCGCCGGGCCGCCCTGCTGGATCCTTAGGCTGACCGTTGTTCATGGCCGCAAAGGGTGCGTTCGCTGGCGCGTTTCGTCAACCTACTCGAGACCGACGGGTGCCATGGCCTTGCTGCACTTGGCTCTGCCGGCGTGGGCGTCCTTGAGGTTGCCGTTGAGGCGCAGCGCCTCGTCCCATAGCCCGATGGCGCCCTGACAGTCTCCCCTGCCCTCCGCGGCGCGGGCCTTCTCGAGCAGGGTGCGGACCGACTGGATCCTGCCCTTCATTTCGCTCGCCGCCGCGCCGCGCTCGCTCGTCTCGGGGATGCCCGACAGGTAACTCGCCGCCTCGCTGAGCTCTCCACGGTCGAAGGCCTTCTGCCCGCTGGCGAGGTCGCTGGCGAAGCGGGTCTCCTTGATGGCGTCCACGGCCGCGCTCGGATCGGGCTTCGGGGTCGGAGCGGGGTCGGGCTTGGGGTTGGGAGTCGGGAGCGGAGTCGGGTTGCGCGGCTTGGGGTTGGGCGTGGGGGTGGGCTTCGGATCTGCCGGCCTCGGGTCGGCCGGCTTGGGATCGGCTGGCGTTTCCGGCTTGGGATCCGGCGGCTTCGGAACCGGGTCCTCCTTGGGCGGAGGCGGCGGGTCCTTGAGCGGGTCGGGCCTGGGCACGTCCGGCACCTTGACCTCGATGACCGGCGCGGGCGGCGGCCGGAGCACGCCGAACCACAGGCCGGTGCCGCCGCCGAGGATCGCCAGCGCGCCAAGGACCGCGTAGATCCCGGCGTTGGCCGGCTTGTGCCCTGCGGCCCCGCGGTCGAACGGCGAGGTCGCGTGCCCGGTCTTCTCGACGGGCGGCGCGCGCAGGAGGGTCTGCCCCTGGCCCTGCGCCGGCGCCGGCGGCTTGGAGATCGCCTCGATGGTCGCGGTGGGCGTGAGCGCCACCAACGTCTTGGCGAAGTCGGTCATCGAGCCCCAGCGCTGCTCGGGCTCCTTGGCCACCGCCTTCTGGATGGCCGCGTCCAGCGCCTCGGGCAGGTGCAGCTCCGGCGCGGTGTCCTTCAGGTGCGGCATCGGGTCCATCACCTGGCGGCGCATCGTCTCGGCGATGGTCGCGGCGGTGAACGGGTGGAAGCCCGTCAGGGACTCGAAGAGCACCAGGCCCAGGGCGTAGATGTCGACGCGGTGGTCGATCTCCCGGCCCTCGGCCTGCTCCGGGGCCATGTAGCGCGGCGTGCCGCAGATGGAGCCGGCGGCGGTGACGCGGTTGGTGTCGGCCAGGCGCGCCACGCCGAAGTCCATGACCTTGGCGTGCCAGCCGCGCATGCCCTTCACCACCATCACGTTCTCGGGCTTCAGGTCGCGGTGGACGATGCCCTTGCCGTGGGCGTAGGCGAGCACGTCGCAGATCTGCAGGACGATGTCCAAGGCGTCCTTCATCGACAGGCGCTTCTCGGACTCGAGCAGGTGCTTGAGGTCCTGGCCCTCCACGTACTCCATGGAGATGTAGAGGTTGCCGTCGTCGTCCTGGCCGTGCTCGTGCAGCTGGACCGCGTTGGGGTGCGTCAGCGCGCCGTAGGAGCGCGCCTCGTTGAGGAACCGGGCGACGATGGTCTCCTCGCCGAAGAAGCTCGGGTTGAGGAACTTGATGGCGACGCGCTGGCCGATGCCCACGTTCTCGGCGAGGTAGACCGAGCCCATGCCGCCCTGCCCGAGCTTCTTGGTGATCTTGTACTTGCCGCCGATGAGCTTGCCCATCATCGGGTCCTGCGGGGCCCTGATGATCATCTGCGAGGTGCCGCCGCAGTGCGGGCACTTGCCGGTCCAGGTCGCCAGCTCGGAGCCGCAGGTCTGGCAGTGGATGGCCATGGCGATTCGTCCCTTTCCCGCGAGAGAAGGGGGAATCCTATCCCGGCGCGCGGCGCCAGGCATCCCGCGCCGTCATGGCCGAGGCCTCGTGGCCGCGGTCGTCGACGCGGTCCCGGACGGGAGCGCGACGGCTTCCGCTACGGAGCGTTCTTCCAGCGCTTGGCGAACAGGAACTTCTCCAGCTCCGCCGCGGCCGCCGGACCCGGGCCGTCCAGCGCCGCCGCGGTCTTCAGGACGCTGGTGCGCACGTCGTGGGGCAGCTCGGCCTCGAGGATCTTGATGGCCCCGGCCTTGTCGCCGGCCGTGTACTTGGCGAGCGCCCGGTAGAACTTGGCCTCGGCGTCCGCGGGGTCCTTCTTGGCCGCCTCCTCGAACGCCGCCTCGGCCAGCGAGGCCTTGGTCTCCTGGAGGAGCGCCAGGCCTTCCAGGAACGCCGCGCGCGCCGCCTGCTTGCCCGGCGCCGCCCCGACGTCGAGGGCGAACAGGTAGAGCGCCTCCGCCTTGCGCAGGTCCGCCCCCTCCACCTTCTTGTGCGCCACCGCGGCCTGCCAGGTCTGGTCCGCCGCGGCCTCGACGGCCTTGGCGAGCTTGGACGCCATGTCGCCCAGGTCCGGCGCCGCGTAGCCGGCCCCGACGATCGACGCGAGCAGCTCGCCGGCCGAGCCCGGCCCGGAAAGGTTGCCCTTGTCGAGCGCGTCGAAGTAGCTGGCCTTCAGCGACACGTAGTTGGCCGACAGCTGGGGCGCGACGCCGGTGGCCTGCAGCTGCTTCTCGCACAGCTCGAGCTCGTTCTGGGCCTTATCGCGGTCCGGCCCCTCCTGCGCGTTCTTGACATAGACGCGGTAGACGACGACCGCGCGCTCCAGGTCCCGGGTCGCCGAGTAGGTGCGCGCCAGCGACAGGTAGGTCCCCAGGGTCGCCGGGGTGACGCGCGTCGCCTTCAGGAACTGGTCGCGCGCCTGCTCGTAGGCCTTCTCGTTGTAGAGCCGGGTGCCCTCGGCCACCAGCAGGTCCGCGTTGCCCACGCCGGGCCCGACGATGGGCGCGGCGAGCGCGACGCCGGAAGCGAGCGCGACGAGCAATGCGGCGCCGAGCGCGAGGCTAGAACGCATAGCCAATCCCTCCCTGGACGCCCATCAGCGGGGCCGGCTCGAAGAAGAAGTCCCAGCTGAAGCGGTAGCCCGCCTGCAGGTAGAGCCCCTCGACGAGGTAGGCCCGCAGCGAGGCTTGCAGGGTGAAGAGCGGGTCCACCACCCACAGCGTGGTGGTGTGGAGCGAGCCCGGCTTGGGGCTGAGCATCAGGCCGCGCACCTCGAAACCGGCCTGCCCGTAGAGCATGAAGCGCCAGAAGGCGATGCGCAGGTGGGGCTGCACCGCGCGCAGCACGAAGAGGTTCGGGGTCGCCCACTGCGTCGGCTCGACGACGAAGGGCTTGCTGAACTCGCCGTGCTCGAGCGTGTACTGCCAGTCCTCGCCGGTCAGGTAGGCCAGCCCCACGACCATCAGGCCGAAGTAGCGCCCGTCCTGGCTGTACTCGAGGCTCACGCCCTGCAGCGGCCCGCGCTTGAGCGCCTGCCGCGCGTAGAGGTACTCGGTCTCGTCCTGGCCTTTGACCGGGTTCTCCTTGGCCCCCAGGCTGTTGCCCCACCAGCTGGCGTACTCGAACTGCAGGCTCAGCGAGGAGCCGCGCTTGTAGATGGGCTCCTGCACCCGGTTCAGCTCCGCCTTGAAGCTCGTCCAGCCGGTGGCGGTCAACGTCCGGTCCAGGGTCACGGTGGCGCCGGCCGCGACGTCCACGTCCTCGGCGATCGGCAGGTGCCCCTCGAGCGCGAACTCCACCTTGTGCCTGCCGGGCTGGATGGGCTTGTCGACCTTGTCCTGGCCCAGCCTGACGCCGTCGACGCTGATGGCGGTGCCCGCCGGCAGGCCGGTGAGCACGATGCGCGCCGGGACCTTCTCCAGCGACTCGTTGAGCGCCAGGCGCCCGCGCACCGGGACCTCGACCTTCTTCTCCGAGGGCATGTGCGAGGCCAGCTCGACCTTGATCAGCCGCTCGCCGGGGAGCACCTGGCCGGAGAAGGGCGTCACGCCCACCTTCTCGCCGTCGATGAACACCGCGGCGCCGGCCGGCTCGCTGCCGATCTCCACCGTCGAGGCCAGCGGGACGACCTTCACCAGCGCCCCGACCAGCGCCTTGTCGAGGTTGGGCCCCGACCCCTCGGCGAAGGCCGTCTCGCCGGTGGCCGGCTGGTAGCTCGTCGCCTTGAAGCGGTAGGCCGCGTCCTCCTGGCCGCCCTTGAGCATCACCACCCGCTCCAGGCCCAGCGAGCCGACGAGGCCGTCGATGGGGTCGGCGCAAGCGGCGTCGCCGGTCAGGCAGCGCAGGTCCGCCTTCTTGCCGGCCATGTACTCGGCGAGGGCGGCCCGTCCCACCAGCTGGTCCCGGGACTGCGACATCAGCCGGCGGAGGGCTTCCTCGGTCCGGGTCACCAGCATGTCCTGCCCGGGGTAGAGAGGCTGGACGACCCACAGCGTCTTGCCCTGGGTGGGGGCAGCCGCCCCGGGACCGAGCGCGAGTAGGACGCCAAGCGTGGCGGCGAAGACCATGGAAACCGCCTCGGGAGAAGAGGTTGAGGTGGGAGGTTCAATTACATAAAGGTGGGCGTTTCGCAACGCCCGCCCCAGACCGGCCGCGGAGAGCGGGCGGGCTCGCGATGTCCGGTTGTGGATGTTTCTGGAAGCCGGGCCGGCCGGGTCAGACGACCCAGATCCGGTGATGGGCGATGTCCAGCCGCTCCAGCCGGCGGCGCAGCAGCTGGTCGCCGGCGCCCACCGCGCTCCATTTGGGCACGACGAAGTGCAGCTCGGCGCCGTAGAGCTTGGCGGCCGAGGAGAGCAGGGTCCAGCGGTGCTCCATCCGCGGGTCGTCGATCTCGTCGACCGGCACCGCCTCGACGAGCGTCGGGGTCCTCGCCGTGTTGCTCTGCCGGCAGGTCAGGTCGGGGCGGTGGTCCTCCAGGGTCCCCGACAGGACGACGGGGGGCACATAGCCGGGCAGGCGCGCCTTGAGGTCGGTGTACCCGATGGTCTTGAAGTACTCCGCCATCAGCCACACCAGTTGTCGGCGCGCCTCGCTCTCGACGACGGGTTCGCAACCTGACTTGACCGGTTCGGTGTCCACGAGAAGAACGCTGCGGCTGCGCGCCCGGGTCAGCAAGACGCGCTGCGCCGTCCGTCCGCCGGCTCCGGGCGAGCGGTCCCCCCGGCCTGCGCCGACCAGAGGGCCGCATAGGCGCCCCCCGCGGCGAGCAGGGAGGCGTGCGTCCCCTGCTCCACGAGCCTTCCGGCCTGGAGGACGGCGATGGCGTCGGCCTTCTGCACCGTCGTCAACCGGTGGGCGATGACCAATGCCGTACGGTGATCGAGCAGCGCCTCCACCCCCTGCTGGACCAGGGCCTCGCTGGCGCTGTCCAGGGCGCTGGTGGCCTCGTCGAGCAGGATGACGGGCGCGCCGGTGAGCAGGGCCCGCGCCAGGCACAGCCGCTGCCGCTCGCCGCCGGACAGCCCCGCGCCGCGCTCGCCCAGCGGCGCGTCCAGCCCTCCGGCCATGCGCTGCACGAACTCCCAGGCGTGCGCGGCCTTCAGCGCTTCGACCAGCTTCTCCTCGCCGGCGTCCGGCGCGGCGCAGGCCAGGTTGTCGCGCACGGTGCCCGCGAAGAGCACCGGCTCCTGAGGCACGTAGGCGAACAGGGCGCGCAGGTCGGCGAGCTTGAGGGTCCGCGCGTCGCGCCCGTCGATCTCCACCCGCCCGCTCGTCGGGTCCCAGAACCGCAGCAGCAGCGCCACGAGGGTGCTCTTGCCCGAGCCGCTCTCGCCGACGACCGCCAGGGTCTTCCCCCGCGGCAGCGCCAGGTCGATGCCCGCGAGCGCCGGGACCTTTCCGTCGTAGGAGAAGCCCACGCCGCGCAGCGCCACCTCGCGCTCGAAGGTCGCCGGCGCCGCCTGGGCCGGCTCCTCGATCCGCGCGGGCGAGTCGAGCAGCTCGAAGACACGCCGCGCGCCGGCCAGGCCCTGCAAGAGGTGCTGCTGGGTCGCGGCCAGGGACTTCAGGGGCTGGTAGAGCAACGCCAGCGCGGTCAGGAACGAGAGCAGCGCCTCGCCGGTGAGCGTGCCCCGGGAGATGGCGCTTCCGGCGAAGGCGATGGCCGCCGCCACCCCGCAGACGCCGAGCAGCTCGACCACCGGCGAGTAGGCGGCGCGCAGGAGGAACGAGCCGCGCTGCAGGCGCAGGTAGGCGTCCTGCTCGCCGGCGAAGCGCGCCAGCTCGGCGTCCTCGCGCGCGAAGGCCTGGACGACGCGGACGTTGGCGATGGCCTCCCCGACCCGTCCCGTGAACCCGCCGAGCGCGTCCTGGCTGCGGCCCATGACGGCCTTGAGGGCGCGGGTGTAGCGCGAGAGCGGCCAGGCGGCGACCGGGACGATGGCGACCGCGGCGAGGAACAGCCGCCCGTCGAGGAAGGCACAGACGCCGAGCAGGGCGAGGACCTGCAGGACGTCGCGGACCAGGGTCGCCACGGCCACGGTCAACGCCATCTCGACGCCCTGCACGTCCGCCGAGAAACGGGCGAGCAGGTCGCCGCTGGCCCGCTCCCCGAGCAGGGACTGCGGCAGCGCCAGGTAGCGGGCGTAGAGGTCGCGGCGGACCCGGGCCACCACGCGCTGGCCGGTGACGGCGGTCAGGTAGGACTGGGCCGCCTGGGCCAGCGCGCGGACCACCGCGGCGGCGACGAGGGCCGCGGGCAGGACGACGAGGACGCGGTCCGCCGCGATGCCCGAGAGCAGGGGCAGCCCCGACAGCGCCGAGACCCCGGTGAGCAGCACCTTGAGGAGGGGCCCCAGGAGAAAGGCGTAGGCGGAGGTCGCCGCCGCGACGACCAGCGACGCCAGGACCGCCAGCGCGAGAGTCGCGCGGTGCGGTCCGAGCAGCGAGAGCAGGCGTCGCAGCGAGGCATCCAAGGCGGCGTGATGCTCGCACGGGCAAAAGGACCGGGCAATGGGTCGGACCCTTTCGAAACTTCCATCCCGGCACCCGAACCCAGCCTCGATTGTCGCGGTCGACCCTCCTCCGGGAAGCCTCCCCGGGGTCCCGGCGTTCTACCCGAGCCGCCGAAACCCTACGGACGATGCGGGCCGCCTCAAGAAAACGTCCGTGAATCCGGCCGGTTTCGCCGGCGGGGCCCGCGCCCCTCCAAGATCCCGGGCGATCGCGGCAGGTTTGGATGCCCAGTTTTCGGCCTGGAGGCCTCTCCGGCGAGAACCGGAGCCCGTGTTTCACGAATGTAAAAACTGGCCTCCGTGACGCGATGCGCGAGGACGAGCGGCGCGCTGACGGGTAGAGTTGGCCACCCTTTCTCGCCAGACCTCCCGAGGACTCTGCGAATGTCGACCGAGATCGCCAACAACTCCCTCGACCTCCAGATGGTTCGCTACACGCGGGAGCTCAAGGACTTCCTCGAGCGCCTGCCCAAGTACCTCAAGCGCGGAAAGCGCGAGGAGGCGCTGCGCCAGGTCTCGCGCATCGTGGCGGAGCTGCCGCCGGCGCAGCCCGAGACCAGCTGGGGCACCTCCTGGGCGCGGATGAGCGTCGCCCTCCACGACCTGAAGAAGGCGCTCGACAGCGGGGCGGCCAAGGACTACGTCCGGGCCCGCTACGACGAGGCGACCCGCGCCTACGAGCAGTGGCTGGCCGCCCGGCGAGCGGCCTCGCGCACGGGGGAGACGGCGGCGGTCCGGCTGGGCTCGCTCAGGCCGCTCATGGGCGCGCGCACCCTCTTCCACATCAGCTCCGGCGTGGTCGCGACGGTGATGTACCAGTTCTACCTCACGACCTTCCAGGCGGAGATGGTGCTCCTCTCCCTGCTCGGGCTGTTCGTGGGCCTCGAGGTCACGCGGCGTTTCTCCAAGCGCTGGAACCACTTCCTGGCGGGCAAGGTCTTCCACAGCATCGCGCGGCCCCGCGAGTACTACCGAGTCAACTCCTCGACCCTGTACCTGCTGGCGCTGGCGCTGGTCGCGCCCGTCTTCTCCAGGCCGGCGGTGCTCACGGGCGTGCTCATCCTCGCCTTCGGCGACCCCGCAGCGGCGTGGCTGGGCAAGCGCTACGGCAAGCTCAAGCTCTACCGCTCCAAGAGCCTGGTCGGAACGCTCTCCTTCGCCGGCGCCGGCACCCTCGTCGCGGCGACGTTCCTGCTGCTGTTCTGCCCGGAGGTCTCGGTGGGCAGCAAGCTGCTGGCGGCCGGGTTGGCCTCGCTGGTGGGCGCGGTCGCGGAGCTCTTCAGCGGCCCGAAGCTCGACGACAACCTGTCGATCCCGATCGCTTCGACGCTGGTCGCGTCGATCTTCCTGTAGCAGTCCTGGGGTTCCAGGTCGGCAAACCCAGGCCGCCGAGACTCAAGGCTGGCTTGGAACTCAGGGCCCCCGGGGGGCTCTCACGGCGCCACCGTCGTCTGGTACACGGGCTTGCCGCCCTGGACCTTGAGCACCACCGCGGGCTTGGCGGCGTCGTGCTTGCCGTCGATGGTGATGGACCCGGTGACGCCCTCGAAGTCCCTGGTGGACGCGATGGCGTCGCGCAGGTCATCGGCGGAGAGGCTCTTGGCCCTGGCGAGGGCGTTCGCCGCCACGCGCAGCGCGTCATAGCCCAGCGCGGCGAAGCTGTCGGGCTCGGAACCGCCGTACGCCGCGCGGTACTCGGCCACGAACTCCTGCGTGCGCGGCGAGGGGTCCTGCGTGGAGTAGTGGTCCGAGAAGTAGCTGCCTTCGATCGCCGCGCCGCCGACCGCGGTGAGCTTCTCCGAGCTCCAGCCGTCGCCGCCGAGCAGCGGAGTGGACAGGCCCATCGCCTTCGCCTGCCTGGCGACCTGCGCCACGTCCCCGTAGTAGCCCGGGACGTAGATCGCCTCGGCTCCGGCGGCCTTGATGGACGTCAGCTGCACCCTGAAGTCCAGGTCGCCCGCGTTGTAGGTCTCCTCCTTGAGCACCTTGCCGCCGGCGGCCTTGAACCGCGCCACGAAGGACTGCGCCAGCCCGGTCGAGTAGTCGTTCTTGGCGTCCTTGAGCACCGCGACCTTGGTCAGCGAGAGCTTCTCGCGCACGAACTTCGCCATCACCAGTCCCTGGAACGGGTCGGTGAAGCACACCCGGAAGACGTAGGCGTGGCCCTCGGTGACCTTGGGGCTGGTCGCCGCGTGGCTGATCATCGGGACCTTGAGCTTCTCGGCCACCTCCGCCATCGCGATCGACGGGGCGCTCGTCGCCTCCCCCAGGACCAGGGCGACCTTGCTCTCGCTGGCCAACTGCTCGACCGCCGCCGCCGCGAGCTCCGGCTTTCCCTTGTCGTCGACGAGCCGGACCCTCAGCTTCTGCCCCTTCACCCCGCCGCGCTCGTTGACCAGCCTGACCGCCAGCTCGATGCCCTTGTGCGTCGAGTCGCCGAACGTGGCCTGCGCCCCGGTGAGCGGACCGACCTCACCGATGAGGATCTCCGCCTCCGCGGCGGGCGTGGGAGCGGGCGTCGTCGGCGTGGGAGTGAGCGTGGGGACCGGCGCAGCGGCGTCCGTCACCAGCGCCGGCCGATCGACGATCGGCGGAGCGGGCAGGGGCGCCTGCTTGCTCTCCTCGCACGCCGCAGCCCAGAGCGCTGCAGCCGCGAAAAAGGCGGCGGTGACGGCGTTTCGCATGGTCCCTTCCCCCGCGGCCGCTTGCCGACTCTTCAGCACGGCCCCGGGCGCCTTTCCTTCCATGCCCGGCGGCCAGCCGTCAAATCAGTCTTGCAAGCAACCGTCCCGACTCGAGTTTTCTGGGCACCGCTAAGGAGCGGTCCCCCCGTCCGCTTCCGGCGCGGCCTTGGGCAGGGCCACCAGAGGCAGCGGCCCGCCGGTGATGGCGGCGGCGTACCAGACGCCCGAACGGTCGACCCACTCGATGGTCACCCGCTCGGTCTTGGTGCTCACGGACGGCAGCCGGTGCCAGGTCACCTTGGTCACGGTCGTGGCGGACCCGTCGGGGAGCAGCTTCAGGTCGTCGAGCTCGGCTTCGGTGAGCTTGAGGTTCTCGTCCTCGTTGGCGTCGAGCGCCTTGTTGAGCCAGCCCTGCTGCGCCTCGGGCACCACCGCCTGGGCCGCCCCGCGCAGATCCGGGCCCCAGCGCTGGAAACGGAAGAAGGTGTCGGCGGTCTGCTTGAGCGAGTCCGAGGTCCCCGTCGCCTTGAGGTGGGTGCAGGCAGCCGAGGCTAGGACGGCGAGGGACAGCAGGGCGAGGCGCTTGGGCATGTGCAAAGGCTCCTCCAACGAGGATGGGCGCCGACCATAGGGGTGCGTGAGCGTCGTTTCAAGCACCGCCGCCATTTGCTAGCATCGGACGGCTTTTTCCCAAGTTGTTTCCAGGGCGCAGGTCCGGAGCGTTCATGGCCAAGGGGTTGGTCGAAAAGTATCAGCAGATCCTCGAGGGCGACCCCGGGAGCTTGGTGTTCGTCGAGCTGGCCAAGGCCTTGCTCGATCGCGGCGAGCCCGGCAAGGCCGCCGAGATCTGCAAGGCCGGCCTCGAACACCACCCCGACTCCGTGGTCGGCCGCGTCCTGTGGGGCAAGGCGCTCATCGGCTGCGGGCGTCCGGCCGACGCGATGGACCAGTTCGACCAGGCCGTCGCCATCGACAAGGAGAACCCCTCCGCCTACAACCTCATCGGCGAGGTCCTCCTCCACAAGGGGCTGTTCCGCTCCGCCATCCCCATCCTCAAGAAGGCCGTCGCCCTGCAGCCCTCGGACAACCGGGTGCGGCAGTGGCTCGACCAGGCGCAGCGCGGGATCAAGGGCGTCGCCCCCACCAGCGCCGCGCCGGACCACACGACCGTCGATCCCGGTCCGGCGCAGGCCGACCCCACCGTCGTCGACGTCAAGGCGTACGTCCCCGGCGCCGCCATCGCCGCGGCCGCTGGCCTGACCCCCATCGCGGCCCCGTCCTCGCAGAGCATGGCGCCCGGCGCCGACCTCGAAGACGGCCCCTCGCAGGAGACCGTCCGCGGCCTGACCGACGTCTTCCACTCGCTGGGCGCCCAGTCCGGACCCCAGACCGCGCTCGCCAACCCCGACGGCCCGCCCACCCAGGTGATGCCGCCCTCGGTGCAGCAGCTGCTCAACAACGCCGCTTCCCCGCAGATCCCGGTCGCGACGCCGCTGGCCTCGGCGGTCCCGGCCATCCCGCCCGCGCCGGGGCCCAAGGACGAGGTCCCCTGGCTGGAGACGCGTTCCGCCGAGGGCGACCTGGAGGGCCGCACGGTCCCGCTCGACGCGCCGCCACCCGAGGCGCTGGCCGCCGGCGTCCCGCCCTCCGCGACCGGCGCGACGGCGCCTCCGGGCGACGAAGCCAACTCCGATGAGGTCATGCCGGGACTGACCGGCGTGTTCCAGTCCCTGGCCGCTCGCGCCCAGGAGGCCGAGAAGGGCCAGCCCGGCGCGGTTCAGGTGCCGGTGCTCCAGCCCGTCCCGGCGACCGCGGCCGCGACCGCTCCGGTGCCCGCGGCTGCGGCGCCCGCTTCCGCTTCCGGCACGCCTGCGGCCCCGCCGGCCGCCGAGGCCGCAGCGCCCGCTTCGCCGGCGACTCCGCCGCCGCCTCCCCTGCTGACTCCGGCGCCGATGCCGGCCCTGCCCGCGCCGGCCGCGGCCGCCAAGCCCGCCGGAGGCGGCCTGCTGCCCGAGCTGGACCTCGTCCCCGACGACGACGAGGAGCCCGCCGCGGCGCCCCCGCAGATCCGCCGGGTGCCTGCCGGCCCGCCTCCGCCGCCCAAGCTCACGCCCGAGCAGAACGTCCAGGTCACCCCGGGCCTGTTCGGCGCGCCGCCTCTGCCGCCCGCCGGCGCCAGCAGGCTGCTGCCCGACCTCCCCTCGATGCCGCCCACGCCGTTCGCGAGCTCCGAGGAGATCCCCAGCGTGGTCCTCGCCCCCGAGGCGGCCGCGGACATCGCCCGCGAGTACGAGCGCGAGCTGCGCGAGAAGCTGCTGGCGACGCCCCCGCCCACCTTCTGGCGCAAGAACTGGCTGCTCATCAGCGTCAGCGCCGCCCTGCTCGCCGCGGCGGTCGGCGGCTTCGTCATCTACCGCGCCACCCGCCTGCAGAACCGCGGCACGGATCTCATCGGCCTGCGCTCCCAGGCGTTCCGCGCGCTGGCCCTGGGCACGCCCGCCGGCTACCGCCAGTCCATCGAATTGGCCGAGCGCGGGATGGCCATGGCGCAGGACAAGGACTGCCAGGCGGCCATCGCCTACTCCAACGCCGCGCTCTACCGCTACTTCGGCCAGGAGCCGGGGCGCAAGGCCGCGGCCGAGAAGCTGCTCTCCGCCGCGCAGGACTCGCACCCCGGCCTGGCGCTGGCCATCCCCTACCTCGTCGCCTCCGACCCCGCGGCGCTGGAAGCCGCCAAGGGGCCGCTGTTGGCCGCGACCGGCAAGGACCTGCCCACGCCGTTCGAGGCCGCCGAGGTCCACTCGCTGGCCGGCCGGATGCTGATGGGCAGCGGCAAGACCGAGGACGCGCTCTCGCGCTTCGAGCAGGCCACGAAGTCCGACTCGGGCCACGTGGCGACGCTGGTGGCGCTGGGCGAGTACTACCTCTCCTCCGAGCCCGAGCAGGCCGCCCGGTTCTTCTCCAACGCCAAGCTCGCCTCGCCCGAACACGTCCCGGCCATCCTGGGCTTGGTCAAGGCCAAGCTGGAGCTGGGCGGCGACCCGAACGAGCTGGGCACCGAGATGGCCGCCGCCAAGGCCGCCTTCGAGTCGGTGCAAGAAGGCTCCAGCGCCTGGCCGGCCGGCCTGAGGATGGACCTGCAGCTGGTCGAGGGCCGCGTGCTGGGCGTGCAGGGCAAGCTGGCCGACGCCGCCTCGCAGTTGTCCAACGGGGCCACCGAGCACCCGGAGCGGGCCGCCGACTTCTACGCGGCGCTCGGCTCGATCCAGGCCTTCGCCGGCCACTACGACCAGGCCGAGTCGGCCTACCGCAAGGCCGCCGACCGCCGCCGCGACGACGCCTCGCTGCGCGAGGAGCTGGCCCGAGCGCTCATCGCCCGGGGCAGGTTCGCCGAGGCCATCAAGGCCGCGGAGGGCACCTTCGCCGACGACCGGCGACTCCACGTGGTCAAGGGCCTGGCCCGGCTGGAGCTGGGGCAGCACGCCAAGGCCCGCGAGGAGCTGGCCGCGACCTCCCGCAACGGCAAGGTGCCCGCCGAGGCCGCCATCTACCTGGCGATGATCGACGCGGCGACCGGGCAGAAGGAGGTGGCCTTCAAGGTCCTGCAGAGCACCTCCGGCATGGCCTCCAAGGGCCGCTCGACGGCCTACGCCGCGCTGGGGCGGATGCTGCTCGACGACCAGAAGGAGACCGAGGCCGCCGCCGCGTTCACCAAGGCGATGGCCGACCGCCGCGACTGGGAAGGCGCCTGCAGCCTCGGTCGCCTGCACCTGAAGAACTCGCGCTTCGCCGAGGCCAAGCAGCACCTGTCGACCGCGGTGGCGCGCAACAAGTTCCACCTCGAGGCTCGCATCGCGCTGGGCCAGGCGCTGCTCGCCCTGGGCGAGGCCCGTCCGGCGCAGGCGGAGTTCGAGGCCGCGCTGACGCTGTCGCCGACGCCCGCCTCGCACCGGGGCATCGCGCGGGCCATGATGGCCCTGGGCGACCTGAACGGCACGCGCTCGCACGTGAACACCGCGGCCAAGCTCGACCCGAAGGACCCCGAGACGGGGCGGCTGGCGGCGCAGCTGTCGCTGGCGGCTGGCGACGCCCAGGAGGCGCTCAAGGGTCTGGAGAAGGCGACCAAGGCGGCGCCCCGCGACCCGGTGGCGTGGTGCGAGCTCGGCGAGACCCTGATCAAGGTGGGCAACAACGCCAAGGCGGCGGCGGCCTTCGACACGGCGCTCAAGAACGACCGCGGCAACCCGCGGGCGCGGCTGGGGCTGGTGGCGGCGGCGCTGCCCAAGAACGCCAAGAGGGTGCTGCGCGAGGCCGACGCGCTGGTCACCGAGCTGGACAAGAACCCGCAGCACAAGGCGCGCGCGCTGGCGCTGTCCGCGCGGGTGCACCTGTTGCTGGCCGACAAGACCAACGCCGCCGCGCTGGCCAAGCGGGCGGTCGAAGCCGACGACGCCTCCGCCGACGCGCACTTCGCGCAGGCGCTGGTCGCGGCCACCAACAAGGACGACGCGCTGGCCATCCAGGAGCTCTCCCGCGTGGTGGCCGCCGACCCGGCCATCGCCGAGGCGCACCTGGCGCTGGCGGCCTCGCTGGCGCGCGACCCGGCCCAGCTCGCCCGGTCGATCTCCGAGTTCGAGGCCTACCTGCGCATCGCGCCGCAGGGGCCCGACGCGCCCACGGCCAAGAAGTTCCTGACCATTCTCCAGAAGAAGGCCGAGAGCGCGACCGCGGCGCCGGCGCCCGAGCAGGCGCCGAAGAATTGATGATGCAGGGATGCCGGCCTGCCGCGCGCGCCCCGACCCGGGCGGGCGCGGCCTCGAGAGCCGACGGGACATGGACCTGACCGAGCCGACCAAAGAAGCGCCACCCGCCGGCGACGTCCCTGGCGTCCCTGACGTCCCCGCCGAGCCGTCGCTCTGGCGCCCCGTGCTGACCATGGTCTACGAGCAGGCCTGGGGTCTGTGCGTCGCCTACCTGGCCGTCGGGCTCATCGCCGAAGTGGGGCGCCGCCTGGGAGCGGCGTGGGCCAGCTCGGCGCTGGACTTCTTGGACAGCCTGCCCTTCTACGCCATCCGCGCCTCGGGGCTGCTCGAGCTCTACCTGCGCGCCTCGGCCATCGGCGACCTGCCGCCCTTCTGGAACCGCATGCTGCTCTCGGGGATCACCGTGCTGGCGATCCTCGTGCAGGCGACGCTGCTGGGGGCGCTGCTGGCGGCCGGTTGGATGCTCGCCTCGCGCCGGCGCAAGCCCTCCTGACCGCCCCCGCCGAGGGCGTGCGCTACTCGGGCTTGTTGGCCACCACCAGCAGCAGGTCCTCGCGGCCGGTGTACGGCTCGAACTCATAGCCGCCGTAGACCGCCTCCAGCGCCAAGCCGGCCTGCTCGAGCATCCGCTCCAGCTCGTGGCGATAGACGTAGCGGAGCATGAACTCGCGGACCGTCCGCCGCACCGTGCCGTCGGCGGCGAGCGTGTCGTACAGGTTCACGTAGCGCCGGCGCTGCGTGGCGAGGTCGGTGCTCACGCCGGCGAAGCGCTGGACCCGCTCGCCGGTCTCGGGGTGGCTGAAGTCGGCCACCAGCTCCAGGCCGTGCACGCCCGGGTGCTTGTCCTTGTTCTCGGGGTTGAAGACCTCCATCGCCAGCAGGCCCCCGGGCTTCAGGTGCCGCGCCACCTCCTTGAGGCAGGCGAGCTGGTCCTTCGGGTCGGTGAGGTGCAGGAAGGAGTTGAGGGCGATGACGACCAGCGCGTAGCCCTCGCCCATCGGGAGGTCGAAGGCGCGCATGTCGCCCTCGACGAGCTTGAGCTGCCCGGCCTCGAGCATCGGCTTGCCTGCGGCGTGGGCGGCCATGCGGGCGCAGGCCCGCTCCAGGAAGGACTTCGAGAGGTCCAGCCCGACGACCGGCGCCCACTGCGGATCGGCCAGGGCGGCGAGGACGCGGCCGCTGCCGCAGGCCAGCTCGAGGATGGGGCCGCCGGTGCGCGAGGCCATCGCCGACCAGAACGGCAGGTCCTGCTGGTCGCCGTCGTTCTCGGCGTCGTAGAGCGCACCGATCGCGTCGTAGTGCGCCTTCACTGGGTCTGGCTCGGCCATGGGGTCTCCTCGGGTCCGCGGCAGGCTATCCCGCGCCGGCGACGGAAGTCGCGCCCGACTTGGCGAAGCCCGCCGCGCGGGCTGCTCGAATCCGTGATCCACGGGCGGCTCTGCTAGGCTTCCTGCCCGGAGGCCTCGATCGTCATGCCTGCTCCCCAGGAAGCTGCGACCGCCGCGCTGCGCCCGCTCGTCCAGCTCGCGCCGCCCATCCTCCACCAGGAGCTGCGCAAGGGCGTGCTGGGCCAGGAGGACGTGCTGCGCGCCGTCTCGCTGGCGCTCTACAAGCACATCACCGGCCGCGTCTCCGGCCACCTGATGCTGATGGGCAGCTCGGGCACCGGCAAGACGACCATCATGGCCAACATCCAGCGGATGTACCGCGAGGTGCCGGAGCTGGCGCCGTTCCGGGCCATGGCCATCACCAACGCCAACCTGCTGGTCGACGCCGAGCGGCTCGAGTTCCGGCCCGAGCGCCTGCTGGGGGTCATCGAGCAGCGCGCGCGGGCCGTGCTGGGCCGGGCGGCCACCGCCGAGGAGCTGGTCTCGGCGATGGAGAAGGCCACCCTCTGCATCGACGAGATCGACAAGATGGCGACCTCGGTCGGCGGCCACGCCAACCCGGTGGGCATCGTGCTGCAGCAGGGCCTGCTCACGCTGATGGAGGGCAGCACCGTCTCCTACCGCGCCAACGTGCTGGTGGGCACCGAGGAGAAGCCGCGCACGCTGGAGGTGCGCACCGGCGGGATGATGTTCCTGTGCGGCGGCGCCTTCGAGGGCCTCTACGACCAGGTCTACCAGCGGGTGACCGCCCCCGACTCCGGGGAGAAGACCTTCTCGCAGATGGTGCGCGGCGCCGACGGGCGGCTGCGCATCGAGCAGCGCTTCAAGCTGGGCGACTACTTCAAGATGGAGGACCTGTACCGCTACGGCATGGTCCCGCAGTTCGTGGGCCGCTTCGACAGCGTGCAGCTGCTGGCCGACCTGGACTTCCCGATCCTCAAGGAGATCCTCGTCAACGGCGCGGACTCGCCGCTGGCGCGCTCGCGCAACTACTTCAAGATGCTGGGGATCCACCTGAGCATCGACGACGTCGCCGCGGGCATGGTCGCCGAGCAGGCCGCCAAGAACGCCCGCGCCGGGGCGCGCTCGCTGCGCACGGTCTTCACCAAGCTCATCCAGCCGCTGGAATACGACCCCTGGAACAGCGGGATGGTCCAGCCGCTGCCGGACGGGAGCTTCGAGGCGACGGTGACCGCGGAGTACGTGAAGCTGGCGCTGGGGCTGTGAGGCGGGTCGTCAGGCCCCGAGCACCTGCTTGGCCCGCGCGTAGTAGGCGTCGCGCGCGGCCTTGCCGTTGTAGCCGCCGTTGACCCGGTAGGTGATGGCGTCGAAGTTGCCGTTGTCGGCGTAGAAGTTCAGGTTGCGGCTGTTCCAGAACCACACCGCGGTCCGGAAGCCGACGTCGATGTCCGCCGCGCGCGACGGGTTGCCCTCGAGGTCGAGGCCCAGGGCCTGGCCCGCGGCCCGGTAGTTCGACCGGCCGGTGAGCTGGATGGGCCCGCGCCCCTTGAAGCGCACGCCGTCCCCAGGCTGGGTGTTGCCCAGGTCGGTCCGGCCCTCGTAGGCCGCGCCGCTGGCGTACTCCTCGAACGCGGTCAGGCCGACGCTCTCGTGCGCCAGCTGGGCGAGGAAGGCGGCCTGGCGCGCGGGGGTGTTGATGCCACCCTTGACCATCGCGTCGTTCAGGTAGGGGAGCAGCTGGTTCGCTCGCCCCGCGGAGAGGTTGGGCATGATGGCGCGCAGCTGCTCGACGCTCACGCCGCCCGTGGTGCTGCCGGGGACCTGGGCGACGGGCCCGGGGCCGGTCACCTTGCCGGGGTCCACGCCGGGGATGGAGAGCGACTGGCCCGGGTAGATGCGGTACGGGCTCGCGATGCCGTTCTCGCGCGCGATGTTCTGCCAGGGCACGCCGAACTGGCCGCCGATCTTCGAGAGCGTGTCCCCGGGCTCGACGGTGTAGTGGCCGTTGCCGGAGGCCGGCGCCTGCGCGGGGGCGGTCGGGACGGTCCCCGCGCCGCGCGGGACGTGCAGCACCTGGCCCGCGAAGATGAGGTTCGGGTTGGCGATGCCGTTCAGGGAGGCCAGCGCCTGGAACGAGACGCCGAACTTGTTGCCGATGGCCGACAGCGTGTCCCCGGACTGCACGGTGTAGGTGCCGCCGCCCAGGTCCATCTGCTGCGCCTTCGGCTCGTCCACGCCGCTCTGGCCGTTCCAGCCCGGCAGGTTGAGCTCCTGGCCGGGGTAGATGAGGTTGGGGTTCTGGACCTGCGGGTTGGCGCGGACGAGGTCGTTGAGCGAGACCCCGTGGCGCTGCGCGATTCCCGAGAGCGTGTCGCCGGAACGGACGGTAATGGCCATGACTGCCTCCTGTTCTCGATTATCGAAGGACAGGCCACGGCAGTTGTCTCGTCCTTCTACGCCTGTCCGATGTTCGGACGATCCGCGGGTTCGGGTCTCGGTGCGGCCGCAGCGGCCCGCCCGCGGCGCGCGGCGAGCACGATCTGGATTTCCGAGAAGGTGAAATCGGGCGGGAGGGCGCGCTTGATGGCCGTCAGGAAGGGAGCAGCCGAGCGAGCAGCCTCGAGGATCTGCGAGGCGCGGTCGGGCGCCACCAGCCGGCCTACGTCCACCGCTTCGCCGGCCTCGGTCAGCTCGGCCAGGTGCCGCAGGATCGTCTCCGTCCCCAGGCCTCGAACCCGGGCGATCTCTCCGACCTCCATGCCGCCGCGGAAGAGCTCGAAGGTGGCGCGCAGCGTGGTGCTCTTGCGCGCGGTCCGGGCCGCCACCGACTTGAGCGCTCGGGCCTCCGCCGCCGGCTCCACCGAGGCGCCGATGCAGACGTCGCAGGCGGGACAGCTTTGGTGGCCGGGCTCGCCGAAGTAGCCCAGCAGGAAGCGGCGGCGGCACGTCCGCGAGTAGGCGTAGCGGGTCATGGCCTTGAGCAGCATCCGCTCGCGCTGCAGGCGCATCCAGACCGCCTCCTTGTCCACCCGCAGCTCCCGGCGCGGCAGCTCCGGCTCGAGCACGCGGACACCGCGCGAGAGGCCGCGGCACCGCACGATCCCCGCAACCTCCAGCGAGGCCAGCGCGCGGCGGAAGGACTCGTGCGTCATCCCCGCGCGGCGGGCCGCGGACTCCAGCGAGATCTCCTTCGGCCCGGCCGTGCCAGCCAGCTCTTCTTCCACGACGATGAAGGCCGCCCGCTGGTCCAGCGGCCGCTCGTGGAGGAGCGCCCGCGCGACGGCCGGAGCCAACGCCACCTCGGCGATGGGGTCGCTGTTGCCCCGCGCCAGGTGCCCCGCCTGCTCGAGCAGCTTGAGCGCCGCGGATACCTGGGCTTCGCGGGCGCCCAGCTGCTCCGCGAGGCTGGCGATGCCGCCGCTGCCGGGCAGCCCCGAGCGCAGCAGGTCCCACAGGTCGCCCACCAGGTCGGGCGAGGGGTGGGCGCTCTCGATGAGCTTCTCTTGCATGATGACGTCGTGGTGGTTGAACAGCAGCAGCGCCAGCGCGCCGTCCCCGTCACGGCCAGCCCGGCCGATCTCCTGGTAGTAGGCCTCGATGGAGCGCGGCACCTCGGCATGGACGACGAAGCGAAGGTCGGACTTGTCCACGCCCATCCCGAAGGCGTTGGTGGCCACCACCACCGAGCGCGGGCTGGCCATGAACGCCTCCTGCGTCGCCTTGCGCACCGAGTCGGGAAGGCCGGCGTGGTAGCAGAGGACCGGCAGCCCCTGCGCCGCCAGGTGCGCGGTCATGCGCTCGGCCGACCGGCGGGTCGCGGTGTAGACGATGCCGGCGCCCCCGCGGGCCGCCACCGCCCCGGCGCACGCCGCCTTCTCGCGCTCGGAGCCGACCCGGCGCACCTCCAGGTGCAGATTCGGGCGATCGAACCCGGCCACCAGCACCGCGGGCGACTCGAGGCGCAGCGCGCGGCACACGTCGCGCCGGACCTCGGGCGTCGCGGTGGCGGTCAGCGCCAGCGTGCGCGGGGCCTTCAGCTGCGCGCGGAACTCGCCCAGGCGCGCGTAGTCGGGGCGGAAGTCGTGGCCCCACTGCGAGATGCAGTGCGCCTCGTCCACGGCGAAGAGCGAGATGGGCGTCCTCTCCAGCGCGGCGACGAAGCGCGGGCTGCGGAAGCGCTCGGGCGCGACGTAGAGCAGCTTGTAGGCGCCCTGGGCGGCGGCGAAGGTGCGGTCCTGCCGCTCGCGCTCGGAGAGCGTGGAGTTGACGAACGTCGCCGGGATGCCGCGCGCGGCCAGGGCGTCGGTCTGGTCCTTCATCAGCGCGATGAGCGGCGAGACGACCAGGGTCACCCCGGGCAGCAGCACTGCCGGCAGCTGGTAGCACAGGCTCTTGCCCCCGCCGGTGGGCATCACCGCCACGGTGGGCCGCCCGGAGAGCACCGACTCGATGACCTCCCGCTGGTGCGCGCGGAAGGTCTCGAAGCCGAAGGCCTCGCGCAGGGCCTGGTCCAGCTCCGCGCTCAGGCTCACGGCCCCTCCAGCGACAGCTCCGCCGCAGAGCCGCCGCCCGACTTCTGGAGCAGCCGGCTGCGCCGCTCGCGGATGTCGTAGAGCAGCCGCTCGCGCTCCTTCGCGTCCGCCTGGAAGTCGACGAGGACATCGCCCTCGCTCGGCGGCTGGGGCAGGTCCGCGGCCTTCACGGTCACGGTCTCGCCGTGTTCGTCGACCAGCACCGCCCTGCCTTCCTCGACGCGATCCACCGAGTACACGCTTCTTCCCAGACCGCACCCCGATGCCAGCAGCGCGAACGCCGCGGCCGCCTCCAGCCCCACCCTCATGTCCCCTCCCCTTTCCCCTGGCCCCTGGTTCCGACCGGCGTCGAGGCCGGCCACTCCCGTCACAGCGATGCGAAGTGCCCTTCGTCCACCAGGCTCACGTAGCGCCCCTCTCCGATGATGATGTGGTCCAGCGGCTTGATCCCCAGGACCGAGCCGGCCTGCTTGAGCCGCGCGGTGAGCGCGAGGTCGTCGGTCGAAGGCGTCGGGTCGCCGCTGGGGTGGTTGTGGACGAAGACCACCGCCGCCGCGCCCTCGCGCAGCGCCGGCGCATAGACCTCGCGGGGCAGCACCGAGCAGGTGGTCAGCCCGCCCTCGACCACGCGCGCGTCGCGCAGCAGCCGGTGCTTGGTGTCCAGGCACATGACGTGGAAGACCTCGTGGTTGAGGTGCCCCAGCCGCGGCCCGTAGAAGGCGAAGACGTCCCCGGACACGCGCACCGCAGGCCGGTCCTGCCGCGGAGTCTGCGCCCGCCGGCCTATCTCCAGCGCCGCCGCCAGCGCGCACGCCTTGGCCTTGCCGACCCCGCGCAGCCGCGCGAGGTCCGCGGCCGCCGCGCGCCCGAGCGCCGGGAGGTCGCCGTAGGTGGTCATGAGGTCGCGGGCCACGTCCAGCGCCGAGGCTCCTCGCGTCCCGCTGCCGAGCAGCGTCGCCAGCAGCTCGGCGTCGCTCAGCGCGCCGCCCCCGTGCGACAGCAGCCGCTCCCGCGGCCGTTCATCCAGAGGAAGACAAGCAAGAGTCACGGCGCCCTCCCGTCCCGAGGCCACTCACCTTCGCCAGGCGAGGGCAAGAGCAAGGTGCGTGCCTATCGCACCTCACTCTGGGAGCAGGAAGCGATGGAACCTCAGGGCGTCACGGGACGGGGCGGCGGCTCGTCCCGTGACGGTTCAGATCAGAGTGACGCGCGCCCGGCGGCGGGTCTTGCCCGCCAGCTCGGCGCCGCGACGCTCCGCCAGCTCGTCCAGCACCTCGCGCGCAGTGCGGGGGTTGCCGGCCAGCTCGAACAGGATCTCGTTGTCCCGCGTGGCAAACAGCTCGAGCGACTCCGGGGCACCCAGGTCCTTCGACTGCGCACGCAGGAGTTTGCGGTGCCTTTCGAGTGCGACCGCCACCTCCGGCACGACCGCCGCCCGCTGCTCCACCAGCTCGCGCTTCGCCGCGTCGGGGATTCGCGCCTCGAGCAGCATTACCAGCACGGTCGGCGAACCAAGCCGGTCCAAGAGCGCGGCCAGATCGTCGACGGTGCGTTCGTCCGAGCGTGCAAGGCCGATCGCATGGTGGCCGATGGCGTCCTCATTGCCCGGGAGCAGGCCCCGGTACGCCTCCTCTTTCTCCGGGTTGCTGGCCCGCGCCGGAGCCAGCGCGCGGAGCATCCACTCCAGGCTTGCGTGGCGGCGCGCGAACAGCGCGAACTCCCCGGTCGGCACCGCCGGGTCCTGGTAGAGGTCCAGCGCGACCGTCAGGATGGACTCCTCGAAGCCGTGCCGCTCGACCATCCGGAGCAGGAAGTCCCGCGGCCCGGGAAGATGCCCCAGCGCGCAGACGCATCGCCCCGCGTCACATAGCTCGACGAGCACAGACAGCGGCATCGCCGGGTGAACGACGAGGTCGTCGAGCAGGTCGTCCGCGCCATCGGCCATCAGCGCGCGCGCGGCGGATTCCAGATCCTGTGGCGCCGCATCCGCCTCGGCCGCAGCGTTCGAGAACGCCCAGCGCAGCGGCAGATGCCCCCCTTGCTCACCCCGGAGCGCTTCACGCAATCCGCGACGGCGTTCCGGATCGTTGAGGATG
Source organism: Myxococcales bacterium (assembly GCA_036504155.1). Lineage (GTDB taxonomy): Bacteria > Myxococcota > Myxococcia > Myxococcales > UBA5297 > JACRCT01. The sequence continues at coordinate 28,181 of DASXVQ010000101.1, forward strand.
GCGATCAGCGTGTTGGCGTGGAGGTCTTCGGGCTTCACGCCCTCATGCTAGCCGCACCAGCAGCGCCGCGTGCCAGGGCCCGAGCACCAGCCGGTCCTCGACCTCCGTGGTGAGCGCCCAGCTCGACGGCCCGGCGAACTCCGGCGCCCAGGAGTCGAGGGCCACGCGCCAGCGACCGCGCGGCTCCTCGATGGCCACACGCTCCGGCGAGAGGTTCAGCGCGAGGATTGCGTCGGCCAACGCCCCGCGGCGCCGGACGAGCAGGCTCCGGCCTGGCGGGAAGAGCGTCGTCTCCACGGTCTCTTGGGCGTCCTCGGCCAGCGAGGGCACGGCCCGCCGCTGCGCCAATGCCGCCCGATGGAATGCACGCAGGGTCGAGCCGGGTTCGCGCTCGGCGAGCGAGAAGTCGATGCGCGAGCGCTCGAAGGTCGCGGTGTCCTGCGGGTCGGGCACCTCCACCCGCCAGGCAAATCCTTCGAACTCGCGGCGGCGGCCTTCGGACACGGCGCGGCCCAGCTGTCCGTCCGGGAAGCTCGTGAAGTACTGGAAGGGCGCCGGCTCGCCGTACTCCTCGCCCATGAAGAGGAGCGGCAGGAACGGCGAGAGGATGGTCGCCGCGGCCGCGAGCCGTAGCGCCTCGGGGGGCAGCGAAGCCGCCAGCCGGTCCCCTAGAGCCCGGTTGCCTATCTGATCGTGGTTCTGCGCCGCGACGACAAAGCGGCGCCCCGGCAGCCCCAGCGCGGGCTGGCCATGGGGCCGCTTGCGGAAGTGGGAGAGCTGGCCGGTGAGCACGTAGGCCTCGGAGTAGGCCTTGGCCAGGTGCTCGACCTCCCCGAAGTCGGCGTAGTACCCGGCCCGCTCGCCGGTGAGCAGCGCGTGCAGGGCGTGGTGGAAGTCGTCGTTCCATTGCGCGGCCAGCCCCCAGCCGCCCTCGCCCACCGCCTGCACCACCACCGGATCGTTCAGGTCGCTCTCGGCGACGACGTGGACCTGCCGCCCGAGGCCATCGGCCAGCGCCAGGACTTCCTCGTTGAGCTCGGCGACCACGTGACGGGGCGAGTCGTCGCGGAGCCCATGCACCGCGTCCAGCCGCAGCCCGTCGAGGTGGAAGTCGCGGACCCACGCGAGGGCGTTGTCGATGAAGAAGCGGCGGACCGGCCCGGCATCCTCGCCGTCGTAGTTCACCGCGTCGCCCCACGGCGTCTGGTGTCGGCCCGTGAAGTAGGGGCCGAACTCGCGCAGGTAGCAGCCCGAAGGCCCCAGGTGGTTGTAGACGACATCCAGGAACACCGCGAGGCCTCGGGCGTGCGCCGCATCCACCAGCCGCTGCAGCGCCCGTGGGCCGCCGTAGGGCGCGTGCACGGCGTAGGGTAGCACGCCGTCGTAGCCCCAGCCGTGCGTGCCGTCGAAGGCGGCGACCGGCATCAACTCCAGCGCGGTGATCCCCAACTCCTTGAGCGCTCCGAGCCGGGGGATGACGGCCTCCAGCGTGCCGTCTCGCGTGAAGGTGCCGAGGTGGATCTCGTAGAAGACGAGCTGCTCCTGCGCCACGCCCCGCCAGCGGTGGTCGGACCAGCCGAACTCCAGGTCCACCACCGTCGAGGGCCCGTGCACCGAGTCCTCCTGCAGGCGCGAGGCGGGGTCGGCTCGGCGCCGGCCATCGGGGAAGACGTAGTGGTAGCGAGCGCCGGGGCGCACCCCGCGCAGGTTCGCTTGGAAGTAGCCCTGCCCGTCCCGCTCCAGGGGAACCGTCGGCCCGTCCTCGATGAAGAGCGAGAGCTGCTCCGCCTTCGGCGCCCACACCCGGAAAGTCGTGCCCGTGCTGGAGGGGAAGGCTCCCTGCGCCGCATGGTCGTGGATCATGCCCGAGGCTGCGGCTCGCCCGGCTGCCAGGCAACCGTCACGCCCCGAAGGTGGGCGGTCAGAAGCTCGCCTGGAGCATCACGGTGCCCTCGAGGAAGTCCGCCGAAGGCCCGGCACGCGGGTAGTAGTCGACCGCGGCGAAGACCCCCACCGGGTAGAACATCAGGCTCGCCTGCAGCCGCCCCGCCACCCGCGGCCCTGGGGAAACCTGGACGGGCATGCCCAGGCCGATCCCCACGGAGGGGATGACCCAGAGCCCCGGCGAGGCGGCCTCCACCGCTGGGACGAGCTGCGCGCGCTTCTCGAAGTCGGTCTCGGCGGCCGCGGAGACGAGCAACCAGCCGAGCACGTTGGCCTCGTACCCCAGCCGCGCGCGCAGCGTCGTGGGCCGGCCCTCCCCAAACGTGCCGCCGAAACCGAGCAGCACCCCGCCGTTCCCGAGGAGCGGCGCGTCCTGCGAGAGGAGCACCTGCAGTGCGGCAGGGGCCTCGTGCGCCGACCAGCGCCGCGTCGCCCTCGTGGCCCCGTCCCTCTCCTGCCGGGTCCAGCCCTCGCCGAGGGACACCCGGTACGGCCCGCGCACCACGAGCTCCACGTCGATCGTCGGGTCGCCGGTCCACGTCCAGATGGGCGCCACCAGGTACTCGAGGTCCCAGCTGCGCTCGCGCCCCGACTTTCCCAGCAGGAGGTGGCGCGCCTCGACCGCATCGGAGCCGTAACCCTTGGGCACCCACCGCTCGCCCGGCTCGAGCGTGCCGCGCGCCGCCAGGCTGGCCCGCTCGCCCGGCCCGAGCGCGAGCTCGAACCCGAACCGCCCCGCCGCCTCGTCCTTCACCGACAGAGGCGAGTGCTGCCGGCGGATCTGGTCGCCCGCGGCCGCCTCCAGCGCCTCGTCCAGCGCGGCGCCTTCCTCCGCCGAGAGCGCCCGGTCGACGCGAGCCTCTCCCGCCGAGATCGCCACGACCTTGGCCCGCGCCCCGTAGAACGCGCCCACCACGGTCTCGGCGGCGTCGCCGGGGTTGCGCACGGTGTACACCGCCTCGAAGCGGCACGACGGGGCGCCGGCCCGCGCCTCGCATTCGAAGCGCAGCCGCTCGGACTCGACCTTGACCCCCGCGGCCCGGACGGCGATGGGCGGGGCGAACTTCGCGGGGTGCAGCTGGACCGCGGCCATGTTGGCGCGCGCCGGCCCGGCCCCGGCGAGGACCGCCAAGCCCGCGAGCACCAACCCCCGAATTGCGGAGCCCAGTCCCGAGCTTGCCGAGGCTCGCACTCGCATGGCAGCTCGCCGGGCGCTAAGTCGACTTGGAGAAGAAGAGCACCTGGGCCGCGGTGATGGCGTCGAACCTCTCGCGCAGGCGCGGGCTGACGCCCGTGAGGCGGAAGGGCACATCCTGCGGCGGGTCCAGCTCGGCCTCGAAGAACACGCCGCCGACGAGCTCGGCCCCGGCCAGGAAGCGGCAGCAGAGCGCGGCCTTGTTCCCCCAGATGCCGTCGACCCGGCCCACCACGCCCTTGAGGAAGTAGCGCCCCTCGGAGTCGAGCCCGAAGGTCGCTGCCTGGGCGTGGAAGTTCACCGAGGGCTTGGTCTGCCCGTAGGTGTAGCGCCGGAAGATCTCCCCGTACGAGCCGCCGCGGAAGCGCGTGGGCGACTCCTCGAAGGTCCTCACCTCGCCGAGCGCGAAGGTCCGCTCCTCGGTGTTCTTCTTGGGGTAGTCGGGCAACGCCTCGGCGGCGAGCAGGCCGTCGCCGCCCCACAGCGCGTCGTCCCCCACCCGCAGCGCCAGGTACGCGTCCACCGCGACCCGGTGCGCCACCTCGGGCCGCTCCCACATCGGATCCCACACGCCCGAGGGCAGGCCGGGGTCGCGCTTGAGGTTCGGGGTCAGCGTCTTGAGGTCCATGCGGTCCCTTGCGTCGTCACCGGGGCGGGAACGGTCCGTCCGGCCAGAGCGCCGGCGTCCAGGCGTCCATGTCGGCGACCTCATCCTCCGCCAAATAGAGATCGGGCCGCCAGCGGCATCGCGCGCACGGCTCGTCGTCCTCGCAGCGGTGCTTCTCCAGCCGCTCGCGTAGCCGGGCCACCGGCTCGTCCTTCCAGATCTGCTCCAGGCTCTGCCGCTTCAGGTCCCCCAGTGGCACCCGGCCGTCGGCGTCGTGGCAGCAGGGCACCACCGTCCCGTCCCACAGCACCGAGACGGTCTTGTACGGGCAGCCGCAGATCTGTCGCAGCCGCCGGACGCCCAGCGGGACGATGTCCGGCTCGCCGAAGTCCTCCAGCAGCCGCACCACAGGCGTCAGGAAGGGCAGGTCGGGCCGCTGGTAGCGCTCGAACAGCAGGCCCCACTGGTGGCGGTTGAGCGTGGTCGCCACCATCGACACCATGATCGTCGGCGGCCTCTCCATCCGCGCCGCCAGGCCGATGAGCGTCTCCACGTTCTTTTCGACCTGCTCGAAGCGGCCCGCGGCCTTCCCGCGCATCGCCTGCAGGGTCGCGGTGTCGAGCCCGTCCATCGAGACGATGAGCACGCCCACGCCGGCCTCGAGCAGCGCCTCGGCCATCGCCTCCTTCAGGAGGATCGGGTTGAGCGACAGCTCCGGCTCCAGCCCCGCCGAACGCACCACCCGCACCGCCCCCGCCGGGTCCGGGTGGAGCAGCGGATCGCCGAAGTGGTGAAGGCCGAAGGGCTTGCGCGCGGGCAGGCCCTTGACCTGCGCGGCGATCTCGGCGAGCAGCCCCAGGTCCATGTGCCCCACCGGCCGGTGCATCTGCCCCAGGCCGCGCGGGCAGAACCGGCACGTGAAGGGGCAGGCGTTGGTCAGCTCCACCTGGTCGACGCGGGGCACCGCCTCCAGCTCGCGTCGCTGGCGCTCGAGCCAGCCCGCCTCCTCGTCGAGCGTGCCCCCGACGAGCAGGCCCGCGTCGAGCAGCCGCTTCAGCGTGAAGCCCAGAGCGGGCTCTTCCGGCGCTCCAGGTTGCGCGGCCAGGCGTTCGGCCGCGCTGCGCCGGTCGGTGCGGTCCCACAGGGCGGCACAGACCGCCGCCACCTCCGACCCGATGGGCACCGAGGCGCTGTGCATCAAGCTGCCCAGGTAGGCGCGACCGTTCTCGTAGAAGCGCACCGCCAGCCGGGAGGCGACCAGGTCGCTGGGGATTTCGCCGCTCATCAGGGGGTCGAGCCTCGCCGCTACGCGGGCAAAAGTCGAGGGCGGCGACCGCTCGGAAGCGGCCGCCGCCCTCGGATTCACTTCAAGGCTGAAAGGCTAGTAGATGCCCTTCATGCTCGGGTCGCCTTCGGCGTAGGTCATCAGGACCTGGCGCATGAACGCCGGCACCGAGACGTAGCGCTGGAAGGTCATGCACGCCGCGCTGCCCTCGCAGGTGCAGTCTTGGCCGGTGTCGCAGATGACCTTCGGCTGGCCGTTGGCGTCGTAGTCCACCTCGTACCAGTCCGGCGTGCCGTCGGCGTCGTTGTCCGGGCCGGGCTGCGTGTAGTACGCCTGGACCAGCAGCTCGTTGGCGTACTGCAGGACGCGGGCGGCGGGGCCACGCTGCACCTTCTTGCCGAAGATGATCTCGGTGCCGACCGTCTTGGCGACGTAGGTGCGGCCGAGCGGGTCGTGCAGCTCGATGCGGTTCTTGCCGAAGCCCGGGTCGTTGTCGCGGCCCAGCTCCCAGACCGCCATCATGTCGATCCACTGGCGCATCTGGTTCTCGGGCAGGTACTGCAGCGTCATCGCCACCAGGAACTTCTGCATCTCCCAGCCGACCTGCGGGTCCACCGGCAAGGTGTCCTTGAGGTCGATCGGGTCGGCCGAGCAGACCTGCTCGCCGCTGGTGCCGGGGACTTCCATGCCCTTGTCGGACCAGAAGCAGCTCTTCGGGCCCTCGGCAGGCAGCCAGCTGGTCCAGCCCAGGCCCTTGGTGCTGTCGATGTAGCAGGTGCCGGCCGAGCACAGACCCTGGCAGCAGGAGGTGCCGGAGGGGCAGGGCTTGTCGCTGTTCTTCTGGTCGGCGGTCGCGTAGTCGACGTAGCCGCAGGTCTGCGGGCAGGTCCCGCCCTTGACGCAGACGCCGGTGTTGAACGGCACCTCGATCTTGGAGTTCGCGCAGCACTTGTTGCCGCCGCCGCAGTCGGTGTCGACCGTGCAGAATTTGCTGACACCGGTGGGGCTCTCGGGGATCTCGACGATCGGGCGGGGCAGCTGGCCGTTGATGACGACCTTGGCCGCGACGCGAGGCGCCTTGATCCAGGAGTCGTTGGTCAGGTTGTTGGCCAGCCAGCGGCGGTAGCCCTCGGGGAACAGGTCGGCCATGGAGACCGCACGGTAGCGGCCGTCCAGGAAGTCGCGGCGCGAGTCGGAGATGAAGTTGTCGACCGACTCGGTCAGCAGCATCGTGCTCCAGGCCTTGTCGTAGTAGCTGCCGCAGTTGATGGTGAAGTCGGTGCGGTACTCGCCGTAGTCCCACTCGCTGCCCAGGCGGTTCTCCATGAGGCGGCCGCCGAAGCCGACGTTGCCCCACGCGCCGGGGGCGTTGGTGCCGTTCGGGCCGGCGCCGAAGGCGCCGTCGGGCATGGTCAGCACGGTGTAGCCGGGGTTGCCGGCGCTGTCGGCCGCGGAGAGGGCGATGGTCCCGCCCGTATCGAAGTTGATGTAGTGCGGGCCGGAGCTGGGCCGCGTCATCTGGCGCGTGAAGTAGTCGAACGCGATGGCGGAGGCCAGGATGTTCGGGCGGAAGTCGCGGTCGGCGATGTACGGCCACAGCTGCTCGAACGGGTAGCCGATCTCGATGGCGAAGTCCTTGTAGACGTTGGCCATCAGCGCCAGGCCCTTGGCGCCGTCGCGCATCTTCTCGTTGTACCGCTCCAGCGCGCGGTTGGCGGCGTTGCGGACGCTGAACGCCTGGCGGTGACGGCGGTAGTTGGCGAAGATGTGCCCCGTCTCCTGCTGGGTGATGAAGAAGTCGAACAGCTCGTAGGCGTCGGCGCCGTTGTCGTGGCGGTAGACCGACAGGTTGCCGAGGTCGGCCCAGCTGTCCGTCGCGAAGCCGTAGGGCACGCGCACGCGGCCGTCGGGGTCGATGGACGGGCCGCCCTGGTAGTAGTCGCCCCAGGTGTTCTGGCTCGACTCTTCCTCGTTGGGATTGGACGCCTTGGCGATGCCGGCGGGGTGCGACAGCTTGGTCCAGGGCACGTACTCGACCGCGCGCTCGGAGCAGCGGGTGTAGACGCCGGGCTTGGTGGGGTCGGGGGCCACGAACTGGCCGTCCAGCAGCGGGTTCCAGGTGCCGTGGCGGGTGTCGTCCCAGGTCGCCGGCTTGTACATCTGGGGGTTGTCGATCGTGCTGCAGTCCTTCAGCAGGCCGAGCGTCTTGTTCAGCTGCGAGTAGTGGATCTGCTCGGAGGAGCCGCTGGAGTAGTCGTCGAACTGGAGGCCGACGATGCCGCCGAAGTTGTCCATCTTGCCCATCATGGTGCGGGCCTTGGCGCTGGCAGCCTTGTTCGCCGGGTCGTACTTCATGTCGGCGTCGGCGAACACCGCGACCGCGCCGCCGTAGAACATGCGCGCCGCGGCGTAGTCGTACACGCCCAGGCCGATGAGGTCCTGTGTGGTCTCACCCGCGTAGTCCATGATCGAGTCCTGCTGGAACATCCAGATCAGGTTGTCGCGCTCGGTCTTGGTGGTGGGGTCGAAGAAGCGCGGGCCGATGCAGCTGGCGGCGGCCTCCTCGTTGACCAGGGTCTCGCGCTTGTCGAGCAGGTTGCCGCTCCCGTCGGTCTCGGTGCAGAAGCCGGCCACGCACTTGTCGCCGGCGAGGGTGCAGTCGGACTGGCCGTTCGGGCACTTCCACAGGCACTTCTCCGTGACCTTGCCGTCGTTGGTGCGCAGCTGCCAGTACTGCGGGCGGAAGCTGAACGCGTCGGCGCTGGACACGAAGTTGTGGCGCAGGCCCATCGAGTGGCCCATCTCGTGGACGATGACCGAGTGCTGAGCCTTGGCGCTGATCCACTTGCGCATGCGCTCGGCGCGGGCGAACTGGGTGCTCTTGTCGTCGGCGGGGTTGAACTTGCCGAACTTCTCCTCGAGCTGGTCGGCCAGCTGGGCGTTGGCCAGCGGGGCCGGAGCCTCGCGCAGCACGCAGCCGCCACGCTGGGCGAGGGCGAGCTCGCGGCGCTGGGCCACTTCACGCAGCAGCGCCGGGTTGGCGCCACGCAGCGGGGAGGACAGGTTCATCATCGTCTCGTGGTCGACCTTGGTCGGGTCGACGCCGGCGTACTGCTGCCAGGCGGGGTTGCGGGCCAGCTCGGCCTCGACCGCCGTGCCCACGGCCGCCTTGCGGCGCGCCTCGTAGATGGCGCGGGAGGTGGGGGCCACGGTGGCGCTGGCGCGCAGGTCGTGGCGCTCGAAGCGGGCGCGCTGCTGGGCCTTGGCGATGATGTCCTTGGGCGGGCGATGCAGGCCGACCTTCTTGAAGTTCTCGGCCTGGTCCTTGGTCATGAACGTGGTCTGCAGCTCCTGCAGGTCCTTGGCGGTCATGTTGGGCAGCACGCCGCCGCCGGCGCCGCCGGAGGCGCGCGTCGACCACTCCTTGACGTACTTGCCGTCGGTCACGTCGCTGACCGTCAGCTCGCCCTTGATGAGCCGCGAGGTGTCGACCACGCCCTGGCTCCAGAGGTCGTTGATGTAGGTCCAGACGTTGATCGACGCGGAGACGGTCTCGCCGGTGATCGGGTCGTTGGAGTCGAGCATGATGCCCCACGCCGACGGGTCCTGCGGCGCGGCGATGTTGTTGACCGTGTGGTAGCGGATGTCGCCGATGCGCACGTTGAGCGCCTTGGCGCACTCGGCCAGCGTGGTCTCGTCCTTGTTGACGCGGGCCTCGTAGCACTTCTCCGCCGACAGGGTGTCGGGCAGGCGCGGGCTGCCGCACAGGTCGTGGTCGCCCTTCTCCACCGGGCTGTGGCAGAGCACCACCATCTCCGGCATCTTGGCGACGGCGACGACGCCGGACGCGAGCTTGCGCTCGGCACCCAGGCGGTCGGCCAGGCCCATGCAGTCCTCGGAGTAGGCCTTCTTGTTGCGGCAGGCGTCCACTTCCCAGGAGAGGCGGATGGCCTCGTACTGCTCCTGGAACTGGCCCTTGTAGATCGGGAATTCGGCGTCGCACGCGGCCTGCTCGCCGCCAGTGGCGTGGCACTCGGCATTGCGGCCGGCGGCGATGGCGGCGCGGACCGCGACGTCCCAGTCATGGGTCGCCCAGTCGGTGCCCTCGTACGCCTCGGGGTTCGAGCCGGTGGTGACGTACCAGACGATCGGCTGCTCGGTGCGCTTGCGCAGCGGCAGGGTGCACTTCTGGTTGAAGGTGTCGCAGCGCGAGCCGCCCACGCCGCCCAGCGCCTCGGTGACCTTCTCGCACTCGTCCTCGGTGCCGTCCTTGTTCAGGTCGCGGTGCGGGTTGGCGCCGAGCGGGGTGGTCGCCTGGGTGTAGCACTCGACCGGCCCGGTCATGTTGGTCGCGTCGGAGTAGTAGTGACTGCGCTGCCAGATGTTGTAGTGGCTGAGCAGGCGGTGCCACTTGTCGTCCTGCATGCCGTAGTTGCGGGCGTAGCCGTAGCGGTCCTTGTAGAAGCCGCCGTACGCCTTGAAGCGCTGGCCGTCCCACTCCTGCGGCTCGAAGTCGGTGTCCTTGACGCGCTTGAAGCCCTGGCGCAGCGTCAGCTCCGCCGGGTTGCAGCTCGCCATCGGGGCGCCGCCGCCGCCGACGTCGGCGTCGAGGAAGCAGGCCGGGAACTTCTCGATGCCCCAGCCCAGGTAGGACAGGTCGATCATCTGGGGCCGCGCGAAGGCCTTGGTGGTGATGTCGAAGTAGCCGTTCTGCGCGTCGAAGTGCGGGGCGTCCTCGCTGTTCGGGTCGTTGACGTAGTAGGCCAAGGACTCGTAGGTCACGCCGCCGAACACGCCGATGAGGCTGAGCGTGTCGAAGTCGTAGGAGTCGACGTTCAGGTTGCGCGAGAAGTCGACGCGGATGTACTCGCGCTCGTTCCACGGCCGGTCGGAGTAGTTCTCCTCGAGGATGTTCATCTGCTCGCCGGTACCCGGGTTGTAGGCGCGCTTGATGTCGAACTGGCCGACGATGGGGAAGGCGGCGACGATGACGCCGTCGGTGGAGGCCTTGCCCAGGCCCTTGCCGTCAGAGTCGGCGATGCGCTCGTAGGCCAGGCGCGCGACGAGGAGGTTCTCCTCGATCACGAACTTGATGCGGGTCATCTCGGCGGTGCCCCAGGAGGAGGTGAACAGGCCGTCCTGGCTGGCGCCGTAGCCTACGTCGATGACCTGGGTCCGGGTGTAGAACTCCGGGTCGTCCTCGTGGCCCTGCAGATCCTTGCCGACGAAGAACGACTTCGGCAGCGCGTTGGGCTGGACGTGGTTGATGGGAGCCCGCTCCTGCGCGCAGGCGGCCAACAGGCCGGTCGCGACGAGTGCGGGAACGAGCTGACTCAGACGGCTACGCATGAATCCCTCCGGGCGGGTGGGAGGTGCGGCAACGACAAAGGGACTGCGACAATCGGTGAAGTAGCTTGGAGAAGAGGGCGCGACCTTTGAGGACTACTGGAACTTGGAGACAATGGGATCGATGGCGACCGAGATCCCCAGCGAGATCTGCGTGAGACGGTTGAAGGGCATGCGCCACTTGCCGTCCGGTGCGAGGTCGCCGTAAAGCGACGAGAAGCCAAGGCCGATGGAGAGGAAGTCGGTGGCGTCGTAGCTGAGCGAGCCCTCAAAGGCCTGGGCCTGCCGCTGGAACCCGCTTTGCCGGTCTGGGGCGTAGTCGGTCGCGGCCAGCGGGTAGAGGTACGACTTGATCCAGGTGAAGGAGACGTCGAAGGTGAGCCCTTCGATGATGCCCAGCGTGATGCGCGGGCCGTGCACCAGCTGGCCCCAGGCGTTGCGCAGGCCGGTCTGGACGAACTGGCCGCAGCTGGGGCCGTCGTAGGCGCCGCAGGCGATCGACGTGGCATCGTTCTGCATCGACGTGAACTTGTGGAAGGCGAAGTTGAAGCGGCCCGAGTAGCCGATGGTCAGGCCCTGGAGGATCGGGATCTTGCGCGACAGGGCCAAGCCCGGGCCCACGGCGAGGTACATCGTGGTGGCCCGCGCAGCCAGCGAGGTCGGCAGGTAGAAGCGGACGCCGCCGGAGATCTTGATGCCGGTGAAGCCTTCGGTGACGCCACTGGTGCCCAGGTCGACCTGCAGGTCGCTGAGCATCACCTGGTTCTGGTAGGTGGTGTCGTCGGAGTTGGTCAGCTCCTGCTCCATCGCCAGGCGCACCTTCGCGACCAGGTAGTCGTCCCAGAGGTGCCAGACCGGCGTAATGACCAGCTGCTGGGCGTAGTAGGGGTTGTAGGTGGGCTCGGCCTTCTTCGAGAGCGAGGTGGCCGAGAAGACGTGGCCGTAGTCGATGGAAGTGTCACGCCATGGGTTCTGGCTCTTGAGCTCTTCCCTGGCCAGCGCGCTGGACGCACCCAACAGAACGACGGCCACCGCTGCTGCGCCGAGGAGCTTTCTTGCGCGCATCCGTTCCTCCGGAATCCCGTAAGTCGAGCGTCGCCAAATAGCACGACGGTCGCGGGAATGTACACCCCAAAAGGCTGTTCTCCGTCCGACGCCACCCTGCTTCGCGTCCGGACCTCACTCGGCCAGGACACATCCCGCCGGCCGGTACCCCGTGCACAAGGCGGGCCAGTTCACACCCTTTCGGGCCGCAGCAAAAAGGCCTGCGAGCCCGCGCGGTTGGGACGCGTCGGGCAAAACGCGGCGAGACGACCGCTGCCAGCGGATCGCAAGTTGCCAGCCCGCTGGCAGGGCGGGCTGCCAGCCCAAGAGCAGTCGGCGGCCGACCGACCAGGGGCTCGGAGGGTCGGCAGGGGTGAAGCCTCGTACCCGGTCTGTTACCCTGGCTTCGGGAAGGCGAACGAACCATGGGCGACGGCCTGCATCACTTCGGGCGGTACCTGCTCGTCGAGCGCCTGGGCAAGGGCGGAATGGCGGAGGTCTACCGCGCCCTGCGCCAGGGCGGCGACGGGACGATGGTCGCCATCAAGCGGCTCTTGCCCCAGCTGACCGTCGACCCCGAGTTGGTCTCGATGTTCCTCAACGAGGCCCGGCTGGTGGCCGCGCTCCGCCACCCGCACATCGCGCAGGTCCTGGACCTGGGCCGCATCGGGCAGGACTACTTCATCGCCTTGGAGTACGTCGCCGGCGAGGACCTGCGCGCGCTGTTCGCCCGGGGCCAGGCGGGCCAGCCGCTGCCCCTGCCGCTGCTCGCGCTGATGGGCGCGCAGGTCTGCGACGCGCTCGACTTCGCCCACCACAAGCTCGACGCCGCGGGCGCCAGCATGGGCATCGTCCACCGCGACGTCTCGCCGGAGAACATCCTGGTGAGCTTCGCCGGCGAGGCCAAGCTCATCGACTTCGGCGTCGCCAAGGTGGCCGACGGGCCGGTCAAGACGCAGACCGGGGTGCTCAAGGGCAAGTTCTGCTACATGAGCCCGGAGCAGGTGCTGGCGCTGCCGCTCGACCGCCGCTCAAACCTCTTCTCGATGGGCGTGGTGCTCTACGAACTGGCCACCGGCCACCGCCTGTTCCTGAAGGACAGCGACTTCGCCACCCTTCGCGCGGTGGCGCAGGAGCGCGTCGTGCCCCCCGGGGACCTGAACCCGGACGTGCCCCCGGCGCTGGAGCGCGTCATCCTCAAGGCGCTCGCACGCGACCGGCAGCAACGCTACCAGTGGGCCTCGGAGATGGCCGCGGACCTGCGCGGATTCCTCTCGTCGGTGCAGCCCGCTCCGAGCGCGGCGAGCCTGCACGCCCACATGCTGGCCAGCTTCCCCCAGGAGTACCTGCGCGAGCGGCAGCGGCAGGTGAGCGGCGCGGGCCGCACCGTCCCTGCGCCCCCGACCGCCCCGCGTCCGGCGGCCGCCGCCCAGGAGATCCCCGAGCTGGTGGTGCCGGAGTTGCTGCTCTCGCCCGAGCCCGAGACTCGGCGGGCGCGCGCCCCAGCTTCGGCCCGACCGGCCGAGGAGCCGGAGCTGGCCATCATCGAGGGCCAGCTGATCGACGAGCAGGCCGTGCCCACCCGGCGGTGGAAGCGGCGCAGCGTCTCCATCCCGGTCAAGGGCCGCTGGTGGCTCAACGAGCAGTCGCCTGCGTCGCTCACCGGCACCGTGCTCACCCTCTCCGAGGGCGGCGCGATGCTGCGCACCAACGAGCCGATCCCCGCTGACGGACTGGTGGAGCTGAGCATCCCCATCGGCTTCCTGCGCCGGGTGAGGGTGCGCGGGCGAGTCCGCTGGTGGCACCGCACCGGGCAGGAGCGGGAAGCGGGAGTCGAATTCGAGGAGCCGCGCCGGCAGCTGGCGGGGTAGAGCCCGCCGGAAGCTGAATCTGTTTGGCAGGCACTGAGGCCTGCCGCCACCGCCGGCCACTTCTGCCAAGCCCCTCCGGGGCCCAGGTTCAGTTGGCTCGCTCCATGAGCTTCGAGAGCTTGCCCAGCAGGTGGAGTTCCTTTTGGTTCGCGATGTAGCGCACGACCGCAGCGACCTCGTCCTTTCGCAAGGTGAAGGCGCCGTAGCCCTCCTGCCACAGGAAGCCCGACTTCGGCGCGAGTTCGTCGACCATCAGGTGCGCCGACGCGCCTTTGACTCCCTGGGCAAGGTCGCTGACCGGCAGTGTCGGCGGCAGCTCGGTGAGCAGGTGCACGTGGTCGGGCATCCCGCCGACCGCCAGCACCTCGCACCCCAAGTCCTTGCTCTTGGACGCAACTGCGGCCCAGAGCCTCTGCTCGAGATCCAGTGTGATGAGCGGCTTTCGTTGGGCCGTCGCGAAGGTCATGTGCAGGTACAGCTGATGGAATGGCATGTCCCCTCCCCGTCCGCCGGGTTCGGCGGTCGGGGAGTGCTACCACGCCGGTCCGACATCGCGAGGAACCAGGAAAGACCGCAGAAGACCGCAGCGCTTGCAGTGCCTGCAGGTCCCCGAGCCCCGAAGGGGCTTTGCAGGAGTAGCCGGGGTAGCGGCAGGCCTCCGCGCCTGCCAAACGGATTCAGCTTCCGGCGGGCGGCTCAGCTCGCCGTCCGCGTCTTCACCATCATCGAGATCTGGTAGTGCAGCTTGGGCACCTGCTTGACCAGCCGCTGGAACTCCTCGGCGCCGATGGCGAGCAGGCTGCAGTCCTCCAGCGCCACCACCGAGGCGGTGCGCGGCATCTCGCGGAAGGGCCCAGCCTCGCCCACGATCTGCCCGGGGTGGAGGATCACCGGCGCGCCGTTGACCAAGAGCGGGCTGCCGCCCTTGAACACCTGCAGCCGGCCCTCGACCACGATGAAGACGTCGCCCGGCCGCGCCCCTTCCTGGATGAGCGTCTGGCCCTGCGCGGCCTTCTCCTTGCGCGCCACCCGCGCCAGATCGTTGACGGTGCTCACGGGCAGGTGCGCCAGGATGTCCACCGACTGGATGTTCGCCCGCTTGGCCCACAGGGCCTGAAGCTGGCCGGCGACGTTCTCCTGCTGCGCGAACTTGCGGAAGGCTTCGCCCGACACCCGCAACAGGCGCACCGGGGTGATGGCCCGCACCGTCGCGGTGCGCGGCGTGCCCATGATCACCGCCATCTCGCCGAACACCTCGCCGGGGTGGATCTCCGCGACCCGGTGCGGCCGGTCGCCGCCGTCCTGGAGCACCACCTCGAGCTTGCCGGACAGCACCACGAAGAAGTCCTGGGTCCGGTCGTTCTGGCGAACCACGATCTGCCCGCGGTTCACCGACAGCGGCGTGGCGGAGTCGAGCAGCGTGCCGATCCACTCGTCCCGGCTGGTCTCGAAGGTCCGGTTCAGCGTGCGGAAGGCGCAGTCGCGCTCCAGCGGCGTCGGCCGGCTGTTCTCCGGGACCACCGTGTAGCGATAACCGGGCGCCGCCAGCGTGAAGCGATGCGCCTGGTCCTCGGACAGCTTGCCGGTGTGGACGTAGACGATGTTGGTGGAGCTGTTGGACTCGAAGTCCGCGGTCACGCCGTGGATGAGCCCGCCGCCGGCGTCGGAGACCACCAGGTCGCACTGCCGCTCGAAAAGCTCGTCCAGCTCTGCCTTGCGCAGCGGCGAGAGCACCCCCGCCTCCGCCGCCTTCTGGATCGCCGGGCGCGAGTTGTTGTCGCCGGTCAGGAGCACCCGGCGGTGCTGGCCCAGGTCCTCGCAGGAGAGCTCGACTCCGACGCAGGAGATGGAGTGCATCGTGTAGTGGAACTTCAGCGAAAGCCCCAGGAAGTCGAAGGGCTTTCCGGGCTCGACGTAGACGAGGTCGAAGGCCTCGTCCAGCAGCGCCCGCGGCCGGTCCACCTCGGGGTTCAGGATGGCCAGCTTGCGCCGGACGATCTCCGCGGTCTCGCGCGTGACGAAGAGCTGGATGCGCCGGCCCAGGTGCAACAGCGCCGAGACGCCCACCGCGTGGTCCTCGTGCGCGTGGGTGAGGATCATCCCCTCGATCTGGTTGAGGCTGATGCCGGAGGCCTCCAGCACCTGGCGGATGTACGGGCCGCTGTCCACGAGCAGGAAGTGCCCGGCGGCCTGGACGATCATGTTGCTGCACGGCCCGGCGATGTCGAAGCCGTTCGAGGCCCCCAGCGTGATGAGCTCCAGCTGCTGCGGCAGCACCGGCGTGGTGGCCTGGCTGATGGGCCGCGTGTACGGCGGCAGCTGCTCGCCCTCGACCTTGAGCTGGTACTCGCCGACGCGGTCTTCCGCGGTCGCGAAGGTGTAGGTGTTGCTGCCGTGGCTGTGCAGGGTGAGCCCGCCGAAGGCCGCCGTGCCCTCCCGGTCGAAGAACACCGGCTGCAGGAAGTCGTCGATCTGCGCGACGCCGCCGTCGGGGCGCTTGAGCGCCAGGAAGTGCGCCTCGCGGTCCAGGAGCTCGGCGAATTCCGCCCTGACGCCCGCCTCGCGCATCTCGCCCGACGTCAGGCCGAGCAGCGTCAGCCGCAGGTACTCGACCGCGTCCTTCCAGTCCCGCTCGTGGCAGAACACGGTCAGCTTCTTCTTCTTGGCGAACAGGCCCTGGACGAAGAGCGCGACGTACAGCGGGAACTCCAGCGCCCATTGCGCGATGCCGGCGTGCGAGCGGACATCCGGCAAAAGCCACGCGGTGACCTGCTTGCCCTTGGCGAAGCACGCCTTGGAGACCTCCTCCGGGAAGCCCAGCAGCACCTGCTCGTCGTCGGCGTGGATCACCACGGCGCCCGGCATCACCTCGTCGAGCTCGATCTTCATCGGGTCGTGCCCGCCCTGCGTCCGCGCGCCGCGCTCCATGGTTCCTCCCGTCCGGCCGAGGGCTCGCTCGCCGGGGATGGAGACGATAGCTTGCCGGGCCGAACCGGTGCGAGGGAAGGCCGGCTCTCACCCTTCGCCATGAGCCCGCGCAAGAAGAAGTGGCTTCGCAACGGAGTCGAGGCGGCCCTCTTCCTCGTCGCGCTGCTCGGCGTGCGCGCCTGGCAGCACCGCGACGCCCCCAGCGGGCCGGCGCCGGCGGTCGCGGGGACGCTGGTGTCGAACGGGGCGCCAGCCTCGCTCGCCGCGCTGCGCGGCCGGCCGGTGATGGTGCACTTCTGGGCCACCTGGTGCTCGGTCTGCAACGCCGAGCGCGGCAACGTCGCGGCGGTGGCGAAGGACTATGCCGTGCTCGGCATCGCCGAGGACTCCGGCGGGGCCGAAAAGGTGCGCGCCTGGATGAGCGAGAACGGCGCGGAGTTCCCCACGGTGCTCGACGATGGAGAGATCGCTCGGGCGTTCGGGGTCAAGGCGTTCCCTACCAGCTTCTTCGTAGGCAAGGACGGGGAGATCCGGTTCGTGGAGACGGGGTACACCACGGAGCTGGGGATGCGGCTGAGGCTGGCGCTGGCCGGCCGATAGGCGCTGGTTCGGCTTGCCGGGGCGGACCGACACCTCGGCTCTGGCACATAGGAAAGGGGTTGCAGGACCAAGCCCTCTCACCCGAGCCCGAGCTCCCTCGCGCGCCGGGTCAGGCTCTTGGGACACCGTCCATTGGCCATGTCACGTAAACATGACCTTAAGCCATTTACGGTCATGTTCACGGCACACGCCCATGGGCCCGCGTTCGCCTCGTACCCTGCCCTGCCCTGAACGGCCCTGGTCCAATCTCTCGAGTGCCCCTGCCTTCGTATGGGCCGCGCCCGGCGAGGCGAGCTGCGACGCCTTCGAGACCCGCGCCGAATCAGTGATGGTGGTGGTGCTCGGCCTCGCGTGACTGCTCGGCGCGCTCCGGCTCCACTTCGGCCTCTTCGGCCGAAGACACCGGCGGCGCCTCGGGCCGGGGCTCTTCACGCGGCAGCGAGCGTTCGATCTGCTCGCCCAGCGCGTCCAGCTCGTCCACATCGAAGCGCCGGCGCACCTCGGTGAAGAGCTCGATCTCCTCGTCGCTGACGTGCTGCACGAGCGCGTCGTGCAGCGCCTCCCAAGCCTGGTCGAACTCGGGCCCTCCCGCCTCGCCCGTCGCCTCCAGCCGATCCAGCCGCAGACGCAGCGGCTCGTGCTCGGAGAGCAGCGGCGCGGCCTCCACGAGGATCAGCCGCGGCGTGACCGCCGGGTAGAACTGCGACTCCTCGGCCTGGAAGTGCGCTCTCGCCTCTCGCATGAACGCACCCAGCGCCGCCCGTCGCGCCGCGTCGCCCTTGGCAGTGGCCTCCCGCAGGTCCACCAGCAGGCCCTCCAACCGATCGTGCTGGGTCTGGAGCAGACGAAGGGCGTTCATGGCCTGAAACGTGGGCGCCGCGGCCCCGCCAGGCAACCGCCGCTACTCGAGGACCGTGCGCTCGACCAGCGCCGCCGTGTCGTCCGCCTTCGGCTCGCGCGCCGGCTCGAGCGCGTTTCGCACCAGCCGCCGGGCCGCCGCTGCCGCCAAGTCCGCCCCCGCCCCGCCCAGCTTCGCCTGGTCGATCAGCAGCCCCACCGAGAAGGCGAGGTTGAACCGGTCGGCCCAGCGCCGCACGTGCACCGCCTGCCGGGCCGGATCGGCGGCGAGCAACTGTCCCAGCTCGTCGGCGAGCCCGCGCGCGAGCTTGGCGACCGTCTCGGCCTCGCGCTCCAGGCCCGCCGGTGCAGCGGCCAGCCGGGCAGCGAGGTCCTCGAAGAGCGGCTCCTGCCCGCGCTCCTTCTGGCAGGTCCGCAGCACGTCGAGCAGGAGGATGTTCGTCGTGCCCTCCCAGACCGGCAGCACCTGCGCGTCGCGCAAGAGCCGCGCCGTGACGAAGTCCTCGATGTAGCCGTTGCCGCCGATGAGCTCGATGGCCTCGGAGGCCGCTGCGACGGAGAGCCGCGCCGTCCAGTACTTCACCAGCGGGGTCAGCAGACGCATGCGCCGCTCGTCGAGCGCCGAGCCGGCGTCGGCGCGGTCCACGTGCTCGGCGGTCTGGAAGGTCAGGGCGGTGGCGGCGAGGTGGTCGGCATGCAGGTTCGCCAGCGCCTCGCGGATGAGCGGGTGATCGAGCGCCGTCTTGCCGAAGGTCTTGCGCGCGCGCAGGTAGCGGGTCGCCTCCAGCGCCGCCCGGCGGACCACCGCGACCGAGGCCACCGCGTTGTACAGGCGCGAGCAGTTGAGCATCACCGTCATCGCCTTGAAGCCCTTGTCCACCGGGCCGACGAGCTCGGCCTCCACGCCGTCCAGGACGACCTCGCCGGTGGCCATGGAGCGCACGCCCAGCTTGTCCTTGATGCGGTCGATGCGCAGGCCCGGCCGGTCGCCCTTCTCGCGGAGGACCAGGAAGAGCCCCAGGCCCTTGGTCCCGGCGTCCGCGCCGTCCGGCCGGCCGAGCGCGAGGATGACCTCGGCGTCGACGTTGGAGCAGAACCACTTCTCGCCGGTGAGCTTCCAGCGCTCGCCGTCCTTGACCGCGCGGGTCCCCGCAGCGCCGACGTCCGAGCCGCCCTGCTTCTCGGTCAGGAACATCGCCCCGCGCCACAGCCGCTCGACGTCGCGGGCGGCGAGGCGGGGGATGACGCGCCTCTGCTGCTCCTCGGTGCCGTAGCGCTCGATGACGCGCGCCGCGCCGTCGGTCATGCAGATCGGGCAGTACAGGCCGCTCTCCGCCTGGCCGAACAGGTAGCCCAGCGCGTAGCCCATGACGTTCCCGGTGGCCGGGAAGCGCCGGCGGATCTCCGGGTCGTACTTGAGCCCGATCATCCCGGAGCCGTAGCCGATGCGCTCCATCTCCCGGTAGGCGGGGTGATGGACGATCTCGTCGATGCGCCGGCCGTAGGGGTCGAAGCTCTTGAGCTGCGGGCTCTGCTTGTCGGCGATGCGCGCCAGCGGGTCGACCCGCAGCGAGGCGTCGGCACCCATCCGGTCCAGCTGCGGCGCGAGCCAGGCCAGCGCCTCGGGGGAGAGCAGGCGCCGCAGCAGCGCCTGGAACGCGGGGTCGCTGCGCCACCAGTTGGCGTGGGGCTCGGGAACCTGGTCGACGATGCGGAACGGGGACTGCGGGGTCGTCTGCATGGCTTCCTCCGCCTTCTGGAACGAGCCGGGCATCTTGGACCGTCTCGCGGTCCGGGGCGCTGCGCTGGCACGGAGGTCGGGGCTTTCCGTCCCCTTCGCGACGCCGCTGGATGGCCGACGTCCGCGCCCCCGCGCGGCAGGAAAGGATAATCCTGTCCGTCCGCGGCCGCAGGGAAGCGCAGACCCCGGAGCGCTCGGTGGCAGAATCGACCCATGACCCGACCGATGAAGCTGAAGGTCGTCGCCGACTACCACCAGTTCCACCTGCGCGACGGCGAGAAGTTCGCCGACGTCTCCGACGGCTGGACCGTCCAGGCTACCGAAGACCGCGTGGCCGTGGCCGCTCACGTGGTGGCCATCGGGACGGTCGGCGACGGCGCCGTCGGCGTGACCGTCGAGATCCTGGACAGCGAGCCCGCGCTGGATCTGGCCAAGGCCGACCACGCCACCGAGGCCAGCCTGCGCATCGTCTCCGGCTCGATGGCCGTCCTCGGCTGCACCGAGGAGTACGCAGCCGCGAAGCGGGTCAAGCTCGAGAACGGCTGGTGGCGAATCCGGACGCTACAGGCGGGTTTGGGCACAGCCAAGGAGTCGGCCCGCATCCTTATATGGGTGGATCCGGCGTCCCGGGCACCCAGGGTCCTGAAGCGCTGGACTCCCCTGCCCGCCAAGCCATTGAAGACATTGGCGAAATCGCCCAAGAACCCCAAGCAGGCCGCGGCCTTGGCCCGTTCCGGAGAGACGGACGCCGCGCTGGAGGCGCTCACCCGCTTCGCCGACGCGGGCACGCCAAGCTCCCCACCTGGTTTCCGGTCGCCTTCTGCCAGGTCGCACCCGACGTCCTGCTCGTCGATCCGGTGCTCACCAAGGTGATGACCCGCGAGCGCTGCGAGACCCTGTTGGCCACCGCGCGCGGGCCGGAAGCGGAAGCCAGCTCGTAGCGGCAAGCGTCGTTACGGCTCGTACCAGATGGGGCTCGTCCAGGCCCGCTCCTGCACGGTTTTCAACCGCCCGGCCTCGTCGCACTGGACGGGCCGGTCCGCGCCGGTGGTCCTGAGGCAGTCCCAGCTCGACCAGCGGCAGGTCGGCGCCTCGAGCACCCGCACGTAGTAGAACGCCGGCACCGTGGGATCGAACGCCGGGTCCGTCCAGATCTGGAAGAAGCTCGCGTCGCCGTTCTGGTTCGCTCCGCACTTGGTGTCGTCGAACCCCGCGCCCGCCTTCGCGGACCTGGCGACCGTCTCCACCTTCTCGTGCACCGCGCCGTCCGCGCCCCGCCATCCCTTGACCACCTGGATCTCTTCGAGCGCGTTGCCGGGGGTCGCCGCGGTCCCGGGATCGGCGCTCGCCCGGATCACGAAGACCGGCGCCTTGCCCGCCGGAGCCGCCGGCAGCACCCCGCCCATGGGCACGCCGTCCGCGTAGGCCCTGGCCTCCCAACCGTCCGCCGGGGAGAAGTCCGAGGCATACTGGAAGCCGCCGAAGAAGCGGACCTGGATGCGCGTGCCGCTGGTGGCGAAGGTCTCGCGCCGACGCATGGCCGAGAAGATCGCGTCGCGCGAGTTCTCCTCCGCCCAGACGCCCGTCAGGCCGCCGGGGTTGGTGATGTACGTGTCGTGGGTGAGGTTCCCGGGCGAGAAGCGCTTCTGCGCGGTGTCGTCGACGATGCCGATGTGGCCCTCGAAGTCGTGCTCCTCGGTGCGCCCGACCGTGGCGTTGTGCGTGTCGGTCGTGGCCATGAAGGCCATGCGGTAGGGGTTGACGCCCAGCTCCTCGCGCATCCGCAAGCCCTCGAGCAGGATGCCGCGGCCGTAGTCGTACTTCGAGGTGCAGCCCCGCAGCCGCATTCCCAGGGTGCCGACCCTCTCGCCGCAGTCCGTGGCGCCGTCCGGCCAGACCTGCTCGAAGCCGCAGGCCGCGTCGCCGCTCGTCGCGCCCAGGCCCTCGCGGCACTCGGAGGCGCCCTTGTTCTGGAAGATCTCGAAGAGCGGCTCCAGGTACCCGCGCGCCCGGGCGCGGTACGCCCGCTCCTCCTTCGTCCGGCTGCCGGCCGGCTCGGGGGCGAACATGGCGCCGCTGGCGAGGTTGGTGTTGTGGGCCTCGGTCATCACATCGCAGCCCGGCAGGTCGAGCAGGCAGCTCTGCATCAGCCCCGCCCACAGGTGCCAGGCCGTCGGCGCCTCGTAGTGCGACAGCGGCACCTCGGGGACCTTGGCGTTGCGGAAGAGCACCAGGCGGTGGAGGTTGTCGATGCCCGGCGTCGCCGTGTACTCGTAGCCCACGAACGCCGTGAAGCCGCACGCCGCGGTCTTGTCGTCGGCGCCCTCGGCGGCCTGGCGGATCGCCCCCCACCGCCGGGCGCGCGCGTGCTCGACGCAGTCCGCCTCGCCCTCGCAGATGGGCACGCGCACCGGGACGGTCTCGGTGCACTCCACGCCGAAGCGGACGGTCCCCTGCTCGGGCTCCGATCGGTAGAGCTTGCAGATGTCGCTGTCGTAGGCGGCGTGCCCGGGCTCGGTGCACAGGGCGATCTCGCCGATGAACTCGATGTGGTCGCTGACCGCGGCGAAGTCGAGCGGCCGGGAGAGCTGGACCGTGCGCGGCCCGCCCTCGAAGGGGACGGCCTCGCCCTTGGCGTACCGGTACAGGTCCGCGGGGGTCGCCCGGTTGCCGTAGGCCCAGGCGTCGAACGAGAAGCCGGTGTGCGCGTGCAGGTCGCCGAAGAGCGCCCGGCGGGTCGGGGTGCGCGAGGCGCACTGCGGCCGCGTCTCCGAGTAGCTCCAGCCGGTGCCATCCTCGAGCTTGCCGAAGTCGATGCTGGGCAGCGCCGGCCCCTCCGGCCCGGCGTCGAGGCCCGCGAGCCCGGCGTCGGGCGCGTCCGCGGCCTTGGGACAGGCGGCCAGGAGCGAAGCCGCGGCAAGAGCGAGCAGGCGAAGGCGAAGGCGCATACGCGGGGACCTCGAGCGAGGGGGCGCAAGATAGCCGGGCCGCTCCCACGCGGCCAAGGCGCAGGCAGGGAGGCGCGAGAGATCGCTCGCGGCAGGGTCACCGCCGCCGCCGATTCCGGGTGGGCGAGAGGCGCTCGCTAAATTAGAGGTCGCCGAGGGGGGACCTCAGGTAGCGGGCACGCAGACCTTCTTGTCCTTCTTGGTGGTGCAGAAGTCCTTGCCGGTGATGACGCAGCCCAGCTTCTCGCAGCTCGTGCGCCGGCCCGGGCTGTCGTGCCCGTCGTACTTGCACTCGTCGCAGCCGCCCGTGCTTCCGGGGCCGCAGACGAAGCACGAGCTGTCCGGGTCCTTGTCCTTCAGGCCTTCATCGGCGAAGGCAGGAGCGGCGACGAGCAGGACCACGAGTGCCAAAGCCTTCACCAGAGCAGTCTTCACGGGCATCCTCCTCACGCAAGCCGACCGACGAGTCGAGCAATGGATCCGAGTCTAGCCCGGCCGCCCGGGCCGGGCCATTCGCACCGCCGCCTTCCCAGGCGGCTGCTGGCGTCGGGCGCGGGGCCAGGGTAGTTTCCGCCCGCGCATGGACCTCGTCCTCTTCGACATCGACGGCACGCTCGTGGACACCGGGGGCGCCGGCCGGCGGGCCATCGAGGCCGCCGCGCGGCAGCTCTACAACCGCCCGGACCTCTTCGACGACGTGGCCTTCGACGGGGCGACCGACCGCGCCATCTGCCGCGCCGCGCTGCGCCACCTCGACCGTTCCTTCGACGAGACCGAGATCGACCGGCTGCTCGACACCTACCTGGCGTTCCTGGGCGACGAGGTCGAGCGCTCGGCGCGCTACCTCATCTACCCGGGCGTCGAGCAGGTGGCCGCCGCGATGGAGTCGCACGGAGTGCTGCTCGGGCTGGGGACCGGCAACGTCGAGCCGGGGGCGCGGGTGAAGCTCGAGCGCGGCAACCTGAACCGCTTCTTCTCCTTCGGCGGCTTCGGGGACGACGCCGAGGACCGCGGCACCCTCATCCGCATGGGCCTTCGCCGCGGCGAGCAGATCCTCGGGCGGCGCGCCAAGGAGGCCTGGGTCATCGGCGACACGCCGAAGGACCACTCCGCGGCGC
Source organism: Myxococcales bacterium (assembly GCA_036504155.1). Taxonomy (GTDB): domain Bacteria; phylum Myxococcota; class Myxococcia; order Myxococcales; family UBA5297; genus JACRCT01. The sequence continues at coordinate 51,666 of DASXVQ010000101.1, forward strand.
GTGCCGCCGGCGCCAAGGTGGTGCTGGTGGCCACCGGCCGCTACTCGATGGCCGAGCTGTCGGCGTGCGGCCCCGACCTGTGCGTCGAGACCCTCGAGGACAAGCGGGTCCTCTCGCTGCTCTGGCAAACCGTGGATTGATTGAGGACGCGGCTCGGCGGCGAGCGCGGACGCCCGAGTCTGGCGGTCCGCGCCGCGAACTGGCCCTCGCTGCGGGTTTGGCCCACAATGAGAGGGTTTTTGGGGCCCGCCGCACCTCCCAAGGCCCTGAAATAAGTGCGTGGTCGGAAATAGATGCGGGGAATGACGCCCTGCGTCGAAGAAAAATCCGAGTCGCTACAGCGGGTTGCAAACCCCCTTTTCGAGGCTCGGGTCTTGCTTGCGGCTGCCCCAGAGGAGCCCTTCATGCGAAATGACCGTGGTTACACGCTGATCGAGGCAATGGTCACCATTGCCATTCTCGGCGTGCTGATGGCGCTGGCGGTCGGCGGCTGGGGCTCGCTCAGCAGCAAGGGCGCGGTCCAGAACGCGGCTCAGGACTTCCACTCCACGCTGCTCAACGCCCGGCAGCGCGCGACGGAGCGCGGGTCCGACGTCTGGGTCATCATCTACCCGTACATCGACCGCACCGGCAACGACGCGCCCAACACCAACCCCGGCGCGTACTTCGTCGTCGAGGACGTCGACCTGGACTTCAAGACCTACTACAAGGACACGTTCGCGCCGCCCTCGAGCATCCGCCCCGCCAGCCCCAACGCCTTGCTGGAGCAGGTCTGGCTCGATACCTACCCCCGCCACAACGCCCGATTCCTGAAGACCCCCATCGCCTCGGGGAGTGCCTACCAGGCCCCGTTCAACGCCATGGGCGGCTCGGGCTGCAGCTTCTGCACCGGCACCACCAAGAAGGGCGCCATCGTCTTCAACGGCGAGGGCATCGCCCGCTTCCTCAACCACGACGCCTCCGAGGACTATTCGAGGTCGGCGTCGGTGACCTTCTCGAGCTTCGACATCCCGTTGGAGAACCACTTCCTTGCCATCACGGGGCCCACCGGCTTCGTTGGCATCTACCCGTGAGGTCGCCATGAACCAGCCGACCCGCTCCCGTCAGCCCGCCCGCCGCAAGAGCTTCCGTGGCGCCGTGATGCTCGAGGCCATCATCGCCAGCGGCGTCTTCGCCGTCGGCGTGATGGGCGCCTACCAGGGCATCATCATCGCCAGCCGCCAGAACTCCATGGCCAACCGCATGGTCCGCGGGTCGGCCATCGGCCAGCAAATCCGCTCCGCCCTCGAGTCGCAGGGCTACAACCGGCTGAACAAGACCGGCGGAGCCTTCCTGGCGGGTTGCTCCGGCGACGCGACGGTGAAGGCGAGTGCCGGCGGCCTGCAAGGCCTCACCGGCGCCTGCGTCATCGACCTGGACACCTACGAGTCCGGGGCCGGGGCCGACCTGCGGTTGCAGCCCCTCTTCTCCGGCGACGACAAGCGCATCTACAAGCGGGTGCTGGTGCTCCTACCCGCCACCGCGGAGCTGCGACAGGTGGGCATCGTGGTCTCCTGGAGCAACCTGGGCCAGACGGAGTACCACAGGCAGTGGATCACCCTGCTGCTGCCCACCATCAACAACGGGAAGATGGTCCTCTGAAGCGCCGGAGATCCGAATGAAACTTTCCCTCGCTTCCCCCTCCGCTGCCAGGCACGCCCGGGGCTTCACGCTCATCGAGCTGCTGGTCGGGACCGTCGTCAGCTCCATCGTGGTGCTGGGCGTGGCCTCGGCCTTCGTCGGCATCAACGCGTCCTACCAGTCGGAGTCGAAGATCAAGGTCGCGGTCGAGAACTCGCGCAACGCGCAGGTCTATCTCGAGCGGACCGTGCACATGGCGGGCTACGGCATCGACCCCCGCTACGCCTTCGACTTCTCCACGGGGAGCCTGGGGACGTCCTACGGCGGGCTGAAGGACAACTTCCCGGCGACGCCCACGACCTTCGCCACCGACGACCTCGCCTTCCGCTACCGCGACCCGTCCTACATGCGACGCGGCATCATCACCAGCTCCGGCAACAAGATCTCCCTGGACACCGCGGCGTCCTTTGGGGTGTCCCTGCGGACCGGGCAGGTGATGGTCGTGGCCTGCGCCAACGGCGGCGAGTATGTCGTGGTCAAGACCACCGAGCCGAAGGCGGCGACCGAGAGGGAGATCGCCACCACCCCCTACAGCACGCCGTTCTCGAGCTCCGTCCCCAACTGCACCACCAACGGCGCCAACACTCCCGACGCGGCCTTCGTCTTCCTCCTGTACGAGCTGCGCCTCCGGGTGAAGCTGTACGACAACAAGCCCTACCTGGTCGCCTTCAACAGCTTCGACAATCCGGACACGGCGGACTTCGTCGTCATCGCGGCGGGCGTGGAGAACTTCCAGGTCGCCTACGTGATGAACCGCCCTCTGCCGGCCCCGGACGCACCGAGCGGCGTCACCGTCCCCGACAGCAGCACCAACTCCAACTGGATCATCCCGGACGTGTCTGGCGAGGGGCTGCCCGACCCGGGCGCCGACGCCCCGCTCTACGCCACTCCGAACCTCGACCCTCCTCGGTACTCCAAGCACCCGGCGAACATCCGAGCGGTCCGCGTGACGATGGTGGTGCGCAACAGCAGCACCCTCGCCAACCTGAAGTACCCGCGCACGGACATCGAGAACCAGGCGAAGTTCGGCGCCGACGACGGCTACTTCCGCACCGTCATCTCCACCACCATCTCGACGCCCAACATGAAGAGCCGCGCCTTCTTCGTGCCGGCGGTCGGCGACATCGCTTCCGGCCTCAACATCGGGGGAGGTTGACCATGAAGACCCTGCAGACTCCGCGCGGCAACGCGCTGCTCATCACCGTCGTCGCCCTGGCCGTGCTCATGGTGCTGGTGGTGGGGGCCATTCGCTTCACCGGGACCAACCGCCTGTCGGCCGCGAGCAAGCTCAACTCCGACCGGGTGGCCTCGTGCGCCGACGTCGCCCGGCGCACGTTGATCGCCAAGGCCAAGCTCTTCGATGAAGGGACCAAACCCTCGCTCCTCCTCATCAACCAGAAGATCCTGGACGACGTCGACGCCGCTCGGCAGTCGACCATCATCACCGGACACTACGACGGTACCCCGAAGATCACCGCGATCCCGATCTCCGCAGCGCTGATGTCGGGCACGAAGGAGACGGCCCGCGGCCTGTCCAACGTGCTCGTGGCGAGCCCCACCTCCGGAGGCCAGCACTACCGGGTGGTGATGACCTGCAAGGAGGCGGCGCCGTCCAACCGCCAGGCCGAGATCGAGTTCGTCTTCCGCTACGGGTACTGAGAGGAGAAGCCCATGAATCGAATCGCGCTTTCCGCCACGCTCGCCCTCTCCGGCCTGCTCGCCTCCACCGAGGCCCTCGCGCTCGACGAGGCCGCCTGCTGCGTGCAGGGGACCTCCAAGATCGACAACATCCTCAACCCCGCCCGCGGCTCCGACGAGAAGTTCTTCGGCCGCGCCGGCGGCCCGCCCAACATCCTGTTCATCCTCGACAACTCGGGGTCGATGGAAGGCCAGGGCGGCGATCCCTCGGGGGCGTGGCCGGCGCAGTGGCCCACCACCAAGGGCTGCAACTGGTCGGTCATCAGCAACCTGGGCTACAGCAAGAACGTCACCTACGCGAAGATGAAGAACAGCGTGACGTCCAACAACCCCGACGTGGACAACTGGTTCCCCAGCGACAAGTTCTTCGACGCGCCGCTCAACGGGTACGGCAACAACTTCAAGAAGGATCCCTGGGACATCGGCGGCGGCAACGCGGGCACCAAGTACGACTCCGCCGACTCCGCCTGTGCCTCGCCCATCCCGGCGGCCGACACGGCCAACTGCAAGACCTGCTTGCAGACCGCGGGTTACTTCATCGTGGGCCAGTCTTCGACGGCCTTTTCAAACGTGCAGTTGGCGCGCCAGGTGGCGGCGAGCACCCCTTCGCACAACTGGCAGATGGCGGACTCCGACAAGCGCAATCTCGACCCCTCCGTCACCCCCGTCGTCGAGTCCTGCGGGGGCTCCGACACGAACTGCGGCACCTGCACGTACGTCGCGCGCAGCGTCGGCACCGCCGCCACCAACTACACGATCAACATGAGCAACAGCCGCCTCAGCTTCTCGGAGGCCGGCACCGACTTCTACTGCGTGCGGATGAGCGGAGCCTACCTCACCAACTCCGACGAACGCCGCGTGAGCGGCAACTTCCTCAACTTCTACGCGCCGCGCGACTCCGGCTCGGTCTCGGTGCTCACCAACATCGTCGTCGACCTGAAGGAGGTGCGCTTCGCGCTGCACACCCTGAACCGCAACGCCCCCAGCGAGAACTGCTTCTGGTCCAACGACGGCGGCTGCATCGTCAACAAGATCGGCCCCTCCTGCGCCAAGAGCTACCCCTGGGACCAGTCCTCCTGCGACAGCAACCGCAACTCCATCCTCAACGTGCTGACCAGCTCCATCTCCTTCGCCTCGGGCACCCCCATCGCCGGCGCGCTCTACTCGGCGGGCTACTTCTTCGCCGACAAGACCCTGAGCGGCCCGACTCCCGCGACCGGCTACTCCACGAGCTGGACCCCGGCGCCCACCACCTTCAACGACGCCGACTCGGTCTGCTTCTCCTGCGGCTTCAACGCCATCATCCTGCTCTCCGACGGCGAGCCCAACACCCCGAAGCCCAACCCGCTGCCCGCGGCGATGCAGGCGATGACGGCCAGCGCCAACGCGGCGACCGGCAGCCCCGGGAAGGTGGCCGAGTACCTGTGGACGCACGACCTGCGCGGGAACATGGCCGGGGTGCAGAAGGTCGCCACCTACACCATCGGCTTCTCGGTCAACGCGGCCTTCAGCGCCACGCTCCAGGAGATCGCCTCCAAGGGCGGCGGCACCTTCTACCCGGCCACCAGCACCCAGGACCTGCGCGACGCGGTGCTCCTCATCATCGAGGACATCGCCCGGCGCAACACCTCGTTCTCCACCAGCAACATCGCCTCGGTGCAGTCGGGCCAGTCCAGCATGGCGGCCGTGCTGCCGCGCATGATGCCCATGAGCGGCAAGCCGTGGACCGGCGACCTGTACCGCTTCGAGCTGTACAACGAGTGGGTCTTCGAGAACGACAAGAACGGCGACGGCGACAAGGACGACGTGTTCATCGTCGACAAGGACGGCTCCATCGTCGTCGAGGACACCGAGGGCAAGTTCGTCAAGAAGGGCGGCGCGACTCCCGCCAACCCCTTCTGGGAGGCCCGCGACCGGCTGATCACCAACGGGCATGCCGCCCGGAAGATCTACACGGTCGTCGACGCGGGAGGCGCCTCCGGCGACACCACCAAGGACGGCTACTTCACCGAGCACGACAACGCCAACGGCTTGATCGAGTTCAAGCACACCAACTGGAACAAGCTCATCGACTACCTGGGCATCAAGGGCACCGGCATGTGCCCCACCGGCCAGCTCGCCGGCGAGCAGGGCGCCTTCCTGGGCAAGCTGCGCGTCTCGGTCGCCACCACGGCCGCGGCCATCAAGGCCACCACCGCCTATGACTTCATGGCCATCGCCGCGCCCACCCAGGCCGACTATGACGAGCTGTGCGCCAGGATCGTCATCCAGTACATCCGCGGCCAGGACCTCGACGACGAAGACAACGACAACAGCCGGACCGACACCCGCAAGTCGGTGCTGGGCGACATCTTCCACTCCTCGCCCCAGGTGGTCGACCCGCCCGTCGGCAAGGATTTCTGCCTCAAGGGCGGCAACAACCAGTGCGTGCGGACTCTCTTCGACCAGAATCTGGGATTGAAGCAGCCCGTCAAGGCCACCGAGTTGGAGGTGACCAACGAGGACCACTGCGGCGTCACCCAGGACTGGGACGCCTACGACATGTACCGCTGGAACAACCGCAAGCGCTCCAAGCCGATCGTGGTCGGCGCCAACGACGGCATGCTGCACGCCTTCAGCGGCGGCACCGAGCTGGGCACCGGCAGCTGCAGCAACGGGGACTACAGCCCGGTCTACGACGCCGGCACGGGCGACGAGTTGTGGGCCTTCATCGCGCCCGACGCGCTCCCCCGGCTGGCGGACATCGTCCTGAGCCACCAGTTCTACGTGGACGGCGACAGCATGATCCGCGACATCTGGGTGGACGGCAGCGGCTCCACCGGCGCCGACGGCAAGAAGCAGTGGGACGAGTTCCACACCGTGGCCATCATCGCGGAGGGCCGCGGCGGGACGCACTACTTCGCCCTGGAGCTCAAGTGGGACGCCAACTTCGCCGAGGTGGCGGCGCCGGCCTTCCGCTGGATGTACCCGCAACCCTGCACCGCCGAGGCGGGCCTGTTCGGCAAGACCCTCTTCGCCCTGAGCCCCAAGGCGCCGCCCATGGGCCCCGTCCTGCTCGACACCTCGACGGTCACCGGGCTCCAAGGCATCAAGCGCCACGGCACCGGCGCCGGCGACCCGACCACCACCGAGCGCTACGTCGCCTTCCTCTCGGGCGGCTGGTCGCCCTCGCTGGAGAAGGGCCGCGGCGTCTACATGGTGGACGCCTGGAGCGGGTTCGTGCAGGGCCGCCACGACAACCTCTGGTGGAAGTTCGCCCGGGGCAAGGAGGGAACGGACACCGGCGAGATGGACTCGCCGAAGGTGAACCTGACCCACAGCATCGTGGCGCCGGTGGGGATGGTCGACTTCGGCCCCAACGAGGGCTGGGACCTGGACGGGTTCTTCGACCTCGGCGTCGTGGGCGACACCCGCGGCCAGATCTGGACCATGCGCTTCTACGAGCCCGGCAAGTGGAACACGACCGACAAGACCATCGAGAACTGGTCGGGCGGCCGCGCCTTCGAACCGGACATCGAGGGCGTCTCTGCCAGCGCGGACGAGGTCACCGCCGTCGCCACCAACGCCAAGAGCGTCAGGAACGACTGGCCGATCTACTACTTGACCGAGACGACGCTGCAGATCGACACCGGCGCGCTGCGCGGCTACGTCGGCTCGGGCGACCGGTACTCCATCCTCGAGGACAAGGTGGGCCAGTGCCGGTGGGACAACCCGCTGCCCTGCTCCAAGCTCGGCTGCGACGAGTACAAGACCGTCTACAGGATGAAGCGGCTCGACAAGGACTACTCCAAGGTCGAGAACCACTGGAAGGACCAGCAGTTCGAGCACGCGAAGCTGGAAATGGCCGACGCGAACTTGAGCGCCTGCGGCACCAACGCCGGGGAGATCGTGGTCGAGGCCTCCATCGCCGAGAGCAAGATCAACGCCTGCCCCGGCGCGGGCGCCAACTACGACCCGGTGCGCAACATGACGGTGAAGTGCGGGCGCGAGGCGACCGACGTCAACACCTTCAACTGCAAGCGCACCGACACGGTGGCCCCCAACTTCTACGACATCAACACCTCGACCACCGACACCGACGCCACCTACATGGCCAACCTGGGAAAGAACCGCTTCTACGGGTTCTGGCTCTACGGCAAGAAGGTGGAGAGGATGTTCGACGAGAGCCGCACCACGGCCTCCGACGCCAACACCAAGAGCGCCAAGGGGTATGACGCCGCTCGGCTCACCGACCGCGCCAAGACCCCCACCGTCAACAGCTACGGCAACCTGGTGGACGTCACCGACATCTCCTGCCTGGCGACCAGCACCTCGGATGCCCCCAACTGCAAGTACAAGACGAGCGGCACGGCGACCACGGGGGCTACGCCCTCCGGCATGGGCTGGTTCTACGAGTACGTCGACGGCCACAAGTTCCGCACCGCGACCGGCGCTGCCGTGGCCAACGGCTGCACGATGTGGAGCAGCCTCTACCCGGTCCTCTCCGGCGAGTCGGCGTGCGCCAACACCGTGGCCAAGTCGCGCTTCTACCAGTCGCACTACGTGACCGGCCTGCCCCTGTGCGCCGCGGGCATGAAGGGCCTGACCAAGACGGGTACCTACGCCTGCACCGGCGACACCGACTGCCTCGAGGGCGGCCACTGCGTCAGCGGCAAGTGCGACACCTTCGGCCGCTTCGTGGAGGCCTCCGCGCTCACCCCGCCGCCCGAGCCCAAGGTCGTCACGCAGATCTCCGTGTCCGGCCAGATCAAGACCAGCGCCATGACGCCTCCCGAGGCGGGCAAGGACCAGGTCTCCAGCATCGACATCGCCAAGAGCGAAGACGTCGTGCAACCCGTCTACGAGCTTCCGCTGTCGCGCCGCATGCACCAGTGCCGCCACGAGGACAAGACCAAGTGCGTGTCGAGCCCGCCGTAACGTCGGGCTGAAGTTCGAAGGTGGGGGTGACCACAGGGGCGGCCGCTCGAATGAGCGGCCGCCTCTGTCTTTGGAGGCGGTGGGGCTGTAGGACTTAGGACTTAGGCCGCCTTCCCCGAGACACTCCGACATGCTCTCCCCCCTCCTCCTCGTCCTCGGTTCGAACCTCCTGGCCGCTGCAGCGCCGGCCGCTCCGGCCGCAGCGACGGCGTCCACCGCCCCGCCGCCCGCGGCGCTCGTCGACGCCCTGCTCTCCAGGGACGAGCCGACCTGGCGCCAGGCTGCGCTCGAGCTCTCGTTCACCGGGCCGGAGGGTGTGCGCGCCGTCGCCGCGCGGGGCGAGCGGCTCAAGGAGAGCCACCGCGCGGTGCAGACCTGGCTGATGCTCTCGCTGCTGCAGAGCGCGACGCCTCAGGATCTGCGCGCCGCGCCGGCGCTCAAGAACTTCTGGGAGCCGGCGGTCGCCGAGGCCCGCCAGTGGATGCAGCGGCCGATCGTCTTCCCGCGGCCCGGGCCCAAGGTGAAGCCGCCGGGTTCCGCGACCGAGCAGGAGACGCCGGACCAGAAGGAGGCGATCAAGAACCTGCACGCCGTGCGGCGGATGCAGGGCTTCCTCGTCCCCCTCTTCCTCGAACGGCTCGCGAGCCCCGAGCCCGACGCGACCCTGGACGCCATCTTGGCGATGGAGCGGCTGCAGGCCTGGGGCGCCCGCGCCGAGGTGGAGAAGGTCGCCTCCGACCCGAAGCGCGGCGCGGACGACGTGGCCGCCAAGAGCGCCCGCCGCTACCTGGAGTCCTGGGCCAAGGCGAGGGCGGCTCCGCACGCCGCGGCGCTCAAGCCGCTCCTGGCCGCGATGGCGACCTTCGAGGAGGCCGGGGAGCCCGACGCGCTCTGGAAGGGCCTGCAGGAGGCGGCGCCCGGGGCGCTCTCGGCCCAGACCGCCGAGCAGTTCTGGAGCAAGGCCCGGCCGGCCTTCGCGGCCTTCTGGCGCGCGGCGGCGACCCCCGTCGAGGGACGGGCGGCGGCGATGGCCCGGTGGTCGGACCGCAACCGCGGGTACTCCCTGGCGTACGCGGAGGGACCGGCCCCGCAGAAGCTGAAGATCTCCGGCCCCGCGGGCGCGTCCGCGACGGTCACCGACCTGGGCACCGGCAAGCCCGTGAAGCAGGGCAAGCTCCCGCTCGCCGTCGAGCCCGTGCCCACCGCCGGCTGCCGCGCGACCGCCCAGATCGCGGGGCGCAAGGTCGAAGTGCAGGTGCCGGCCCGCGCCGACGGGGCGGTGGACATCGAATTCCTGCCGCCCGAACCGCCCGAGAAGGCCGGCGCATCCCGGCGCTGACGCGGCCGTCTTTTCGACTTGAGTTGCCGCGACTCGTAGACTGGAAGGCGCCCGGCGCAGGCTGCCGGCCGCCACTCTCCATGAAGGGCGCGCCCCCCTCCGCGCCGACCGAAAGGACCTGCGTGCCTGCCTCGCTCTCTCCGGAGCAGATGAAGACCCTGCTCGAGTCGGTGTTCCGGTTCCAGGAAGAGGACCGCACGCTGGCGGTGCTGGTGGACGTGCCCAACGCGGCCGTCCCGGACCACGACGCCTGGCGCGACCGCCGAGCGCTGGCCTGGGAATGGAAGCAGACGATCGAGGGCCAGAAAGAGGAGCTCGGTCTCTCGGAGGTCCTGCTGCTGGGCTACGAGAACGTGGGCAGCAACAACAACGACCTGCCGGCGGTGATGGTGGCGGTGGGCAGCGACCCGGCGGACCTCGACGCGCGGCTGCTGTCGGCCTCCGGCCCGGAGATCCCGCGGGACGAGGTGCTGGGGCGCTCGCAGATCCTCATCGCGCCGACCGAGTTCTCGACCACGGCGCCGCTGAAGCTGCTCGCCAAGAAGCACCGCTTCCGCGCCGCGACGCTGCCCGGGTTCTCGCGGGCCATGCTGCCGGCGCTGGGGCTGGACTACGAGAAGGTGCACGCGCGGGTCTCGCAGCTGGCGCAGCGGCTGGACGAGGCCGAGGGGGCCGACCTGGAGTTCGCGGTGGGCTCGGCGAAGTACACGCTGCACCTGGACCTGCGGCTGCGGCTGGCGCACTCCTCGAGCGGCCTGCTGCGCGAGATGCACGCCGCCGGCAACCTGCCCTCGGGCGAGGCGTACATCGTGCCCAACGAGGGCGAGCGGGTGCCCTCGGCGTCCCGCGGGGAGCTGCCGGTGCAGTTCGGCAGCGAGGTGGTGGTCTTCAACGAGAACAACCGGGCCATCGCGGCGCGGGCGCACAGCTGGGCGCAGCGCAAGGCGGCCGAAGAGCAGGCCAAGGCGCTCGTGGAAGAGCCCGCCTACGGCAACCTCGCGGAGCTGGGGCTGGGCGTGCTCGGCGAGTTCGGGGTCGAGGCGTGCGGCGCCACCCTGCTGGACGAGAAGCTGGGCCTGCACGTGGCCTTCGGCCGCAGCGACCACTTCGGCGGCGTGACCTCGCCGGCGCTGTTCAAGGATCCCAAGCGCGTCATCCACATCGACTGGGTCTACGTGCCGTCGGTGCAGCCGGGCGTCGCGGTCACGAGCGCGCGGCTGGTGTATCCCGGCGGGCGGGACGAGCTGGTCCTGCGGGATGGGAAGTACGTGATCTGAGGCTGGAGCGTCGAAGAACAGGGCCCGCCCCCCTGCCCCTCCCAATCGCGGCGTTCGACGCGCTTCGCCTGGACGGCCTGTCGTGCTTCTCGGTGTTGGGCGCTCCGCTCCACCAGGGAGGGGAGATCCGCTCTGCTCGTCCCGGAGTCCTCGGAACACGGGGCACGGGGCTTGGCTGTCCCCCAAGTCGTCTTCCTGGATGATCCCCCCTCGGGCTCCGGCCCAAGGTCGCCCAAGGCAACCAGCGAACTCCCTCTCCCAGGTGGAGCGAAAGTCGAGCCGCCCTGAACCTGGAAGGCCCATCGAGGCAGAGCCGTGGAGCCACCGCGCCTGGGAGAGGGCCGGGGTGAGGGCCTCCTTCCTCCTCAAGGCCCCGGCTGCTGCCCGCCCTGCCCCGGCGGCGGCGCCTTGGGATTGACCGCCGGCACCGCGGGAGGCGGCCCGCTGGTGTTCCCGCCGATCGCGCGAATCATCTGCTGCAGCATCTTCGCCGTGGCCGGGTCGACCTTCATCCCGCCGCCCAGGTTCTCGAAGTCGAGCGAGGCGCCGATGTCCTCGTCCCCGTGCAGCTGGCGCATCCAGCGGTCGTGCAGCGCCAGCGCGGCCTGGGCCTGGTTCGGCGCTGCCCCCGCCGCGCCGATGAGCACCGCGTCGCTGTCGATGTCCTTGAAGCGGTTGCGCGCGACCGACTCGCGCAGCGCCGCGAAGAAGGCCTTGTCCCCGATGAGCTTGCGCAGCTTCTGGTAGTACAGCCCGCCCTTGCCCCGGAGGATCCCCTCCAGCTCCAGGCGCCCGCCGACCTCGATCAGCGGCCGGTCCACCGACAGGTCCGGATGCCCCAGCGTCCGGCGCAGCCGGTAGGAGCGCATCATCTGCTCCTCGATGAGCCGCCGCGACTGCTCCCCGCCGCGCCGCTGCTCGACGTAGAGGTAGGCCCCGTAGCTGGTCACCGGCTCGTGAAGCGCCGGCCGCCCGGCCCCGTCCGAGCCCACCACGCCTCCCCACCACTGGTGCGCCACGTGGTGCGCCGCCACCAGCTCCAGCACGTCGTCGACGATCTTGGTCGGGTCTCCGGCCTGGGCGAAGCGGGGGTCCAGCTTGGCCGGGGACGTCAACAGCCCGCTCACCAGGAGCAGCGTGGGGAAAGAGACCGCCTCGATGGACCCCGTCAGCGGCGCCTCCACCACGTCCAGCTGCGCCCACGGGTAGGGCCCGAGCTTCTCGGTGAAGAACTTGAGCGCGCGCGCCGCGGTGTCCATCAGCTTCCGGGCCTGCAGGTCGTGGCCCGGCGCCGCCAGGGCCCGCACCTGCACCTCGCCGACCGCCTGCTTCTGCTCGTTCCAGCCGTCGGCCGCCACCAGCGCGAAGCCGCGCACCGCCGCCGCCACCCGGGTCGAGCGCTTGCGGCCGTCCTTCTCCGGCGTCGAGCCCAGCTCCACCCCGGTCCCGGCCACCGCCATCGTCGTGGGCGTCACCAGCGACACCACCCAGTTGCCCAGAGGACCCCAGCGCGGCTCGCCGATGCCCGGCTCCGGGCTGGCGTCGAACACGCCCGCCTCGCGCCTCGCCAGCTCCGGGGCGAAGCCCGCCAGGTTGAAGCTCGTCGCGGACCAGCCGAAGGTGCCGTGGCGCGCCCCGCGCTCCTCGCCGCCCCGGCCGGACAGGAGCGCCATCGCCTGGTCGAGCATGCCGCTGGTCGAGTCGGAGCCCACGCCCTTGAGCTCGGGGACCTCGGCGCGGAACTCCACCTCCACCAGCGCCGGCCCGGCGGCGAGCGGCGGCTCCAGCGGCAGCCGGTACATGCCCGGGTCGCGCGCCTCCAGCGTCACTTCCTTGCCGCCCGCCACCACCCGGACGATCGACACCGGCCGGCTGCCCTCTTCCAGACCGGCGTTCGCGGGCAGGCGCAGCCACAGCTCGTTGAACTCCTCCTTCAGCGCCAGCACGATCTGCTCGCGCCCCTTGAGCACCTTGGCCTGCGGGTCCAGCTCCAGGTCCAACCGGTAGCGCGGCAGGCCCGCGAGCCCGCCGGTCTCCTTCTCCACCGCGGCGCGCTGCGAGGGGATCAGGCTCTGCGCGAGCATCTCCAGCTCGGGGTCCTTCTCCTTGGCCGGCGACGGCGCGGCTTGGTCCTTCTTCTCCCCGGCCTTGGCGTTGGCCGCGGAGGCGGCTGGCTTGGCTGGCTTGGCGGCGGCAGCAGCCGGCTTGGCGTCCGCCGGCTTGGCGGCGGGTGCCGGGACGGCGGCGGACAGCAGGGCTGCGGCGATCGGTCCCCAGAGCATGACCACCTCGTTGGCTGGAATGGGCAGCGGCCTTGACCCCGCCGCGAGGCGCCAGTTTACTAGCGCCTTCGTTCCGACGCTCCCTCGCACCGCGGGCGGGCGTCCGTCCCCGGGAGAAAGCGATGTCCCGCGCCGCCGTCGTCCTCGCTGCGTCCACCTTGCTGTTCCTCGCCGCCGGCTGTGCCAAGGGCGGCGCCCGCCCCTCGTACGCGGGCCCCCCCAAGGCCTTCAAGCTGCTCACCGAGGTGCCGGAGGCGGAGACCGGGACGCGCCTCGAGAAGCGCTCCGACCTCTTCGTGACCGTCGAGAACGGCGAGCCGGTGCCGTTCGTGGTGGCCGTCGGCGAGGTGCCCAACTTCAACCGCCAGGGCGGCGCGGTGAAGCTCTACGGCGACGAGGCCGGCAAGGAGGGCTGGTCGGTCGACAACTTCGTGTTCATCGAGGTCGTCAACGCCAAGGGCGTGGTGGTCGGCCGCGGCGTCATCGGCTACCAGCACGGCCTGACCGCCGGCCAGGAGCAGGTCGACTCGCTGGGGCAGATGAAGTTCGCCTTCAACGCCGGCGAGATCGACCTCGCCCCGATCATCCCCGCCAACGAGGTGGTGACGCTCAAGGCCACCGCGCTGGACTCGGGCGGCGTCGGCCGGGTCAGCAACCTCTTCGCCATCCTCTCCTCCGACGTCGCCGCGACGTCGGACGACGAGATGAGGAACTAGTGCGCGTCCGCAGCCGGCTCGACTCGCCTCTGCCGCTGGGGCAGCTCGTGGCCATCCCCGCCGGCGAGGACTCGCTCGCGCGGGTCGGCAGCTGCGTCGAGGGCGCCTCCGACTACTTCCGCCGCAACCACGCGCAGCGCCACGCCGAGCGCCTGGCCGCCGAGCTGCTCTCCGACGCGCTGGCGGACCCCGCGCGCCGCCTCTTCGTGCTGGAGGACGCCGAGGGTGCGCCGGCGGGCCTGCTCGACCTGGCGCTGGATGCCCCCGGGCCGCGCGAGGCGACCGTGGCGCTGCTGGTGCTCGACCGCCGCCACCGCGGCCTGGGCCTGGGGCGCGAGGTGGTCGAGTCGCTCTTCGCCGAGCTGGCCGACCAGGGCTTCGAGCGCGTGCGGCTGGGCGTGGCGCCGGGAGAGGCCGACGCCGCCCGGTTCTGGCGCGCGGTGGGGATGTGGCCGTGCGGAGTGGAAGAAGGCGTGCGCTTGTTCGAGCGGCCGCTTCGCTCCTAGCCCGGCCTTGGGCTATGGTCCGCGCCCGATGATTCCAGGCTCCAGGCTCCGGTCTCCCGATTCCAGGAACTCGCGCGCGGCCTTCGTCGTCGCCGCCGCCGCCGCCGCGCTCGCCCTCGCCGCCCTCGCCGGCCTCGCCGCCTGCGCCAACGATCGTCGGGCGCGCGCCGAACCCGCCCCGGCGACGCCGGCCGCGCTCGACGCCCAGGCTCCGGACGCGGCGGCTGCGCCCGCTCCTCCCGAGAAGGCGGTGGTGCCCAAGGGCTGCGACATCAACCTCGGCGGCCGTTACAAGCTCTCCAAGAAGCCTTTCTGGACCTACCAGGTGGAGGACGACGGCGTGCACCTCGTGGCGAAGCGGGCCGACCTTCCCGACGCCGGCGAGCCGGCCGAGCCCGACCGGGCGCCGAGGCCTTCGGAGCCGGGCCTGGTGCTCGAGCGCACCGCGCGCGGGTTCGTCGGCAACGAGCTGGGCTTCGCGCGCAGCCCCTCCGGGACGCAGTGCCCGGTGACCTTCCGGGCGGAGATCGTCGCCTGCGACGCGCAGGGGTTCACCGTCCGCTCCGAGGACTCGGTGGCCCTCGACGACCAGTGCCACATCCAGCGCTCGGGCCCGGCCTCGGCCAGCGAGAAGGTGCTGGTGCGCCAGTGACCGGCCCCGGCAGCCTGCTGCGCCTGGAGAAGCACCTGCTCTACGACGTGGGCCGGGCCATCCACGACTGGGACCTCATCGGCCCGGGCGACCGCATCATGGTCGCCGTCTCCGGCGGCAAGGACTCGCTGAGCCTGCTGCAGCTCCTGATGCGGCTGCAGGAGCGCGCCCCGGT
Source organism: Myxococcales bacterium (assembly GCA_036504155.1). GTDB lineage: Bacteria > Myxococcota > Myxococcia > Myxococcales > UBA5297 > JACRCT01. The sequence continues at coordinate 66,908 of DASXVQ010000101.1, forward strand.
GCACTTCACGCTGGTGGCGGTCAACGTCGACCAGGGCCAGCCGGGCTTCCCCGCGCACGTGCTCGAGGACCACTTCCGCGCGCTGGGCGTCGAGCACCGCATCATCCGCCAGGACACCTACTCCATCGCGCTGAAGCTGACCGAGCCCGGCAAGACCTACTGCGCGGTCTGCTCCCGGCTGCGCCGCGGCATCCTCTACACCAGCGCCGTGGAGATGGGCTGCACCAAGATCGCGCTCGGGCACCACCGCGAGGACCTCATCGAGACCCTGCTCTTGTCCGCCCTCTTCTCCGGCGCGCTCAAGAGCATGCCGCCCAAGCTCCTCTCCGACGACGGGCGCAACACCGTCATCCGGCCGCTGGCGTACTGCCAGGAGGCGGAGCTGGCCGCCTACGCCGCCGAGCTCAAGCTGCCGATCATCCCCTGCGGCCTGTGCGCGCAGCAGGAGAACGCCCAGCGGCAGCGGGTGAAGAAGCTCATCGCCGAGCTGGCCAAGGAGCACCCCGCGGTTCCGGGGAACCTCCTCAACTCCCTGAGGAACGTGGTGCCGTCCCACCTGCTGGACCCCGCGGTCTTCAGGAAGGGCGAAGCGCCGTCCGGGCAGTGAGCCCGGCGGGCTGCGCACGGGCGGGCGGCGAGCGGGCCATTCCTGGCAGCCAGGGGACCCCTTCCCTGGCAGGCCGGGCATGGAGTTATAGTGTCCGGCTTCGAATGCCAGAAGGGGGCTTCTCATGCGTCGCTTTGCGATGTGCGGTCTGCTGCTGCTGGGCGCTGCTTGCACCAAGCCCATCGAGCAGGAGTGGACGGTCTCCACCGAGGGCGCGAGCCAGTGCACGCCGGCCCTGATCGGCGACCTGGTCGTGTTCGGCAACGAGGGCGGGTACGTGCACGCCTACGACCTCAACGGCGTCGAGCGCTGGGTCTTCACCGCCCACCGCGACGTCATCGGCACGCCGGTGGGCTACAAGGACCTCGTCCTCTTCGGCGCGGTCAACAACCTCTTCTACGCGGTGAACGCCCAGACCGGCCGCCAGGCGTGGAAGTTCACCGCCAAGGACCGCATCAAGGGCTCGCCGATCGTGGCCGGGGACAAGGTGGTCTTCGGCAGCTACGACAAGAAGCTGTACGCGCTCTCCGCCGAGACGGGGAGGCTGGCCTGGGAGTTCCCCGCCAAGCCGCCGCCTCCCCCGCCGCCGGCCCCCGCGCCCGAGCCCGCCAAGGACCAGCCCAAGGGCAAGGACGGCCAGCCGCTCAAGGAAGCCAAGGCCACCGCGCCCGCCGCGCCCGCGGAGCCGCCGGCCGCGCCGACTCCCGCGCCCGAGCCGATCGTCGCCGGCGAGTTCTCCTACGCGAAGCCGGTGCTGGTCGACGGCGTGATCTACGTGGGCAACCTCGACGGCTACCTGTACGCCATCGCCGCCGAGACCGGCGAGATGAAGTGGCGCTTCAAGACCGGCGGCGGAATCACCTCCAGCGCGGTCCATGACGCCGGGGTCCTCTACTTCGGCAGCAACGACCACAGCCTCTACGCGCTGGACCTGGCGACGCAGAAGCCGAAGTGGACCTTCCAGACCGGCGACGAGGTCAACGCCAGCCCGCGCGTGGCCGAGGGCGTCGTGTACGTGGGCAGCGTGGACATGAACTTCTACGCCGTCGACGTCGCCACCGGGAAGGCCAAGTGGACCTTCAACACCAAGGGCCGCATCGTCGACGCCGCGGCGCTCTACAAGAACCTGGTCTTCATCGGCTCCGGCCCCGCCGACGGCACGCTCTACGCCATCGACCGCGCCACCGGGAAGACCTTCTGGTCGTTCGCGACCGAGTCGAAGATCCAGGCCGACCCGGTCGTGTTCAACGACAAGGTCTACGTCGTCACCGGCGAGGGTAAGCTGCTCGTCTTCAAGATCAACAAGACGAGCTGAGCCGCCATCCCGCCTACCGCCACCCAATCCCAGACGCCCCCGCGACCGCGCGACGCCGCGGTGGTGGTGCTCGTGCGCCAGGACGCGGATCCCTCGGCGCCGCTCGGGATGCAGAGGCGGGCGTTCTGGGTCCGGCGCGCGCGCACCCCGGCCTTCGCGGGCTTCCACGCCTTCCCCGGCGGCAAGGTGGACCGCGAGGACGAGCAGATCCCGGTCCCGGGCCTGCCCGCGGACCAGGCCCGGCTGCACGTCGCGGCCGTCCGTGAGGCCTTCGAGGAGACGGGCGTGCTCCTGGCGCGACTGCCGGCGGGAGCGGACGTCTCGGGCCTCCGCTCGCGGATGCTCGCCCAGGAGCTCTCCTTCGCGCAGGTGCTGCAGGAGTCGGGCGCGAGCCTCGACGCGGCGATGCTCCAGCCCATCAGCCGGTGGGTCACCCCGACCTTCGCGCCGCTGCGCTTCGACGCCCGCTTCTTCCTCGCGCGGCTCCCCGAGGGCCAGCAGGCGCAGGTCTGGCAGGGGGAGCTCGAGCGCGGCGAGTGGATCGCGCCGGACGAGGCGCTGCGATGCTGGGAGGCGGGCGAGGCGCTGCTGCACCCACCGGCCTTGCACGTGCTCGAGACGCTGATGCGCGTGCCGGACGAGGCGCTGCTCGAACGGCTGAGCGACCCGCCGCACGTCGTGGACTTCGTCGCCCGGCGCATCGAGTTCCAGCGCGGGATCCACCTCGTCCCGCTGCTCTCCCCCACCTTGCCGCCGGCGCGCCACACGGCGTGCTACCTGATCGGCGACCGGGAGCTGCTGGTCGTCGACCCGGGCTCGCCGCACCCCGAGGAGCAGGAGCGCCTCCACGACCTCGTCCGCGACCTCGTCGCCGAGGGACGGCGGGTCCGCGCCATCGTGCTCACCCACACCCATCCCGACCACGTCGGCGGGGCGCTCGCCGCGAGGCAGGCGCTGGCGGCTCCGGTCTGGGCGCACCCCAAGGCCGCGGCGCGCTTCCCCGGCGTGGACCGCGCGCTTCGGGACGGCGAGCTGCTGGAGCTGGCCGGCGACTTCCCGATGACCCTGAAGGTGCTGCACACCCCCGGCCACGCCAGCGACCACCTGTGCTTGTTCGAGCCGCGCAGCCGGGCGCTGGTCTGCGGCGACATGCTGTCGGGAGCCTCGACCATCGTCATCGACCCGCCGGACGGCGACATGGAGGCGTACCTGGGCTCGCTGCAGCGCCTGAGCGACCTGCAGGTCCGCTCGCTCTACCCCGCGCACGGCGAGGTGATGCCCGACGGGCCGCAGCGCATCACCGAGGCCATCGCGCACCGGCGCTGGCGCGAGGAGAAGCTGCTGCGGGTCCTCGCCGCGGGGCCGACGACCCTCGAGGAGCTGACCGCGCGCACCTACGACGACGCGCCGCAGGCCGTGCTGCCCCTGGCCCGGCGCAGCGCCCTGGCGAGCCTGGACTGGCTCGAGCGGCGGGGACGGGTGGTGCGCGAGGGCGGGCGGTTCAAGCTGGCGTAGAGGAGGGACAACCCTTCTCTCAGGAGCGCTTCCGGTTCAGGGCCTGCAGCGCCTTCTTGGCGAGCTCGGAGTCGGGGGTCGACTGCAGCAGCTTGAGGAGCTGGCCGCGGGCCTTGGCGGCGTCGCCCGCCTCGGCACTGAGGATGGCGGCAATGACCTGCAGCCGGTGCAGCGTGGGGTTGAGCGACAGGGCCTTGCGCACGTGCCGCAGGGCGACCTTCGCCCGCTCCGGCCTGGGGCCCTGGCCCTCCTGGAACGTGGCCCACGCGAGCCAGCCGTAGTACTCGGGCTCGCGCGGGTTGAGCTCTACGGCCTTCTCGAACGCCTGGCGCGCCCCCGACCAGTCGCCCTCCTTCATCCGCCGCTCTCCGCGTTTGAGCGCGATCTCGGCCTCCACGTGGGGCGCCGCGAGGCGGGGCGCGTCGGCACGCGAGAGCAGGTAGGCGACGTACTCCTTGCGCCGCTTCTCGTCCGACAGGACCCGGTGCGCCGCGCCGAGCTTGTCCTGCACCGAGGCCAAGAGGTCGGCGATGGGGCCGAGCTCGTACTCCGAGAACCGGTCGGCGTGCAGGCGGGACGACGCCTCGCGCCAGGCCTTCTCGACGTCCTCGAGGTCGGCGGTGACGTCCAGCCCCAGCGCCCCGAAGTAGCTGGTGGTCATCACCCGCACCGCCTCGCTCTGCAGCTGCACCGCGGTCTCGGCGGGCAGGCTCTTCTTGCGCCGGCCCGGCGTCGCCGGGGAGCTGCCCGGCGTGCCGGCCGGCTCGTCCAGGTGCTCGACGGCCCCCGCCAGCGACAGGAACCACAGGAGCGGCAGCGCGTGGCCCAGCTCCCCGGGGTTGGAGAGCAGCTGCCGCAGCGTCTGGCTGCCGTCCAGGGCCAGCGCGAACTTGAGGTCGGCCGTGGAGAGCTGCAGCGCCGGGAGGTCGGTGCCGAAGCTCGCGCTGCGCCGGACGAAGCGGCCCAGGTGCGGCGCGAGGGCCGAGACGAAGGCGCGGGCGGGCCAGGAGCGCCGGGCGCCCTCGAGCAGGGGCGAGAGCGCGGGGATCGGCAGCTCCGGGACCTCGTGGGCGAACTCGGTGCCGGCGTAGAAGCCGAAGCGGCCCTCGAGCATGCCGTACGCCTGGGCGACCTGGGCGCCGGCACCCCGCTGCAGCAGCGCGGTGACCTTCTCGCCCTCCACCGCCGCGCCGATGGCCACCAGGGCCGAGCGGAGGCTGATTTGGGGATCGCGCTGCAGGTCGAGGACCTTCTCGTGCTGCTCGTTGGTGAGCAGCCCCGCCGCCGCCAGCTGCCGCGCCGCGGCGTCCTGCGGCGAAGTCGAGTCGCAGGCCACCGGGGCGCCGCCGGAGAGGAACACCCGGCGCGTCAGCTCGTGGTGCGCGATGACGAGGACGCCGTCGCGGGCGAGCCGATGCCAGGAGACGACGAGCGAGGGCAACGTGCGCGCCTTCATTTCGCCGGAGGAGACCGGCGGGCGCGCCAGCGTCGCGGCGATGCCTCCCAGCGGGCGGGGTGCGCGGGCCGCCCCCGCCAGGAGCTGCGCGAGCTTGGCGAGCAGCTCCTTGGGCTGGTTCGCGCCGGAGACGTAGGCGTTGGCCTGCAGCTCGAGGATGGCGCCGACGCCCTGGGCCTTGCCCAGGTGGCCCCGGTCGACCGCGACGATGGGCAGGCGCGCCCCGCCCTCCTGGGCGCGCAGGAGCTTGCCCAGGGTCGAGCCCTGCAGGCGCGGGAGGTCCACCGCCACCACCAGCGCGTCTGCGCGCTCACAGGAGAAGGCCTCGAGGGCACGGGCGGCCTCCGCCATGGCGAGGACCTGGTAGCCGGCCTGGCCCAGGATCTCCCCGAGCAGGTCGCGGGTGGGCGCGTGGTGCTCGACGACGAGGATGCGCTGGGCCATCGATTCTCCGGAAGAGCGCCGCGACTACTTCGAGAACGTCGACTTCAGGCCCCGCCCGAGCTGCTTGAAGAAGCCCTCCAGGTCCCATTCCTCGGCGTCTTCGCCTGAGTAGGCCTGGGCGGGGAGCGGCGCGCCGCGGTCGATCCGAGTCTTCTGCCCTGCGCGCAGCTCCAGCGTGCCCGCGTGGCCGGCGTCCTCCACCGCGACCTTGCCCGACAGGACGCGGACCTCCATCTCGCCGGCGGGCAGCTTCTCGACGAAGAACGAGGTCCCCAGCACGCGCGCCTCGCCCCGGTCGGTGACGGCCCGGAAGCGGGCGGCGGCCTTCGTCGGAGCGCCCGGGTCCACTTGGCACCAGACCTTGCCGGACGAGAGCTCCACGCCGGTCCCGCCCTCCTCGAGGCGCGCGGCGGACTTGGGGAAGAGGCGCAGGGTCCCGCCCAGGTCGATCGCCAGCTCCGCGTAGCCGCCCGCGCGGATCACCAGCGGCTCTCCCGACAGGATGGTGCTGCCCACCGCCGCCGGCTTCCCGGAGACGGTCAGGCCCTGGGCCTTCACGACGGTCGCCGACCTGACCGGCCCGCGAGCGAGCCCGAAGGCGACGGCGATCAGCAGCAGGCAGGTTGCCCCCGCTGCCCCGAGGCGCCAGTAGAGCGGCGGGATCGCCCGCCACCAGGCGGCGCGGGGCGGAGGCGGCGCGGATGGGGCCACGAGGTCCGGCGCGGCGAGCCCCAGACGCTCCACGCGCCGGTCCTCCCGGGCGGTGGGCCCCATCGGGTGGCCCGCGAGCGCCCGCAGCAGCGCGACCTGCTGGTCGTAATGCGTGCGGCACTGCGCGCACTCGCGCAGGTGTGCCCGCAGGTCGGTCTCCGCCGAGGGGCCGAGCCCGTCGGTCAGGTAGCGCTCGATCTCGCCTTTACGGTGAACCACGGCCCCCTCCTGCGTCTGCCCGACCGAGCGCCGCCCCGAGCGCCACGTTCTTCCGCGCCCGGCGCAGCAGCACCTTCTTCATGTACTTGCACCGCAGCCGCGAAATCTTGAGCGCGGTGGCGACTTCCGCGTAGTCCAGCTCCTGGACGAAGTAGAGGACGAAGAACTGCCGCCAAGCGGGCTTGAGCTTCGACTGGAAGTCCTCGACCGCCGCGCTGAGCTCCGACAACTCCGCCGGATCGACCCGCGCAGGCGACGGCTCCTCCAGGCCCTCCAGGGCGTCCTCGTCCCGGCCCGCCGCGCCCGGGTCGCGGGGCCTTCGAGACAGGTCCAGCGCCCGCCGGCGCGCCAGCGTGGCGACCCAGCCGGCAAACTCGTCCGCGCGCGACAAGTCGAGCGTCTCGCGTTGCCTGAAGAGATGCGCCCAGACCTCCTGCATTGCTTCCTCTTGCTCGAACAGGCTGGACCAGTAGCCAGCCACGATTCGCCGGACGAGGCCCGAATGCGCTCGCACCACCTCGGCAAAGGCCGAGGCGTCACCAGCCTGGAATCGCTCGAGCAGGGCGTGGGGCAGCGTCACGGTTTCACCGGGAGATACGGGCCCGACGGAGGCGCGGGAGAACAATACTTTTTCCCTTAAGGATTACGAGGGCTTGCCAGTGAAGCTCTCCCGCCGCCGCGTACCCCTCGTACTTCTCTAGAGGAAGCCCACGCCCGAGGACGCCATGGACGTCTCCAAGAAGATCGAAGAGTTCATCGCACTCAACGCGAAGGCCAAGACCCGCCCGCTCTCGGAGGAGGAACTGGCGCGGTGGGAGACGCTCAAGAACGGGCTGATCGCCACCATCAGCCGCGAGCCGCCGCCGCCGAGCCCGCCAGAGACCACCTGACGGGGCGGGCGGGGAGCGCGTATCTTGCCCGGGTGCCCACCGCGATCGATCGTTCCCGTCGACTGACTGTCTCTCCGGCAGCGCTTTCGCTGCTGCTGCTCTCTCTGTCCGCCTGTCCGTCCAACCCGGTCGGCGCCGCTGACGTCGGAGCCCCCGATACGGCGCAGGGTCTGCCCGATGGTGGCGCGGACGGCGGCGGCGACCCCGGACCGGACGCGGCCGCCTACGACGCCGGGCTCCTCGACGCCATGGCCGTGCCCGCTGATGCAGGCGCGGAAGGCCTTGCCGATGCGAGCGCGGCAGGTCCCGCTGATTCGGCCGCGCAAGATCCCGCCGATGCGAGCGCGGCAGGCCCCGCTGATGCGGGCGCGGATGGACCCGACACCGGCCCCCGCTTCCCCGCGTGGCCGCCGGTCTTCATCTCCGCCTTCGGGCTGTCGCTGGATGGGCCGGTCGCCGACGGCCAGGACACCTGGGTCGAGCTGACCATCGCCAACCCCGCGGGCCTGGCCCAGCTCGGCTCCTGGTCCTACTCCACCGCCAACTACACCTACGTCACGGTCGAGCTGACGAGCGGCCAGATCCCCTTCCTGCTCGAAGCCGGCGACGTCCTCCGGGTGCACGGCTCGAGTTGGACCGGCACCTCGGATCAGCAGAAGGCGGACAACCACCCCGGGGTCTGGGACCTCGCCTCCACCGAACCCTTCGGGCCGAGCCTCAAGCACGGGCTGCTCTGGCTGCACGCAGCCGATGGCACGGTGATCGACGCCGTCTTCTACGAGACCGCACGCAACCAGGGCGACTGGCTCGACGGGGACGCGCTCCTGGCCGCGCAGGGGATCGTCGCCGCAGGCGAGTGGCCGACCAGCCTGGCGACCGGCGCGGTCGTGCTCGCCGACGCGGACCGCGAGTTTGCGCGCCTCGCCGCCCCGAACCGAGAGGGCGATTCAGCCTCCGACTGGCAGGTCGCGGGGACCTCGCTCGAGACCTACTACGAGCGGGCCGCGGGCAAGACCGGCGCCGCGCTCGAGGCGGCGCTGCACGAGATCATCAAGGGCCACGTCGTCTTCCCCTACTCGGAGGTCGGCTCGATCTTCACGGTGACCGACGCCGATCCCGCCATCCCCGGCAACGTCATCCAGTTCTACACGGGCCGCACGACCAAGTCCGACTTCAACAAGGAGCACCTCTGGGCCAAGAGCCACGGCGGGTTCGAGTCCGACGCCTACGCCGGCTTCAGCGACCTGCACCACCTGCGGCCGACCCGCCCGGACGTGAACAGCGCGCGCTGGCACCTCGACTTCGACGAGGGCGGCGTCCCCTACTCCGACAGCGGCTGCAACATCGTCGAGGGCTACTCCTTCGAGCCGCGGGACGCCGTGAAGGGGGACGTCGCCCGGGCGCTGTTCTACATGGCGGTGCGCTACGACGGGGACGAGCCCCCGATGCCGGACCTCGGGCTGGTCGAGCTCATCCCCTCGCTGCTCAACGCCCAGGGGCAGCCGGACAACAACCAGCACACCAGCACCCCTCGCTTCGGGCGCCTCTCGACGCTGCTGCGCTGGCACCAGCAGGACCCGCCCGACGACCGCGAGCGGGCGCGCAACGACGTCATCTTCCGGGACTACCAGCGCAACCGGAACCCCTTCGTCGACCACCCGGAGTGGGTCGCCGAGATCTGGGGCCCGTAGCGCTCGGGCCGTCGATCGACTCCCGGCAGATCCCCGGCGCCTCCCGTGCGTTGAAGACCGAGGTCGAAGGCGGTCCGCTCGACCCTCGATCCTCATTCCCGATAGCATCGCGCCCAGGGAGGGTTCCCCCGATGCGATCCGCCGTCTTCCTCTTGGTCCTCGTCGCCTCGCCGGCGGTGCTGGCGCAGGTCCCGCGCGCAGCCTCGGCCTCGGCCCCGGCCTACACCCGGGCCGGGGTCGACTACTGGTCGGCCCCGGTCGAACGCCCCCAGGCCCGCACCATCCCTCACGAGTGCGAGCGCCGCTTCGGCAAGCACACCGAGGTGCAGGCGCTGCCCGCAGGCGGCTACCGCTGCACCGTGCCCACGCCCTCCGAGCCGCGCCTCTCCGTCCGCCTCCGGGAGGAGCTCGACCTGGTCGCCGACCTGCCCGAGCCGCGCCGGCAGAAGATGATCGACTCGCTGACCGAGAAGTACTCCCGCCTCGCCCAGTGCCCGGCGGGGACCGAGGCCCAGCACGACGGCACGCTGTTCTTCTGCCACCGCGACTTCACCGCGCGCGAGCTGTGCCCCTCGGGCAGCCCCACCGCGCTGGACTCCGGCGAGATCGGCTGCGTCGCCACCTCCTGCGCGAAGGGCGCGACCGACCTGGGCGCCCTGACCCGGGGCGAGCACCCCGGCTGCTTCGTCTGCCCGCGCGGACGCTTCGACGCCCGCGAGACCGCCGCCTTCCACGGGGCGCTCAAGGGGCTGCCCGCCGACTACCAGGAGGTCTTCTGCCGGGAAGGTGAGCCGGCGTCGGCGCCCAAGTCGTCGCCGGAGGCGCCCGCGCCCGCTCCTCCGGAGAAGGACAAGAAGTAGGCTCTGCTCCCTGCAGGCGCCGGTCGAACGTCGCTCCCACTTCCTTCACCCACATCGAAATCGGGGTCGCCATGTCCCTCCTCTCCACGCTCACCTCCCTGTCGGGACGCACGCGGTGGATCGCGCTCTCGGCCCTGCTCGTCCTCGGCGTCGGAGTCGTGCTCGCCGCCACCCTCAAGGGAGCGCCTCCGGGCCGCAGCCCGTCCCTGCAGGCCCGCGTGGAGCTCGCCGCCGGCACCGTGCGCGTGGACACCGGCGAGGGACCGGCCCCGGTGGTCTCGGGAACGCCGCTGCGCAGCGACGCCCGCGTGAGCACCACCCCCGGAGCCCGGGCGCTGATCCGCCTCTCCGACGGGACCGGGCTGTTCCTCCGCGGCGGGACCGCGCTGGCGCTCACCGCCGAGGGGACCCGCCTGGACTCCGGCCAGCTGTGGATGGACGCCGCCGCCACCGAGCGCAAGCCGGCGGTGCACCGCGTGGGAGACGTCGCGGTCTCCGCCGCCGCGGCCGGCCTCGAGCTGACCCGCGCCGAGAACCTGGTCACGGTCTACGTCGCCCGCGGGCTGGCCACGGTGGAGGGCCCCGGGGGCCGCGTCGAGCTGCAGTCGGGCGAGCGGGCCACCGTCCGCGGAGCCGCCGCGCCCGAGGTGAAGCCGGTCGCCTTCTGGGAGGACTGGACGGGAGGCATGGCCGACCACGCCGCCGCCGGGCTCGCCGGCGCGGGCGCGGGCACGCTCTACGGCGTCGACTTCGGCGGCGCCGGGGGCAGCGCGGCACAGACGCTGGAGATCAGCCACCAGTCGATCCGCGCCGTCATCCGCGACGGGATGGCCGAGACCGAGGTCGACCAGACCTTCTTCAACCCCGGCAGCCGCGCCGTCGAGGGCTGGTACTGGTTCACCGTCCCGCTGGGCGCCCACGTCACCGGCTTCGCGCTCGACTCCAACGGCACCCTCATCGAGGGCGAGCTCATCGAGCGCAACGAGGCCAAGCGGCAGTACGAGGAGTCGGCGGCCCAGGGCTACCAGCCGGCGCTGCTGGAGTGGATCGACGGGCACACCTTCCGGGCGCGCATCTACCCCGTCCCCGCCGCCGGCTCGCGCCGCGCGGTGCTGCGCTACCTGCAGCGCCTGCCCCTGGTCGAGGGCCGGATGCGCTTCGTCCACCCGCTGCAGGCGCGCGAGCCGCTGCGCATCGGCGAGTTCTCGCTCTCGGTGGACCTGGGCGAGGCCGGCACGCAGATGGAGATCGGCACCCTGGCCGACGCCCGCATCGAGGACGGCGGCCGGCGGGTGACGATGCGCCGCTCGGGCTTCAAGCCGCTGGCCGACTTCCAGCTCGAGGCCCGCCCGCGCACCGCGCCGGCGGCGCTGCGCGTGGCCCGCTTCTCCTCCGGCGGCGAGACCGCCGACTACCTGATGACCCGCTGGATCCCGGACATCGACTGGGCCAAGGTCGAGGTCGCCAAGACCGAGGTGGTGCTGGTGGTGGACACCTCCGGCGCCGGCGACGAGAACGCGCGCCAGCTCAAGGCCGCCACCGCCGAGGCAGTGCTGCGCTCGCTCTCCGCCGACGACCGCTTCGCCCTGGTCAGCCTCGACGTCAAGCCCACCCCGCTGCACCCCGCCGAGGGGCTCGCCGCGGCCAACGAGAAGGAGATCACCCTCGCCCTGGAGCGTCTGGCCGACCGCGTCCCCGGGGGCTCGACCGACATCGCCGCGGTCTTCGACGTCGCCCTCTCCCGCCTGCACGGCGCGGAGCAGCCGGCGGTCATCTACGTCGGCGACGGCTGGGCGACCAGCGGCGAGCTCTCCGGCGAGGCGCTCGGCGAGCGCCTGCGCCGCGCCCTCTCCACCTCCCGCGCCCGCTTCTTCACCGTCGCCGTCGGGGCCGACGCCAACCAACCGCTGCTCGCGGAGCTGGCGCGCGCCGGCGGCGGCCGGGCCTTCGCCGTCGACGAGACCGGGCAGGCCACCGAGCAGGCGCTGCAGATCGCCGCGGCGGTGAAGACCCCCACCCTGACCGATCTCGAGATCGACCTCGGCGCCGGCCTCGACGAGACGTTCGTCAGCGCCAACGGCAAGGTCAGCCGCGGCGAGGAGGTGGTCCTGCTGGCCCGCACCCACCACGACCTGCCGCCCCGCGCGCGCATCACCGGCCGCCTCGCCGGAGCGCCCTTCTCGCGCGACTACCCCGTCACCTACGAGACCTCGGTCGCCGCCTCGCTGGTGCCCCGCCTCTGGGCGGTGGAAGCCATCCAGCGCCTGCTGGGCACCGCCGCCGACCCCGAGGCCATCCGCGGGAAGATCGTCGCCATGGGCATGGACTACGCGCTGATGACGCCCTTCACGAGCTTCATCGCCCTGGAGAGCGAGCAGGCCTACCAGCAGCGCGGCATCCGCCGGAACCGCACCCGGCTGCAGGGCGTGCGCCTGAGCGCGCTCACCCCCGCGCTGGAGCGCGAGGTGCTGGCCGACGTCGCCGGCTTCGCCCTGGGCGCGGCCGCCTTCGGCTGCAGCTCGCAGTTGCCAGGGGCCGCGGAGACGAACCCCAATGTCGGGTCGCCGGGACAACCCGCGAGCCAGGGAAGCGTGCGGCGCAAGTCGATCGCCGACTTCGGCTCCAACTCCGCCTCCGAGGAGGGCGAGGCCAAGTCGGCGATGGGCCCCATGAAGCCCGCGTCCGCGCCTCCCGCGCCTCCCGCGCCTGCCGAGCCTTCGCTCCCCAACGACGCCCTGGCCGGCGCCCGCGGCGGCGCCATGTTCAAGGAAGAGAAGGCCGACATGCGCAGGGCTTCGCCCGCCCGGCCTGACAAGTCCAGGCTCGCGCAGCTCGCCCCGCCCGTGGCGGCTCCGTCCTGCGCGGCGATGGTGGCGCGCAGCAGCCCCTGCAGCGACCTCGCCCGCCGCCCGCTGGCGGAACGCGGCGTGATCTGGATGCGCCGGTTGGCCACCGCGCAGAACGCGGCGGAGCTGGTGAAGCGCTACCAGTCGGCTCGGGCGGCCTGCGAGCTGGGCGACTGGCGCGCCGAGTCGCGCTTCCTGCAGCTGATGCAGCGCTTCGTGCGCACCCCGGCCGACGCCTCCCACGTCCTCTCGCAGTTCGCCTGCCAGGCCGAGTCGCGCCGCTACCTCGCGCGCCTGCTCTTGCGCCGCGCGGTGGACGAGACCTTCGTCGCCGCCGTGGAGCGCTCCCTCTTCGACGCCCCGGTGGACTGGACGAAGGTGGACCTCGAGCTCAGCGAGATCGCCGACGCCGCCAAGCGGCTGGAGAGGCTGCGCGCGATGGCCGCCCTGGCCCCCGACGACGCCAACGGCACCGTCCGCCTCTGCCGCGCGCTGGCGAAGGCCGGCCTGGCGGAGGAGGCGCTGCTCCACGCCCGCCGGCTCCACGAGCGCGGGCTGATGACCCCGCTCCTGCTGCGCGAGGTCGGCGACCTGCTCTCGCTGCAGGGCCAGGGCGACGAGGCGGTGCGCACCTACTCGGAGATCGTGGAGTTCGACTCGGGCAGCCTGCCCTCGCGCCGGCTCCTGGGGGACATCTACCTGGGCCACGGCTGGTTCGACGCCGCCTACCGGCAGTACCGCACCCTCACCGAGCAGCAGCCCACCGACTTCGTCGCCTGGCTGCGGCTGGCGTCGGCGGCCGCGGGGACCGGCCGGCTCGACGAGGCGCTGCGCCTGGAGCGCAAGGTGGCGGAGGCCGAGGGCACGCCCGGCCCCGACGACCCGCGCCGCTGGGCGCGCCTCTCCTCCGCGGCGCGGCTGGCGCGGGCGCTCAACGACCCGCCCAAGGACGACGGCGATCCCGCGAAGATCGCCGAGGCGATGAAGCGCAAGCTCAAGGAGCTGCAGGTCTTCCGCGGCCCGGGGAGCCTGGTGCTGCTGACCTGGAACGACCTCGCGGTGAACGTGGTCCTCGAGGGAGACGCCTCGGGGAGCCGCGGAGAGCTGGTGGACGCCACCGGAATCGGCCTGTCCGGCCTGCTGCTGCCCCAGGGCGAGGCGGAGGGGGCGAAGCTGACGGCGCGGGTGCGCGGCGGCCACCGCTCCGGCCCGGTCAAGCTCGTCCGCCACGACCTGGACTTCGACGGGAAGGGCTTCCGGGTGGTGATCAAGGAGGTCGAGCTGCCGGTGGGCGCCGACTCCATCGCGCTATGACCGTCTACCAGCTCTTCGGGACCCAGCTCTTCGTGCTCTACACCGGGCTGGGGCACCTGGGGGTGGTGCTGGCCAGCGCGGCGCTGGCGGCGCTCTCCTTCACCGCGCGGCGCCGCGCCTGGTCGGGGCTCGACGCGCGGGCTCGGGCGAGCGCGCGCCTGGCGGGAGCCGGGGTCGCCGGCACACTGGCGCTGACCCTGCTGGCGGGGCTGCGCGTCCAGGGGGCGGCGTTCGATCCGCTGGCGCCGGCGATGGCCGGGGCTTGGTTGGCGGCCGTCGCCTCCGGCGCGGGGTTGGTGGCGGCGGCGTGGGCAGCGGCCTCCGGGGTCGCGGCCGCCGTGCTCGGGCGCTCCGCGACGGGCCGGGCGCTGCCGGCGTGGCGCGCCGTCGCCCGGGACGAGCTGCAGGCCGCGGTCGCCGCCTACCAGGCGTTGAAGGCCTCGACGGAGCGGTTGGGGCTCGCGGAGAAGGCCGCGGGCGCCCGGGCGCAGCAGGTCGCCGACGGAGCCGCGGCCGCGGAGTACGCCAAGGCCGCCGACGCCATCCGCCACCGCCTGCAGCTCGCCGAGGAGCTGCGCGTCGCGGCGGGGGCGGCGGTGGCGAGGCTGGCGTGCGGGGCCCCGGTGCGGCGAGTCCTCGACCGGCGCCCCGACGCGGCGCTGGCCAGGTTGGAGAAGCCCGAGGAGGCGCCGGCGCTGGCGGAGCGCGCGGACGAGGCGCTGGCGTCGGTGCGGGCCTTCATGGCCGAGATCGAGACGGCGCGGGCCGAGGTGCAGCGCGAGGCGAAGGGGGCGCCGGGGAGCGTCAGCCACCGGCTGGGGCTCGACGCCTCGGAGCGGGCGAAGCCATTCGAGGCGACGCTGGCCGAGCTCGAGGCCTCCTACGGGCGGGTCGGGCACCGCATCGAGGCGCTGAGGATGCGGCTGCGGGCCGAGGCGGACGCCGGGACCGCCGCCGCAGCGGCCATGGACATCGCCGGCGAGCGCGCGGCGTCGCGGCCGCCGGACGTGGTGGAGGTGGCGCTGCAGATCGCCCAGGCTCAGCAGGGCGCCGCCGGGGCGCTGGCGGCGCTGGGGGCGGCGCCCAGCCGCGTCACCGAGGTGGTGGTGCGGGCCTCCGCCTCGCTGGCGCGCGACGGCGGCGACGAGGAGGGGCTGGCCGACGTCCTGCGCTCGGTGCAGCGGGAGCTCGAATAGGCCGGCGCGTGGCTCTTGCGCCCGCCCGCGATCGAAGGCCTTCAGCGCGCCTGGCCGGCCACCTTCCCGCGACGGTCAGACCGCCTTGGCCAGCGCCTCGACGTCCCCGGCGACCAGGAGCTCCAGGTTGCGCGTGATCTTCGCGGCGTCCCAGTCCCACCAGCGCAGCGCCAGCAGCTTCCCGATGGTCGCCTCGTCGAAGCGTTTCTTGAGGACCTGCGCCGGGTTGCCGCCCACCACCGCGTACGCCGGCACGTCCCGGGTCACCACCGAGCGGCTGGCGATGACCGCCCCGTCGCCCACCTTGACCCCCGGCATCAGCAGCGCGTCGTAGCCAATCCACACGTCGTTGCCGATGACCGTGTCGCCCTTGAACGGCAGCTCGCCGGTCTTGGGCAGCACCCTCTCCCAGCCGTTGCCGAAGATGGAGAAAGGGAAGGTCGTCATCCCGGCGAGCCTGTGGTTGGCGCCGTTCATGACGAACTTGGCGCCGCGCGCGATGGCGCAGAACTTCCCGATGACCAGCCGGTCGCCCAGGAACGGGTAGTGGTAGAGGACGTTCTCCTCGAAGCGCTCCGGGCCGTCGGGGTCGTCGTAGTAGGTGTAGTCGCCCACCACGATGTTGGCGCTCTTCACGATGCTCTTGAGGAAGCCCACCTGCGGGAAGCCGAGCATCGGGTGGGCGGTCCGGGGGTCGGGTCCGTTCATGGCAGGCCTCCTTGGAAGGCCCGCCACCTTCGCCCGCCCCCGCTCGCGGCGCAACCCGGGGCTCCGATTCCCTTTGACTGCCGCCAACGCTGCCCCGATGCGGCGGCTTGCCGTGCTTGCCGCCTGCCCCCTCGCGTGGTATCCGAGCGGCCCTGCCTAGGAGCCTTAGAAGCTGGAAAAGGCTCGTGAATCGCTTGAAGGAGCGACCCGTGATCCGCCTGCTCGCCCTGACCGCCATCCTCGCCCTCGTGCCCAGTGCCCACGCCGCCGCTCCCGCGCCCGCGCCCGCCAAGCCCGAGAGCAAGGAGACGAAGCCCGAGGCCAAGCCCGCGGAGCCCGCGCCGGCCCCGGCCCCGGCCCCCGCCCCGGCCGCGCCCGCCGCCAGCCCCGACACCGGAGCGGTGGGCGAGAAGGTCGAGCGCGAGCAGCTCAAGCGCGAGGTGATGGACGAGGTCAAGCGCGCCCTCGACAAGCAGAAGGAAGAGGTCCGGGACGAGGTCCGCGCCCAGGTCACGACCCAGACGGCCAACCGCGCCCTCGAGGAGGAGTTCCAGTTCCACGAGGAGAAGAAGAAGCTCGAGCTGTTCGAGCTCAACGGCTACTTCCGCGTGCGCCCCGAGCTGTTCCACCAGTTCGACCTGCGCCGCGAGACGGACCCCAAGGGCTTCGAGCTGTTCCCGCGGCCGCTGCAGAACCGCGAGGGCAAGACCCTGGCCGACGCCAACATGCGCTGGCGGCTGGAGCCCACCCTGAACGTCAGCGAGGACGTGCGCATCCGCGCGCAGATCGACCTGCTCGACAACGTCATCCTCGGCTCCACCCCCGACGGCGGCTTCGGCATCAGCGACCGCACCCCCTGGACCGCGGTCTCCGACGGCCAGAACCCGCCGACCGCGGACAAGAACTGGGTGCGCGACTCCATCCAGATCCGCCGGGCCTACGGCGAGGTGAACACCCCGGTCGGCCAGCTGTTCTTCGGGCGCATGGGCAACCAGTGGGGCATGGGCGTCCTGCGCAACAGCGGCAACGGCGTCGACAGCGACTACGGCGACACGGTGGACCGCTTCATGTTCGTGGCCAAGGTGGCCGACCACTACATCGTCCCGATGATCGACTTCGTTTCCGAGGGCCCCTCCAGCGCCAAGCGCCAGGACATGATGGGCCAGCCCTTCGACGCCGAGCAGCTCGACGACGCCACCGACTACTCCCTGGCGATCGCGCGGCGCGACAGCGACCTCGAGATCAACCGCAAGCTGGCCGCGGGGCAGAACATCCTCAACTACGGCGCCTACTTCACCTACCGGCGCCAGTCGACCGACGCCGCCGGCTTCTACAAGCAGAATTCGCCCTACGCCAACGAGGCGGGCAACCTGGGCTTCCTGCCGCGCAACGCGCAGCTGTACATCCCCGACATCTGGCTGAAGTTCCAGACCAAGAAGCTCAAGCTGGAGCTGGAGATGGCGGGCGTCTTCGGCAAGGTCGGCAACGCCGCGCTGGGCACCACCGTGGGCGGCCTGGAGTCGAGCGGCGAGCTGACGATGCGCCAGTTCGGCGGCGCGCTGACCGGCAGCTACAAGGTCCTCGACGCGCTGGACGTGGGGATCGAGGTGGGCTTCGCCTCGGGCGACAAGGCCCCCGGCATGGGCAACAACCCCGGCCGCGGCGGCACCGTGCCTGGCAGCATCGACGGCGCGCAGTACTGCTTCAAGTCGGCCTCCTGCGGCGGCAGGGACGACCGCTTCGTCGACAACTTCCGCTTCAACCGCGACTACCGCGTCGACCTCATCCTCTGGCGCGAGATCTTCGACGGCGTGACCGACGCCTTCTACGTCAAGCCCGGCGCCAAGTACGAGATCACCGAGGGCCTGGGCGTGTGGGCCAACGTCATCTACTCGCGCGCCATCTACGGCTCGTCCACGCCGTCCTCCTCGCTGCAGCCCGACGGCTCGATCCAGGGCGACGAGAACCTCGGCGTGGAGATCGACGGCGGCGTCCGCTACGACTCCGGAGACGGCTTCATCGCCGGCGTCGCCTACGGCGTGCTCTTCCCGCTGGGCGGCCTGAAGAACAACGTGGACTCGCACACCGGCGCGACGCTCAGCACCTCCATCGACGCCCAGACCGCCCAGACCGTCCGCGGCTGGTTCGTCATCAAGTACTGATGCGCGGGCGCTGGCGCCTGCCGGTCGCCGCCGCCGCGCTCCTCGGGCTCCTCCTGGCTTGCGGGGTGCGCGGCTCGCCCCGCGCGCCGCGGCCGGACCCGGCCGTGCCCGCGCCGGAAGAGCCCTGCGACGCCGGTTGCTGCCGCTAGTTTCTTCGAGTCGTGAGCTCTAGGTCGTGAGCCCCGGGTCCCGACCTTCGGGCTTCGGGGCCGGCTTCGCCTTGCGCCTGCGCGGCCAGAAGGCGTAGGCCAAAAACGGCGAGAACATCACCAACTCCACGGCCATCACGCGCTGGCCCCAGGGCGTCAGCAGCCCGCGCAGGCCAATCGGCGCCACCGGGATGGGCGTCCAGGGCAGGAAGATCCGCTCGTTGGAGAAGGGCCAGAACAGCGCGATGCCCAGCCCGCCGTCCGTCGCGGCGTCGCACAGGTCGTGGACGACCAGCGCGCCGAACGAGACCAGCGCCACGCGCACGAACGGGAACTTGAAGCGCTTCCCCAAGAGCCCCAACGCCAGCGACATCAGCACCGCCATCCCTATCGAGTGGACGGCCCCGCGGTGGCCGAACGGCGCCTCGTACGGGATGCGCAGGACGAAGGCGATGGCGTCGAGGTCCGGCAGCATGCCGATGACGGCGAAGAGGAACATCGAGCTGGCCAGCTCCTCGCGCCGCCGCGCGTGCAGCCGCCCCGCCGCCAACCCCACCATCGCGTGTCCGATGCTCGGCATTCGCCCCCTTGCTTACCCCAAGGCTGGCGCCCCGCCAAACTCAGCCCCGCCGCAGCTCCTCGATGAGGTCGGCCAGCTGGTCGATGGCCTGCGCCGCCTGTCGCGCTCGCTCGGAGGCGACGACCGCCGGTCCCGTCGCTTCGAAGCGCAGGAGTGTCAGGCGGCTCTCCAGCTCGGCGGCGCGGGCCAGGGCCAGCTCCAGGTCCGCACGCGCCTGCTGCCAGAGCGCGCGGACCCGCCGGACATGGCCCAGCCGCGCGTCCAGGACCGGGACGAGAGGCTCCCCCGCGGTGGCGCGCAGGCGGTCGAGCTGGCCCGCGAGCGCCGCGTCGTCGAAGCCCGGCTGGAGCAGGACCCTCTGGAGGGCGTCGGCCCGGCTCGCCGACCCGCGCATGGCCGACGCCAGAGCCCGGATCTGCGCGGCCTCGAACCGAAGCGGCTGGCCCAGCTGGCGCGCCAGCGCCCCGGTCGCCTCGAGCAGCCGGTCCTCGATCTCGCCGATCGGATCGCCTTCGAGCGCGCGCGGGACGCGCGGGTCCTTGAGCGCCGCCATCAGCGCGGGGACGAAGAAGGGCCAGGCCACCAGGTGCCACACCGACGGCTCCAGCCGCTCCCGGGCCCGGCCGGAGACGTGCTGCCAGAGCAGCACGGTGACGGCGAGGCCGGTGAGCAGGTAGCCGGCGACCATGGGCTTCATCCGCGCCTCCCGAGCCAGCTGAAGGACGGCCGACACTTCCGCCAAGGACCCGATCGGTCCGTCGAACGGGCGCGTCTTTCCGGGAACCCGGCGCGCTCCGGGCACGTCGCCCGGCTTGACCTGCGCGCACCTTTGCCTACCGTGGAGGCCCGATGAGCCTCACCTCCCGCGAGATCGAGCTGGTCGTCACCGAGCTGCAGCCGCTCGTGGGCGGGTTCGTCCAGAAGATCGCCGTCACCGAGCCGCGCTCGGTCTACCTGGAGCTGCGCCAGCCCGGCGCCTCCACGCTGCTGCTGGTCTGCGCCGAGCAGGGCCGCACGCGGCTGCACGTCGCGCAGGGCCGGCCTGCCTCGCCCGAGCCGCCGTTCGCGTTCCAGGGGCTGCTGCGCGCCGAGCTGATGGGCTGCGCGCTCGAGTCCATCACCGCCGCCCCGAACGACCGGCTGGTGCGGCTCGGCTTCCGGGGCAAGGACGGGACCCGGACGCTCGCCGCGGAGCTGACCGGGCGCCACGGCAACCTCTTCCTGCTGGACGATGCGGACGTCGTGCGCGGCGCGGCCGTGCCCAACCTGTCGGAGAAGCGCGACAACCGCGCGGGCAAGCCTTACGTGCCGCCGGCGTCTGGCGGCGCGCCGACCGAGGAGCGACCGCCGCGCTTCACGGGAATCACCGACACCTCGTTCCCGCTCTCCGCGCAGATCGAGCCTGCGTACGCGGAGCGCGAGAAGCGCGAGGTGGCGACGGATCGACGCCGGGCCCTCGAGCAGGCGCTGAAGGGCCCTCTGCAGAAGCTCGAGCGGACGATCACCAAGGTCGAGGGCGACGTGGAGCGGGCAGGCAAGGCCGACCTGCACCGCCAGCGCGGCGAGCTGCTCAAGACGAGCCTCGGAGGCATCAAGCGCGGGCAGAAAGAGGTCACCCTGGTCGAGTACAGCGAGACCGGCGTGCAGGAGATCACCATCCCGCTCGACCCGGCGCGCTCGCCCAAGGAGAACCTGGAGCGGGAGTTCCACCAGTACCGCCGGCTGCTCGCCGGGCAGACGCGGGCGCGCGCCCGGCTCGAGTCCCTGCGCGGCGAGCGGGACGCGCTGAGGCGGCGGCTGGAGGCGCTCGCGGCCACCAGCGACGAGGAGCTCCTGCAGCAGAGCCCGTCGGGCAGCCCCGAACACGCACGAGTCCCGGTGCCACGCCGCGAGAGGGCCTCGGGCCCGAAGCGGCCGTACCGGGAGCACCTCTCGCCGTCGGGGCAGCGCATCCGCGTCGGCCGCGGGGCCAAGGAGAACGACGCGCTCACCTTCCGCTGGTCGAAGGGCAACGACGTCTGGCTGCACGCCCGCGGAGTCGGCGGCGCCCACGTGGTGATCCCCCTCGGGCGCGACGAGCAGCTCAAGGACGAGACGCTCCGGGACGCGGCGCTGCTGGCGGCGCATCACAGCGAGTCGCGCGGCGACGCGGTCGAGGTGACCTGGACGCGGGTGAAGTACGTGAAGCGGCAGAAGGGCGGCCCGGGCGCCGTCCTCTACAGCCAGGACAAGACCTTGCTCGTCCGCCCCGACCCGGGGCGTCTGGCCAGGCTCACGCTGGTCGAGCCCGGGGGCGGCTGAAGCCAGGAGCCCGTGGCCTTGCGGGCGCGAGGGCACCTTCGGTAGCGTGGCGCCCCCTTCCGGAGGCCACCATGCTCGAACGCGTCGGCATCTCGCTCGAGGACAGCCTGCTCAAGCAGTTCGACAAGCTCATCGAACGGCGGGGCTACGAGAACCGCTCCGAGGCCATCCGCGACCTCATCCGCGACCAGCTGGTGCAGGAGCAGTGGTCCGAGCGCGACAAGGACGGCGGCGAGAAGGTGGCCGTGGTGAGCATCGTCTACGACCACGACTCTTCGAGCCTTTCGCAGAAGCTCACGCACATCCAGCACGAGCACCACCGCGCCGTCGTCAGCGCGCTGCACGTGCACCTCGACGCCCACAACTGCCTCGAGGTGCTGATCCTGCGGGGCAAGGCCGCAGAGATCATCTCCATGGGCGAGAGCCTGGTGAGCACCAAGGGGGTCAAGTACGGCAAGGTGATGCCGGCGACTACGGGCAGAGGGCTGGACTAGCAAGCCGCCCCCCAACCCCCTCCAGCGGAGCTGGTGGGGGGGCCGTTGGTTGCCTTCGGCGACCCGGTAGGAGCTCCTGGCACCACGACGTGCGTGCTCGAGACCCACGTTGAGTCGGGCAAGGTGGTGGTGGTGCCGCGAGCTCCGCAGGGGAGCGAATCGAGCAGAGGCGAGCCCCCCCTCCAGCTCCGCTGGAGGGGGTCGGGGGGAGGTTTTACTTCTGACACCCCGGACAGAAGTGCGTCGTCCGCCCGCCCTGGACGATGGACCGCAGCGTCGCCCCGCACCGCGGACAGCGCTCTCCGGCCTTCCCGTAGACCAAGAACGGGTTCACGGTGCCCGGCTCCTCGACGTACGCCACGTCGCCCTGCACCGGGGTCATCTTCGCCAGCGCGAAGGCCAGGCTCTCGCGTATCGAGTCCGCGAGCCGGCCCAGATCCGCCGGGGCCAGGCGGTCGGCCCGGCGGCGCGGGTCGATGCCCGCCCGGAAGAGCGCCTCGGCGACGTGGATGTTGCCCAGCCCGGCGATCACCGCCTGGTCCATGAGCACGAGCTTCACTGGACGCTTGGTCTTCGCGAACGGCTCGCTCAGCGACTGGAGCGTGGGCGGCTCCTCCCACGCGTCCGGCCCCAGCCCGGCGATCTCCTTGGCGCTCGAGAGCTCGCTCGCGCTGATGATCGATAGCCGGCCGAACTTGCGCGGGTCGCGCAGGTGGATGACCTCACCTTTGAGCTCAAAGCGGGCGCGGCTGTAGGGCTCGAGCTCCGCGG
This sequence comes from Myxococcales bacterium, assembly GCA_036504155.1. Classification (GTDB taxonomy): domain Bacteria; phylum Myxococcota; class Myxococcia; order Myxococcales; family UBA5297; genus JACRCT01. Next base: position 89,137 of record DASXVQ010000101.1, read on the forward strand.
GCGCGCGCCGGACGATCTTCCCGGTCATCCCCAGGTGCGCGAGCACGCCCACGCCCTGGTCGAAGAAGAGCATCAGGTACTTGCCCTTGCGCTCGACCGCCTGCAGCCGGCGCCCGGTGAGCGCCGCGGCGAACTTCCTGGGCGACTGCCCGCGCAGGACGCGGCTCTTCGGCGCGGTCGCGCGGACGATCCGCTTTCCCAACATCCACGCCCGCAGCTGCCGCGCGGCGTGCTCGACCTCGGGGAGCTCAGGCATCGTGCGTTCTTGGCCGGCGCGGACGACGGCCGCTTCTAGAAGACGAGGTAGGACCCGTCGCGGATGACGTCCTTGCGGCCCGAGGGCCCGACGATCGTCGCCTCGGCGACCTGGATGGGGTTGCCCTTGGCGTACACCACGTCGTGGTGCACGACGTTCTCCGGCCGGGCGAACGCCTTGACGCCCACCGTGCCGCCCAGGTGATCCGACCGGCCGTAGGCCCAGTGGAAGCCGGCCTTCTCGTCCTCGAGGACGTTGCCGGTGACCACCGCCCAGTCGTTGCAGCCGAAGGCCACCTCCGCGATGTTGCGGCGCATCGGGTCCAGCGCGAAGAAGGCGCGCATCTTCTCGGCCTCGGGTCCCTTGCCCTCGATGGCGCCGATGCGGTTGGCCTTGACCTCGAGCACCACCCGCTCGCCCTTGGTCTCGACCGGCAGCTGCCCTTCGGTCCGCGACGGCTCGCCCGGCTTCTCGCCCTCGTAGGGCACCACGAAGGTCTCGCCGGAGGGCAGGTTGATGATGCGGTCGCCGGGCTTGCGGCGCGGCAGGTAGCCGTCGTCGACCTCGGCCCGGCGCCAGCGCAGGTCGAAGGTGCAGCGGTGGCCGGTGGAGAAGCGCACCTCGAGCCGGTCGGCGTCCTTGAGGCACTCGTCGAGGATCTTGCAGCGGCGGGCGACCTCGCCGTAGTCGGCGCGCAGCGCGGTGTCCTCCATGCGCCGCTCCAGGCCCGGCAGCGACGCCGCCCGGAAGTCCTCCTTCTTCTTGCAGACGCCGTCCAGCGCCGCGGTGGCGGAATACTCGGTCAGGAAGCAGGCCAGGGTGCAGCCGAGCAGCGCCTCCTCCATCGGCACGTCGGCGCCGCCCACCTTGGCGCGCTCGGGCAGGTCCGCGCCGCTGGCGCCGGTGGCCAGGAAGGTCATCAGCGGTCGGGTCTCGAAGCCGACCCGCTGGCCCAGCCGTTGGAACGCGTCGCGCCACTCCGCCGCCATCTTGCGGCGGTCGGCCCACTTGTCCTTGTCGGCGACGGAGCCGTGCGGCACGTCGCAGGCCACCAGCACCACCTCGCCGGCCTGCGGCTGGAACACGTCGACGAGCAGCTTCTCGAGATCGAACACCACCGGAACCTCCGTGCGGCAGCCGTGCGCCGTCGGACCAGGCGTCCGAGCTGCCGCCCCTATCGACTATCGACCATGGACCATCGACTGCTTCACTCACGGCACGACGAGGATCGCCCCGGCCATGTCCTTGCCTTCTTTGCCGCCGACGTAGGGCTCGTAGTAGCCGTACAGGCCGCCCTTGTTGAGGCGGATGGTCGCGGCCACGCCCTTCTCCAGGCTGCCGATGGTGTAGATGGGGCCGCAGGCCTGGGTGAGCGGGAAGTCGTAGGTCTGGCCGTCGCTGAGCGTGGCGCTGACGGGCTGGAAGGTCACCGACTGGCCCATCTTGATCTTCAGGCACTTGGGCGTGTAGCTGCCCTGGAGGACGCCGCCGTCGAGCTCGGCGACGGTGCCCGAGATCTTCCGGTCGGCGGTGGCGCCGGTGGCGTCCACGAAGTCCGCCTCGGCGCAGCCCGCGAACGGCAGCTGGCCGGTCCGCGTCCCGTCCGGGCACAGCTCGAACCAGCAGCTGAGCGCGTTGGGGTCCCCGGAGAACCCGGTCTCCTGCGGCATGCACATGCCCTCCCACAACACGCCGCACTCGCCCAGCAGCCGCCCGGTGGGCAACGCGCCCGCGTTGCAGTCGCTGTCGGCGCTGCAGGGCGTCACGCACATCGGCTCCTTGGTGTACGGGTCCGCGTAGCAGTAGCCGCCCGGCCCGCAGTCCACGGAGCTGGCGCAGCGGCTGCAGAACTTCTCGCTGGGCTCGCAGGTCATCGCCCGCGGCCAGCACTGGCCGCCCGCGGCGGTCTCGACGCACTCGTTGCCCGCGCCGCAGCCGTAGCGCTCGGCGGCGGTGCAGCCCTTCAGGCACCAGCCGCGGCCGGCGCTGTCCTTGCCGAAGCTGGCGTTCTCGTTGTTGCAGTCCACCAGGCTGTCGGCCGGGGCGCAGAAGCCGCGCCTCTGGCACACGGTGATGGTGGAGAAGGCCGCGTCCACGCCGGCGTCGGGGTTGACCGCGACGTCGCGGAACACGCAGCTGTAGTTGCCGGGGCAGTCCTGGTCGGTGCCGCAGCCCTCGCGCGCGCAGTAGGACGAAGGGTCGCCGGCCCCGCCCATGCAGCGGAAGCCGTCGGCGCAGGTCCCGGTCGCGCCGCACGGGTAGCCGAACTGGCCCTCGCCCAGGGGCATGCCGTTGGGCACGCAGACCAGGCTGCCCTCGACCGAGCGGCAGTCGTAGGACTCGTCGGGGCACTCGGTGTGGCGGGCGCAGGCGAGCATGCACTTGTTCTGCACGCAGATGTTCCCCTCGGCGCACTTGGACGGGTCGCAGGGCCGCGGGCCGGTGTCCGGCCTGCCGACGTCCTGGGGCTCGGCGGCGTCGGGTGGATCGACGGCGGCGTCCGCGCTGCTGCCGGCATCCGGCCCGGCGGGGTTCTCGCTGCAACGCGCTGAGAAAACCACCGTGGCCGCCAGGAGGGTGGCGAGGAGGAGTCGGTTCTTCATTCGTTCGCGCCCCATTCGTGAGAAGGGCTGGAGCGTAGACCGAGAGCCCCGGCGAAAGCTAGGATGCTTGCCTCTTCCGCTTCCGCCTTTCCTGGGAGTCCCTCATGCGCCGTCTCCTCGTCCTCTTGTTCGCCCTCGCGGCCGCCCTCGCGTTCGCGGCCAGTTGCGGTACCAAGCCGCCCCCAGCGCCGGTCGCCGGCAAGGACGCCGAGACCGAGGTCCCCGCGGATGCCGGCGCGATCGCCGATCCCGACGATGCCGGCGACGAGGGCGACGTCTGGCAGGACCCGGGCCTGACCCGGAAGGACGCGGGCCGCCCCTACCCGCCGTTCGTCACCGGTGACGTGCGGGTCGGCGCCGTGGTGGAGAACTTCTCGCTGTACGGCTTCACCAAGGGCGTCGCCGTCGGCTCGGTCTACCGGCCCATCGAGCTGGCCGAGTTCTACGACCCGGACGGCAGCAAGGGCTCCAAGACCCTCTTCGTCAACATCGGCTCGCGCTGGTGCATCTTCTGCAAGGCGGAGGCGGCCGGGGACTACACCGTCGACCCGCCCATCCTCTCCCTCAACGACACCTGCAAGGCCAGGGCGGCCAAGGGCCTGGTCTGCTACACCGCCCTGCTCGAGGACGAGGCCCAGAACCGGGCGGCGAAAGAGGACCTCACCTGGTGGGCCCAGAAGTTCACCACCGAGTACGCCCTGGTGATGGACCCCAACTTCCGCTGGACGCCCTACGGCGAGGCCAGCGCGGTGCCGCACAACCTGTTCATCGACACCAGGACCATGAAGCTTTTGGCCATCTGCCACGGCGCCGACACCGAGTGCATCCAGTCCAACATGGACCTCTACACGCAGTAGGCCCGCCGCCGCTCTCCCACCCGGAGCTTGCCCGTGTCCCGACTCATCTCCCTCGCCGCGCTGGCCGCCGCCCTCGCCGCGGCCGGCTGCGCCACCGCCGGCTCGTCCTCGACCTCGTCCTCATCGTCGTCGTCGTCCGGCTCCCCGTCCCCGGGCGCCGCCAACGCCGCGACCGAGGCGGCGGACTTCACGGTGAAGGCCACCGACGGCTCGACCTTCACCCTCTCGGAGCACCTGGGCAAGAAGGTCATCGTGCTCGACTTCTGGGCCACCTGGTGCGTGCCCTGCATGGCGGCCATGCCGCACCTCGAGCAGCTCTGGCAGAAGTACAAGGACCAGGACGTGCTGGTGGTCGCGGTCTCCATGGACGGCCCGGAGACGGTGGCGCAGGTGGCCCCGATGGCGCGCAGCCACGGCCTGACCTTCCCGGTGGTGCTCGACGAGGACACCCGGGCGGTGAGCGTCTACAACCCGCACCGCTCGGCGCCCTACCAGGTCATCATCGGCAGGGACGGGCGCATCGCCAGCTCGCGCGAGGGCTACAACTCCGGCGACGAGCAGGTGCTGGAGAAGACGATCCAGGACCTGCTGGCCAAGGCCGGCGCGGCGGCGAAGCCCGCGGAAGCGGTCGCGCCCGCCGCCGCCCCCGAGGCGAGGCCCGCCGAGGCCGGGGCCGCGCCGGCGAAATGAGCGTGCGGCGGTTCCTCGCGCTGTGCTCCCTCGTCTGCGTGCTCGGGCCCGTCGCCCCGGCGCGGGCGATGGAGCTGGTCAAGATCAGCGACCGCACGCTGCGCCTGGACATCACCGCGGCGACGGTGGGCGCGTGGAGCCTGGATAACCGCAACTCCATCGACTACGACGACGACTACGGCGACCTGCTCACGCGGGTGAACCTGCAGCTGTCGTGGTGGCGGCTGGTGGGCGGGGTGCGCGTGGACACCGCGGCGTTCGTCAACGCGCCGGACCCGGCGGCGCTGGCGCGCAAGAACGCGGAGAACCCCGACGACCCCGACGAGATCAACCGGCTGCAGACCTACTACTGGTCCCTGCTGCGCAGCCGGCACCGCGACCGCCTCTGGCTGGGCAAGGCCTTCCTGACCTACTCCAGCCCGGAGCTGGAGGTGACCGCGGGCGACAGCTACGTCTCGCTCGGGCGCGGGCTGGTGCTCTCGCTGCGCAAGCAGGACGAGCTGGCGCTCGACAACACGCTGCTGGGCGGGAAGGTCGTCGCCCGCTGGAAGAGCCACCTCGCGGCGACGCTGGTGGCCGGGGTCGCCAACCCGGTGCGCGTGGACGAGTCGACCGGCGAGAGCCTGTTCCCGCTGGACCCGTCGGAGGCGGAGCTGGCGGCCGGCCGCGGGTCGATCCCCGTCTTCAAGGAAGACCCGATCTTCGGGGCGCGCATCGAGGGCAGCTACCTGGGGGCCACCCTGTCGTTCCAGGGCGCGTGGATGCTGCGCGAGGACACGCTGCAGGCCACCACCGGCATCGCCGGCGCCAACAGCATCCAGGTGGGTGGGGCCTCGCTGTCGGTGCCGTTCCCGAAAGGCGCGGGCGCGCTGTACCTCGAGGGCGCCTACCAGCACTACAGCGGCAAGGGCGGCAAGGGCACCGGCTACCAGGACGACGGCTTCGCCTTCTACGGCAGCGTCAGCGGGGGCCTGGGGCCGTTCGACACGGTGCTGGAGATGCAGCACTACCGCAACTTCCAGGCGCTCTCGGCCACGGTGGACCCGGCCCGGGTCGGGTCGTTCCGCAACCTGCAGTACTCGGCGCCGCCGACGACCGAGCCGGCGACGACCGACACCCGCTACAACTTCTTCGACAAGTGCGTCACCGGCGGACGGGCGCGCATCAACGCCAGGGCGGGCCCGCCGGTGACCGTCTTCGGTGCGCTGGGCTACTGGCAGACCTGGGGCGAGCGCAGCAGCGAGTGCCTGGACGCGAGGCCCGGCCAGCGGCGGCGCAACGACGTGACCGACGGGACCCTCGGCCTCCAGATCTACTTCGACGACCACCGCTCCCACGTCTTCCTGGCGGGAGGGCTGCGGCACGACCAGGAGGCCGAGGACGCGCAGCTCTTCTACCAGGAGCTGCACGCCGAGCTGTCGTTCGTCAAAGCGCTGACCGGGGCGTGGTCGATGGAGATCGACGGGCGCGAGCGCTGGCGGGACCACGCGCTGGAGAACGAGGGCAAGGCCTGGAACGAGGGCGAGGTCTACGCCTCGGTGAAGTGGTCGCCCTGGCTCGTGGTGTCGCTGGGCTTCGAGTACACCGAGCAGGTGGGCTTCCCGTCGACGTACTTCAACGCCGGCGTGCTGGTGAAGTACACGTCCGACTCCAACGTGCGGCTCTTCGCCGGCCAGCAGCGCGGCGCGCTCAAGTGCGCCTCGGGCGTGTGCCGGAACTTCCCGCCGTTCGAGGGCGTGAAGCTCGAGTGGATGCAGCGCTACTGAGGGAGCCGCAGCTCGCGAGCCCCGGGTTCGCCTGCGCCGCCGACGGGCGACCCGCCGCCGCCAGCGGCTTCTTCGGAGAAGCTACTTCGACAGCCCCTCCAGCTTGAGCGCGCCGCTGACCGCCTTGACGATGTTCGCCATCGAGGGGAACTTGTCGTCGCCCAGGTCGTTGATGACCTTCTTCAGGTCCACGGGCTGGCCCTTGCGGTACTGGATCTTCTGGCTGCCCGCCTTCTTCAGCACCGCGCGCTTGCTGACCGGGCCGGACCCGAAGTCGAGGCCCTCGAGCGCGCGGGTGATGGCGGCGATGCCGAAGGCGATTCCCTTGGCCGGGCCGGGCTTGTCGTAGGCCTTCCCGCGCACCTGCTTGCTGTCGCGCAGGCTGCGCTCGTGCTGAACCTTCTTGCCGCCCAGGTGGCCGGCCTGCCTCATGGTCAGGCTGCCCTTGCCGGCGCCCTTGGCGCTGCCGCTCCCGCTGCTGGTCTTGCGAGCCATCGCTCCTCCTCCGGAGGGCCCGGTGGGCCCGTTTGCGACCTTGCGCGAACGATGGAGATTCCCGGCCGGCTGGAAAAGGGGGCGCGCCCGGCCCGCGCGGTGTCGCACGCAGGACGCTGCCGGCAGGCAGGAGGTGCGCCCGCTTCCGCGGCCCCTGCCCGGTGCTATGGTCCCCCGGCTTCACAAACGGGGAGGAAATCGATGGCCAAGAATGGCAAGCAGGCCGGCGCCAAGCCGGCCTCGGCGGGCTCCGCGGCGGTGGCGGCGGACGCGGCGACGGCGGTCGTGCGGGCGGCGTTCAAGAGCGACGGCCACGGCGGCGGGACGCTGCAGCTGCGCTACGCGGGCACGCTCGCGGGCTACGACGCGGTCTGGGTGCGGCTGGGCGAGCGCCGCCACGGGGCCGACTGGCTGGACGTGCGCGACGTGCGCATGGAGCCCAGTGACGGCCAGGCCGTCGCCAAGATCCAGATCAAGCCGGGCGATCCCCTGGAGGGCGCCAGCTTCGCCTTCTTCGCCACCGACGGTGGCCAGGCCGAGCCTGCCTGGGACAACGCCGGCCGCCCCTTCGGCTGCTATGTGCTGGACGCCCGGTCCGGCGACGTCCAGGCGCGCTGACGCCGGGGCGGCCTCCGGCGCGGGCTGGAGGTCGCCTTGACCGGTCTTCACGGGCCGCGATAGACCACCTCTCGGAATCTGGGCGATTGGCGCTCGCCCGCCGCGCCGGCCTCCAGGCTGGCGGGCGGGCGTAGAACCTGAAGCCTGGGCAATGTTGTGGACGTGCGAGGTTTGCGCGGCCGGACCCGAGAGGCGCCTTGAGGCAGCCGGACACGCTGGTCGAGCTGGAGGAGCCGCTCTCGGTGAGGGCGACCCTGGGCGCCATCGACGTCGGCTCCAACGCCATCCGCCTGCAGGTCGCGCGGGTCTTCGGGGACGGGTCGTTCGCCGTCGTCCACGACGAGCGCGAGCCGGTGCGGCTGGGCGAAGAGGTGTTCCGGACCGGCGTGCTGTCGGCGCAGGCCATCCAGCGCGCGCTGGAGGTGCTCTCGCGCTACGCCCTGACGGCGCGCCGGCACGGGGCGCTGCGGGTGCGCGCGGTGGCGACCTGCGCGGTGCGCGAGGCGACCAACGGCGAGGCCTTCGCGCAGGAGGTGGAGCGCGTCGCCGGCATCCGGCTGGAGACCATCAGCGGGATCCAGGAGGCGCGGCTCATCGCCAAGGGCGTGCTCTCGGGCCTGGAGGTCAAGGACGAGCGCGTGGCGCTGGCGGACATCGGCGGCGGCTCCACCGAGATCAGCCTGGTCGAGCGCGGCGAGGTGAAGTTCGGGGTCTCGGTGCCGCTGGGCTCGGTGCGCATGACCGAGATGTTCTGCCTGTCGGACCCGCTCCTGCCCGGGCACGAGCGGGCGATGCGCGAGCACATCCGCGCCTGCCTGACGCAGACCCTGCCCACCGAGCTGTTCGGCGCGTGGTCGCGGGTGCTGGGCAGCGCCGGGACCATCGGGGCGCTGGCCAACTACATCCGGCGCCGGCCCAGCGTCCCGCGGCCGGTGGGCCCGCCGCGCACGGCGTTCTCGGTGCGCGAGCTGGCCAAGGCCTGCACCTCGCTGAAGAAGATGACGATGGCCCGGCGGCGCAAGGCGCCGGGCATCGAGGAGCGGCGCGCGGAGATCATCGTGGCCGGCGCGGTCATCCTCGAGGAGATCTGCGCGCACGTGAAGGCGCGCAGCGTCAAGGTGGTGCGCCGCGGCCTGCGCGACGGCCTGATGCTCGAGGAGATCGAGCGGTTGGCCGAGCTGCAGGGCACCCCGCCGATGGGGCCGCCGGTGCGGGTGTCCAAGCCCCGGAAGAGCCGCCCCTAAGTCCAAGCCCAAGCCCGGCTCCGGGCTTCGGGCACGGCACCCGCGCTACCGCCGCATCGTCTCCGAGGCGATCCCCAGGCCGGCCAGCGCCTCCTCCGCGGCGCGCAAGCCGTGGTCGAGCGCCTCCTCGAAGAGCGCCACCCCGGAGAGATCGGTGTTGGCGAAGTGGACGGCTCCCAGGGCCTGGCGCGCCCGCTGCGGCGCGCCGCCCCAGACGAAACCGGTCTCGGGGCGCACCATCGCGTGGCCCCAGCGCCAGACGTCGGCGGACTCGATCAGCCCCTCCAGGCCCTGGTGCGCCCGGAAGAGGTCCGCGCCGATGGCGTCGCGCCAGGCGTCCCAGCCCGCCAGCAGCAGCTTGCGGCGCACGGCCTTGGGGTCCGGCCCACACAGCGGCAGGTACCAGGTCCAGACGGTCGGGCCGCGGTCGCGGCCGGCCTGGAAACCGGCGTCGACGTAGCCCAGCGACTGGCTGTCGTGGAAGACGTTGTCCCAGGCGAGCGGGAAGCCGCGCGAGGCGGGCCGCTCCTTCAAGGTGAGGTTGGCGATGATCCACGGCGAGTAGTGGAACGCCTGCAGGTGCTCGCTCGCCGCCCCGCCGCCCAGCAGGTAGCGGGTGACGAACGCGGGGGTGGCGCAGATGACCTGCTTGGCCACGGTGCGCCGGGCCTGCCCGGTGCGTGCGTCGACCCAGCGGACCTCGGGCTCCGGCGCGTCGTGGCGAACCTGCAGCGCCATCGCCCCGGTGCGCACCCGGCCGCCCAGCCTGCCCGTCAGGTGCGCGACCGCGCGGCCATTGCCCTCCGGCCAGGTCAGGAACTCCGCCGGCTTCTCGCCCGGCTCGGGGATGCGGCTGGCGTAATAGAACAGCCCCGCCCAGGCCGAGGTCTCCTCCAGCCGCAGGCCGAAGTCGTCGCGGCAGGCGTAGTCGACGTACCAGCGCAGCCGCGGCGAGGTGAAGCCCTGCTGGTCCATCCAGGTCGCCATCGACCGCTGGTCGAGCGCCAGGAACTCGGGATCGTCCGAGCACTTCGACACGGGCAGCGTGAACGCCCGGCGCCCCTGCGCGTCGCGGCGGGCCGCCCAGGAATCCATCGCCGCCTCGAAGGCGCGGTACTGGCGCAGGTCCTCGGCGGAGGCGCCGGCCATCGGGTACAGGCCCTCCCACCACGCGCCCGCCATGAACAGCCGCTCCTGCGGCGCGCGGCAGAGCACCTCCTCGGCGAAGACCGGCTCGCCCCTGGGATCCGTACCCTCGACGACGCCCATCTCGTCCAGCAGCGTGACGAGCGGCCGGTTCTCCTTGGTGGGGGCGCAGATGTAGTGGGCGGCCCAGGGAAAGGCGCTGGCCGGGTTCGAGCCGGAGGCGCTGGTGCCGCCCGGCTGCGGCTCGGCCTCCAGCACCACGAAGTCGTCGAAGCCGGCCCTCAGCAGGCGCCAGCCCGCGGCCAGTCCGGCGATGCCGCCGCCGACGATGCAGATGCCGGTGCGCTCCACTTCGCCGCCGTCGCTCGGGGCCTCGCGGCGGACGAGCCGGTGGCCGAGGCGATCGCTGGTGCCCAGGAGCCGCCCGCCGAAGCTCGGGGTGGGCGACGTCGTCCTGCACGCGGCCAAGGCGACCGGAGCACCGAGGACGGCCAGAAGGAACTCGCGGCGGGTCACCGCAAACCTCCCCCCAACCCCCTCCAGCGGAGCTGGAGGGGGAGCCGTGGGTTGCTTTCGGCGATCCGGTAGGAGCTCATCGGCCGGCACGACCGAGTCGGGCACGGGGCCGCGAGCCAGCGCAACGCGTGGGGGTGCGGTAGCTCCGGCCAGGATGGCCGAAGGCAACCAACGTACCCCCTCCCGGCAGTTTGGGAGGGGGCAGGGGGGAGGGCTGCCGCTAGTTCCACCTTCGCCACTCCGCCTCGTAATACTGGACCAGCGCCTGGTTGTTGAGGCGGTTCACCTCCACCGGCAGCGGCCCCATGTCCTTGCCCAGCGAGAAGAGCGTCGGCAGCGACTCCTCGGTCAGCCACGAGAGGTCCTGCACCTGCAGCTTCGTCGGCACCTCGAACGCCTGCGCCCGCGCCAGCACGAAGCCCCACTCGCCGAACGAGGGGACGAAGGCGTGGTACGGCCGCGCCGCGAACCCGGCGTCCTCCAGGGTCCGCACCACGCACCAGAAGGAGCGCCGCGCCATCAGCGGCGAGGTGCTCTGCACCGCCACCGGCGCGTCCGGCGCCAGCGAGCGGCGCAGCATCTTGTAGAAGCGCGTGGTGTAGAGCTTGCCCAGCGCGAAGTTGTTGGGGTCCGGGAAGTCGACGATGGCCACGTCGAACTTGCCGTGGTCGCGCTGGACCCAGACGTAGGCGTCCTCGTTGACGACCTTCACCTTCGGCGAGCGCAGCGAGTCCTTGTTCGCCTTGAGCAGCAGCGGGTTCTCGCGCGCGATCCGCACCATCTCCGCGTCGAGGTCGACGAGCACGATCTCCTCGAGGCCCGGGTACTTGAGCAGCTCGCGCACGGCCAGCCCGTCCCCGCCGCCCAGCACCAGCACCCGCTTGGCTCCCGGCGCGAGCGACATCGCCGGGTGCACCAGCGCCTCGTGGTAGCGGTACTCGTCGGCGGAGGAGAACTGCAGGTTGCCGTTGAGGAAGAGCTGGAAGCTGCCCCGCCCGCGGGTGAGCACGATGCGCTGGTAGGGCGTCTGGCGGGCGAAGACGATCTCGTCGGCGTACAGCCCGTCCTCGGCCAGCAGGGTCAGCCGGTCCGCGAAGAGGAGCGCCCCCAGCAGGGCGGCGATCACCCCGAACGCCTGGATCCGCAGCGGCCGGACGCGGGGGATGGCCGGCGCCAGCACGAAGGTGCTCGCCAGGGCGCAGGCCGCGTTGAGCAGCCCGAGGGCGATGCCGGTGCGCGCCATCCCCAGCCGCGGGAGCAGCAGCATCGGGAACGCCAGCGAGCCCAGGAGCGCCCCGACGTAGTCGAAGGTCAGCACCCGGGCGACCAGCTCCTTGAAGGCGTAGCGCTCCTTGAGCACGCGCAGCAGCAGCGGGATCTCCAGGCCCACCAGCGTGCCGGTCAAGGCGATGGTCGCGTAGAGCACCGGCCGGAACGCGTTGGGAAGGTGCGCGAAGGCGAGGAAGAGCAGCGGCGCGGAGAGCCCGCCGACGAGCGAGGCCAGCAGCATCGCCTCCACGAAGCGGCGGGCGGCGGCGCGCTCGAGGTGCCCGGACATCCAGGCGCCCAGGCCCATCGCCGACAGGTAGGCGCCGATGAGGGTCGAGAACTGGAGGATGGAGTCGCCGAGCAGGTAGCTCGCCAGGCTTCCGGCGAGCAGCTCGTAGACCAGCCCGCAGGTGGAGACCAGCAGCGCGGTCGCCAGCAGCAGCGGCGCCATGCCGCCTCAGTGCACCGCGGCGGCGATGATGATCGACAGGCCCAGGAACACGCAGCCGAGCATGATGCCCAGCGCGGTGTTCTGGTCCTCCTCGATCTCCTTGCGCACCGAGAACGGCACCGTCTTGACGATGATCAGGAACACGACGGCGAAGACGACCACGCCGATGAGCGCGAAGATGAGCGACTGCGCCACGTTGGTGAGAATTTCGGTCATCACTTTCCTCCGTGGAATCCGGTGTGCCAGAAGTGGTACGAGCGGTTGCCGCCGGGCGACTGGCGCATGCCGCTGGGCGCGGGGCGCTTCTCGGACGTGCCGAAGTCCCAGCCCATCAGCCCGGCCCCGGCGTAGCCGCTCAGCGCGGCGATGACGAAGAGCTTGTAGAGCAGACTCATGGCCTTCTCGCCTCCCGCAGCGGGCGCCCTGCCCCGTTCTCAGTCGTCATCGTCGCCCCCGCCCCCGCCCCCGACGTTGCTCTCCTCCCAGCGGGTGCGCTCGAAGGCGCTGCGCCGCCAGAGGGCGAACACGGGGAGGATGAGGATCAGGCCGAGCGCCAGGAAGAAGTGCGTCACCCGCGCGACGCCGTGGGTGAGCTTGAGGTGCACCCTGGGAGGCGGCTTGTTCGGCTCCCAGATGCTCTCGACGCGCAGCACGTACTCGCCGGGCGCGACCGCGGAGAGGAAGGTGGAGTCGCGGCGGCTGCCCTCGGACCAGGCCTCGCCGCCGTCGACGCCGTGGTAGTAGCTCGACTCCAGCGCGAACTCGTCGACCTCGCCGGTGGTCTGGTTCACCAGCGCCGCCGCCACGCCCGCCCAGCTGTTGTCGACGTTGGTGTCGAGCTCGGCCTCCATGTTGCGGCGGGCCTGGTCGATGCGGAACGGCGCGCTGATGCGCACGGTGCCGTTCTCCGGGTGCGCGGGATCGGCGGCGACGTCCTGGTCCGGCGGGATGTCTTCGCCTTCCTTGGGCGCCGGCGGCGGCGTCGAGGGCCCGGTCACCCCGGGGCGCGCGTAGAGGGCGCCGGGCTGGAAGCTCTCGTCGAAGACCACCTTGCTCGTCCGCGTGGAGAGCAGGATGAAGACGAAGACCACCCCGGCCAGGCCCGCGAGCACCCACCACTTCATGCCCGACAGGTGCTGCTCCCAGGGGTTGGGCTGCATCATCCCCACGCCCTGCGGCGGGCGAATCGGCTTGGCGATCTTGAAGGCGGCCGCGACCTCGCCGGTGGGCAGGTAGACCGCGTGCGACCAGTTGACCTCTTCCTCGCCGCGCTCCTCGGAGAGGGCCTCGGCCGCGGCGACGTAGTCGACGGCGTGCACCCTCTCGCCGAGCGCCACCGCCCAGTAGAACTCGCCGAGGACGCCGGTGACGTCGGCGTCCACCTCGGAGAAGGTGCGGTAGAGCTCGCCCCTCCACACCGGGCCGCGCAGCCCCTCGACCACCTCGCCGGCGGGCACGGGCTCGACAAAGGACCAGTGGCCCATGGAGTTGACCAGGAACCGGAAGCCCGCGGTCTTCTCGTCGTAGAGGAGGTACTCCTCCCAGAAGTAGTCGATGCCCTCGACCGTGCAGCGCCGCTCCATCCAGCCGATGACCAGCCAGTCGACGCCGCCGAGCTTGCCCTTGGAGCCGAGCGGGATCTCGCAGGAGCGCTTCTTGAGCTGCTCCAGGTGCTGCAGCGTCCCCGAGGTGCAGTCGAGCAGCGCCGCGCAGTACGGGCAGGCCACCCGCATGGTCTGGTCGGGGACCCGCAGCTCCAGCGGGCCGTTGCACTTCGGGCACTTGAGGCCCTTGGCCGTGACGCGCTCGTGCTTGGGCGGGATCTGCAGCTTCTTGGGGTCCAGCCCCAGCTGCTCGAAGGGCACCTCGCGGCCGACGTAGACGTCCGCCTCGTCGCCCTCGACGCCGTAGTCGAGCGTGGCGAAGCCGCCCTTGTCGCCGGTGAGGTCCGCGGTGCGGATGTTGCGGCCGTCGATGGCGATGCGCTCGGGCAGCTCGCCCAGCGCGGCGACGTACGCCGAGCGCTTGAGGTCGCTGGCGACGAAGCGGCCCAGCTCGCCCAGCGGCACGGTCTTGCCCGGCCGCAGCGCGGACCAGGGAGGGACCGGGCGCTCGGGCACCGGGAAGGAGAGGTAGTAGCGGCCCTGGGCCTCGGCCAGCCAGCCCCACTTCCCGTTGTCGAAGGCGACGTACCACTCGTCCCAGACGCCCTGGGCCCACTTGAGCTGGACGCGCCCGGCGATGCGGTAGCCGACGCCCTTGAGCCGGCCCTCGAGGCCCAGCGTCAGCTTGGCGCCGGTGGGGACGAGGTCGGCGACCTTGCCGAACGTCTCCAGGCCCTGGTCGCCGCGGGCGACGACGGTGTGGCAGCTGTCGCAGACCTTGAGGCGCGAGGTGCCGACCTGGAAGAACATCGGCGCGCCGCAGCCGGGGCACTTCGCTTCCTTGGCGTTGAAGGCGACGTTGTCGTCCATGGCCTTGATGGCTCCGGCGCGGGGTGACGGGGTCGGCGTCGGAGTGTCGGCAGATTAGCAGAACTGCGGGCGCCAGGCGCTGTACCGAGCCGCAAGCGTCAGCGCGCCGGAAGAGGTCGTGCCCTGGCAGTGAAGGGGGCCGAATCGAACAAGGAATGCGGCCCGTCCCTGCTCGATTCCGTGTCCCTTCACCGCCCAGGGCTTCCTTTCCCCGGCGCGCTGACGCTTGCGGCTCCGTTCGAAGGGACGAAGGCGGTGCGCTTGCCCCGAAGAACCGGGCGGTGGTCCAATCGCGTGCCTTCCCCACCCACTCAGAGCGGAGCTGACCATGGGCTTCTTCGACAAGATCAAGACGTTCGTCGGCGAGCACGGCTGCAAGGTCGAGATCACCAGCCTCGAGCGGCAGGACCCGACCGCGATGCGCTTCCCGGTGAGCGACTCGGTCCTCAAGGGCAACTTCAAGGTCACCGCGACCAAGCCCTGCACCGTCCTGGCCCACAAGGTCGAGGTGGGGGTGATGAAGAAGCACGCCGACGGCCGCGAGGAGTTCGTGACGCTGGGCGAGGACAGCCATGACGAGAAGAACCAGGTCATCGGCCTGGACTACCAGTGGCCCTACGAGATGAAGCCCGGCGACGTGAAGGAGGACGGCTTCTGCGTGGTGAACCTGGACCTCACCGGAGCGCTGCGCCGGCTGGGCTTCGACAACCCCAGCTCCGCGGTCACCGCGCCGAACCTGACCTGGTACGTGAAGGTCCTGGCCGACGTGAAGGGCACGCCGATGGACGCGGACGCCAAGGCCCACTTCACCGTCGTCGCCTAGGCCGGCCGGCCTCAGCCGCCTCCCCGAAGAAGAAGAGCCGGGGCGCTCCAGCCCCGGCGGCGTCGCGGGTCATTCATCGATCGACGCGGCTCGCCGGCTGCCCCAGATCCTTGCGCAGCAGCCTCCACCCGATCGCCGAGACGCCCACCACCGCCATCATCACGCCCAGCGTTCCCAGGCCCGGCCGGTCGGGGGAGCACACCCGGTCGACGTAGGCAGGCCCGGCCCCGTGGGCGTCCGAGGCGCCGCCTCCCAGGCAGAGCTGGTACGGGATCGACGCGATGAGCAGCACGGAGGCAAGGCAGAGCATCGTGCCAAAGGCCCAAGCGACGTTGCCCTTCCATCCCATGCGTGCCTCCGGCCGACCACTCTAGTACGAGCATCCGGAAGTTCGACCAGGGTTCGAGAAGGCCGGTTGGGACTGCCGGCGGCTAAAGCCGCGCCTGAGGCTTCGAGGTCCGCCTTCGCGGACCGGGTGGCGACGGATGCCATGGGCGACGACAAAGGCGCCCGGGTTCAGGTCTTCGCACCTCTGACTCTCGGGTTTCCGACTTCGCGACCCGAGGCCACTGCAGCCCGCGAAGGCGGGCATCGCAATGTCAGGCGCGACTTTAGTCGCCGGCTTTTACGGGCGGCACATCCCGGAAGGCACCGGGGACGCCCCAGCGCCGAGGCATTCGAGGAGCACCGCCTCGAGCTCCTCGAGGTCCGGCGGCTTGGCGAGGTGGCGGTCGAACCCCGCCTCTCGAGAGCGCTGCACGTCCTCGGGCTGCGCGTAGCCGGTCAGGGCGACCAGGAAGGTCGAGGCGACCTGGGCATCCGCGCGAATGGCCCGGGCCACGGCGTACCCGTCGAGCTCGGGCAGCCCGAGGTCGCACAGGATGAGCGCGGGCTTGAGCCTCCGGGCCCGCTCCACGCCCTCCCGCCCGTCATAGGCCACCGCCACCTGGTGGCCCGCCAGCTCCAGGACCTCGCGCAGGCTGTCGGCCGAGTCCCTGTTGTCCTCGACGATCAGGACGGTGCAGGGCGGAACGCACCTGCCGCCGAACCTTCCGCGACCGCTCACGGCGCCCGCCGCCGCCGCCGCGGCCTCCGCCTCCGCCAACGGCAGCCGGAGGGTGAGCTGCGCGCCGCGGCCCGGGCCCGCGCTCGTCGCTTGGATGTCGCCGCCGTGCAGCTCCACGAGCCCCTTGGTCAGCGCCAGGCCCAGCCCGAGACCGCCGCGGCTGCGGTCGAGCGAGCGGTCCGCCTGGGTGAACGGCTGGAAGAGCCGCGCCAGCGTCTGCCGGTCGATGCCCACGCCGCTGTCCTGCACCTCGACGACGGCCAGGCCCCGGTCGTCCCGCGAGACGGCGACGCCCACCGTCCCGCCGGCGGGCGTGAACTTGGTGGCGTTGTGGACCAGGTTGCCGACGGCTTGCGCGATGCGCGCCGAGTCGACCTCCACCCATATCGGCACCTCGTGCAGCCGCAGCTCGAGCTGGAGCTGGTGGGAGACGATGGCCGGGCGGCCGTCCTCGACGACCTGCTGGACGAGCTGCACGAGGTCGACGCGCGAGCGCTGCAGCCGGATCTTGCCGCGGGCTATCCGGGTCACGTCGAGGAGATCGTCGATCAGGCGCGAGAGCATGCCCGTCTGGCGGTCGATGACGGCGGCGGCCCTGCGCCCGCGCTCGTCGAGGCCGGCGGCGCGGTTGAGGAGGTAGACGCTGTTGCGGATGGGAGTCAGCGGGTTGCGCAGCTCGTGCGAGAGCACCGCCAGGAACTCGTCCTTGCGGCGGTCGGCGTCCTCCAGCCGCTCGTTCGCCACCCGCAAGGCGCCCTCGACCCTCTTCAGCTCGGTGATGTCGAGGCCGTAGGTGCGCACGCCCCCCGCGTCCGGGGTGCGGCCCACTACCTGGTGGAAGACCCGCTCGCCGACGGCCAAGGTGCGCTCGGCAGGCGCGTCGGCAGTCGCCTTCCTCGAGAGCGCCACGACCGTGTCCCAGTCCGAGAGCCAGGGATGCGCCTTCCCCACTTCGCGGACGTCGGGGAGCTGGCGGAGCGCCGCGGGATTGGCGTAGGTGACGCGGCCCGACTCGTCGGCCTCGACGATGGGGTTCGGGCTCTGCTCTGGAAAGGAGGCCAGGTAGGCGAGGCGCCCCTGCGCCGCCTTGCGCTCGCCGATGTCCTGCACGGTCCCGACCGAGTACAGGTACCTCCCCAGGCCGTCGCGGATGGCGGACAGGGTGACGTGGACCCACAGCAACGAGCCGTCCCGTCGCAGGTACCGCTTCTCGTAGTCCAGGCGCTCGCGCGTCCCCCGGGCCAGCTCCGCGTTCAGCCGGCGGCTGAGCTCCCGGTCCTCGGGCGCGGTCAGGTCGTCGACGGCGCTCTTCCCGATCAGCTCGTGCCGCTGGTAGCCGAGCATCTGGCAGAGGCGCGGATTGACGATGGCGAAGCGATCGAGCCCGTCGGTCTCGAGGATCCCCAGGGCGGCGTTCTCGAAGATCGCCCGCAGCCGCTCCTCGCTGCCGCGCAGCGCCGCCTCCAGGCGCGTGCGCTCGGTGATGTCCCGGTTGGACTCGAGGACGCGCACCACCCCGTCCCGGCCGCGCAGCACCTGGAGCCTCGACCACACCCGGACCCTCCGACCGTCCTTGGTCGTGTGCTCCAGCTCGCCCTCCCAGCGAGTCTGGCGTTCGAGCTCGGCCTGCAACTGGGGCCAGGGCAGCGGGAGGCGGGCCTGGAGGAGCCGGTGGGAGCTGCGCCCGATGGCCTCGGCCTCGGCGAACCCGTAGAGGGCCTCGGCTCCGAAGTTCCAGCTCTCGATGTTGCCCCCGAGCTGCCAGACGAGGATCGCGTCCTGCGACAGGTCGACCAAGCGGACCTGCTGGCTCGCGACCTCGGCGGCGCTCGCGCTTCGGAGCGTGGCGCCTCGGAAGGCGGAGCAGAGCAGGGACACGGCGGACGCGCTCACGAGAAAGAGGAGCATCGCGGTGAAGCCCGGCCCCGAGGTCTCCCAGGTCCCGAAGGGGCCGACGAACGCGTAGTTCGCCAGCGCCGCGGACAGCGCCACCGCAATCAAGCCGGGGATCCGGCCGCCGAGGCAGGCCGTCAGCGCCACGCTGAAGAAGAAGAAGACGAAGGGGGCGATCCCAGGTTGCGGCAACAGGGTCCACTGGACCCAGAAGGCCATCCCCGTGGCGATGGGCGCGCAGGAATAGCGGACGATCGTCGGGAGCCGCAGCAGCCGATTCACGACTTGCCAGTAGCGCCTACGGCCAGTTCCTGGTTGGCGCACTAGATCATCCACACGTTGCTCCGGCCCGGCCCGCTACCACCTGCAACCTGGCGCGAGACCCGAACCTTCCAGCGACGGCGACTGCCCGTCTGGTGTCCGGAGACGGAGCAGGCACTCCTCGTCGCCCTGAGCTGTTCAGGCTTGGCCGTGCTTCCACCGACCGAACCGGCTTGCCGACGGGCCCGTCACGGGCTGCGAGGGCTGCGAGGGCTGCGAGGGCTGCGATTGGATGATCGCGGCGGATCGCTCACGGATCTCCGAAGTGCTCTTCCGCGCAGACGGGGCAGCTGCCGTGCGAGACGTCGAGGCGCTCGTTGGCGACGCTTGCCGCCCCGCCGCTCTTCCAGTTGCCTTCCTTGTCGCGGACCCTTCGGCCCCAAGCGCAGACAGGAACCAGCTCCGAGCGCTCCCCGCCGGCTGGCGCCGACCAGCCAGCGGAGCCGCGGACCAGGGAGCCGCCTCAACGAAACGAATCTTGCGTGGTGGGTGTCGACGGAGCTGGGTCGAGGCCCCCGAGTCCTGGCGTGCGCTCCCGACTCCGTGGCGGCTCGATCGGCCGTGGAGGGGCCGGTCTCTTGCCGGGGCCAGAGTGCGGATCCGCGTCTGGTGGCAGGCGGTCAGGCAGGGGAAGGTTCAGTTCGTTGGTCATTCTCGATTCTCCGAAGGCAAGTTGCGCACGCGCGATACCGCATGGGCACCGACCCGCGTTGCGCCCATCCTTCCCGCTGCTCTCCCGCCAGCCGTCCGTCCGCCCTTTTCCCGGGAATCCCCGGTCGTCCGCAGGCCAGCCGCGCGCACGCTCCCGCGCCGTCGCGTGGATTCTCGGACCGGCTCGCTCCTCACTACTGGGAAGCGCCACGCTCGTTTCGTGCCGGCAGTCGCCCACCTGCGGCGCCTGGCCGTCAGGCGACCTGAATCCCGAACCCGGGTCCTACGGCTCGTCCCGAAGCCGCTGAATCACCTCGTCGGCGGCGGGCTTCTCGAAGGCCGCATCGATTCCCGGCCGACCAACGAGGTCCTCGATCGAGCAGCGCCCGGTCAGAATGGCCGCGAAGCGGATGGACGGGTGGATCCTGCGCCAGGCCGCGAGGAGAGTCGCACCATTGGGCTCGTCCGCTCCGAGCACGTAGTCGGCGACGACGTGCGTGACGGGATGCTCGTCCAGAATCTCGGATGCCGCTTCGCCGGAGGTGGCCGTGTGGACCTCGTCGAAGCTTCGCTTGAGGACCAGGCGCAGCAGGTCGGTGATCCGAGGCTCGTCGTCGACCAGCAGCAGGATGCGGGTCATGGCTTCCCCCTCGAGGAGCGGCTCGAGGGGAACGTGCTTGGTTGCGGCCGCTAGGACGGTTGGTGCATGCAGACAGTACCAGGATTGGGCCGGGGCGCGCAGGTGGGACCTGAAGACGAGGGCCACCGCCGTTGCGCTTCCGTCCCGTCACGAGGCCCGCCCCGCTCATGGGCAGGCCCCTGCCGCTAGCCCGGCACGGCAAGCTTCCCGGCCACGCGCTTGAGCTTGCTCGCGGAGCGCTTCTTCATCTCCTCGATCTGCTTCTGGAAGCCTTCGAGCAGGCCGAGCAGCTTCTCCGCCTGCGCGGTGAACTCCTCGGCGGCGTCGCCGTCGATTCCCACCTGCACGAGGACGGGGGCCAGCGCGGTGCTCGGGGCGTTGAGCGCGGCGATCTCGCCCATCGCCTTGCGGACCCGGGTCAGCGCCTTGTCGGGCGACACCGAGCCGGGGCTCGCCTGGACCGGGCGCGCAGGCTTCTTCTTTCCGGCCTCCTCGCCCAGGCGGGCGACCGACCAGCGCTCCTTCTGGGCCCGATCGAGGAGCTCGCGCTGCTTCTCGGCCGGCATCCCGATGACCACCTCGTAGTGGCTCACCCGCAGGAAGCGCCAAGCGCGGAAGTCGTTGTGCGCCTTGGCCATCAGCGAGACCTCGATGGCTCGGCGCAGCCTCGTCTCGCTCCAGCCCGCATCGGACATTCCCGCCTGGGCGGCGAGGGCGTTGAGCGAGTTGGGCTTGTCGGGGTCCTTGGAGCGGAAGGCGTCCTCAGAGGCGCGGAAGAGCTGGCTGAAGAGATAGAGCCCGATGTTGATGGTGCTGCGGACCTCGCCGGCGGCGCTCTCGCGCAGCACGTAATCGGCGAGGCTGCGAAGCTGCTCCTGGCTGACTGCAGGGATCTTCGTCGCGGGCGTCGTGGTCTTCTTCGGCATGTCGCTCCCCCTGTGGCGATGGGGCTCGTCCCGTGCCTTGCGGCGGGGCGGGCCTCGGTGAGTAGTTCTCTCATACCTGGAGTACGGGCTCCGCATCAAGGCCCGGGTCGGCTCCAGCGGGCCGCCAACATCGGCCACGTGGCCGATGTTCATGCCGTGGCACCAGTAGGCGCCGCGGGAGTCGAGGGCAGCGACGCTCGAGGGAAGGCAACTTCGGCCACGTGGCCGATGTTCAGCCGTGGCACCAGTTGGCGTCGAGGGAGGCGAGGGCTGCGACGCCCGAGGGAAGGCAACTTCGGCCACGTGGCCGATGTTCAGCCGTGGCACCAGTTGGCGCCGCGGGAGGCGAGGGCTGCGACGCCCGAGGGAAGGCCACATCGGCCACGTGGCCGGAGTCCTCGATTCGTGGAATGTAGAGACTGGTGTCCAGCGAGGCCGCCTGGCGCCCGCCAAAGGAGCGCGCGGAGATGCACGATCTGGATCGGCCCGTCTGGGCGTCGCTGACCACCCACCACGCTTCGCGGTCCGAGGGCGACGAGCGCGCCCGGCGGTTCGTGCGCGACGTCAACGTCTTCGCCTCGGCGCGCGACGACGCGGCCGATGCCCAGGAAGCGCTCGCGGCGCTGGTACGCCCCGGCGAACACGTCTATGTCCTGCAGGTCCCCGCCATCGAGATACCGCCGGGCCTGCGCGCGACGAAGACCGGCACGGGCCTGCAGATGGTCGCGACGCGACCGCTGGCCGCCGAGCACGACGCCGAGATCGAGCTGCTGACCGACGCCGACGCACCCGAGATGCTGGCGCTCGCCCTGCTCACCGAGCCCGGCCCCTTCCTCACGCACACGCACCACATGGGCCGCTTCATCGGTGTCCGACGCAAGGGCGGGCTGGCCGCCATGGCGGGCGAGCGCATGCGCTTCCCTGGCCACACCGAGGTCAGCGGCGTGTGCACGCACCCGGACTTCCGCGGGCAGGGCTTGGCGCGCCGCCTGTCGGCAGCCGTCGCCGCGAACATCCAGCAGCGCGGCGACCGCCCGTTCCTGCACGTCTGGGCGACCAACGCACCCGCGATCGCGATCTATCGCGACCTCGGCTTCGACGTTCGTGCGGAGGTCAAGGTGGCGGTGCTGGAGCGCGACAGCGAGCCGGCGCCGCAAGCGACGACGTAGCCCGCCGCGAGCCCGGAGGGACGCAGCGCGTGCGGAGGCCGGGCTTCACCCCTGTATATTCGGCGCCGATGCGCAGAGTCTTCGCAGTGGCCTTGGCGGCCCAGTCGGCGATGCTCGCCCTGCTCGCCCTCGGTGCGGCGTCTTTCGCACTGCCCGGGGTCGCGCGGTTGCCGCAGTTCATCACCGCAAGCGCCCTGGCGTTGGGCCTCATCAGCGTCATGCCCATCCAGACGCGGGCCTGGGGCGTCGCCCAGGCCTACGGCTGGCTCGCCGCGCGGCCGATCATCCGTCGGGGAATCGGCTCGCACCGGCCCTTCCAGTTCGCCGCGGCCATCTTGGCGCTGCTCGTCGTCTCGCTCGAGCGCCTCCCGGGGTGGCTTTCGCTGGCGGTGCCGCGCGTGCTCGCGCAGTTCTCGGCCGACCTCGGCCACGAGGGCCTGCCCAAGACCCTCGTGGTCTGGACGGTCGCCGGGCTCATCGGTCTCGGCATCTTCCTGATCGTGGTGGGCTTCGCCGTCGTGGTGGTCGTGTCGGCGTTCTCGTCGAGCGCAATTGATCGCCGGGGCGCCGCAAGCCTCGCCGTGCTCTGGAACGTGCTCGCCACCGGCGTGCTGGTCGCGGCGCAGGTGCCGGACATCTTCTCCGGGCACGGTTCGGGACCGGGGGATTGGTTCTGGTGGGTCAGCCTCGTGTTCGCGCTGGAGATCGCCCGGCGAGTCCTCCTCCTGAGCCTGCTCTTCGCGTACGAGAAGCTGGAAATCGCGCTCGAAGGGCCGCTCGCCGAGAAGGTGCTCGACGTGCGCATCCGTCCCGCCGCGACCGCCGCGGGCCTCGCCGTGCTCTGCCTCGCATTCCTGGCGATCGAGCGCCCCCTGGGCGTGGTGGGCGCCTTGTCGGCCGTCGTGGTCGCCTCCGAACTGATGGCGCTGGCGCTGGAGAGGCTTGCCCCGCGGGCCCCGGTCATGGCTTCGGACGGCGCGAGCCGCTGAGCCCTGGCCGGCGGCAAGCGCGCCGATTACGGAGAGCACTCGTCGAGTCTTGGGCCGCGCGCCTCACCTCGCGCTTCGGGGCGGGCTTCACGCCTTCGAGCATCAAATCAAGAGGAGGCGCCCGAGTGAGACGCAGACTTCATCCTCGGTCGGACGGCCCACCGTTCCTGCAGCCGCTTCCACGCCGCCCGGATCTGCCCATCCTTCATCTGCGAACGCTTCCGTTCGCTCCAGCCCTGCACCTTGGCGACGACATCGTCCGGGTCGTCGGGCTTGGCCTCGTGAGCCATCACCCAGTGCACCGTGGCGAGCAGTTCCATCCCCAGCGGCGTCTCGAAGCCCTCGATCAGCGCGGCCACTCGCTCGAGCCGACGATGGGACTCGGGATGCTTGGCGAGGAACGCGCGAGCTTCCTCCAGCGAGTTCGGGAGCAGCTCGAGCGGCGTCTCGGGGCTGTTCCGGCCGTCTCCGATGCCACGCGTGTAGTGCCCTTCGATGTTGCGCAGCGCCTTGCGGAGGTCGTCGGCATACGGGCCGTAGAAGTGCGGGCGGAACTGGAGACGCAGCGCTTGACCCGCCTCCTGCAGGAAGTAGGCGAGCTTCTGCACCTCGAGGAGCGAGAGCCGGTAGTCGTAGCCCGTCTCGAGGTACTGCCCCATGGCCGCGATGACGGCCGCACGCCCCTCCGTCATCTCCGGCTTGGCGCGTCGGTCGATGATCTGGCTTGCCCCAGGGGCGCCGCCCGGCTCGAACAGCACGACCCGTACGTCGGCGAGTGGCTCGAAGGCCCGGAGGATCAGCGGCTTCACGTCCGTCCAGTCGAGACCGCCGTTGCCGCACCCGAGCGGCGGTATGGCGATCGAGCGAATGCCGAGTTGGCGCACCTGCGTGACGAGGTCCTTCAAGCCGTCGCGCACGTACTCGAGCTTCGAAGGGTTCCTCCAGTGCTTCTTGGTGGGGAAGTTGATGATGAAGCGGGGGGAGGCGATGCGGCGGACGACGTGCATCCGGCCGGGAACGACCTCGCCCGCCTTGCAGGCGCGCTCGTAGGAGCTGAAGTTGTCCGGGAAGGCCTTCTTGAACTGCAGGGCGATGCCCTTGCCCATGACGCCTTCGGCGTTCACGGTGTTGACGAGGGCGTCGACTTCCGCCTCGAGAAGGTTGCCCTGGCCGCGCTCGATTCCCATGCTCGCCTTCATCAGTAGTACCAGCCGGGGCGGATCGCCACCGTGGGCCGGTGGGCAGCTCCCTGAAGGAGTGCGGCCACTCTCCCAGCCATGGCGGACGTGCTGACGCCGACCTCGTAGACCGCCAGCCAGGGGAAGAAGTCTCGCACCAGGAACTCGGCCTGCCGCTCCTCCTTTACGTCGGCCCAGTAATGCAGGCCCATGACGTCCCAGCGCACCTCGTCGAGGTGGGCTAGGTCGTCGAAGTGGAGCGCGTGGCCCAGCTCGGCGTGCCGATCGGTGAAGGCCCAGGGACGACCGAGCGCCACGGCGCGCGAGACGGAGCTGACGAGGTGGACGACGTCCTCCTGGCCGCCGGGGTAGTCCTGGTGGCCCTGGTGGATGGCGTAGAGCATCACGGACCGGGGGCAGAAGTTGAACGGGACGTAGTCGCCGAGCTTGCCGTCGGCCCGGGTCATCACGGGCCGGGTCAGGCGCCGCATCTTGATGTGCAGGTGGGCGATGTTCTTGGTCTGGAGCTTCTTGGCGATGCGCTGCGCGTCGCACCACAGGCCACCCTGCCTCAGGATCTCGGGCAGGTTGTCGATGTGCGTGATGTGGAAGATGGGCGGGTCGGCAGGGATGGCGGACTTGGCGCTCATCGTCGTGTCTCGCTCCGGTGCCCGGCTTCAGCATCGCAGCCCGAAATGGCCTTGGGTCCCAGCCCTCGAGCGCGTCGGTACCCGAGCGAGCCGGAAGAGATATCACGCAGGAACGCTTGTCCAGACGCCGCCGGAGACGGACCTCGAGGCCTTCGGCCTTGCCCCTCGTTTGATGGTTCGGTGACGATGACCAGGCAAGAGGGTCCGGATGCGTATCGTGCTGCTGGTCTTCGCCGTCTGCGAGGGGCTGCTGGCCTGGGGGCTTGGCGCTCTTGGTATCCGATTGCTGTGGGCCATTCGTCCCGGAATGGAGCGGTCCGACAGCAACGAGACCTTCGCGATCGGGATGCTCGTCGGGGTGGGCGCGTTGGTCCTTCTGCTCGCCGCGGCCGTCTTCGGCGGCCTCTGCGCTGCGTCGGGCATCGTCGTTCGCAGGGTCGCAAGACGGAATTGCTGGAAGGCGCTCGACATCACGGTGTTCGTGGTCGGGGCCTCGTGCACGAGCCTCGCCATCGTTGCGGTTCTCTGGAGGCTCGCCCTGACCTGAAGCTTGGCAGCCCACACGAGCGGACGGCCGTCGGTCGGTCGCATGGAAGACGAGCCGATCCCGCGGCTCGTCGAACGAACCGTGGCGCGCGTCCCCGCGTGCCGCCTCGCTCGGCAGGGACGGCGAAGCCCAAGTGCGCTTGCCCCCGCTCGCGTGATGTGGTCGAACCCTCGCGTGGACCAACTCTCGCTCCTCAGACCCAAGCGCCAGCCCACCAGCGACCTCGCCGGCCTCCTGCGCGACCGCTTCGGCCACCCCGCCTTCCGCGCGCACCAGGAAGAGGTCTGCCGCGCCGTCGCCGCGGGCGAGGACGCGCTGCTGGTGATGCCCACCGGCAGCGGCAAGTCGCTCTGCTACCAGCTCCCCGGCCTGGCGCGCGGCGGCACCACGGTCGTCATCAGCCCGCTCATCGCGCTGATGGAGGACCAGACGCAGAAGCTCACCGCCAAGGGCTTCGCCGCCGCCGCCATCCACTCCGGGCGCACGCGCGAGCAGTCGCGCGCCGCCTGCCGCGCCTACCTGGACGGCGAGCTCGACTTCCTCACCATCGCCCCCGAGCGCCTCAGCGTCCCCGGCTTCCCGGAGATGCTCGCCAAGCGGCCGCCGACGCTGGTCGCGGTGGACGAGGCGCACTGCATCTCTCACTGGGGCCACGACTTCCGCCCCGACTACCGCCTGCTCAAGGATCGCATCCCCCTGCTCCGCCCCGCGCCGGTGCTGGCGCTGACCGCGACCGCCACGACGCGCGTGCAGAAGGACATCCTCGAGCAGCTGGGGATGCCCCAGGCCCGGAGCTTCATCCGCGGCTTCCGGCGCGACAACCTGGCCATCGAGGCCGTGGACCGCCCGCGCGCCGAGCGCGAGGCCGACCTGGTCTCGATGCTGGAGCCGCCCGGCCACCGCCCGGCGATCGTCTACGCGCCGTCGCGCAAGCTGACCGAGGAGCTGGCCGAGCTGCTCGCCCAGCGCTACCGCGCCGCGCCCTACCACGCCGGGCTGTCGACCGAGGACCGCGCCAGGGCCCAGGACGGCTTCCTCTCCGGCGAGCTGGAGATCATCGTGGCGACCATCGCCTTCGGCATGGGCGTCGACAAGCCGGACATCCGCACGGTCGTCCACATGGCGCTGCCGTCCTCGGTCGAGGGCTACTACCAGGAGATCGGCCGCGCCGGCCGCGACGCCAAGCCCTCGCGCGCGCTGCTGCTCTACAGCTGGGGCGACCGCAAGATCCACGAGAGCTTCCTCGAGCGCGACTACCCGCCGGCCTCGACGCTGCAGGAGGTCCTCGACGCCGTCCCGCCGCAGGGCATCGCCCGCGAGGAGCTGCCCGCGGCCTGCGGCCTGGACGAGGACACCGCGCAGAACGCGGTCTCCAAGCTCTACACGCACGGCGGCGTGAAGGTGGACGCCGACGACATCGTGCGCCCGGGCAAGGACGGCTGGCGGCCCGCCTACGAGGCCATCCGCAACTACCGCACGCAGCAGCTCGACGAGGTGCTGGAGTTCGCGCAGTCCGGCGACTGCCGCATGGCGCGGCTGGTGCGCTACTTCGGCGACACCCGCGACGCCCGGCCCTGCGGCCACTGCGACGCCTGCGCCCCGCACGCCGCCGTCGGCCGCCGCTTCCGGGCCCCGTCGCGCCGCGAGCTGCTGCAGGCCGAGCGGATCGTCGACGAGCTCAAGCGCTTCGACGGGCTCTCCACCGGCAACCTCTTCAAGAACGCCTTCCCCGACGGCGCGCTCGAGCGCAAGACCTTCGAGCGGATGCTGGACGCGCTGGCGCGGGCGAAGATCGTCCTGCTCAGCGAGGACGCCTTCGAGAAGGAGGGCCAGATGATCCGCTTCCGGCGGATCAAGCTCGGCCCGGCGGGGACCGCGGGGCTGAACAGCGGCGCCTTCGTGCTCGAGGGCGAGGGCGCGGCGCCCGAGGCGCCCAAGGTCACCATGAGGGTGCGCAAGAAGGCCGCCGAGCCGAAGCTCGAGCTCGACGCCTCGATGGCGCCGCTGGTCGACGGCAAGCTCATGGAGCGGCTCAAGGAGTGGCGGCGCAAGCAGAGCAAGGCGCTCGGAGTCCCGGCGTTCGTGGTGCTCACCGACCGCACGCTCAACGCCATCGCCGCGCGGCGGCCCACGAGCCTGGAGGATCTGATCCGGCTCCAGGGCGTCGGCAAGCGGTTCGTCGACAAGTACGGGGCGGCCGTCCTGCGGATCGTGCAGGAGGGGTGAAGACTCCGCCGAGCCCGTGGAGGCAGGCCTCCGCGCCTGCGGGGATCACGGCCCCGGCCCGCACTCCCCCTGGAACCAGAACCAGGGATTGGGCGCGCGATCCTCACTTCCTCCACTCCAGGGGCACCGCTTCGAAGCGAGCCTTGCGCTCGAGTTCCTCGAACGCCTCCCGGGCCAAGCGCAGACGCGCCTCGGCGTCGGCCAGCTTCGTCCGGGCTGCCTGGAGCTGCTCGGCGATCTGCCGCTTGTAGTTGAGCCACTCGATCGCTTGGGCCTGCTCGATCTGCTCCTGCGTCGTCCCTTGACGGTACGTCCTGACCGCCGGGGCAGCCCCAGGGAGGCCATCCCTCTCGATGGAGTCGATCCTCGCCTTCGCGGCCTCGACCTCCTTCTCCGCCGAGGCGACCTTCCCCCGGGCCTCCCCGAAGCGTCCGCGCCACTCCGCCTCGGCCCTCTCGGCCTCGCGCTCCGCCTGCTGCCCTGGGCTGGGCCGGCCACCGTCCTCCTTGAGCGAGCCGAGCCATGCGCGAGAGTCCGAGGCGCCAGCGTCCGGCGACCCGACCACTTGAGTGCCGTCGAACTGGAGAGTCCGCGTGAAGCCGTCGAGGGTCGAGAGCCGGACGCCGCCCGGCACCAAGGCGGGTGGCGTGCCCTTCTCGTCGCGGATCCCGGCCAGCCACAAGAAGCGATCGCCGACCTCACGAAGCTTGTCGGGGCTCCCGATCATCTTCCCCGCCTTGATGCTCCCCGCGACCGCCCCCATCAGGTAGGCACGGCCCAGCTCGGCGCGGAGCTTGGAGCCCTCCTCCGGGGCCGCGAGCACCTCGAGGACCAGGAAACGGTCGCCATCGTCTGCGACGAACACGAGCTGGTCCTTGGTGGCGACGCACACCTCGTTCACCCACCGCGTCTGCGAGTCCGCCTGTCGCACGCTCTCGAGCCGGCACGTCTGGGGCCCCGTGCGGAACTGCCGGAGGACGTAGGTCCGGCTCAGCGAAGTCTCCGACCACTCCGGAGTCGGTCCGCTCGCTGCGTCTTCGCCCGGCGCGGCCGCGTCCGGAGCCGCCTCGCCCGATGCGCCGGTCCCGAGGGCCGGGGTCGCAGCCTGTTCCACCGGCGCCCTCGGCCGCCTCTTGCAGCCCGTCAACGCAGTCGCCGTGACGGCCAGCGCGACCAGGAGCACCGTTCCGTTTCTTCTGTTCATGGCCTTCCCCTCTCGGCGCGATCGACCCGCGAAGTTTCGGCCGGACTCTCGGTATTGGCAAACGGGCTATCGCGCCGCCTTCACTTCGACAGGTCGAGCTGGCAGAGGGTCCCCAACCCAGTCGACTCCGTGTTTCAGGGGCTCGCCGCCGGCCGGCACTCCCCCTGGAACCAGAACCAGGGATTGGGCGCGCGCGGCGTCCGGACGGCCTCGCCGGTCATGCGCTGCCCGCCGTTGTCGTGGCAGCCGTTGCAGAAGTCGATCTGCTTGGCGTGACCCAGGTGGCAGTCCGCGCAGCCCAGCTCCGGCCAGTGGCTGCGGTGCGGGTTGCGCAGGAGGAAGTCGGTGCGCTCGCCCAGGTGCTCCATGCTCACGTGGCAGCGGTTGCACATGGCGTCGTCGTAGCGCCGGCGCGCCGGGGTTCCGGCCATCCCCACCGAGTACGCCGCCGCGCTCTTGGCGCGCGCCGAGAGCGAGTACCCCTGGTGGCAGTCGGTGCAGACGAGGCCGGCGCGGGCGTGGGCGGCGTCGAGGTCGCGGCCGGTCTTGAAGGCGTCGACGTATCGGCGCATGGCGTGGCAGCTGGCGCAGCCGTCCGGCTCACGGGACAGCCCGCGCTCGGTGGAGATCCCGACGGCTCCGAGGATGACCAGGGCGAGCAGCCACGGCCGCGCGCGCCGGAAGCCGGAGGCCTGCGATCCGGCTCCTCCTGTTGGTTTCCCTGGATCCAATGCAATGGTGTCCCGCGAAAAGGCCCTGGCAGGCACAGAGGCCTGCCTCCACTGAGCTGCTGCCCTGACCTGCTGCCCTGCGCTACTCCACTGAGCTACACCGGCACCTCGGTCGCCAGCGGCAGCTCGCGGCAGCCCTCCGCCGCCGACCGGTACGCGGTGGTGATGAGCTGGATGCACAGGTACGACTCGCGGGCCTCCTTGCCCACGAAGTCGCCTCGGGCAATGGCCTCCTTGAACTGCTCGAAGAGCGAGTCGAACCAGCCCACGTGCGAGGCGTCGTACCAGTTCGAGGCGCAGGAGCGCTTCTCGTTGTTCCAGGTCACCGCGCCCTGCGCGACGTCCGGGCCGCCGGTCTTCTCCATCACCGAGATCTCGAGATCGTCGTCCTCGGCGAGGATGCCGCCCTTCTCGCCCTGCACGGTGTAGACGACCTTGCGCATCCCCGCGGTCCAGGTCAGGTGCGCCGTCGCCAGGCCGCCGGGGAAGGTCAGCACGCAGCTGAAGTTGTCCTCGGTGTCGTACTGGCCGTCGAGCGTCGCCATCTTGGCCGTCACCGCCGTGGGGTAGGCGCCCAGCCAGTCGAAGGTCAGGTAGAAGGTGTGGCTGCCGTGGTCCATGGCGATGCCGCCGCCCGACCACCTGCGCGTCCGCCGCCAGTGCGTGTTCCACTCGGTCACGCCCTTGGCGTGCGTGTTGCGGTAGGTCGCCAGGGTCAGCGAGCGGACCTTGCCGATGCGCCCGCTCTGGATGACCTCGCGGATGGCCTTCACGACCGGCGCGTGCTTGTAGTTGTGGCAGGGGAAGAGCACGCGCTGGGCCTTCTTGGCGTGCGCGAGCATCTCGCGGGCGCTCTCCAGCGTGGTGGTCAGCGGCTTCTCGCAGAGCACGTGCAGCCCGAGGTCGAAGGCGGCATGGGCGATCGCCGCGTGGTCGCAGGGCGGCGTGGCGATGTCGACGAAGTCGAGGTTCTTGGCCTCGGCGGCGAGCAGGCTGGCGTGGTCGGGGTAGATGCGCGCCCGGGGCAGCGCCTTGCGGGCGAGCTCGCGGCGCGCCTCGCAGATGTCCGCGACGGCGACGATCTCCACATCCCTCTTCGCCTCGGCGCGCTTCAGGTAGGCGGGCGTGTGGCCCAGCCCGGAGATGAACCCGAATCCGACGATGGCGCCGCGCAGTGGCTGGCTCATGGCGGAGGCTTGTACCACGCCCCTTGCACGACTCAAGGCAGGCCGGGCTCCAGCGCGCCGAGCAGGCCGAGGTCGACCGCGGCTTCGTCGCCCTCCGGCAGCTCAGTCCGGTGCACCACGTCCATCCGCCGGCCGCAGGACTCGCAGGTGATCCGCTCCTCCGCTCCGGCCACGTCGGAGAGCCCCAGCCTCACGACCTGCCCGGCGTGCGTCATCCCGTAGGCCAGCCGGCCGTCCTCGCGCCGCTCCACCGCGTTGGCGCCCAGCAGGCAAGTCGTCCCCTCGGCGAGCATCCGAGCCATCCAGGCCGAGCGCCGCCCGGGCTCGAGCATCGCCTCGACTGCGCAGCGGGAGACCACGTCGGCGATTCGCGAGGTCTCGATCTTGGTGGCCGGCTCCGCGACCAGGTCCACATAGAGGCGGTCGCGATCGGAGGCCTCGGGCCGGGAGTAGAGAAAGCTCGCCACCTCGTCCGGGATCGGCGCCTGGCTCTCGACGCCGCGATACAGGTGCCCGCGGAAGCAGTGCGCGCAGGGCGTGTGCTCTTCGGGCAGGACGGTCGTCACCTCGAAGAAGCGGGCCTGCGGATAGGCGTAGGCGACGACGTGCGGCACGCCAGCGCTCCAGAGCGTCGGGGCGATGGCCGCGTCGTCGCGAGTCCCGGTGGCGAGGACGACGACGTCCGGGCGGTCGTCGGCGAGCTGGCGCTCGAGCAGGCCGGTGTCCTTCACTCCCAGCGACTGGCTGATCGCGCAAACCGGGGCCGGAGCCAGCCTCTCCGCGAGCGCCTCGACCTTGAGCATCCCCACCTCGCCGAGGCCGAACCATTGGCGGCTAGGGTTGAAGGCACTCACGGGACTGCCGTCGACCAGCGTCCAGCGCGCCGCGAGGTCCCGGAGCGTCCGCGCCACCCCGCTGCCGACGCTGCCGCAGCCGACGACCATCACGTGCTTGCCCGCGACGGGCAGCGGCGCTCGCCGCGAGCCGGCAACCTCCCGCGGCGCCTGAGCGAACGGCCACCCGCCGCCTCCGAAGAACGTGCTCGAGTCCTGGAGAAGCTTGCGCCCGAGCAGGACGTCGCGGACCTCGCGCGCGACGTGGCAGCTCAGGTCGAGGTGTGCGAAGCGGTCACCCGGCGGCAGGCGCATCCGCACCGTCCGCGCGGCCGCGTCGACGATCACCGCCGGCGCCCCGAAGCCCCACTCGCCGACGATCTCCAGATCGGCCGGCCCGTCGGCGCGCCACTCGAGCGGCTCGTGCTCGTTCTTCCAGGCGAACCAGCGGCGCAGCACCTCCAGCGCGCTCTCCCCTCCCCGCGCGGCGCACTCGCCCGACAGCGGCCAACCCGCCGCCTCGTCCGGTTCGCGCACCACCACCGTCCGGAGCATGCAGGCCGCGAGCAGGTCGAGGACCCGCCCGGTGATCGACAAGCCTCGGAAGGCGACCGCGCTCCTGCTAAGCCCCTGCCCGATCAGCGGACGCACCCTCTGGAAGTAGTCGCTGCGCGCGTTCACGGGATACCTCCTCCTCCAGGCTGCGGACCAACTCCAACAGCGCTCCCGACTTCGACAGCGCCCGGCTCTCCAGCGGCGAGACTGCGTTCGTCTCGGGGTCCCAGCGGAAGAGCTGCACCGCCTGGTCCGGGAACCCGGGCGGCACCAGCGCGACCAGCGGTCCGGCGATGATCCGCAGCCAGCCGTCGAAGAGCTCGTCGACCCGGGTCGCCACCGACGCCCGCCGCAGCTTGTGCAGCCAGGCGCGGACCAGCCGCGCACCGCGCCGTCTCGAGAGTGCCGGCAGCAGCGCACGCGCCACGTCCGGGTGGTCGTCGGGGATCGGCTGGGCGAACCCCAGATCGACGATCCGGCGTTCGTCGTCGAGCGCGAAGGTCTGCAGCTTCCAGCCGTCGCCGCCGTTGGGCCGGCAAGCGATGACGCTGAAGCTGGTCGCCAGCCCCGCCTGCAGCCCGCGCTCCAGCAGCGGCAACATGTGCCCTTCGTAGTCGCAGCGCGCGCCCCGCGAAGGCCAGGTGCTCCCCCGCGCGAAGGGATGCGAGTGCAGGTAGGCGCAGGCGCGCAGGCGGGGATGGCGCCGCGTCAGCCTCTTGGTCGCCTGCGCCACCAGGCCGTCCGTCTCGCCCAGCACTCCCACGCGGAAGCCCGAGTTGAGCTGCTTCTCGGCCGGCACCAGGACGACGCCGGCGATCACCACCTTCTCGAGGTGCGCCAGGTGCAGCGTCGCGGTCGGACCCGGCTCCGGCGGCCGCCGCGAGAGCCACACCAGCGGCACCGCGAGCCCCTCGCGCGGGGCGACCCGGGTCAGCTCGGAGGCGACCTGGTCGAGGCAGGACTGGGCGATCTCGACGGTGGGAAACATCGAAGTCCCTCCGGTCAGCCTGAGCGTAGGGCGCAGCGGAGCAAGCCCGGAGTCGAAGGCTTCAGCGGGTGACCTTGGCGAACGAGCCGGTGTTGCCGTCGGCGTAGTTGAGGAGCTTCACCACGTGCGCGTAGGCGCGCTGCTGCAGGACCTCGCGGCAGGTCATCTCCGGGTGCCACTGGCCGGTCGCGAAGAGGCACATGACGAAGTCGGTGAGCATGTGCGCGGCGTGCGACGGCCCGCGCGCGGGCATCCCGGCGACGGCGAAGAGCTCCGGGAAGTAGCCGACCCGCGGGTAGTCGGTCGGGAAGCTCTCCGGGTAGGTGGCGAGCAGCGGGACCAGCAGGTAGCGCCCGGTTGATGCGCTCTGGCCGACCACGTGGCGCGGCGGTGCCTTCCTCACCAGCCGGTCGCACAGCCGCGGGAGCGAGTCGATGCCGATGGGCGGCATGAGCCCGAACCAGGCCAGGCGCACGTCCTTGGGCATCCGCGACGGCGCCGTCTCCCGGGCGCACTGCGAGCAGCGCACGCCACGGTCGAACACCAGCATCCCCTCGCAGCTCGGACAGGGGAGCAGCGCCTGCCCGCGCGCGACCGTGAGCAGCCAGCGCGGGAAGTGTTGGGCCATCTCCGCCGCCTCCTTGGACAGGCGGTTGGGCTTGGCGTTGCGGCAGGGAGCGACCGCCGCGGCGGCGTCCAGGTCCAGCAGCCACTGGACGTGCTTGACCTGTCCGCCGACGCGCTTGGGGAGGGTCTGGACGATGGAAGTGGCCATGGCGCTGGTCCTCTCTTTTTCTTTTTTGTTCTCTACGGAGCGCGGAGTGGGTAGTGCCCGGCCTCCGTGCCGGGGGCGTGTCGGTCGGTCGTTCTTCATTCGCGCCGCCCGACAACTGCCGCCCCCGCCACGGAGGGCGGGTACTCCGCCTACCCGGCGAACGTCGCGCGCTCGAGCTCGATGCGGGTCTTCTCGTCGGTGCGCACCGGCCGGTCGGAGACGAGGTCCGGCGCGCCTCCCGCGGAGACCGGCTCGGGGCGCATCGGCTGCGGCGAGTCCAGGTCGGGCAGGAACCGGCCGTCCCCGCGGTCGAGGTAGACGGTGCCGCTGGCGGGGCAGAAGCGGCGCGTCTCGCCCAGGCTGTCGTGGGCGACCAGCGTGTGGTTGGCGGAGCAGCAGGTGCAGCGCGGCTGGACGACGCCGGCGATGCGGGAGACGGCGGTCAGGGTCTTCGGCTTGGCTTCCATGGCTTCCTCCTCTTGCGTCCTTGGTTCGGAGCGACCGGCCGGAGCCCGTCCCGAGCTCGCCGAGGGATGCCGGTCGAACCGCACTGTTCAGCGCCTGCCGCGGGAAATGCCGGCCTGGCAGAGGTCGGCCAGCCCCGCGTCCATCAGCTCGTCGATCGCCTTGGCGTCGAAGACCATCTCGCTGGGCACCAGCACGTAGCGCCCGTCCACGCAGCGGTGGAGCTCCCTCGACTTGCCGCAGCGCACCTCCTTGCCTTCCTTCACCAGCGGCTGGCGCGGGCGGCAGCACTGGCACAGGCCGTGGGGCAGGTCCTCGATGAGCCGGAAGCTGCGCTGCCCGGCGACGCGGATGTGCTCCTTGCCGGAGCTGGTGCAGACCAGCACGTCGGCGCCCTGGTGCTGCACCAGGATCCGCCCCGGCACGCAGCAACGGCACAGCCCGAAGCGCAGCCGCGCGACGTCCAGGTAGTCGCCGTCGGCGTTCTGCACGAACTCGGCCTTGCAGCCGGTGCACACCAGGCGCCTGCCCTCCCAGCGGACCTCGCGCGCGCAGTGGCAGCAGAGGATGTCGGCGCCCTTCCCTTGCGTCTGCTCTTCGGCCTGCGCGGCCGCCTGCTCCTCGGGGAAGATCGCCAGCTCGGGCGAGGGGCGCAGCGACGGGAAGACCAGGATCTTCGGATCGTTGCCGCGGTTCGCGGTGCGCTCGTCCCCGGGCGCCGACGGCGTGCAGGTCGCCTCCTGGGGCGCGTGGCCGGCGACCGAGGCGAAGCGCGTCGAGAGGCGGACCCGGTAGGCCTTGCCGTTGGCGAGGCGCGTCCCCCGTTCGGCGCTGACCGCGCAGCTCTTCACCTCGGGCTCGAGCTCCAGACGACCGACGACGACCTCACGCTCCAGGACCTCGAGGACCACCTTGTCGGCGAAGCCCGGCGTCAGCTCCCAGAAGGCGGTGATGCGCGCGTCCTGCGGCATCAGCATCAGCTTCTCCACCCGGCGCACGCTGGGGGCGATGCCG
The DNA here is from genome assembly GCA_036504155.1 of Myxococcales bacterium. Lineage (GTDB taxonomy): Bacteria > Myxococcota > Myxococcia > Myxococcales > UBA5297 > JACRCT01. The sequence continues at coordinate 124,353 of DASXVQ010000101.1, forward strand.
CGGCCGTCGTCGTCCTCCTTCTTCGGGGCGAGCCCGGCGCGCGGGGTGACGCTGTACCAGGGGGAGCAGGCGGAGGCGCCGCCCTCGAAGATGCCCACCACCGCGACCTGGTAGCGCTGGTGGCGGCTCAGGCTGCTGACGACGTAGCGGTCGAACTCGCCGCCGAGCAGGAGCGCCGTGTAGGCCTTGCGCGCGCCGGTGCGGACGATGAGCAGGTACCAGGCGAGCGCGGCGCGGTCCGCGTGCCAGGCCAGATCCATCCGGCCGTCCCCGGTGACTGCGATGTCGAGTTGGATGGTCATGGCTTCCTGCCCTCCCCCCTGCCCCCTCCCAAACTGCGGGAGGGGGTTCGTTGGTTGCCTTCGTTCACGCGGTAGGAGCTAGCGACACCTCGTCGCTCCCTGCTGGCTGCGACTGCTCTGCTCGACGTCGTTGCTGGTGAAGTGTCGGCGGTGTGGTGCTCGCACGGACGTGGTGGTGCAAAGAGCTCCGACAGAGGCGGAATCAAGCTCCGTCGTACCCCCTCCCGCAGTTTGGGAGGGGGCAGGGGGGAGGGCTGGGAGGGGGCAGCGCTGCGTTCACGCCGCCCGGCGGGTCTTCACCACCATCGAGATCTGGTAGTGGAGCTGGGGCACCTTCTTGACCACCCGCTTGAAGTCCTCGCCGCGGATGGCGAGCACGGTGCACTCGTCGATGGCGACCACCGAGGCGTTGCGCGCCAGCGACCGGAAGGGCGCCGTCTCTCCGACGAGCTGCCCGGGGTGGAGGATGACCGGGGCGCCGTTGACTCGCACCGGGTCGTTGCCCTTGAAGATCTGCACCCGGCCGGCGGCGAGGATGTAGACGGTGGTGCTCGTGGAGCCCTCGCGGATCAGCGTCGCGCCCGGCTGGACGGTGTGCTTGACCGCGGCCTTGGCGATCTCGTGGACGGTGGAGAGCGGCAGCGGCTGGAGGATGTCCACCGACTGCACGTCCGCCCGCTTGGCCCAGAGCGCCTGCAGCTGGCCGCCCAGGTTCTCCTCCTGCGCGAACTTGCGGAAGGCCTCGCCGGGCACGCGCAGCAGCCGCACCGGGGTGAGCGCCTGGACGGTCGCGGTGCGCGGCGAGCCCATGATGACCGCCATCTCGCCGAAGATCTCGCCGGGCTGGATCTCGGCGATCTTGTGCGGGCGCTCGGTCGTCTTCCTCTCGCTGGCGGACGAGCCGTCCGCGGCCTGCACCAGGACGTTCAGCTTGCCGGAGAGGACCACGAAGAAGTCGCGGCTCAAGTCGTTCTGGCGGACCACCACCTGGCCGCGGTTGATGCTCATCGGCGTGGCGGCGTCGAGCAGCGTGTGCAGCCACTCGGGGCGGCTGGAGTCGAAGTTCGCGGCCAGGGCCAGGAAGGCGCAGTCGCGCTCGAGCGGCGTCGGGCGGCTGTTCTCGGGGATGATCGTGTAGCGGTGCCCGGGCGCGGCGAGGGTGAAGCGGTGCACCTGGTCGTCGGGCAGCTTGCCGGTGTGGACGTAGATGACGTTGGTCGAGCGGTTGGACTCGTAGTCGGCGGTCGTGCCGTGGATGAGCCCGCCGCCGGCGTCGGCCACCACCAGGTCGCAGGGCCGCTCGAAGAGCTCGCGCAGCGAGGCGAGGCGGGCGGCGTCGACGATGCCCGCCGTGGCCGCCTTCTCGATGGCCGGCCGCGAGTTGTTGTCGCCGGTGATGAGCACCCGGCGGGTCAGCCCGCGGTCGTCGCAGGAGAGCTCCACGCCGACGCAGGGGATGGAGTGCATCGTGTAGTGGAAGCGCAGGGTCAGGCCGAGGAAGGAGTAGTCCTTGCCGGGCGCGACGTAGGCGAGGTCGAAGGCGGCGTCGAGCAGGGCCTCGGGGGCGTCCACGTCGGGGTTCAGGATGGCCAGCTTGCGGCGGAGGATGGCCGCGGTCTCGCGGGTCACGTAGAGCTTGATGCGCCGGCCGAGCTGCAGGAGCGCCGAGAGGCCGACCGCGTGGTCCTCGTGGGCGTGGGTGAGGATGACCCCCTCGATCTGGTTGAGGCCGATGCCGGAGGCCTCGAGCACCTGCTTGATGTAGGGGCCGCTGTCGACGAGAAGGAAGTGGCCGCTGGACTGGACGAGCATGTTCGAGCAGGGCCCGGCGATGTCGAAGCCGTTGGAGGCGCCGAGCGTGACCAGCTCGAGCTGCTGGGGGATGACCGGGGTGAGCGCGCTGTTCATCGGCCGGCTGTAGGGCGGCAGCTGCTCGCCTTCGATCTCCAGCTTGAACTCCTCGACGCGGTCCTCGGCGGTGAAGAAGCTCCAGGCGTTGTCGCCGTGGGAGCGGACGGTGAGCCCGCCGAACTGGATGACGCCCTCGGCGTCGAAGAAGACCGGGTTGAGGAAGTCGGCGATCTGGGCGACGGAGCCGTCGGGCTTCTTGAGCGAGAGGCTGCTCCCCTCGCGGACCAGGAACTCGGCGGTCTTGGCGTCGACGCCGGCGGCCTTGAGCTCCTCGCGGGTCAGGCCGAGGAGCGTCAGGTGCAGGTACTCGACCGCGTCCTCGAAGTCCTCCTTGTGGCAGAAGACGTTGAGCTTCTTGCCCTTGCCGAACAGGCCCTGCACGAAGAGGGCGACGTAGAGCGGGAACTCCAGGGCCCACTGGACGATGCCATTGCGGCTGCGCACGTCCGGGAGCAGCCACGCGCTGATCTGCTTGCCGTGGGCGAAGCAGGCCTTGGCGACCTCCTCGGGGAAGCCGCAGAGGATCTGCTCGTCGTCGGCGTGGATGACGACCGCGCCGGGCATGATCTGCTGGATTTCGATCTTCGTCGGGTCGAGGCCGGCCTGCGTACGAGCGACGCGTTCCATGGCGTACCTCCGTGGAGCCCCTGGGGTTTTTGGCGGCTCTCGAGCAAGAGGCATCGCAAGCGGCGTGCCTGGCCGAGCGTGCAGGGGAAGAAGGCCCCGGTGCACCAAAGCGGCGCAGGTCGCCGCGCGAACTTGGTGCAGAGGGGTCATTAGTGGCCGGGCGGAGCCTGCGCGGAGCTTGCCGACGGGCGCCGGGCCGCGCGGGCGGTCGAGTGGTCGAGTGGTCGCGCCCCACACAGCCGGTGCGCTAGGCTCCCGAGCACACCCTGGAGCCTCCATGAACCTCGGCCTCCTCGCTGCGCTCCTGTTCCTCCAGTCCCCGGCACCCCAGCCCGCCTGCCAGGTCGGCCAGGTCATCGTCGACGACGAGGGACACTGCTGCTGGCCGGGGCAGAGCTGGAAGCGGCGCGGTTGCCAAGGCAAACCCCACTGCCCGCCCGGCATGGTCGCCACCCATCACGCGTGCGCGCCGCCGGCGCCGATGGGCTACCCGGCCACCCCATCGCAAGCGCCGACGGGCTACCCGACCGTGCCGTCACAGGCGCCCTCGCCCACCTTCGCCGGCGTCCCCACCATGCCCTCGCCGTACGCGGTGCCGGTACGCTTCACGGCGTCCAAGCCGGAGGACAGCTACGAGGTGGAGGTGCTCACCGGCGGCATGCCGGTCTGCAAGACCCCGTGCGAGCTCCGGCTCGTGCCCAACCGCTACCAACTCCGCGTGCGTGGCAGCGCCCGCTTCAGCGACAAGCTGCTCGTCCTCAACCAGCCGATGGACCTGAAGGTCGAGCACGCCAGCGGCGGCTGGAAGGCGCTGGGGACGGCTTCGGTCATCGTGGGCGCCGTCGCCTTCGCAGGCGGCCTCACCGCCAGCGGCCTGGTGTTCCTGTCCGCCGAGTCGAACCGGGACCCAGTCGGCCGACCTTTCCCGAGCGACCCGTCCTGGGCCCGCAAGCGCAACGAGAAGCTGCTCGTCTGCGGAGGCGTGAGCCTGGTCGGCGCGGCGCTGGCCATCACCGGCGGCGTCATCGGTTTCAAGCGGGCGGGGCACACGGGGTTCACACAGGCTCGGGCGCCCGCGGCCCCGGCCCCTGCAGCAACTCCGGCACCGGATACCGACACCCCAGCCGCGGCCCCGGTGCAGCCGACCTCCACGAGACATGACGAGCCCGCGTTCGAGCTGCTGGCGATTGGCGCGGCGCCCACCGAGAACGGAGTGGCGGTGGGAGCGGTGTTCTCGTTCTGAGGGGAGGGGCTCCGCCCAATCCCCTCGGTCCGCCCCGGCCGCCGGGGGCTGAAGCACCCCGGCTCTTCGTGGGCACGGACCAAGCTCGGATAAACCCCGCTGAAGCGGGCTGCACGGTCAAACCGAGTTGGGAGCGGCGGGCCTCCGCGCCCGCCAAACAGATTCAGCCGGGTTCCTACGTCGAGCCGGGGAGCTTCAGCCCCCGGCTACTCGCCGGCCCCCGGATCGGGGCTTCGGCGACGACTCCTTCGCTTTCGGTGGTCCGCTTCCTGGCTACCGCAGCTTCCCCGGCGGAGGCGGCGCCGCGCTCCGCGGGTCCTCCGGCCAGGAGTGCTTCGGGTACTTGCGGCACAGCTCGCGCCGCAGCGTCGGGTAGTGCCGCTCCCAGAAGCCCGCGAGGTCCGTCGTGACCTGTACTGGCCGCTTGTTCGGCGCCAAGAGGTGCAAGACCACCGGCACACGGCCGCTCGCAATCGCCGGCCCCACTGCCATCCCGAAGAAGTCCTGCAGCCGCGACTCGGCCCACGGCGGCTGGCTCTTCTCGTAATGGATGGCCAGCGCACGCCCGCCGGGGAGCTTCACGTGGCTCGGCGCCAGCCGGTCCAGTGCCGCTCGCGCCGCGCCGGGAATCCGTGAGAGCAGCGCTTCGATCAGCGAGGCCTCGCGCAGGTCCTTGAAGCTGCGGCGGCCTTCGCACATCGACGCCAGCGCCGCCTGGACGTCCTCCTCGCCCATCAGCGGGATTCCTTCCTTTGGCGCCGCCTCGGCCACGACCTTCACCCGCGCCAGCAGGTTGTCGACCGCGCCTTCCTCGGCGAAGAAGCGCGCGCCCTTCGACAGCGCCTGCTCGTAGAGGAGCTTCGCGACCTTCTCGCCGTCGAGCTGGGTCATCCGGCTCTCGTCGATGACGAGGTCCTCGTAGACGAGCCGCGAGAAGCCGTCGACGCGCTCCGCCTCGGCGTTCCAGGTCACCTCGGAGACTTCCTTCACCCGGTCGGCGAAGAGGTCGATGAGCCACTCGGGCTCGATGCGGCTCGCCACGCGCACCACCGTGCCGCTGCGCGCCCCCGTCGTCCGCTCCTCGGCGTCGAGGGCCACCAGGAACGGCGCGTCGCGAACCACGCTCGTCTCCGAGAGCTTCGCCATGCTGCCGCCGCAGAGCACCAGGTCCGAGGCCCGCTCGCCTTCCTGCGCCCGCCGCTTCGCGACCCGGTCCGGATAGCCGGCGAGCAGCGCCATGAGCAGCGGTCGGTCGGGATCCGGGTCGGGCTTCGCGCCACTGCCGCGAAGCGAGCGCGCCAGGCTCTTCTGGACGCGGTCGACGGCCTGCACCGCACCGATGTCCAGCTCCAGCGAGCGCAGGACCGACGGCGCCAGCTCCTTGCGCTGGGCCTCACGGAAGATCTCCAGCGATTCCAGGACGTCCGACGGGCCGCTCACCTTGGCCTTGCGCGCGAACTGCCCGAACGCAGCGCCGCGCGCCTCGAGCCGGATCTCCCGCTCGCCCAGGAGCGCCGCCACCACGCAGCCGTCCGAGCCGCGTCCCCTCGCCTCGGCCTCGAGCAGCACGCGCGCCTGCCGCGGGTGCACCGGGAACTGCAGCATCCGACGACCGAGATCGGTCAGCTTCCCGCCCGGCTGCACCGCGCCGATCTTCGAGAGCAGCGTCTCGGCGGCCTGGATTGCCGCCGGAGGCGGATCCTCGAACCAGCCAAAGCCCGAAAGGTCGCCGACGCCCGATCCGTGCAGCGCCAGCGCCGTCTCCGCGAGGTCGAGCCGGTGGATCTCCGGCGCCTCGAACTCCTGCCGCGTGTCGTAGTCGTGGCGCGTGTAGAGCCGCAGGCAGCGGCCGGCCCTCACACGACCCGCTCGCCCGGCCCTTTGGATGGCGGAGGCCTTCGAGACCCGTCCGACCTTCAGCGTCGGCAGCCCCGACCACGCGGAGTGCCCGGCGATGCGCGCCAAGCCGCTGTCGACCACCGCCACCACGCCCTCGATGGTCACCGAGGTCTCCGCGACGTTCGTCGAGAGGATGATCTTGCGGCGGTCCGCCTTGGAGACGGCGCGGTCCTGCTCGTTGGGCGGCAGGTCGCCGTGCAGCGGGACCAGGAGCAGGTTGGCGCGCTGCGCGAGGCCCTCGCACGCCTCGCGCGCCTTGCGGATCTCCGCGGCGCCGGGGAGGAAGACCAGCACGTCGCCGTCGAGGCCTTCGTCCACCACGCGCTTCACCGCGGAGGCCACCTGCGTCTCGAGCGGCCGCGTGTCGGGCAACGACAGGTGCTCGAGGGCGACCTCGAAGCGGCGACCCTCCACGTCGAACGACGGCACGCCGCCCAGGAACCGCACCACCGGCTCGGGATCCAGCGTGGCCGACATCACCGCGATCTTCAGATCACGCCGCCGGCCCTGCTGGAGCCGCCGCAGGAGGGCCAGACACAGGTCGCCGTCGAGGTGCCGCTCGTGGAACTCGTCGAGGACGACCACGCCGACCTTCGAAAGCTCGGGGTCCGCCAGCAGCCGCCGCGTTAGCACGCCCTCGGTCAGGAAGCGCAGCCGCGTCTTGGGCCCGGCGATCTCCTCGAAGCGGACCTGGTAGCCGACTCGCTCGCCCAGCCTCTCGCCGCGCTCCTCGGCGACGCGGCGCGCGGCGAGGCGTGCGGCCAGGCGGCGCGGCTGCAGGACCACGACCTCGCGGTCGCCGGCCAGGCCTGCCTCGAGCAACGCCCAGGGCACCCGGGTTGTCTTGCCAGCGCCGGGCTCCGCCTGCAGCACCAGCCCCGGGGCGCCTTTCAGGCGCTCGACGATCTCGGGCAGGCGCGGGTCGATGGGGAGCGGCGTGAGCATCAGTTGGGAGTTGGAGGCCTGATGGAGCCAGGCCCAGTGGAGCCAGGCCTCCGTGCCTGCTTGTTTCTTGCCGACGGCAACGTTCGTTGATCGATGAGAGGCTCGCCGCTATGTTGCGCGGGCGAGGTTACGTGCGATGGAACTGTCGGTCGAGTTCAACTTCAGCGCAGGTCACAGCCTTCCCGACTACAACGGCCCCTGCTGCCGCTTCCACGGCCACAACTACAAGCTGGTGGTCACGGTGGGCGGCAAGGTCGACCCGAAGTCCGGGATGATCATCGACTTCGAGGAGCTGCGGCGGGTCGTCACCGAAGACGCCCTCAAGGCCGTCGACCACCAGAACCTCAACGACTTCCTGCCCAACCCCACGGCGGAGAACATCATCACGTTCCTGTGGGCCCGACTGAAGAAGGCGCTGCCCAACCTGCGCGAGCTCAAGCTCTATGAGACGCCGGAGTACTGGGTCACCTACCGCGGCGACTGAGGGCGATGCATTCAGGCGCCGTTTTCTCGAGCGGATGTGCGGCGGGGAGCTCCTACTGCCCTCCGAACCCCGCGGCCTGGTCCGAGCTCAAGCGGAACGGGTAGCGCACGCGCACCTCGCCGTCGCCCTTGAGGTCCTTGAACTTCGCGGACTGGATCTTCGAGAGGATGCAGGCCTCGACCAGCGGCGCGCCGATCGTCGAGTCGCCGATCTCGCCTTCCTTGGCGTAGGCCCCTCCGTCCGGCGAGCGCGCGAGGACGAACTCGACCTTCACCGTGCCGTCCAAGTCGGGCTTCGACTTGAGCCCCTGCTCGAAGCACTCCTTGATCTGCCCCCTGAGCTCCAGGATGGCGGCCCGGATGTCCTCCTTGTTCGCGGAGGCCTTGCTCTCGGCGGGCGCCGAGTTCCCGGCTCCGCTCCCTTCGGAGCCACCCGCTGCCCCGGCAGCCGAGCCCGCGCTGCCCGCGGCCGCAGCGGCCGGCGCCGCCCCGGGATTCGAAGGAGCCACGCGGGGCTCCGCGGGCGCGGGGACGCCTCCCGAGCTCTCCCCCGCCTCGAGGGGCCCGGCTTGAGCCGGTAGGGGCTTGGGCGACGGGGCCGCGCCCGTCGAGACGCCCGCCGATTCCTCGTCCTTGGGTGCCGCCGCGTCGTCCGACGATGCGCCCGGCGAGAGCAGCACCAGGGCCGCGGCGGCCACGAGGCTGGCGAGGACGACGGCGATGACGAGGTTGCGTCGGTTCATGCGAGCACTCTAGCCCCCTCGGCCGCTGGAAGGCGGCGCGGCCCCGCGCTACGGTCGGGACGACTCCAACCCGCCGGGGGACCACGACATGAGCGCAGGCAAGGGCAGGACGGGGCTCGTGATCGCGCTGGCGGTCCTCGGGTGCGTGGTCCTGTTCGGCGGCTTGGCGGCGACCATCGTCTACACGGTCATGAGCGTGATCCGCTCGTCCGAGCCCTACCAGGTGGCCATGAAGCAGGTCCGCGCCGACCCGAAGGTGGCCGAGCAACTGGGCTCTCCGCTCGAGGAAGGCCTCTTCACCACGGGGCAAATCAGCACCAGCAACGACTCGGGCAGCGCGTCCCTGGAGATCCCCGTCGCGGGGCCGCGCGACAGCGCGGTGGTGGAGGTCCGCGCGAGCCGTGCGGCCGGCGTCTGGACGCTGAACCACCTCATGGTCAGGGTCGAGGGAAGCGGCAGCTCCCTGCCGCTCCTGGGCGACGCGCTCCCCGCCGAGGCTCCGGGACGCTGAGGCGGCGCCGGCGCGGTGCGAGCGGGAGCGGTCAGCGACTTGGCGGGGGTTCGTCGTCCGGCAGCCGCCAGGCCACCATCGCCGGCAGCAGGATCAGCGCGCTGACGAGGCAGGCGATCTCCCCCAGCACCGCCAGGCTCCCGAAGCTGTAGATGGCCCCGTTGCGCGAGAAGAGCAGCGCCGAGTAGCCGATGATCGTGGTGGCCGAGGCCATGGCCACCGCCGCGCCCGAGTTCTCGATCGCCGCGTGCATGGTCGCCCGCCCCGGCGCTCCCAGCCGATAGCGGCCGTAGACATTGGCGGCGTAGTCCACGCCGATGCCGAAGGTGATGGGCAGGGCGATGAAGTTCAGGAAGTTCAGGCGCATGCCGGCCGCGGCGCCGACGCCCAGCGTCCAGGCCACGCCCAGCAGCAGCGAGAGCGTCACCACGAAGCCGCCGCGGGCCCCGCGCGCCAGGGCGAGCGAGAGCAGCACCACCCCGATGAAGGCGATGGTCGTCGCCACCGGGGCGCTGGCCAGCAGCGAGGCGATCATGTCCGCGAAGATGAAGTACGAGCCGGCCACCACCGCGCCCGGCGGGAGCGGCACCGAGCGGACCTCGGTGGCGAAGCGGCGCAGGGTCCGCCCGTTGGTGGTGTCGGTGCCGTACTTGGGGAAGAGCAGCACCACCTTGCCCTCGGAGCCGTCGCGCTCGCGGAACTGGCGCCGGATGCCCTCGGGCAGGTCGGTGGGGCCGAAGGGCCCGAGCCCCGGAGGCGGGAGCCAGTCCTGGGCGAGCTTGCGGGTCTTCTCGTCCAGCCGCGCCAGCCGGCCCGGGGTGAGCAGGTCCCGGATGCGCCGCAGGATCGCGAGCTTGGCCGGCTGGTCGCCCGGCACCAGGTCGTAGACCGTCAGCACCTGTCCCAAGAGCTGGTCGGGGCCGCCCTGCGCCTCGCGTTCGCGGAAGAGCCGCGCCACCTCGCGGACCTCGTCCATCCGCTCGACCAGCACCACCACCGGCGTGGTCACGCGCTTGAGGATCTCGTCGACCCTGCCTCCGACCTCCAGGTAGCCGCCCGGCTCGCTCGCCCACCGCGAGCGCAGCTTTCGGGTGTCCTCCTCGATGGGGTCTTCGGTGACCAGGTGCGCCACCGCCGCGAGAGAGGCGGCCGTGGCGAGCAGGCCGAGGGCGAGCATCGCGCCCGCGCGGCCCGTCCCCAGCCGCCCCAGCCGGCTGAAGGCGCGATCGACCCGCCGGGCCTCGCCGCGCTCGCCGAAGGGGAAGCGCCGCTCGAACCACAGCGCCAGCGGCGGCACGAGCAGCATGTTCGCGACCCAGCAGAGCACCATCCCCACCCCGCCCATGAAGCCGAAGTGGTTGTAGCCGCGGAAGCTGGTGGCCATCAGCGCGGCATAGGCGACCGCGGAGGCGAACGAGGCGACGACCGTCGCGACCAGGACCCCGCGCAGCGCCGCGTCGACCGCTTCGCGCGCCGGGACGTCGCGGCGGCGCTCCTCGATGAACCGCGAGAGCAGCATGATGCCGGAGTTGACCCCGTTGCCGACGACGATGGAGCCCAGGAACGCGCTGGAGGCGTTGAGCGAGCCGATGAAGAACCAGCCCAGCGCGAAGGTGACCACCGTGCCCAGCGCCAGCGGGAAGCCCAGCACCGCCATCGCCGGCCACCAGCGGTAGAAGCCCAGGATCAGGAGCAGCTCCAGCACCGCCACGACGACGCTCGAGAAGAGCAGGTCGGCCATCAGGGAGCGCTGCTCCTGGATGACCTGCATCACGTCGCCGGTGTACTCGAAGGTCAGGCCCGCCAGGCCCATCTGCACCGCCACCCGCTTGGCCATCGAGTCGATCTCGTCGTGGAAGGCCTGCGCCTGCTCGTACGAGGTGGCCCCGGCCCCCGGGTAGAAGAGGATGACCGACGCGCTGCCGTCCTTGGCGTCGTAATAGCCCGTCGGGTAGCTGCGCAGCTCGTCCACGCCGCCCCGGTACTTCTGCAGCAGCGCGTCGAGGTTCGCGCTGGCCTGCTCCTCGTCGCCGGGCCCCTCGAGCCCCAAGTCGAACAGCGGGTTGGCCCGGCTCTCCCCCACCGTGATCCGCTCCTCCACGGCCCGCTCGATGCGCTCGAGGTCCGCGAGGTCGACGAAGAGCGCCTTGCGCGGTTCGAAGAAGCCCGTGATCTGGTCGCTGCGGTAGTCCACCAGCCGCGGCGGGACCGGCAGGCCGTGCGACTCCTGCGCCAGCCGGTCGAGGAAGCGGTGGCGCTCCTCGGGGGTCTCCCCGACGACCAGCACGGTCAGCCCGATGCTCTCGCCCAGCCGCTCGTGCATCTTCTTGATGGCCACCACGCTGGGCGACGACTGCGGCAGGAGCTCCTCGAGCTGGGCGCGTAGGTTCGCGTAGAGGAGCACCGCGAAGGGCAGGCTGGCCAGGCCGATGGCGGCCGCGACCCCCAGGGCGATCCCGGGCCGCGCGATGACCCGGCCCACCAGCCTGACCGCCGCCTCGGTCGCTCGTTTCGTTCCCAGGGATCGCTCCCGATGCCGGGGGCGACCGTTGGCCCCCGGGGAAGCTATGCACGCCCGCCGAGCGAGCATCTCTCTCGATCGCGGGGTGCGGCCCGCCCTCTTGCCTGGCGGCGCGGGCCGCAAACACCCCGGGAGGCGGGGCACTTGGCGCCGGCCAAGCGAGCCGCGCCGGACCCCGGTCCGGACCCGTCCGCCTTCTCTCCCCCCGCATGGGCTTGAGGCCTCGCTCCGTCGGGGCGGGGCCATTGTCTATTCACCGACGTCCTGCTACCAAGGTGGGCTCTTTTTTCGCCCCTTTCCGAGTGAGGAAAGGCGCGTCTTCGAGGCGACCATGAACGCACCCAACACCACGCTCGGCATCGATGTCGGCTCGACCAACGTCAAAGCCTGCCTGCTCGTCGACGGCCGCGAGGAGTGGTCCGCCGTCCGCGCCCACGACGGCGACCTGAAGGCCGCGGTGCACGGGCTGCTCACCGACCGCGCCCTGCCGCAGGGCACCCCCACGCTGGTGACCGGCCAGGAGGGCCGCAAGGCGTTCCGCATCCGCTCGGTCATCGAGCCGGTGGCCGTCGAGCGGGCGCTGACCGAGCTGGGCCTCGAGGTGGGCGCCGTCGTCTCGGTGGGCGGCGAGGACCTGGTCGTCTACACCCTGGACGCCTCGCGGCGCATCGTCTCCACCTACGCCGGCAACAAGTGCGCCTCGGGCACCGGCGAGTTCTTCGCGCAGCAGCTCAAGCGCATGAACCTGAAGCTGGACTCGGTCCTGCTGCCCGAGACGGCCAAGGCCCACGTCTGCCGGCTCTCCGCGCGCTGCTCGGTCTTCATGAAGAGCGACTGCACCCACAAGCTCAACAAGGGCGAGGCCGACAAGCACGACATCGTCCTGTCGCTCTCGAACGTGATGGCCAAGAAGGTGTTGGAGTTCCTGGCCAAGGCGCACGTCGAGAAGGGCCGCGTGCTGCTGGTCGGCGGAGCCACCCGCAACCCGCGGCTGGTCGAGTTCGTCCGCGCCGGCCTGCCGGACGTCGAGTTCGTGGTCCCGGAGCAGGCGAGCTACCTGGAGGCCTTCGGCGCGGCGCACCTGGCCCGCGAGCAGGGCGTGCCGCTGCCCGTGCTGGAAGAGCTGCTGGGCGAGTCGCAGGTCGTCTACAACCGCGAGAGGCCGCTCAAGGAAGCCGAGCGGCTGGTGACCTTCGTCCCCGCGCACCGCGGCGCCATCCGCGCCGACCGCAAGTACGTGCTGGGCGTCGACGGCGGGTCGACCACGACCAAGGTGGCGCTGATCGACCAGGAGACCCGCGAGATCGTCTGCGCGCACTACGGCCGGACGCTGGGCGACCCCGTCGCCGCGCTCAAGGCCTGCCTGAAGGTGGTGCGCGCCGAGTTCGAGAAGGCGATCGGCCCGGGCGCCCGCCCCGACATCCGCCTGGTCTCCACCACCGGCTCCTCGCGCGAGCTCCTGGGGATGTACTGCCAGACCCCGGGCATCTACAACGAGATCATCGCCCACACCGTGGGCACCACCTACTTCGACAAGGACATCGACACCGTCTTCGAGATCGGCGGCCAGGACGCCAAGTACGTCTACCTGCGCAACCGCGTCCCGGTGGACTACGCGATGAACGAGGCCTGCTCGGCGGGCACCGGCAGCTTCCTCGAGGAGTCGGCCGCCGGCGACCTCGACATCCACAAGGCCGAGGACATCGGCCCGGTGGCGCTCAAGGCCACCTCCCCGCTCAAGTTCGGCGAGCACTGCTCGGCCTTCATCAACTCCGACATCCGCCAGGCCATCCAGCAGGGCGCCACGAAGGCCGACATCACCGCCGGCCTGGTCCTGTCCATCGTCTCCAACTACCTCAACCGCGTGGTCGGCAACCGCCGCGTGGGCAGCCACATCGTGCTGCAGGGCGGCGTCGCCAAGAACCCCGCGGTGCCGCTGGCCTTCGCGCTGCTGTTGGGCAAGAAGGTCATCGTCCCGCCGGACCCCGAGTTGATGGGCTGCTTCGGCGTGGGCCTGCTGGCGCTGCAGAAGCGGGCGGAGGGCGCGCTGGACGAGAAGAAGTACGAGCTCGACGAGCTGATCGAGCGGCAGATCGTCTACGAGCGCGAGTACCGCTGCAAGGCGTGCGACAACGACTGCCCCATCCGCATCCTCAAGGTCAACGGCAGCCGCTACCACTTCGGCGGGCGCTGCAACAAGTACGCGAACCTGCGCCGCAAGCCGGTGGACACCAGCAAGACCCGCGACTTCGTCGAGGTGCGCCGCCAGCTCTACTTCGAGAAGTACGCCCCCTCCGCCGACGAGCTCGCGCGCGGCACCGTGAAGATCGGCGTGCCGCTCGCCTTCAGCGTCCACTCGCTGTGGCCGCTGTACTCGAACTACTTCCACGCCCTGGGCGCCAAGGTGCAGATCGTCGACCGGATGGACGAGAAGGGCGCGGCGCGCTGCGAGTCCAGCTTCTGCTTCCCCGCGGAGATCGCCCACGCGATGACCGCGAGCCTGCTCGAGACCGACGCCGACTTCTACTTCCTGCCGCACTTCAAGGCGATGCCCTCCTACGAGAAGGATGCCCAGGCCTGCCTGTGCCCGATCATGCAGGGCGAGCCGTACTACCTGCGCACCGCCTTCGGCATCCCCGACCGGCGCATCGTCCGCCCGCTCATCGACTTCTCGCTGGGCTTCGACAAGGGCAAGGAGCCGATGCTGGACGCGGCGGTGCAGATGGGCTTCACCCGCGAGGCCGCCGAGAAGGCCTTCAGCCTCGCCGTCGAGCGCCAGACCTCCTGCTTCCGCGAGGGCCGGCAGATCGGCCAGCAGGCCATGGCCGACGCCAAGCTCGCCGAGCGCCCGGTCATCGCGCTGCTGGGCCGCCCCTACAACGCGTTCGCCGACGAGGCGAACATGGGCATCCCGCGCAAGTTCATCACCCGCGGCTACACGGTGGTCCCCTACGACATGCTGCCGGTGAAGGACGAAGAGATCCTCCCCAACATGTACTGGTACTACGGCCAGCAGGACCTCAAGGCCGCCACGATGGTGAAGTGGGAGAAGAACCTCTTCGCCTGCTACGTGACCAACTTCAGCTGCGCCCCGGACAGCTTCATCCTGCACTTCCTGCGCTGGGTCTCGAACACCAAGCCCTTCCTGGTCCTCGAGCTCGACTCGCACACCGCCGACGCCGGCATCGACACGCGCATCGAGGCCTTCCTGGACATCATCGAGGGCTACCGCCGGGCCCTGGTGAAGGAAGAGCCGATGATGGTGGAGCGCGACTGGGACGTGCAGATCCCCGGCCGCGAAGCCTTCTTCGTCAACCGCCACACCAAGGAGATCGTGCCGCTCAAGAGCGACCGCGTGACGCTGATCTGGCCGGCGATGGGCAACTTCGCCACCCACATGGTCACCGGCGCGGCCAACGCCGCGGGCATCCCCTCGATCGGCCTGCGCCCGGCGGACATCACCACCGCGCAGCGGGCGCGCGCGGTGGCCAGCGGCAAGGAGTGCATCCCGGCGCTGCTCGTGCTCGGCGCGTTCCTGGAGTACTTCGCCAACAACAAGATCGACCCGAACCGCATCTACGCGCTGTTCATGCCGCTGACGACCGGGCCCTGCCGGACGGGGCAGTACGCGATCTTCTACCAGAACCTCTTCCAGGAGCTGGGCTACAAGAACGTCGTCGTCCTCTCGCTCAACGCCGACAACAGCTACTCGGAGCTGGGCGCCGACGCCAACAAGCGCGGCTGGTGGTCGTTCGTGCTCGCCGACTACATGCGCGACATCGACCTCTCGCTGCGCGCGCTGGCGGTGGACAAGGCGGCCGCCCAGCGGACGATGGACGAGATCGGCAAGGAGATGGTGGCCGCGGTGCCCGTGGGCCCCGACGCGCTGGCCGCCAGGCTCGACGAGTGGGGCGAGCGCCTCGCGAAGATCCCCCTGAAGAAGCCTCTCAAGGACGCGCGCAAGGTGCTCATCGTCGGCGAGATCTTCGTGCGCCGCGACGACTTCTCGGTGGACCCGCTCCTCGACCAGCTCACCGAACGCGAGATCGTCCCCAAGATCGCCGGGTTCTCGGAGTGGGTGCACTACCTCGACTGGGAGCAGGTGCGGAAGCTCAAGCGCAGCCTCGCCAAGATGAGCTGGGGCAAGAAGCTCGTCAGCGCCGACGGCCGCAAGCTCGCCATGCTCAAGGCGGAGATGCTCTGGAAGAAGTACGTCGAGCACAAGTGCCACAAGGCGCTCTCCAAGAGCGGGCTCATCCCCGAGCTCGAGCAGGACATGAACCTCGTCATGTCCCGCGCCGACGAGTTCACCACCGCCGAGCTGGAGTCGGAGGCGACGCTCTCGCCGGTCTCCGCGGCGACCGCGGTGGACCAGGGCTGGGACGGGGTGGCCATCATCGCGCCGTTCGCGTGCCTGCCCGGCCGCCTCATCGAGGCGCTCTACGCGCCGTGGTCGCGCGAGCGAGGCATCCCCGTCATCTCGCTGGAGAACGACGGCAACCCCTACCCGCCCAACGTCATCAGCCGCATCGAGATCTTCGCGCACAACGTCAGCCGCGGGATGCGCGGCCGCACCGGCCCGCGCACCGGGCCGACCCGGAACGCGGTCGCGGCGCACGCGGGGCCGGCGGGAGCGGTGGCGGTGCCCAAGGCGGGCAACGGCGACGTCCACGCGGTCATCATGGAAGTCCCGGTGTTCGAGGGCGACAAGCCCGAGGCCCCGGCCAAGCCGCGCAAGGGCGAACAGGTTCGCTAGCGGGCGGGTGGAGCCGGCCTCCGTGGCCGGGGCGGCGGGTGTCGGGCGACCGACCGACGCGACCCCGGCCGGCCGGCCGGCTCAGCAGACCAACGGAACGCTGGACGCGAAGTGGAGGTGGACGACGCGTCGCAGCGGGCCCTCAGTGGGCCCGCGCCGGCAGCCCGTCGATGAGCGCCTCCACGGCCTCGATACGCGGCGGCTTGGCCAGGTGGCGCGCGAACCCGGCCTCCCGCGCGCGCACCAGGTCCTCGGCCTGCGCATAGCCGCTGAGCGCCACCAGCATCGTCTCGGCGAGCGCCGGGCAGGCGCGCAGCTCGCGGGCCACCTCGTAGCCGTTCATCCCCGGCAGGCCGATGTCGCAGAAGACCGCCTCGGGCAGGTGCTCCCGGGCCTTGACGACTCCGGCCGGGCCGTCGAAGGCCACCGCCACGTCGTGGCCGGCCACCTGGAGGATGTCGCGCAGCGCCTCGGCCAGGTCGACGTTGTCCTCGATGATCAGCACCCGGTGGCCGCGCGGCGAGGGGACCGGCGTGCCGGCCGCCACCGCCTCGGCGCCGGGCGCGAGCGGCAGGCGCACCACGAACTCCGAGCCCCTCCCCAAGCCCTCGCTGTGCGCGCTGACCTTGCCCCCGTGCAGCTCGACCAGCGACTTCACCAGCGCCAGCCCCAGCCCGAGGCCGCCGCTGGCACGCTCGAACGTGCGGTCCGCCTGCATGAAGGGTTCGAACACGCGGGCGAGGTGCCGGGCCTCCAAGCCCACTCCGCTGTCGGCCAGCCGCAACACGGCCTGGCCATCCTCCAAGGCGACGCTCACCCGGGCGCTCCCGCCGCGAGGCGTGAACTTGGCCGCGTTGTGCAGGAGGTTGCCGGCGACCTGGCCCAGCCGCACCCGGTCCGCCTCCACCAGGATGGGCGCCGGCGACAGCACCGCTTCGACGCCCACGCCGCGGTTCTCGAAGAGCACCCGGCAGTCGTCCAGGGCGGTCCGCACCACCTCGCCCAGGTCCACCCGCCCCCGGCTCAGCTCGACCTTCCCGCGCGCGATGCGCGTCACGTCCAGGAGGTCGTCCACCAGCATCGCCAGGCGATCCGCCTGCCGGGCGATGACCTCCTTCGCCTGCTTGGCGCGCTCGGTGCCCGG
The DNA here is from genome assembly GCA_036504155.1 of Myxococcales bacterium. GTDB lineage: Bacteria > Myxococcota > Myxococcia > Myxococcales > UBA5297 > JACRCT01. The sequence continues at coordinate 141,438 of DASXVQ010000101.1, forward strand.
CGCGACGCGGTCGAGCAGGTAGAGGTTGGCCTTGATGGACGAGAGCGGGTTGCGCAGCTCGTGCGAGAGGATGGCCAGGAACTCGTTCTTGTGCCGGTCGGCCTCGCGCAGCGCCTCCTCGGCCCGCTTCTGCTCGGTCTGGTCGATGATCGCCAAGGTGAGGCCGGCGACGCGCCCGCTCCTGTCCCGGAGCGGCTCGGCCCGCACCAGGCAGTGGAAGGCCTCTGCCCGGGACTTGCCCCGCACCAGCCTGCTGCCCGCCACCCCCGTCTCCAGCACCTCGTGCAGCATCCCCAGGCCCTGGTCGTCCGGCTCCAGGTCCGCGAGCTCGTCGGGGCGCTTGCCGAGCATGTCCGCGCTCGAGAGCCCGCGCGGCGGGTTGTAGACCCAGGTGTACCGGAGGTCGCGGTCGAGCGTCGCCACGGTCACCGGGGAGTCGTGGAGCGCCGCGCGGAACCGCTCCTCGCTCAGCCGCAGCGACTCTTCCGCCTGCTTCTGCTCCGAGAGGTCGATGGTCGCCACGAGCAGGCCCGCGATCGCGCCGTGCTCGTCGCGCAGGGGCTCGGCCCGCACCTGGAGGTGGAGGGTGCGACCGCCCAGGCGGCCTGCCACCAGCCGCTCTCCGGGCTCTCCGGTCTCCAGCGCTCGCCGCATCATCTCCAGCGAGCGCACCCCCTCGTCCAGGTCCAGCAGCTCGTTCGGCCGCCGCCCGACGATGGCCTCGGGTGCGAAGCCCCACGGCGGGTTGTTGATCCAGGTGAAGCGCAGCTCGCGGTCGAGCGTGGCGATGGTGACCGGGGAATCCTTCAGCGCCACCCGGAAGCGCTCCTCCTTCAGCCGGAGAGCCTCGTTGGCCCGCACTTGCTCGGTCACGTCGCTCACCAGCGAGAGAACCGAGACGTTCCCGGACGCATTGAGGAAGGTCGAGTTGTACCAGTCGCAGTGGATGACGCTGCCGTCCTTGCGGACGTTGCGGTTGCGGACCTGGTTGCGCGGCCGCACTCCGGCGATCATGTCCGCCACCGCCTGGCGCACCACGGCCTTGTCGGCAGGGTGGATCCAGTCCAGCTCGTCGAAGCGCTTGCCCGTCGCCTCTTCGGCCGTCCAGCCGAAGACCCGCGCCGCCCCGGCCGACCAGTGGACGATCCGGAACGCCGGCAACTCCCACTCGATCGCCGCCATCGGCGAGTTCTCGAGCAGGACCCCCAGCCGCTCCTTGGCTGCGCGCAGCTCCTCGCGGACCTGCGCCCCCTCATGCGGCTGGCACTTCCTGGCAGGCTTGCTGGGACCTCGCGCCGGCCGCTGGCCGGCCTTGGCGTCCCTTTTCGTCCGCGTCTTGAGCGGCATCGCTCCCCCCCTCGAGCCCCCGGGAACGTCGCATCGTATCGATGAGCTGGTGGCATTATCGGCACGCCTGTCGTCGCGCGGTCAACACCCCGAGTGTCTGAAGGGCGACTGTCCAGCGCCAGCCAGCCGATGCGATAGGCCCGTCCCGTCATTCCAGCCGCCGCCCGAGCAGCGCCTCCAGCGCCTCGATTCTCGGGGGCTTGGCCAGGTGCTCGCCGAAGCCGGCCAGCGCCACCAGGACCGTGCCCGCCTGCTCGGAGCCACCACGGGTCGTCGCCCAGAACGCCCGGAGCGCGGCCCTGCAGATTGCCCTAGGCCCGGCGCCCCGTCCGGACGAGGGCCTCCGCCCGCCCACCGCTCTCGCCCGCGCCCGCCAGCCGGTGGATGCCTTCGCCGCCGGCACCTGTTCTCCGGTCTGGACGATGGGTAGCTGGACCAGGGACCACGATGAAGCCTTCCCCCGCCGAACCACGAGAGGCTTTCCGGGTCCTGCTCCGCTTGGCGGGCGCGGCGCTCGTGGCGGCGGCCAGCGTTGTGCTCGCCGAGGGCCTCGAGGGGCCGTTGGGAGGCGCCCGGCTGCTCGTGCCCATGGCGGTCTTGGCCATGTACGCCCTGCTCGCCGGCACCGGCCCGGCGCTGCTGGCCACGGCGCTGGCCACCGGCGGCATGGCCGGCTTGGTGCTCATGCCGCATCCCGGCCCGGAGCCGGTCGAGCCGCAGCTGTCGTTCGTCCGCCTCGCCGCGTTCCTGCTCGCCGCCGCGCTGACGGTGGCCGTCGCCGGCCAGCAGCGACGGGCGTGGAAGGAGCGCGCCCGCCGGGCCGCCCTCGAGACCGAGAGCCAGGCGCGCCTGCGCGTCCTCACCGAGGCCATGCCCCAGTTCGTCTTCGTGGCCCGGCCCAGCGGGGCCATGGAGTACGTCAACGCCCAGTGGACCCGGTACAGCGGCCTCGACCTCGACGCCACCCGCCGCGCCGGCTGGGAGGGCTGCATCCACCCGGACGATCTCGGCCTCTCCCGCAGGACCTGGGCGCAGACCGTCGCGGGGGACGCTCCGCGCGAACAGGAGCTGCGCTATCGCGCCGCCGACGGGAGCTACCGCTGGTTCTCGGTGGTCTTCGCGCCGCTGTCGCGGGGCCCGTCCGGCCACCCGACGCAGTGGATAGGCACCGCCACCGACGTCCACGAGCGCAAGACCGCCGAGGAGGCGCTGCGCGCCAGCGAGGAGCAGTTCCGGCAGCTGGCCGAGGCGGTGCCGCAGCTGGTCTGGATCACCTGCCCCGACGGCCACGTGCTGTACCTGAACCATCGCTGGCGCGAGTACCTGGGGGCCCCGCCCGAAGACTCCGGCGACGACTGGATTCAGCAGCTGCACCCCGACGACGCGGCCCCCACCGCCCGGCGCTGGCAGCACAGCGTGCGCACCGGGGAGCCCTACGAGACCGAGTACCGCCTGCGCCGCAGCGCCGACGGGGCCTACCGCTGGTTCCTGAGCCGGGCGCTGCCCCTGCGCGGCGAGGACGGCCGCATCGCGAGGTGGATCGGGACCTGCACCGACATCGACGACCAGAAGCGGGCCCAGGCCGAGCTGGCGCAGGCCAAGCAGAGCCTGGAGGAGGCCGACCGCCACAAGAACGAGTTCCTGGCGCTGCTCTCGCACGAGCTGCGCAACCCGCTGGCGCCTATCCGCAACAGCGTCTACGTCCTCGAGCGCGCCCCGTCCGGCGGGGCGCAGGCCCGGCGGGCGCTGTCGGTCATCGACCGGCAGGTGGGGCTGCTCACGCGCCTGATCGAGGACTTGCTCGACCTCACCCGCATCGCGCGCGGCAAGGTCCGCCTGCAGCGCGAGCGCCTGGAGCTGGGCGAGCTGGTGCGCCGCGCCGCGGAGGACCGCCGCTCGGTCTTCGCCCGCAACCGCGTCGCCTTCGAGCTGTCCTCCCCGGGCCAGCCGCTGTGGGCCGACCTGGACGCGGTGCGGCTCTCGCAGGTCGTGGCCAACCTCTTGGGCAACGCCGCCAAGTTCACCCCGCCCGGCGGGCGCGTGACGCTCTCCCTGGCGGCCGACGGCCCCCAGGCGGTGCTGCGCGTGCGCGACACCGGGGTCGGCATCGACCCGGCCCTGCTGGCCCGGCTCTTCCAGCCCTTCGTGCAGGCCGAGCGCACGCTCGACCACAACCGCGGCGGCCTGGGCCTGGGCCTGGCGCTGGTCCGCGGCCTGGTCGAGCTGCACGGCGGGCGGGTCTCGGCCTCGAGCGAGGGGCTGGGCAAGGGCGCCGAGTTCGAGGTCCGCCTCCCGCTGGCCCCCTCCGTCGCGGCGGCGGCCCCGCCTCCGGGAGCGCCCCGGCGACCGGCCGGCACGCACGCCCGGCGCATCCTGGTGATCGAGGACAACCGGGACGCGGCCGAGAGCCTCAAGGAGGTCCTCGAGCTCGACCAGCACCAGGTGGAGCTGGCCGGCTCGGGCCCGGAGGGCGTCGCCCTGGCTCGCGCCACCCGGCCGGACCTCATCCTCTGCGACATCGGCCTGCCGGGGATGGACGGCTACGAGGTCGCCCGGACGCTGCGCGCCGACTCCGACCCCGGCCTGCGCCGCACCCCGCTGGTGGCGCTCTCCGGCTTCGCGGCGCAGGAGGACGTCGACCGGGCCCGCGCCGCGGGCTTCGACCGCCACGTCGCCAAGCCGGTGGAGGTCTCGGTGCTCGAGGGCATGCTCGACACCTGAGCTTGGGAGCGGAATTGCCCGGCGACCCCCTGTGCGCGGCTGTTAGGTTGGGTCGCCTGCAGCCCGCGAGCCCCCCATGACCGCGTTGCCTTCGACCCCGACTTCCGCCGACCCCGCCGACCCCGCCAACAGTCCTGCCACCCCGGCCGCCGACGGCCGCGCCGGCCCGGACACCCTCGCCGCCCGGGCCTGGCGCTGGCTGGACGCGGCGACGGACGACCTGAGCCGGGTGCGCCGGCTCGCCTTCGAGGGGCAGCTGGTCCTGAGCGTCCTCTTCGCCCTCTACGCCACCACCGCCGGGCAGGTGAACTTCTACGACCCTCCGTCCGTGCCGATGATGCGCGTCGTGCTCTGGGCCTGGGCGGCGCTGCACCCGCTGTTCTTCCTCGCCGCGCGGCGGCCGCGCCCCGAGCGCGTCTACTTCGGCTACCTGGTGGGGGCCGCCGCGGTGGTGACCCTGGGGTTCATGCAGCTGCGCCAGCCCTGGACCTCGAGCGACCTGGGCGTGCGCGCCGTGTACATGGGTGCGGTGCTCGCCATCGGCTTCATGCTGCTGCCCATGCGGCTGGGCATCCTGCTGTCGGTGCTGACCGCCGGAGTGCAGGTCGCCTCGCTGCTGCTGACGGCGCGCCGGCTCGAGCCCATCGCCGAGGACGTGGCGCGGGCCGTCGCCCTGCCGGCGGCGGTGTGCGGCGCCTTCGTCCTGCTGGCGGCGACGCTGGTCGACCGGCTCGAGCGCCGGCTCAAGGCGCACGCCGCGCGGCTGGAGGCGCAGGTGGCCGAGCGCGCGGCCATCATCGAGCGGCAGCAGCAGGCGCTGCTGCAGGCCCAGAAGCTGGAGGCGGTGGGGACGCTCGCCGCGGGGCTGGCGCACGACTTCAACAACCTCCTGGCGGTCATCCTGGGCTACGCGCGCGAGCTGCACCTGTACGCCGACTCCGGGCCGGGCGACCCGGTGGGCATGGCCGCCGACGTCATCGAGGCCTCGGCGCGCCGGGCCAAGGACCTGACCCAGCGGCTCCTGGGCTTCGCGCGCCAGGGCAAGGTCCTGGACGTCCCGCTCGACCTGCACCAGTGCGTGGACGGCGTGCTCTCGCTGGTCTCGCGCAACCTGGGCTCCAACATCCGCGTCGAGCGCCAGCTGTCGGCCGACCCGCCCTTCGTCCGGGGCGACCCCGTCCAGCTGCAGCAGGTGCTGGTCAACCTGGTGCTCAACGCCCGGGACGCGATGCCCGCCGGCGGCACCCTCACCGTCGCCACCCGCCTCCAGCCGCTCGCCGCGCACGCCGAGCTCCCCGACGGGACCTACCTGCAGCTCGAGGTGCGGGACACCGGGGCGGGCATCTCCGAGGCCATCCGCGAGCGGGTCTTCGACCCCTTCTTCACCACCAAGCGCCCGGGCGAGGGGACGGGCCTGGGGCTGGGGCTGGCCATGGTCTACGGCATCGCCAAGGCGCACGGCGGCTCGGTCCACGTGGAGAGCGGGGAGGGCCGCGGCACCGCGCTGGTGGTCCGACTGCCCGCGACAAAGGAGCGCCCCATCGTCCCGCCGCCGGCGCGGCCGCGGCTCGAGGCGGAGCCGGAAGCGGGGCGCGGCGCGCTGCTGGTGCTCGCCCAGAGCGAGGTGCTCACCGGGCTGACGCAGCGGGTGCGGGCGCTGCTCGCCGCCAACGGGACTGCGCGGGATGCCGACTGGCTCGAGGCACGCTCCTACGTCCGCGCTCACGCCAAGGATCTGGACCTGGTCCTGCTCGATCGCGGCCGGACCTGACCGGCACCGGCTCCCGACCCATATAGAGGTAGAGACCTTGGCGGCTCTTCGGCTCTTTGCCTGGGCGCCACGGGAAGTCGGGCCCAAAGCGTGAGCGCCGTCACGTTTCCGGCTGCCGGTCGGCCCCGCACCCGTCCCGCCGAAGTCCCCCCAGATCCGCGGAGCGTTCGAATTCGGGTCCTGGGGGCGGGCAGGCCCGAGCGCGAATCCGGCTAGTTCCAGCGGAAGATCTTGAGGCCGACCAGGAAGCTCGCCACCGCCGTCAGCGCGAGGATCAGGGCCTGCGGCGCGACCGCCGCCATCCCCGCGCCCTCGTTCATCACCGCGCGCGTCGAGTCGAGCAGCGCGGTGAGCGGCAAGAGCTTGATGGCCGGCTGCAGGAACTCGGGGAAGCGCGCGTAGGAGAAGAAGACGCCGGAGAGCAGGAACATCGGCATCTGGATGACGTTGATGAGCCCGGTGACGGTCTCGGTGTTGCGCGCCCGCGAGCTGATGAGCAGCGAGAGGCCGGCGAAGGCCAGCGCGCCCAGCACGATGAGCGCCAGGAAGAGCGCGAGCGATCCGCGCACCACCACGCCGAAGGCCAGCCACGCGAAGATCAGCAGCACCGGCAGCTCGATGGCCAGGAAGAGCATCCGCATCAGCACGAAGGAGAGCAGGAAGTGGCTGCGCCGCATGGGCGTGGAGACCATGCGCTTGAGCAGCTTGCGGGTGCGCGTCTCCACGATGACGTAGGCGATGCCCCACATGCCGGCGGACATGACGTTGGTGCCGATGAGGCCCGGGACCAGGAAGTCGATGTACCGCCCGCCCTGCTCCTGCACGTGCTCCTCGGCCGTCGGCGTCGGGTCCTTGCGGCCGTCGGCGCGCTGCAGCGCGTCGTCGACCACGGAGCGGGCGAGCCGGCTCTCCGGCTGCTGGGGGTCGAGCTCGTAGGTGCGCGGGGGCCCCGCCTTCACCGCGAGCGCGGCCTTGCCGGTGTGCAGCGACTTCTGCGCCTCCGCCGGCGGCAGCAGCTTGGAGACGACGCCCGGGGTCTTCTCCAGCACCTGCTGCAGCGCCGCGGCGCCGGCGGCGTCCTCCACCACCACCTGCACCGGCTCGGGCGGGCGGCTGCGGAAGGCGATGCCCAGCGCGATGGACAGGATGATGGGGAAGCCGAAGCTCCAGAAGACGGTCGAGGGCTCGCGGAACGCCATCCGCAGCCGGCCCATCGTCAGCAGGTAGAGCGGATGCCTAGTCACGTAGGTGCCGTCCGGTGAGGGTGACGAAGACGTCCTCGAGGGTGGCCGAGTGCGTCGTCAGGTTCTGCAGCGGGGCCTTGCGGCCCTCGAGGAAGGAGAGCAGCGCCGGGACCGCCACGTGGATGCGATCGACGGTGAGCGCCCAGGCCCCGTTGTGGCGGCGCACCAGGGTGACGCCGGAGAGCGCCGAGAGGTCGGAGGCCTCCAGCGCGGCCTCGCAGGAGAACTCGACGATCTCGTGGCCGACGACCTTGGCGATGAGCGCCCGCGGGGTGTCGAGCGCGATGACCTTGCCGTGGTCGACGATGGCCACCCGGTCGCACAGCCGCTCGGCCTCGTCCATGTAGTGGGTGGTCAGGAGCACGGTGCGGTTCTGCGCCTTGAGCCCGCTGACGATGTCCCACAGCTGCCGGCGCGACTGGGGATCCAGCCCCGTGGTGGGCTCGTCCAGGAAGAGCAGCTCCGGGTCGCCGACCAGCGCGCAGGCGACCGCCAGGCGCTGCTTCTGCCCGCCGGAGAGCCGCTCGAACCAGCTCTTGCGCTTCTCCTCCAGCGAGACCAGGCGCAGCACCTCGCCGACGTCGCGGCCGCGCTCATAGAAGGCGCGGAACTGCTCCAGCACCTCCTCCACGGTCAGCCGGTCGGGCAGGTAGGTCTGCTGTAGGGTGATGCCCAGCCGCTCGCGCAGCCAGCGCTCGTCGGTGGCCCAGCGCTTTCCCAGGATCGAGATGTCGCCGGCGGTGGGCTCGAGCAGCCCCTCGAGGATCTCCGCGGTGGTGGTCTTGCCCGCGCCGTTGGGGCCCAACAGGCCGAAGCACTCGCCCGTCTTGATCTCGAGATCCAGCCCGTCGACCGCCAGCACGTCGGGGTCGTAGCGCTTGACGAGGCCGTGGCAGGAGATGGCGAGGTCGGTCATGGATGCGCAGCGCTCCGCCTTCGGGACGGTGGTGTATAGCACCGCCCCGCGCCGGGAGCAGGCCTCTCGACGCGCCCGCCCCGCGCCCTTCCAGGGGCCCGGCTCTCCCGCGTCGGGCTGGACCGGACGCCTCCGACGGGGTCGAATGCGGGCCGGCTCACTCACTCTTGGAGAATCCATGGCCGCGCTGGCGCACTTCGGGGTCGGGCTCGCAGCCAAGCGGATCGCGCCGACCGTGCCGCTCGCCCTGCTCATCGCGGGCGCCTTGGCCATCGACCTCCTCTTTGGCGTGTTCTTCGCCCTCGGCCTGGAGAAGATGCCGGCGTCGGGCGCCATCTCGCCCTACTCGCACTCTCTCTTCATGGCGGTCGTCTGGTCGCTCTTCGCCGGGGCGATCGCCTGGCAGGTGCGAAAAGACCGCCGCCTCGCCGCCTTCTTCGCGGCGCTGGTGTTCAGCCACTGGGTTCTCGACTTCATCTCCCAGCCGATGACGCACCAGTACCCCGGCTCCGTGGGCCCACCGCTCTTCTTCGAGGGCTCTCCCACCGTCGGCCTGGGCCTCTACCGCACGGCGCTGGGCCAGAACCTGTGCGAATACGGCTGCCTCGCCGCGGGGATCGCGCTCTACGTGCTCGCGCTGCGCAAGCTGCGCCGCGAGAAGCAGGCGGCCTCGGCCTCGGCCGCGACCGCCGCCAAGCAGGCCTGAAGCCCGGCTTCACCACGAGCGGCCCCACCTGCTCTGGGCAGAGGTATCATCGCTTCCGACCCATGGGCACTCTCTCGACCTCGATCCCCGCGCTGCTGGACGCGCTCCTCCCCTTCCTCCCCGCGATCCGCGCCGACCGGACGGACCTGCCGGAGTGGATCGGCGGCCTCTCGACCAAGCTGCTCCCCAAGCTGGAGGCCGACCCGGCGGTGAAGTCGGCCCTGCTGGAGCTGGAGGAGAACCCCGGCGACGAGGACATGAAGGGGGCGCTGCGCCTGGCCTTGCGCAAGCTGTTCGCCAAGCAGCCCGAGCTCGACTCCGAGGCGGCGCGCATGCTCGGCCCGCGCAACCTGCCTTCGCCGCCGGCGCTGCAGGGGCTCGACGCGCTCGACCCCTCCGACCCGGCGCTGCGCCACCTGGAGATGGTGCGCCTGCTGCGCCTGGGCGTCCCCGCCGCCGAGGTCGCCCGCCGCTTCCGCGTCGACCCCGCCCTCGTCTTCCACCTCAACTCCGCGTTCGCCGGCCAGGGCGTGCTCGGCCTGGCCCAGGGCGCCCCGGCGCGCCGCTGGTTCGATCAGCTGCGCCGCGACGATCCGCTCCTGCGCCGCCTGGAGATGGTGCGCCTGGCCCGCTCGGGCGTCCCGCTGGAGGTCGTCGGGAGCGAGTTCGGCGCCGCCGCGGAGTACGTCGAGCGCCTGGTCGCCGCCTTCGAGCAGAACGGCTCCGCCGGGCTCGTCGGCGAGGCCGAGGTCCGCCGCTACGAGGACCTGCACCCGGCCGCGATTCGGCTGGCCACCTACAACCTGCACGGCGTCCACGACGGCGAGGACGGCCGCTACCGGCTCATCGCCCGCGAGCTCGCCGCGTTCGACCCCGACCTGGTCGGCTTCCAGGAGGTCATCGACGGGGCCGGCATCCGCGAGACCAGCGCCCAGCTGGCCGAGAAGATGTCGGCCATGGCCGGCGCCGACTACCGCACCACCTACACGCACTGCCACCTGTACATGGAGAAGCACCCCGAGGGCGTCGCCGTCGCCACGCGCCACCCGCTCACCGGCGCCGCCGACATCGACCTCAACGTCGGGCTCTCCGGGGGCGTCAAGCCGTCGATGCCCCGCTTCGCCGCCGCCTGCCAGGTCGAGGTGCGCGGCCGCCGCATCGCCTTCGCCTCCACCCACCTCGATCACGCCGCCGACCCCGCGGTGCGCGCCGCCCAGGCCCAGAAGCTTGTCCGCGAGCTCGAGCGGCTCTACCCGGACGCGCCGCTGCACGTCATCGCCGGGGACATGAACGACGTGCAGGGCTCGCCGGCCATCACCCACTTCGAGGAGCAGGGCTACGTCGACGCCTACCGGGCCTGCCACCCCAAGGGCGGCAACACGTTCACCACCACCGACCCGCGCACGCGCATCGACTTCGTGCTCGTGAAGGGCGCCAAGGAGTTCGTGTCCGCGAGCACCGCCCTGTCCCACCCCTCGCTCAGCGACCACCTGGGCGTGTTCGTGTCCGTGCGCTGACTCGTCTTCACTCCACTCGTCGAAGGGGGCGCGATGCCGCACCGCGCGGGCTACTTCGTCCTCGCCTACCACTGGGACCACCACTGCCACGAGCTGCACGAGCGGCTCAAGGCGCGGTTCGGCGAGATCCAGGGCGAGCTGGCCGCCCTCGGGCTGCCGGAGAAGCCGACCCCCAAGGCGCTGATCGAGGCCGCTTCGTCGCTGCAGTCGGCGCGCGCGCGGCTGGAGGACCACCTCGGCCGCATGGCGCGGCGCGTCCAGGTCATCGAGGAGCTGGGTTACCGCGGCTACGGGACGAACAAGGACCTGGCCGGGGCGCTGCGCACCCTGCAGCGCGAGCACCGCGAGGCCTTCGAGCCAGCGTTCCGCGAGCGCTTCGGCCGGCTCGCCTCAGCGCTGCCCGCGGGAACGCCGCTGCCGGCCGGGACGCTGGAGCGCCGGGACGCGGCGGCGATCGTCGCGAGCCTGAAGGCGCGCAGGAAGGGCGCCAACGGCAAGGCGGAGCCCGCCGAGGCCGCGCCCGCGGACCCGTCGAAGGAGGCGTTCGCCCGCTACTTCGAGGTGATGTCGAAGACGCCCTGGACGGTCAACACGACCATCTTCCAGAAGCTCTTCCTGCAGATGGGCACCGGCTCCACCACGCTGATGCGCGGCCGGGTCGGCGTCGACAGCCCGCGGCCGCCGCAGGAGCTCAAGGCCCTGGCCAACCGCAACTTCCTGGACATGTTCCGGGAGTCGTTCGCCAGCTTGCACCTCTTCTCCGAGATCGGGCTGGACCTGCTCAAGCGCATCCACTTCGTGCTCTCGCGAGACCTGATCGCCGAGGCGGGGAACTTCCGCACCATCGACTTCCCGGACAAGAACGGGGTGACCACCGAGTACGGCAACCTCGACCGCGAGATCGGCGACCTGGGCAAGCTGCTCTGGGAGACCGGCCAGAGCTTCGGCGACCTGCAGCGCTTCTTCTGGGACCTGTCGCGCGCCTACTACATGTTCATCGGCATCCACCCGTTCTGGGACTCCAACGGGCGGGTCGGGCGCACCTTCCTCAACCACATGCTGCTCAAGAAGGGCGTGCCCCCGCTGTCCTTCCGCGAGGAGGACGAGGTCATCGCCCTGCCCCGCTACGGCGGGACCATGGAGGAGATGCACGAGTACCTCACCGCCCGCGCGCTGCTCTCCATGCAGGCCTACCAGCGCGAGCGCGCGCACCTCGAGGAGCGCGGGCTCCTGGGCCGCGAGATCTTCAACGTCGCCTTCGACTCGGGCTTCCACTTCCGGCAGATCAACGAGAGCCCGCAGAAGCTGGAGATCGCCTGCACGGCGTACGTGGCGCCCGACGGCTCGGCGCTCGCCCACGAGCTCGTCGAGGACTGCCGCGTGGTCCTGCCCACCGAGGCCCTGGTGCGCACCGGCGGGCTCTACGCGGGCCTGGCCGACACCGAGCGCGGGGACTGGAAGAAGACCCTCGGCCTGCAGGTGCCGGCGAGCATCGACGAGATCCCCACCGACGTCCCGGGCGCGCGCGCCTTCGAGCTGGCCTTCCTCCTCGACTTCGACGAGTCGTTCCTGCGGCACGACTGGCTCTACGTCTCCTTCGTCTCGCCCAGCGACCGGCGGGTGTTCAGCAACAAAGGCATCTACTACGGCACGCGCATCGAGAAGCGCAGCTTCGGCGGCGCGCTCGCCTCGCTGGCCGCCGAGCGCTGGGCGCTGCCCGCCTTCAAGTGGATCGGCCCGAAGAAGGTGGTCCGCCGCGCGCCGGAGGGTGAGGTCTCGCTGTACCCCGGCGGCCTGGGCTTCTCCTTCCTGGGTGGCGCCAGCGGCATGGCGCTCAAGGTCCTGCTCGAGGTCTGGCGCTCCGACGGCGCCTGCGAGCGGTACCTGGTCGACGCCAAGCCCGCGGGCGGCTGGGGCGGCGACTGGCAGAAGTGGGAGACGCACCAGCTCCCGCTGCTGCCCTGGGACGGCGCGCACGGCCACGTCACCTTCATCAACTTCGGCTACCTCGTGCACCGCGACGGCCGCGCCCACGCCTCGCAGAACACCTACAAGTTCGCCAACTTCGCCGACTTCAGCGCCGAGGAGACCGAGCGCGACGACTTCTGGGACCCGTCCTACAAGAGCGAGAACTCCTTCCGGCCCGGCCAGGTGGACCAGAGCGCCCTGCAGCAGGCCTACGACTCCGCCAACGACCCGGCCCGGCCGCTCGACGTCCGGGTCATCTTCACCCGCGGCGCGCCGCACAGCCCCGACCACCCGATCCGCGAGATCCACCGCGCCATCGACGAGGTCATCGCCCGCAAGAAGGCCGACCGGAAGGGCCGGCACTTCATCCACCTGGCGATCTTCGACTTCGACAACGAGCACGTCGCCAACCACCTCATCCACGCCAAGCAGAGCGGCGTGGAGGTCGAGTGCATCGCCGACTGGGCCGCGGTCGCCCCGGTCAACCCCACCGAGAACGTCGCCAAGCTGCGCCGCGCCGGCATCCCCGTGCTCGGCGTGGTGCGCAACACCCCCGGCGTGCCCGAAGAGGGCATCGGCAGCATGCACACCAAGTTCATCGTCTTCGACGGCGAGGTGGTGCACTCCAGCAGCTACAACCTCCACTTCCACCTCTGGGGCGGCAACCGCGAGGAGACCCTGGCCTTCCGCTCCCGCGACGTGGCGCTGCTCTACGAGAACGCCTTCCAGGCCATCCGCGGCGGCGTGGTGCAGCCCCTGCAGATCGACCCCTTCGCGCGGCTCAACCTCTACTACTCGTTCGGGTACAGCCAGACGAAGCAGGGCAAGACCTACCGGGCGCAGGACGCGCTCATCACCGAGATCAACGACGCCCGTTCCTCCATCGAGCTGGCGATGTTCGACCTCGGCTTCCTCACCGGCGTCTCCTTCGCCGACCCGCACGAGACCGACGTGGTCACCGCGCTGATCAACGCCCGCGACCGCGGCGTGAAGGTCAAGGTGCTGCTCAACGGGCAGATCGCGCACACCGGGCCGCTGCCGGAGGCCTGGGACAAGGACTTCAAGCGGCCGCTCAAGCCCGCCGCTCAGAAGCTCAAGGACGCGTGGATGGACGTGGGGTTCGTCTACTACCACGAGAGCATCTACTCGCCACTGCACCACAAGTTCGCCGCCATCGACGGCCGGACCTGCATCATCGGCTCCTACAACTGGTACGAGGCGAGCGTCGTCTCCGACGAGGTGCTGCTGGTGCTGCGCGACGAAGGGCTGGCCAGGACCCTCTCGGAGGAGATCCGGCTGATCGCGTCGACCCTGCGCATCGGGCGGGACTGAGGCCAGGTCAGGGCGCCTCGACTTGGCGGCCGGCGGCGGGCGGAGCAGACCTGAAGCTCCCTCGGCGAAGCCCTCGCAGTTGGCCGCCGGCGGCTCGAGCGCTGCCTCGCCGAAGGACCGCGCGGACAGGACGGCTCCGGCGCCTAGAGCGGCGATCACGTAAAAACCCAGCAAGATCGATCACTTGGGTTGACCCATTGATCGGCGGCCAGAAGAGTGATCAATAGGGCGGATGCACTCGCATCCGTCCCCCGACTGCCGCTGGCTGTGTCCCGTCGAGCTGACCAAGAAAGAGGAGATGATCTGCAAGCGCCTGAAGCGCACGGGTCGTCTCTTCGCGTTCCTGCGTCGGAATCGGCACCGGCTGTTCGACGAAGGCTTCCAGGCCGAGTTGGCGACCATGTACTCGGACGCCCCTCGCGGCGTGCGGCCGCTCCCTCCCGCGATGCTGGCGATGGTGACGCCTGCTGCAGGCCTACGAGAGGAAGTCCGACGCCGCAGCGGTCGAGGAGGCTGTCTTCGATCTGCGATGGCAGATGGTGCTGGACTGCGTGGGAGCCGAGGAGCCGGTCTTCTCGCAAGGCGTGCTCGTCGACTTCCGGCGACGGCTCGTCGCCCACAACATGGACAAGAAGTTCATCGAGCGCACGGTCAAGCTCGCCGAGGAGACCGGGGAGTTCGGCGCCAGGCAACTCAGGGTCGCGCTCGACTCGGCCCCGCTGTGGGGCGCCGGCCGCGTCGAGGACACCTTCAATCTCATCGGCCACGCGCTGGCGGTCGTGGTGGACTGCGCGGCCCAGGTTCTCGATGTCTCGCCCGAGGCGGTGCGCAAGGACGCCGAGCTCAAGCTCCTGGGAGGCAAGAGCTTGAAGGCCAAGCTCGACATCGACTGGGACGACCCTGAGCAGCAGGCCAACGCGCTCACGCGTCTGCTGGCGGACGTGCAGCGCCTGCGTGCCTTCGTCACCAAGAGCCTGGAGGAGGCAGCCAAGCAGCCGCCTCTCAAGCAGGCGCTTGAGCTCCTCGAGAAAGTGATTGCCCAGGACCTGGAGCCCGACCCCAAAGGCGGGATGCGCATTCGCGAGGGCACGGCCAAGGACCGGCGGATCTCGGTGACCGACCCGGACATGCGGCATGGTCGCAAGTCGCGCTCACGGGTGATCAACGGCTACAAGCGGCACGTTGCCGTGGACCTGGTGACCAAGCTCATCCTGGCGGCGACGGTGCGGCCGGCGAACGAGCCCGAGCACCGGGCTGCAGATGTCCTCCGCCCGGAAATCGAAGGCTTCGGTTCGATCGAGGAGTTCCACATCGACCGGGGCTATCTCGCCAGCGGCTTGGCCCGCGACCTCCACGACACTGGCGAAGCGCATCCTCTCCAAGCCTTGGGTGCCCCGCGAACGGCGAGCGGTTCAGCAAAGCCAAGTTCGCCATCGACCTCGCGCGCCAGCTCGTCCGCTGCCCCGAAAACGTCACGGCCCCCATCCATGCCGGAAAAGCCGAGTTCCCAGCCTGAGCGGTGCGACGCCTGCATGGTGCGCAGCCAGTGCACCCGGGCCCGATTGGGGCGTGGGCGCAGCATTGCCATCCATCCTCGGGGAGGCACTCCTCATCGAACTGCGGGGGCTCAAGGCGACGAAGGCGGGCCGTGCCGCCCTGCGTGAGCGAGTGGCCGTAGAGCATCGGCTCGCACACCTCTGCAATCGCCAAGGCCCGCGCGCTCGCTACAAGGGCGAGCGCATGAACGTCTTCGACATTCGACGAACTTCGGCAGTCGAGAACCTTCTCGTCCTCGACCGCCGACAGGAAGCTGCCTGAACTAATCTGTTCGCCGCTCTAGGAGAATCCCCTAGGCCCGGACGGCCGATCTCCCCAGGAGCGATTGCGGAAGGGCCCGATTGAGCGCGTCCTCCCGACGTCGTACAGATGCTCCCACGAGCGCCGGAGATTGTTCGACGGCGACAGAGGCAAGCGTGCTCCCCGAAGCAGACCTGAGCCAGCAGAAGAGCCCCCGCGCGCGGCCGGACGCGGGCTTGCCAAGCAGCGAGGGGGAGGCCCCATGACCGCCAGAGCCGGACGGAAATCCCCGGGCCCCGCCCGCATCCTCATCGTCGACGACCATCCCATCGTCCGCCAGGGCCTGTCGCAGTTCATCGCCCAGACCGAGGACCTCCGCGTCTGCGGCGAGGCCGGCGACGCGCGCGAGGCGCTGGAGGCGATCAGGAAGACCCTGCCCGACCTGGTCATCGTGGACCTGTCGCTCGGAAGCGCGAGCGGCCTGGACCTCGTCGAGGAGCTGAAGGCGCAGGCGCCCAAGCTGCCGATCCTCGTGCTCTCCATGCACGACGAGACGCTCTACGCGGAGCGCGCCCTGCGCGCCGGAGCCCGGGGCTACGTGATGAAGGACCGGCCGATCGACGAGGTGGTGACGGCGGCCCGCCGGATCCTGCGCGGCGAGGTCCACCTGAGCGAACGCATGTCTGCGCGGCTGCTCCAGAAGCTCGTCTCGGGGGCCCCGCAGGCGACCGACTCGCTCATCGGGACGCTGAGCAACCGCGAGCTCCAGGTGTTCGAGCTCATCGGGCAGGGGTTCGGGACCCGGAACATCGCCGCCCGGCTCCACCTCAGCGTCAAGACCATCGACACCCACCGCGAGAACATCAAGCACAAGCTCAGCTTCGCGGACTCCGTCGAGCTGCACCAGCACGCGTTCCTCTGGGTGCAGCGCATGCCGAAGCCCGGGGTTCGCTGAGCCGCTCTTGCGGCCCGACCAAGAAGTGGGAGGGGAAATGCTTTCCGAACCGGCACACCAGGCAGGCTCCAAGGCGACGGCGGTCCGGCGCGAGGACGCGCTCGACGATCGCGCGCTCGTCGAGCTCGCGCGGTCGCGCTCGGGCGACGCGTTCGAGGTGCTCGTCACCCGCCACCGCTCCAAGGTCTACGGGCTGGCGCTGCGGATGTTGAAGGACCCCGGCGCCGCGGAGGAGGTGCTCCAGGAGACCTTCCTGTCGGTGTGGCAGAACCTGCCGAACTTCCGCGGCGAGTCGGCCTTCACCTCGTGGACCTACCGCATCTGCGCGAACTTCTGCCTGATGCGCCTGCGCCGCCCGAAGATCGAGGGTGTCGAGATCGACGCCGAGCAGGGCCTGCCCGGGCCGAGCTTCGACTCCGAGGGCGCCCTGCTCGGCGCTCCGTCCTATGACTGGACGAGAGGGACCGAGGAGAAGGCGCTGGACAACGAGCTGCGCCGCGCCATCGAGCAGGCGACCGAGACCCTGCCCGACGACCACCGCACCGTGTTCCTGCTCAAGGACATCGAGGGCCTGTCGTACGAGGAGATCGCGGAGACCATGGGCGTCACGGTCCCGGCGGTGAAGAGCCGCTTGCACCGGGCGCGGTTGGCGCTGCGCGAGGTCATCGAGGGCTTCTACCGGGACCCGCGGCCGGTTCGAGCCATGGGGTAAGGTCGATGCCAGACCCCACCAGGGAGTGGCTCCGCCCATGAGCAGCCCCGACACCGACCGGACGGACCGCGTTTGCTTGGATCTGGAGCAGCAGGTCCGCGAGCGCACGGCCGAGCTCGAGGTGGCCCGCCGGACCCTGCGGATGATCAGCCAGTGCAGCCAGGCGCTGGTCCGCGCCACCGACGAGGACGCGCTGGTGCAGGAGATCTGCCGGGTCGTCCACTCTCTGGGCAAGTACCGGATGGTGTGGGTCGGCCTCGCCGAGAGCGATCCCGAGAAGTCGGTGCGGGCCGTGGCCTCCCGGGGCTTCGAGCGGGGATACCTCGAGCGGGCGCGGATCACCTGGGCCAACCGCAAGCGCGGACGCGGCCCCACCGGCACGTGCATCCGCACGAAGAGGGCCTGCATCTGCCGCGACTTCCTGAAGGACCCGGAGCTCGAGCCCTGGCGGGAGGACGCCCAGAGGCGCGGGTACCGCTCGTCCATCGCGCTGCCGCTCGTGGCGGGCGGCGGCGTGGCCTTCGGCGCGCTGACGATCTACTCGGACCAGGCCGGCGCGTTCGACGACCAGCAGGCCAGGCTCCTGCGGGAGATGGCCAACAACCTGGCCTTCGGAATCATGACCCGGCGTGCGCGGGCGGAGCGCGACCACGCCCGCGGCGTCGCCGAGGAGCGGGCGGTCCAGCTGCGCGCGCTGACCGTGCAGCTCGGGGAGGCCGAGCAGCGCGAGCGCCGCCGCCTGGCCAAGGTCCTCCACGACCACCTCCAGCAGCTCCTGGTCGGCGCCCGATTCAACCTCGGCTCGCTGCGCGGAAAGCTGCGCAGCGCGGAGAAGAAGCAGGTGGTCGGGCAGGTCGCGGCGACGCTGGACGGCGCCATCAGCGTGGCGCGGTCTCTGACCGTCGAGCTCAGCCCCCCGGTCCTCGACACCCAGGGGCTCGGCGCCGCCCTGGAGTGGCTCGGTCACCAGCTGGGCGAGAGGCTGGGCCTCGAGATCAACGTGCGGGTCGACCCGCGGGCCGAGCCCGAGACCGAGCAGCTGCGCGTGCTGCTGTTCGAGGCGGTGCGCGAGATGCTGCTCAATGTGGCCAAGCACTCCGGCGTTCAGCGGGCGGAGGTCCGCCTGAGCCGCAAGAAGGAGTGGGTGCAGGTGACGGTCTCGGACCAGGGGCGGGGGTTCGAGCCGAAGGGGATGGCGGGGGACGGCTGGGACGGCTTCGGGCTGGTCAGCATCCGCGAGAGGCTGCGCCACTTCGGGGGCCACCTGGAGGTCCAGGCGGCTCCGGGGCGTGGAAGCCGGCTGACGCTGGTGGGCCCTCTCCGCGGGCCGGTCTCGAACGCCGTCAGGGGCAGTGGCCCGGTCGCGCCGTAGACCGACGTCGCCTCGCCGCTGCACCGCGAGTCGCCGCCATCGACGGGCAAGGTGCACCATGTGCGCAGCGGCGGGACGGGATTGCCGGACGCGAGGGCCGTCGCCTCCTTCAGGTCCTTCAGCCAGATCGCAACACGATGGGACGCCCTCCCGTGTGGCAATCGACGCGAGGGGAATTTACTACTCGCCCAGGCTAGGCGCGCACAGACGGCGTGTATGGGCCGCGATTCGAGTCCGAGCCGACCTGGAGAAGAGAGGCTGCAGCACCGGGCTGACGGGGCGATGGGTTCGGTTGGGCTTCGCGGAGCCTCGTGCTATCTCGTCCCACCATGGAAACTATCGTGGCAATTCTGGCGGCGCTCGCACTCCTGGGCCTCTTGTTCTTCGCCCTAATCCGAGGCTCGGCCACTCAGCGGGAAAGCTCCCACGATTCCCGCATCGATGCCTTCTGGGCGGCCTGGCGCGAAAGCAAAGAGAACCTTTCGAGCGCAGCCTCCCGCGGAGATTGGGCTGCCGTCCTCTCGGCGCTCCGGCCCAATATCGACGCGCTACATCGAGGTCTCCCATTCGAGGTCGGGGCTGGGCCGAAAGGTCCGTTCGAAGTGCGAGTCGGGTATGGACAAGATCTCGAGCTGCGGCGGCTGGCCGGCCAACTCGTTGCTACTCAACCGAGGGACGAGAAGTGGCTCTTCACGGTGGGGCGGCCGCCCGAAAAGGGAATCGTTGCGATAGAAGGAATTCAACTCCCCACCGAGGAGGCCGGTTACCTTGCGGTCTTTCAGCCGCTCCTTGGAATAGCGGATGTCAGCCTCTTCCATCCTCGATTCTCTTCACTTTCCGGCGATGCTCGAGAGGCAGCTGCTCGACTCCTGATTCTGGATGTGCTCGGCGAGGATGAGACCCTGCGATGGATCAGAGACATCAATCCGGTCACGCACAAGCCTGCCTCGGCCAGACCCATTGCGAAGCTCCCCGAAGAGATCGGGACGTTCGGCACCTCCGAGTCGGGCATCCTGCTGGAGCGCCGAGAGGCCGGGTTCCCGGTGGTCGTCTCCTTGCGTGCGTGGGTGAAGCCCATTGATTTCCTGGAGCTCACGGCCCACGCAAAACTCGGCAGGGTCATTGAGAACCCGACCGAGACTCGGATGCCTGCCGACCCGGAGATCGGGGCCCTCAAGCAGATGGAAGAGGAATTCCTCGCCCGCATGGAGCGCGAAGCCGTCTTGGTGGGCCGCGAGACGGGCAACGGGAAGCGGTTCATCCACGTCTACGTGTCGGAGAAGCCCGAAGCCATCGAGAGGCTCAGACAGGCCTGGACCGGCGCGGAAGGGTCGGTCTCGGTCGAGCTGGGCGCAGATCCCCAATGGCGGTGGATGGAAGGCATGCTAGCGGCGGCTGAGCGAGCGGATGCAGGCTCCTTGCCAGGAGGCGATTCTCCCGCCCCCCAGTCAGGGAATTGAGTCGCGCGGGACACCGTCACGCGCGCCCACCGAGGGAGCGCAGCGGCAGAAGGTCGTCCCCAGGCAAGGCCAGGCTGACGATTCTCTTCGACTCCTCCTTGCAGACGTTGAAGCCGCCGGGCCTCATCTCCGAGGACCATGACATTGCCGAGGGCCGGATGTGGGGACCCTTCCCGCAGGCCTCTCCGCAGGCCTGCTCGCACGCCGGTCTGATCCACGCGCCGCCCGGGAAATAGCTGGACGGCGAGGCCATCGCCGCCTCGGGAGCCGACCCGAGGCGGCCTGGCGTTCGACTCGCTCGTCGTCCGTCACTTCACGACGAGGGTGAAGCCGCCGCCGCCGGCCGCCCACATCGAGTCGACCACGATGAAGTAGCTCGTCCCGGCGACGGCGCTGAAGGCCAGGGAGTCAGGGGAGCCGGCGGGGTTGGCGTCCGCGACGGCGAGGCAGGCGCTGCCGTCTCCCGCACAGGTGCCGGCCGTGACCCAGACGGCCACGTCGTAGCCCGGGTCCGGCGAGGCGGCGACCACGTAGAGCCCGCTCGTCGCCGGCTTGAAGAGGAAGACCGAGTCCAGGCCGTCGAGGACGTAGGAGTAGCCGAGGCTGCAGGCGGCGGAGAAGGTGCCGTTGCCGTAGTCGTTCTTCGCCGAGGCCGTACTGGCGGTCACCGGCTGGTTCGCGAAGATCTCCTGGGCGCCGGAGCACAGGTCGTTGGCGGGCGGCAGGACCGGGGGGCCGGCGGTGACGCTCAGGTCGAACGCCCCGAAGGTGCCGTAGAGGCCGTCGACCCAGATCCAGTACGTGCCCGCCGGCAGGTTCGGCAGGGCGAAGGCGGCGGAGGTCGTCGTCGCGTCGTTGCAGGAGAGCTCGTCGGCCGCGGCGGCGCCGTCGCACACCTTGCGCAGGTAGACCACCGGCTGGAACGCGGAGTCGGTGGTGGTGACGGCGACGGCGAGGGACTTCGGGGCGCTGGTGGTGAACTGGTAGACCACGTCCGGGCTGTTCATGCCGCCGCACACCGCCGAGACGGTGTCGTTGACGGCGTACTGGAGATTGCCCTGGGCCGTGGCCGAGCCGCTGGCCAGGTCGAGGACCTGCGGGGCGCTGCAGGTGTCGTTGGCGGGCGGAGGGACCACGTCCCCCAGCGTCACGTCGAGCTGGTAGTCGCCGAACTGGCTCAGGTCGCCGTCGACCCAGATGAAGTAGGTGCCGGCGGGCAGGGTGCTGAGCGCCACCTGCGCGGGCCCGGAGTAGGGCGCGTCGCAGCCGAGCTCGTCCTGGCTGGCCGTGCTGTCGCAGACCTTGCGCACGTAGAGCGTCGCGTAGAAGGCCGTCAGCGGGGTCATCTTGGCGGTCAGCGACTTGGGCGAGGTGGTGGTGACCTTGTAGACGACGTCGGGGGTGGACGAGCCGCCGCAGCTGCCCGCAGTGGTCGCGGTGGCGGCGAGCAGCGTGCCGGTGACCGAGGCCTTGCCGTTGGTGAACGGGAGCTCGGTGGCGCCGGCGCAGGTGTCGTTGGCCGGCGGAGGCAGCAGGTCCCGCACGGTGACCGCCAGCGAGAAGTCGCCGGAGGCGCCGAGGTAGCCGTCGACCCACAGCCAGTACGTGCCGGCCGGCAGGTTCGCGAGCTGGATCCGCGACTTGCCCTGCCCCTCTTTGCAGGCGAGCTCGTAGGCGCTGTCCTCGTTGGCGCAGTCGCTGCGCAGGTAGAGGCCGCCCTCCCAGGCGCCGCCGGTGTCGAGTTCCGCCTCGAAGTAGAGCGGCTCGGTGATGGTGAACTTGTAGACCCTGTCGGGCCCGGTGGAGCCCACGCAGAGCCCGCTGGTGGTGTTGTCGGCGCCGACGGTGCTGGCGGTGACGCCGTAGGGGGTGCCCTTGACCAGAGGCAGCGCGGTGGGCGCGGCGCAGGTGTCGTTGGCAGGCGGCAGGATGGGCGCGTCGATCTTGACGGTCAGGGTGTAGTCGCCGACGGTGCCCCCGTCGCCGGTGACCCACACGAAGTAGTCGCCGGCGGCCACGCTGAGCAGGTTCAGCTGGACCGTGCTGCCCACCGAGACCTGGGGCTCGCAGCCCAGCTCGTCGAGGCTGTTGGTGCTGTCGCAGACCTTTCGCACGAAGACGCCGGGCGTATAGGCGGGGTCGGTCGTGGCGACGGTGATCTTCACCGATTGGGCCGCGGCGAGGTGGAAGGAGTAGACGACGTCGCCGGCGCCGCTGTAGGAGCCGGTGCAGGTGCCCTCAGTGGTGTGCGAGGCCGCCTTGGTGCTTCCGGCGACCACCGCCTGGCCGCCCGTGAAGGTGAGCGAGGTGGCCCCCGCGCAGGAGTCGTTGGCCGGGGCGCAGCGGTAGGCGGTGTCGCAGGCGAGGCCCGCGCCGCACGCTCCGCAGGTGCCGCCGCAGCCGTCGCCGCCGCATTCGTGCCCGGCGCACTGCGGGACGCAGGCTTCGCAGAGGGAGGTGGTCGGGTTGCAGACCTTGCCTGCCGCGCAGGAGGTGGAGATGCACTGGCAGCTGGTGGTGGCCGGGTTGCAGTAGGGCGTCTCGCCGGCGCAGGCCGGGGTGCAGGTGCCCTGGGGCTTGCAGGCGCCGTCGACGCACAGCTTGCCGCCGGTGCAGGACGTGGGGCTGCACTCGCAGACGTGGTTCGCGTTGCAGACCGGGGTCTCGCCGCCGCAGGCCGGGGTGCAGGTCGGGGCGGGGACGCAGGCGCCGGCGACGCACTGCTTGCCGCCGGTGCAGGAAGTGGCGTCGCACTCGCAGACCTGGCTCGCGTTGCAGACCGGGGTCTCGCCGCCGCAGGCCGGGGTGCACGTCGGGGCGGGGACGCAGGCGCCGGCGACGCACTGCTTGCCGCCGGTGCAGGAGCTGGCGTCGCACTCGCAGACCAGGCTCGCGTTGCAGACCGGGGTCTCGCCGCCGCAGGCCGGGGTGCACGTCGGGGGGACGCAGACGCCGGCGACGCACGGCTTGCCGCCGGTGCAGGAGCTGGCGTCGCACTCGCAGACCTGGCTCGCGTTGCAGACCGGCGTCTCGCCGCCGCAGGCCGGGGTGCACTCCGGGGTGGCGCAGGCTCCGGCGACGCATTGCTTGCCGCCGGTGCAGGAGGCGGCGTCGCACTCGCAGACCTGGTTCGCGTTGCAGACCGGCGTCTCGCCGCCGCAGGCCGGGTCACAGGTCGGGGTGACGCAGGCGCCGTCGACGCACTGCTGGCCGTCGGTGCACGTGCCGCACTTCCCGCCGCAGCCGTCGTCGCCGCACTTCTTGTCCTGGCACTGGGGCGTGCAGACCCCGGTGTCCGGAGCGAAGCCCCCGGTGTCCGGAGCGACGCTGCCGGCATCCGGAGCGACGCTGCCGGCATCGGGATCGACGCTCACGGCATCGAGACAGCCGGCGAGCGAGAGTACGGCGACTGCGAAGAACAGCGTCCTGGTCATCGGATGGCTCCAGTCGAGAATCAGGTCAGGAAATGGATCCCGCCGCGGGGAGCAATCCCCGGGCCAGCGGGAGAGGCGCGCAATTACTCGCAATTGGCGGCGCAGGGATTGGTTGGATGGTGGCGATGTTAGGTGGCTGGCGGCCCAAGTGCCATTCAGCGCCCGCTTGCGCCGCCGCGACCTCCGGGACGCCGAGCCCTGCCGAACGCGCTTTGACGGGACCTGCGACGAGAAAGTGGCTTCCGCCACCGCGGGGCTAGAATGGCTCTGGCCGCGCCCGCGAGGTCGGAAACATGCGAAAGCTTCTCCTCCCCCTGCTGTTCGCCTGCTTGATGCCCGGGGCCTGCGCTCAGTCGCAGGATTCCGCGCCCCCGACCTCGAGCACGGCTCAACCGTTGACCTCGACGCCGCTGCGCGCCCGCTTGGACGCCGTCCGCGAGATCGGCGACGGCCAGCCGGCGCTGGAGCCCCGCTTCTCGCCCGACGGCGCACGGCTCGCCTTCACCGGCTTGCGGTACAGGGGCCTGCGGGTTGCGCCGGTCGACGGCGGGGCAGCCAGCTCCTTGAGCGACGAGCCCGCGGCCGGGTTGAAGCCGGCGTGGTCGCCCGACGGCAGGCAGATCGCCTACGTGACGCTCGAGCCGGACGGCTCCTCGGTGCTGAAGCTCCGCTCCGTCGCCGGCGGCGAGGCGACCGAGGT
>DASXVQ010000102.1:0-72646 GCA_036504155.1 Myxococcales bacterium
CAGGCGCAGTGCGGAGTCGGGTTCGGATCGCAGTGAGCGTTGGAGCCGCACGTCAGGCTCGCGCAGGGATCGGTCGCAGCATCAGGACCGGGCGCGGCGGCATCGGGTCCAGCCGGGTTGCCGGCGTCTCGTCCCGGCTGAACGGTGCCGCTGTCCGGCGTGCCGACGTCGGCGCGAGGGCCGGCATCGAAGCTGGGGTTCGGGCCGGCGTCTGCGGAGACCGTGGAACCGTCCAAGAGCCCGGTGCTCCCGTCGTGGCCGGGGAGCGGGTCGATGTTGACCGAGCACCCGGCTAGCGCCGCCGCCAAGACCGCTGCGATCGTCCTGCCGATGGTCATTCGCCGCCCCCGGGGAAGGAGGGATTATCCCCCGACCCATTAGATCGTTGCGGGCCGCGGCGTGATCCAGGTCACGAAGATGCGCCAACCCCGGAACCTGCCTGGGGAATCCGGGCTTGGGCGGAGGGGCCGAATACCTGCCGGAAAATTGACTTCACCGGCCAAATCCGCGGAAAATCGCACCCTTGCGCGATCTTTGGGAGGCGGCCGTGAAGCGGTTCTGCCATGGGCTGTGTTGCGCCCTCGTTCTGGGTCTCGCCGGATCGGCCCACGCCGAGTCCTTCCGGACCCTGATCATGATCGACGCGTCGTCGAGCATGCGGCGCACCGACCCCCAGAAGCTGCGCAAGGTCGCCGCCGAGCTCTACGTCGATCTCGCGCGCGACGGCGACTCCATCGCCGTCGCCCAGTTCCAGGCCGAGAGCAAGGACGTCTCCGGCGGGTTCCAGACCATCACCGGCCCCGCGGTCCGCGACCGGCTCAAGGACGCCATCCGCTCCATCGGCGACGACGGCGACTGGACCGACTTCGGCGCAGCCTTCGAGGCCGCGGGCAAGGCCTTCGCCGCCGTCCCCGCATCTCCACTCTCCGGCGAGAAGCGCTTCCTGGTCTTCCTCACCGACGGCAAGTGCGAGCCGGCCCCCGAGGAGCCGCGCTACCTCAAGCCGGACGAGAAGCCGGTGAAGGGCAAGAAGGCGGCCGAGGAGCGCGAGAGCCGCTGCAAGAGCTTCGTGCTCTCCCAGGCGCTCCCGGCGATCCCCGGCGTCGAGGCGGAGGTCATCGGCCTGTCCAAGAGCGCGCCGCGCGAGTTCCTGGAAGAGGTCGGCCGGCGGACCGGCGGCACAGCGGCAGTGACCGAGAAGGCCGAGGACCTGCCGCACCTCTTCGCCAAGATCCACGCGTACAACTCGGGCTCCCGCGTCGCCGAGGCGGACAAGGACCTGTCGCTGCCGGTGGACAAGCTGGTCGCCTCGCTCGATCTGGTCGTGGTCGCGCCCAAGGACCTCGAGCTGTCGATCGAGCGGCCCGACGGCTCGGCGCTGCCTGCCGACGACCGCGCGCTCTATGTCGTCCGCAGCGAGCGCTACCGCTTCTTCCACATTCCCAAGCCGACTCCCGGCGCCTGGCGCATCAAGCCGAGCAAGAGGCTCTTGCCGGCCGCCATCGCCGCCATCCAGAACTATGACCTGCACCTGGAGCTGAAGGCCGAGGACCACGCGACGGTCGGCAGCCCGCTGGAGATCCACGTGGCGCTGATGGCCGGAGAGGGCGGCGGGATGCCCGAGGCCGCCTTCCTCGCCCGCCACCAGTTCTCCGCCCGCGCCAAGATCGACGGCGCCTTCCAGGACATCGAGCTGCGCGACGCGCCCGATGGCGGCAAGTTCGCCAAGTTCGTGCCGGCCAAGGCGGGGAGCCTCGAGCTGTCCGCCCGCGTCGCGCCCGGCCCCGAGGGAGCGCTGACCAGGACCGCCGGTCCGAAGACCGTCACCGTGGTGCCTCCGCTCAAGCTGGTCTCCGCGCCGATCGCGCTGGGCGAGCTCAAGCCCGGGGCAAGAGTGGACGCCAAGCTCGACCTGTCGAAGTCGGACTTCCTGGGCGAGGTGCGGCTGGAGCTGGCGACCGAGAGCACGGAGCTGGCGGTCAAGCCGCGCAAGCTCGACCTGCGCATCGACCAGAACCACTTCGACCT
The DNA here is from genome assembly GCA_036504155.1 of Myxococcales bacterium. Lineage (GTDB taxonomy): Bacteria > Myxococcota > Myxococcia > Myxococcales > UBA5297 > JACRCT01. Next base: position 2,029 of record DASXVQ010000102.1, read on the forward strand.
GACCTTCGAGGCGCCCGCCGACGCCAAGCCCGGCCCGGTCTCCGGCGCGCTGGTGCTCACGCCCAAGAGCAAGCCCTACGTCGGCCGCGAGGGCGGCAAGGTGCCGGTGCAGGCCGTCATCCTGGAGCTGACCTTCTGGGAGAAGCACGGCGGCAAGGTCGTCGCCGGCTCGCTCTTGTTCCTGCTCGCCTTCGTGGTCGCCGGCTTCAAGACCCCGGCGCGGTTCCCCAAGAAGCTGCGCGTCTGGTACCAGGACAAGCCCAACGGCGACGACGGCGACTTCGGCCTGTGGATGCGCGCCAAGCCCGGGTTCTACAAGCCCGGGACCTTCCGCATCGGCGGGGGCGGGCCCATCCGCCGCAGCGCGCCGCTCCTGGCCGAGATCGTCGCCACCAAGGACGGGGTGAGGGTCCGGCCGGCCAAGGGCAAGGCGCTGAAGTGCGGCGGCGAAGAGCTCAGCCGGGAGTTCCGGCCCGAGTACAAGGCGAAGTACGAGGCCGACGAGGGCCTGGTCTTCTGGATCGGCAAGGAAGAAGAGGAAGAGTGACCATGCACGACAACAAGATCGCCCCTTGCTTCTTCATCGGCCTGGGTGGCTGCGGCGGGGCCGTCGTCAACGAGATCGCCCGCAAGGTGAAGCAGGACGAGGCCGACTGGCGCCGCTACAAGGACCTCGTGCACTTCTTCGTCCTCGACACCGACCAGGACGACGTCGCGCGCTGCACCTGGGTCGACTCCAACCACCGCTTCGTCATCAGCGACTTCGACAAGCCCGGCTACGTCGACCTCAAGGTCGGCAAGACGCACAAGGAGGCCGACCCCCACTTCCTGCAGTGGTGGCCCGAGCACTACCGGCCGCGCTCGACCCGCGGCAAGGGCGCCGGGCAGATCCGCATCGAGAGCCGGCTCTCGCTCAACTACCAGCTCGAGAACGACGCCGGCGGCATCCTGGGCGCGCTCAAGGCGGCCATCGCCCGCGCCTACGACGTGCAGAACCCCTTCCGCGCCAACAAGGCCGCCAAGGTCTACCTCTACGCCTCGCTCGCCGGCGGCACCGGCTCCGGCGGCTCGGCGGTCATGGCCGCCAACCTGCGCAAGCTGCTCAGCGGCCGCGGGCACCACCTCACCGGCACGTTCGTGCTGCCCAACGTCTTCCGCAACCAGGGCCTGCCGCTCAACCAGTTCGACAAGATCATGACCAACGGCTACGCCGCGCTGGTCGAGATCGAGCACCTGCAGACCGCCAACGACCGCGACGCCTTCGGCTTCGCCCCGTTCCACTTCGACCCCAACGACGAGAACGCCAAGGGCCTGAACCGCCCGCTCTTCGACCAGGTCTACCTCGTCGACGCCGAGACCAGCGCCGGGCTGGTCATCGCCGACCCCAAGCTCGTCTACCCGGCCATCGGCGACGCCGCCTACGCGCAGATCTTCGGGTCCATCCTGGAGAAGGAGCACTCGACCCTCGACAACGACACCCGCGAGCTGGCGGCGCTGGACGAGAACGACTTCACCAAGAGCTACGGAAGCTTCGGCGTCTCGGCGATGGTGCTGCCCGCCAAGGACATCCTCGAGTACTTCTCCACGCGCTACGCCGCGGAGGTGATGCACGCCGCCTTCGCCGGCGGCGGCGGGACGGGCGGCGGCAGCAGCGACCCCGAGGCGCCCGACCACCGCTTCGCCGAGGAGCTGGAGGCGAGCGCCCGGCTCTCCGGCGAGAAGGGCGAGGTGGCCAAGAGCGCGGTCGACTGGGCGGGCGACACCGGCAAGGGCGCGGTCGCCGACTTCGCGCGCTGGTGCGACGAGCTCAGGGAGCAGCTGGCCAAGGACCTCAAGCTGCCGTCCTGGAAGGAGGAGGACCTCTTGGCGCTGGAGGGCCAGGAGGGCGTCAGCGACGAGCTGAACAAGAAGTGGAACCTGCTCAAGAAGCGCCTGGGCGAGGCCCACGAGGCTGCCGGCCAGGCCGTGGACCGCACGCTCAAGGAGGTCAAGGCCAAGGGCTCCAAGGGCAGCTTGTCGGACCGCTGCGAGGGGCAGGGGCCCATCCGCGAGCGTTACTTCCTGGTCCGGCTGCGCGACGCGCTGCGCGAGCGCCAGGGCGCCGAGGCCCAGGCCTACGACCGGGTCAAGGACTTCACCCCCGGCAACGTCGAGAGCGCCTTCGCCGGCCTGCGCGACCGGCTGGCCAAGTACGCGCCCAAGACGGTGCGCGACCTGGTGGGCAGCGACTACAAGCCGGTGGTCGCCGAGTTCAAGCCCTGGCAGGACGGGGTGGTGCAGAAGTCGGCCGAGCAGTTCCGCAGCAAGGCGCTGGCCCGCTTCTACGAGGAGATCGTCCGGGAGATCACCGCGCGCCTGCGCAAGGCCGGCGGCCTGTTCGACCGCGCCAACGACATCGAGCGGATGATCGCCGAGAAGGCCGAGCGGCTGCTCAAGGCCGGGGGCGCGCGCGAGCACGGCGGCGCCGCCAACGAGTACGTCCTGGACGTCGAGGTCTACCAGAACCACCTGACCGGCGAGCGCTACTGGGAGCACCTGTACCGGGAGCGCGCGGTCAGCGACAGCGGCGTCGCCAACGCGCTGGACGCGGTGCGCAGCGCCAGCGAGGGCGCGGTCACCGAGGACGAGATGCGCACCCGCGTGCTGGACGCGCTGGTCGGGCTGGGCCGCGAGCGCTTCCGCAAGGACGTGCTGGGCCACCAGGGCCAGGGCGGCCTGCGCATGGACGAGGGCCTGCAGTTCGAGGCGCGCACGGCGCTGGCCGTCTTCAAGCTGGCCGAGCCCGGGAAGGCCCCGCCCACGGCGCAGGCGGTCGCCGAGGAGCGGGCGCGGGTGAGCCAGCGCGACGTCGACCGGTACCTGGCCGACAAGTTCGAGTTCGCCGGCCGCAAGTGCAAGCCGTTCGTCGCGCTCTACTCCGGCGGCCAGTACCTGCCGGACAAGAACTTCGCCACCGCGTTCAAGCCCTACTTCGAGACGCTGGGCCCGTTCGTGACCGCCATCCCCAGCCACCCCGTCGAGCGGCAGAACGTGATCGAGGCGACCGACCCGCACCGCATCGTCTTCTACAGCGCCAAGCTGGGCGTGACGCTGCACTCGGTGCGCACCGTGACCGAGTACGCGCAGCACTACCGGGTGGTGCAGGCCGACGAGCTCTCGCGAGGCAAGCCGTGGCCGCCGCCCGAGGGCCCGAAGGTGCCCGACATCCCGCTGCACATCGACAAGGGGTGGGAGCGCGCGCCCGGCGAGGGCCTGTTCGACGTGGACCTGGAGTCGCTCAAGGGCGAGCGGGCCAAGAAGGCCTGGCGGGAGAAGCGCCTGGCCGCCGCCGCCGCCGAGACCGTGCGCGCCGCCCGCGAGAAGGACCTGAAGCAGTTCGTGCTGGGCCTGGTGTTCGAGCACATCAAGCTGCGGCCCGAGGGCTATGCGGTGGCGGACCCGGCCAAGGACCGACCGCTGCACCGCTTCCGCGACCGCGCGTTCGAGGCCTACGTCGCGCTGCACGCCGACGTGAAGGGGTGGCTCGCGGCGGAGGTGGGCAAGGCGCTGGGCAAGCTCGTCGACGAGCGCCGGCACGACGAGCTGGCGAAGCTGCTCGGCAAGGCCCGCGAGGGCGTCGAGGCCCTGCGCCGGGCGACCGACCTGCCGGAGGAGAAGGACCACTACTCGAGGGAGCTCGACGCGCTCCAGAAGCTGGCGGACGAGCACCGCGTGAAGCTGGGGTAGCGGTCCGGAGGCGAACGCGCGCCCGCTCCGGCGGGCGCGATTCATCCACTTGCTGGAGACCCGTTGAGCGAGCCGCTCGCCAACCCGACGCTGGTCCTGGGCCTGGGCGCCTTCGGCCGCGAGGTGTGCGCGCTGCTCGTGCGCGACACGGCCGACCCCTCGACGGGGCTCGGGACAGGCTTGCCGCCGCCGAACCTCGTGATCCTGCGCGCGAACCTGGGGGCGAACGAGGAGGGCCAGCCTCGCTCGCTCGATGCGAAGGACGAGGCCGGCCTGGGCAAGCTGCTCGGCGAGATCCACGACGCCGCCCGCAGCCTGCTCGACCTCAAGCAGCGCGTGGAGACGACTCTCGCCGGGGACGCGCGGCCGCCGCGGCTCGACATCCTGATGCTGGCCGACCTGGGCGAGGCGGGCGCCGCGCCGCTCGTGCCGCTGCTCTGCGAGCGGGTCGGGGTGCAGCTGCGCGAGGCGTTCCGGCCCATCTTCGCCGGCACCGGCGGCCGGCTCACCGTCTGCCCGGTGCTCGCCCTGCCGCGCGCGGTCCGCGGCCGTGCCGAGATGCGCGAGGCGGTCGACGCGCTCGACGCGCTGGCCCGCGCCAAGGACGAGCGGCGCCGGCCGCTGGCCCCGGTCTACCTGGTCGAGGACCAGTGCGCGCGCTACGTGCTCTCGCCGGGCGAGGTGGTGCGCACCGTCGCCTCCTGGCTGCACCTGGTCCTCTACTCCGGCCTGCGCCACCACGAGGACGCCCTCAAGAGCCTGGTCGAGCAGGACGGCGAGTCGGTGGCGCCGTTCGCCACCTTCGCCTGCGCGACGCTCGAGTTCGACACCCGGCCGCTGGAGCGCTACTGCGCCGGGCGCATTGCGCTGGAGATCGCCGAGGCGATGCTCGAGGAGCAGGACGCCGTCTCCGACGCCGAGAGCGCCGCCAAGCGGCTCTCTCCCGAGGCGGTGCTCGCGCAGGCCCTCTCGCGCGGGACGTACGACAAGCCCATCGCCGAGGAGCTCAAGCTCGACCGCGCCGCGCTGGCCCTGCGCGACCCGGAGTGGCGCGAGTCGCCCGAGGACGTCTCGGCGCTGCTCGGGCCCTTCGTCGCCCGCGCGCTCGACAGCGCCGACAAGCAGCGCGCCGACATCGAGGGCTTCCGCATGGAGGCCGCGGCGCGGCTGGTGGACGCGGGCGGGCTCGACGTCTTGACCAAGGCGGAGAAGGCCGTCGAGGACGAGGTCGCCCGCTGCCTGAAGGAGTCGCCGGCCGGCGCGGAGCGGGCGCGGCTGCGGCTCGAGGCGCTGCAGAGCCGCCTCGAGCGGCTGGACGAGACGAGCCAGCGCGCCATCAACAAGCCCGATCTGCCCAAGCTCCCCGAGACCAAGCGGCTGCTCGAGGCGGAGCGCGCCGCGAACCAGGCGCTCGATCGCCGTCCGCGGCTGGGGCGGCTGGTCGGCTGGGGCGTCGCTGCCGCGGGCCTGCTGGCCGTCTTCCTGGCGGGAGTCACCCGGTTCGCCTGGCGCGCCACCGCCACCGAGCGCATCCCGCTCGACGCCGCCGACGTGACGCCCGAGGGCTGGACGGCCTATGTCGTCGGCTGGCCCTACGTCGGGATCTGGGCGGGGATCCTCGCCGCGGCCTGGGTCGCCTTCACGCTGGTGCGCCACTACCGGGCGGAGCACCAGGCCCTGCTCGGCCGGTTCGAGGAGCTGCGCCGGTCCGCGCGCGAGCACTTCGGCGACCTGGAGCGCTACTTCGCCAAGCGCGTCGCCTACTCGCAGGACCTGTGGGGCTCCCGCGTCGCCTCGCACCTGCGCGCCCGGGTCGAGGGCGAGAAGGCGCTGCTCGAGGCCTCGCGCGCCTCGCTGCAGAAGAGCCGCGACCGGCTGGCCGAGGAGGTCCGCGCCCAGGCGGGCGAGGGGCCCGCGGCGACGAGCGGCATCCTCTTCCGCGGACTGCTCTCCGGGGCCGACATGGCCGCCATCTACGAGGCCAAGGCCAAGCCGCAGAGCGCCGCGGCGCTCGCCCAACGCTTCGTCGACGAGACCGCCGCCGGCCCCGAGCGCTGGCGCGGCGGCGACTACGCGGAGCGCCAGACGCTCCTCGCCTTCGCCCAGCGGCTCTGCCCGGACCTCACCCGCCTGCGGCCCTTCGCCGAGGGCCCCACCTCCTGGGCCGGCGGCGCCCGCGGGAGGGCCTCGGAGTTCCTGCGCCAGCTCGCCAGCAAGCTCACCGTTCCGCTGGAGCTGGGGGTGGACAACGAGGGCCGCACCACGACCTACGTGGCCTACGTCCCCAAGGACTCGCGCGCCGAGGTGGAGGCGGTGCTGCGCGGCGAGGACCTGACGCGGCGCTGGACCGTGCGCGAGGCCGGTGACGAGCGGCGGATGCACCTGTTCATCGCCACCCGCGACGTGGCGCGGCGCTCGCTCAAGCTGCTCGAGCCGGACGGGGAGGGCCACTGATGCAGCGCGGCCTCGACTTCGTCACGGCGCTCCGCGGCCAGATCGGCCTGCTGCTCACGGCGCTGGCCAAGGCCGCGGACTGGAACCCGTGGGTCCTGTGGCTGGCCTTCCTGCTTGCGGCGATCCTGCCCACCTTCCTGGGCCTCAAGGCGGCGCGCCGGGCGCTGGAGGCCGCCGGCAAGCCGTGGGGCGCCGCGTCCCTGAGCGCCTCGCTGTTCGTCGGCGTGCCGCTGCTCGTGCTGTCCGCGGCCAACTTCGCGTCGGCCGGCGCGGTGGAGCGCAGCCTGCTCAGGCCCTTCTCGCCCTCGCTGCTCGTGCAGAACAACGCCGGGCCGGTGGGGCCGGATCTCCTGCTGGCGACCTTGCCGGCCGCGGTCGTGCTCTCGCTGATCAGCACCTTCGCGCTGTGGCTCTATGCGGTCCTCTTCCGCTGGGGCGGGCCGTTCGTCTTCGACCTGCGCAGCGAGGCCAACGGCCTGATGCGCTGGGCGGGGTTGTGGGGCGACCGCGGCCCGGAGAAGCGCTTCGGGCTGTGGGCCCACCCGCTGGCGCTGGCGATCTACGGCGTGCTCGGGACCGCGTCGCTGGCGGCGGTGGTCGGCCACCTCCCGCCGGCGCTGTGGGTCGCCGCAGCGCTCATCACCAAGGGCTTCCGCGACGCCGCCAAGCACGCGACGGAGCCGCCGCCGGAACAAGAGAAGAAGGACGAAGGCCAGGACGGCCAGGACGGAAAGGCCAAGCCTTCCGGGCCTGCGGTGAGCGACAAGATCGAGGACGACGCCGCGCGGATGCTCGAGGCCACTCCCTTCGTCGCCTTCGCGCAGGACCGCGCGGCGGCCGCCTGCGAGAAGCCCAAGGTTCCCAGCGCGGAGCTGTTCGAGCAGATCCTGGCGGCGCTGGGCGTCAGTGGCTTGTACCGGCACCAGGCCAAGGCCGTGGAGTCGTACTTCGCCGGCGAGCACGTGGCGCTGTTCACCCCGCCCTCGAGCGGGCGCAAGGTGGTGCGCGACGCGCTGGCCATGCACGCGGTGCTCGCCCAGGGCGCCTCGGTCCTCTACCTGTGCCGCGACACCGCCGAGGCCGAGCGCTCGCACGCCCTGTTCCGCGCGCGCTCCGAGAACGCGCACTGGCGCTGGAACGTGCCGTCCCTGGTGCTCTCCGGCCGGGAGCAGCTCGACCTCGACCGCGTCCAGCCGTCGATCGTCTTCGCGAGCTTCGCCGACGTGCACCAGAAGCTCCTCGGCGACTGCGGCCGGTACCGCTTCTTCCTGCGCTCGCTGGGGCTGGTGGCGGTGACCGGCGTCGAGTCCTACCAGGGGCCCTCGGCCGACCACCTGGCGTACCTGCTCTCGCGGCTGCGGCGGGTCTCGCGCGAGGCCGCGGGGCCGGCGGCGCTGGTGGCCGCCAAGGGCCGCTCCGTCCCGAGCTCGTCGCGGGGCCCGCGGCTGCTCCTGCTCGCCGACCCGGTCTCGCCGGACGTCGCCAAGCTCGCCGAGCGCGTCGCGGCGCAGCGCGTGACGCTGGTGGGCGAGGAGCTGGACGGCGCTCCGCTGGCGCCGATGCGTCACGTCTGGCTGACCCGCGCCGACGGTTCGCCGCCTCCGGTCGAGGAAGCCGCCGCGGCGCTCGAGCGGCTCGGCGTGCCGTGGATCGCGCTGGGGCTCGAGGAGCAGCTGGGCCACGCCTCCGAGAAGCGGAAGGTGGAGCCGCGCAAGGCCCAGGCGGTGCTGGTGCGCGCCGACGCCGCCTCGGTCGCGCAGTTGCCGCTGATGCTGCGGCACGTGGGCTGCGAGGCGAAGACCGAGGCCCCGGTCGTGGCCTTCTGGATGGGGATGCCGGACCCGCTCTCGCGCCTCTTGCCGGGCGCCAAGGGCTCCGGCCTCGCCGATAGGCTGCTCGCCCCGCGGCTGGTGGTCGGGGGCGGCAGCGAGCAGGTCGCGCGCGATCACGCCCGCTGCGCGGTGGTCGAGGTGGAGTGGCCCGCCGACGAGCTGGACGCGGCCTTCGGCTCGCCCGCGGTCAAGGCGGCGCTCGACTCCCTGCCGACCGTCGCCCGAGTCGAGCGCTGCGAGGTCGACCCCGACGCCGGCGAGGTGCACCGCCGCGATTTCGTCCGCGCCCGGCGCGCGCAGCCCCACGGCGAGCTGACCCCGGGCATGGTGGGCAAGGCGCTGGCCATCGAGGACCGCGCGACGGGATCGCCGGTGGCCTTCGTTCCGGCGGACCGGGCGCTGGCCGCGGCGTTCCCGGAGCGCATCCTCCACCGCGACGGGCGCCGCTACCGGGTGCTGCCCATCGCCGACCAGGAGCGCCGCGACCGGGGCGTCCTCTGGGCCGAGCTGGAGACGCGCGAGGTCTTCGCGGTCCCGGTCAAGCGCGTGGAGCTGGAGATGCTCCCCGACCGGCGGCGGGTGCAGACCGACTCGAGGACCATGGACGGAGCCCCCGGCCTCCGTGCCGGTGGGGAGCGCCGAGCTGCCGCTCGGAGGGCGCTCGCCGGGCGCGAGTTCTCGCTGACCTGGCCGCGGGTGCGGATCCGGGAGCGCATCGAGGGCTTCCGCAACGTCCAGCGCGGGGCGGTGACCGACGCCGCGCTCTACCCGGAGATCATCGACGGGGTGCACGAGGGCCGCGCCGCGGTGCTCGCCTTTCCGGCGCAGGCGGGCTGGAACGTGCCTGCGTCGGCCCTGCACGCCATCGTCCATCTCTTTCGGGTCTGCCTGCCGGCCGTGCTGCAGGCGGGTCCGGACGACCTGGACGTGATGGACCTGAGCTACGGCGGCGACCCGGCGATCGCGCTGGTGGACCTGCACCCCGGCGGCGGCGGCTACGCCGAGTCGGTGACGCTGGAGTCGGTGCGCGCGCTGGCCGCACTCTCGTTGGCGGTCGTCCGAGGCTGCTCGTGCCGCAAGGTCGGCGGGTGCCCGACGTGCGTGCAGATCCCCGAGTGCCACAGCGGCTTCGGCGACCTGGGCGAGCGCACTCCGTCGCGCAAGGAAGCCGAGCGCGTGTTGTGCGAGCTCATCGACCCGGCGCTGCTCAAGGCCGGCGACGCGGTGAAGTACGTCGACGAAGGCGAAGGCGGCGGCGCCCGGGACGGAGCGCTTCAGTCCCAAGGCTCCAAGTCCTAGGTCGCCCGCCCCCGCCGCTCCTCACGCTCGAGCCTCCGGCGGGGCCACGGCTCGTCCGGCTGTCGCCCAGCCGCGCGAGGCGCACCGCGGCACCGGTCGCCTCCTAGGCGCGGGTCTTACCTTGGGTCGAAGGCGCCTGCGCCATGAGCCCCGTCGTCCGAATCGGCCTGCTGCACTCCTTGACCGGCACGATGGCCCTCAGCGAGGGCCCGCTGCTCGACATCGAGCGCATCGCCCTGGACGAGATCAACTCGGGGGGCGGAGTGCTCGGCCGGCGCGTCGAGCCGATGGTGGCCGACGGCGCGTCCGAGCCGGACGTCTTCGCGCGCAAGGCCGCAGAGCTCCTCGCGGCGGGGGCCGAGGCGCTCTTCGGCTGCTGGACCTCGTCGAGCCGCAAGGCGGTCAAGCCGGTGGTCGAGCAGGCGGGAGTGCTGCTCTTCTACCCGGTGCAGTACGAGGGCCTGGAGGAGTCGGGGTGCATCGTCTACACCGGGGCCTGCCTCAACCAGCAGATCACGCCCGCGGTCCAGTGGGCCCTCTCCCGCTTCGCGCCGCGCCTGTTCCTGGTGGGCTCGGACTACGTCTTCCCGCGGGTCGCCCACCAGCTGGTGGGCTCGCTGGCGCGCGCCGCCGGGGCGACGGTCGCCGGCGAGCGCTACCTGCCGCTCGGCGAGCAGGACTTCGACGAGACCGTCGACGAGATCCGCCGCGCCGGCCCCCTGTTCGTCTTCAACACCCTCAACGGGGACAGCAACCTGGGCTTCTTCCGCCGCCTGCGCTCCGCCGGGCTCTCCCCGGCGCTCGTCCCCGTCCTCTCGGTGAGCGCGGCCGAGCCCGAGCTGCAGGGGGCAGCCGAGGCGGCTGCCGGGCACTTCGCCTGCTGGAGCTACTTCCAGAGCCTGGACGACCCCCAGAACCGCCGGCTGCTCTCCGCCCTGCATTCCCGGTACGGGCCGGACCGCGTGTGCTCGGCCACCATGGTCGCGGCCTGGGCGCAGCTCTTCCTGTGGAAGCGGGCGGTGGAGGCGGCGGGCTCGTTCGACGCCGCCCGGGTCGTCTCCCACCTGCCGGGCTGCGAGGTCGACACGCCGGCCGGGAGGATGGTCGCCTTCGCCAACCACCACGTGTCGATGCGCGCCCGCGTGGGCGAGCTTCGCGCGGACGGGCAGTTCTCGGTCGTCTGGGAGAGCCCCGGCCCCATCGCCCCGCTGCCGTGGCTGGGGGTCGAGACGAGCGGCCTGCCGCACCGGGAGCTCATCCAGGACGCGATGGCCTCCTACCCCGAGACGCTGCACCGGGACTGGACCCTGCAGAGGTGGCTCGAGCGGCGGGTCCGGGAGCGCACGGCGGAGCTGGAGGACGCCAACCACCGCCTGCGGGCGGCCCGGGACTTCTCCGACCAGCTGATCGAGACCGCCAACGCCATCGTGGTCCGGCTCGACGGCGCGGGGCGGGTGGTCGCGTTCAATCGGGCGGCCGAGCGGGTCACCGGCTACCGCCGGGCCGAGGTCTTGGGGCGCAGCTGGTTCGAGACCCTGGCGCCGCGGGAGCGCTCCCCGGGCGCCTGGGAGCTGTTCCAGCGCCTCGAGGCGGGAGGCGCGCCGGAATCGATGGAGGACCGGCTGGTCACCCGGTCCGGCGAGGAGCGGCTGATCGCCTGGGAGTCGGGCGCGGTCCGCGAGGCCGGCCGCCTGGTGGGCACCATCTCCTTCGGCCTGGACATCACCGAGCGCCGGCATTCCGAGGAGGCGCTGCGCGAGTCGCGGGAGAAGCTCTCGAAGATCTTCAGCGGCGCCCCCGAGGCCATCGCCCTCTTCCGCGTCGTCGACCGGGTCCTCGTCGACCTCAACCCGGCCTTCGAGGAGTTCACCGGTTGGACCCGCGCCCAGGCCCTGGGCCGCACGGGCCTGCAGCTGAACCTGTGGGCCGACCACCGGCGACAGCAGGAGGTCGTGGACCGGACCCTGCGCACGGGCGAGAGCCGCGGGGCGGAGGCCACCATCGTGCGCAGGGACGGCGCCGTGCGGGAGGCGCTCATCTCCACCCGCCTGCTCGACCTGGGAGGCGAGCGCCACATGCTCTGGCTGGTCCAGGACATCACCGAGCGCAAGAGGATGGAGGAGGCGCTCAGGGAGGCGAGCCGGCGCAAGGACGAGTTCCTCTCCATGCTCAGCCACGAGCTGCGCAACCCGCTGGCCCCCATCCGCAACGCCACGCACCTGCTGCGCCTGCTGCTGCCCGCCGAGCCCAGGGTGCAGCGCGCCCGCGAGATCATCGAGCGCCAGCTGGGCCAGCTGACCCGGCTGCTCGACGACCTGCTGGACACGGCGCGCATCACCCGCGGCACCTTCGAGCTGCACCGCGAGCGGGTCGACCTGCGCGAGAGCGCCGACCTGGCGGTGGAGGGCGTCCGGCCGCTGCTCGAGGGCCGCGAGGGCGACCTGGTCTACCTCAGGCCCGACGCGCCGCTGTGGGTGGACGGCGACCGCGCGCGCCTGACGCAGGTGCTGGGCAACCTGCTCAACAACTCCGCGAAGTACAGCCGCGCCGGCCAGCGGATCGAGCTGGCCCTGGGCGCGCAGGCGGGCCCGCCGGCGGCGGTCGCCTGGGCGGTGGTGCGCGACGAGGGCCAAGGCATCGACCCGGACCTGCTGCCCCATGTCTTCGAGCTGTTCGTGCAGGGCGACCGATCGCTGGCGCGCACCCGCGGCGGGCTGGGCATCGGGCTGACGCTGGCCCACCGGCTCACCGAGATGCACGGCGGGCGGATCGGCGCGCGCAGCGAGGGGCCGGGCCGGGGCAGCGAGTTCACGGTGACCCTCCCGCTGGCCGCGCCGGCCGCGCGGGACGCTCCGGCCGCCGCCGAGGGACCCCGCGCCGGCGGCGAGAGGGCCCTGCGCGTCCTGGTCGTCGACGACAACGCCGACGAGGCCGAAAGCCTGGCCGAGGTGGTGCGGCTGCAGGGCCACCAGGCTCAGACCGCGACCGACGGCCCGCGCGCGCTCGTGGCCGCGCGGGCCTTCCACCCCGAGCTGGTCCTGCTCGACATCGGGTTGCCCAACATGGACGGCTACGAGGTCGCACGGCGGATGCGCGCCGGACCCGGCCGCGCGCCGCGGCTGGTGGCGGTGACCGGCTACGGCCGCGAGGAGGACCGCCTGCGGGCGCGCGCGGCGGGCTTCGAGGAGCACCTGACCAAGCCGGTGGAGCCCTCGGCGCTGCAGCGCGCGCTAGAGCGGTCCCGCGCGCCCCCGGCGGCGGTTCAGGTCGAGTCTCGCCGCTGACACGGGTCCCGCCCCGCCGGCGTGGCCGCTGGCGTCGAAGCCGCTCGTCCCCGGCGGGCTGGCCGGAAAAGGCCGGCGGCTACTCCACGTCGCGCACGATGAGCGTGTTGGTGCGGTGATCGACGATGACCGTGCCGCGCTCGGTCAGCGTGGTCTTGACGATGGCGGCCAGGTCCTCGGCCTTGGCGTAGTTCACCGGGACCAGGCGGGTCTTGAGCGGCTTGCTGAGCTTCTCGGCGTTGGCCATGCGCAGCGCCAGCTCCTTCTCCTCGGCGAGCTTCCGCATCGGCGCGATGCGGACGATCGTCCCGGTGCGCTCCTGGCCCAGGTCCTTCGAGCGCAGGATGGCCGTCAGGGCGTCCTCCCACGGCACGTTGCGCAGCTTCAGGGTGACCTTGCCGGAGACCTGGTCGTCGACCACGAAGTTCAGCCGGCTGGCCTCGGCAACGATGCGGATGGCGTGGTGGATGTCGGCGTTGTTGAGCTCGACGCTGAGGAGCTTGCCGGCCCGCGCCGGGCTCGGGAAGGCGGCAAGCAGCAGCGCGACTGCCAAGACGAAGGACGCTCGCATGGGACCCTCCGCAACAGGCTGGTGGCACGGACAGGGAACAAGGGTAACGCCGGGCACACTGTAGGTGACAAGGAGCCAGGGCCAAGCGTGCCTGTTTGCAGAGAAAAACTACCCGCGGTGGAACAGGGCCCTGAAGACGTAGCCGGCGACGGTGGGGTTCTCCTTGAAGCGCCGGGTCGAGTAGCCGTACCAGTGGGCGCCGAAGGGAACGTAGACGCGCAGCTTGTGGCCCTCTCCGATGAGGCGGCGGCGAAGCTCGGGCAGCACGCCGAGCAGCATCTGGAACTCGTAGCGGTCGGGGGGAATCCCCAGCTCCTTGACGATCTCCAGGGAGCCGCGCACGAGGGCGTCGTCGTGGGTGGCGATGCCCACGTAGCTGCCGCGCTCGAACATCCGCCGCAGCAGGCGCAGGAAGCTCGCGCGGATCTCCTCCGGGCCCTGGAAGGCGATCTCCGGGGACTCGCGGTAGATGCCCTTGACGATGCGGTAGTTGGTCGCGGGCGGCAGCGAGCGGACGTCGGCCTCGGTGCGCTTGAGGTAGGCCTGCAGCACGAGGCCGGTCCTGGGGAATTCGCGGTGGAGGTCCCGGAAGAGCTCGATCGTCGGGGTGGTGCAGGTCGAGTCCTCCATGTCGACGCGCACGAAGATGCCCAGCCGGTCGGCGGCCTCGAGGATGGCGTGGACGTTCTCGCGGCAGAACGCCGGATCGATCGTCGTCCCTTGGCCGGGCGGGCCGACCTTCAGGCCCAGCGAGGTGAGCTTGATCGACAGGTGGGAGTCGATCTTCTCGCGGGCGATGGCCTCCAGCGTCCGAACGCTCTCGTCCCGCTGGGCGATCGCCTGCTCCTTGGCGACCACGTCTTCGCCCAGCACGTCGAGCGTGGCGCAGGCCCCCTCGGCCTGGAGCGCTCGGACGGTCCTGACCGCGTCGTCGAGGGTCTCGCCCGCGATGTAGCGGGAGGCCAGGCGGCGGACGATGGGCAGGGGGACCAGCGGCAGGGAGGTGACGACGAGCTTGTTGAGCAGTTCCATGGCCGGCGGGTTGATTAACGCCGAGGCGCGCGCCGCACCACCGGCGGTAGGATGCGCCCGTTCGCATCATCCAGAGCGAGACTACCGATGCCCAAGCGCAGTGACAGGGGAAGCAGGGCCGGCCGGACGGCCGGGGATTCCAGGGCGCCGCTCGGCCGCGTCTACGAGGGCGAGGCCGTACTGCAGAAGCTGCTCTCGGCGTCCGGCGCCTCGGTGAAGGTGGCCGAGGTCGTGGAGCTCTTCAAGAGCGCCCAGGTCGGCAAGGTGGGGCCCGACGAGGCGTTTCCGGACCTGTTCGACGACGAGCCCAAGTTCGCTTCGACCAGGGACGCCCGCCGCCTCTACGACAACCTGTTCGGACTGTGGGACCGGGTCGCCGCCGGCGGGCCTATCGAGCCCAAGGGCCGGCCGGAGGCCAGGGCGCGCGAGGGCGCGCCCGCGCCGGAGCCGATGGCCTCGCCGCTGTCGACCGAGTTCGTCGAGGCCGCCTGGAAGCACCTGGTGGACCTGCCGCCCAAGGACACCGAGCGCTGGCTGCACAAGTGGGTGAACACCCAGCCGGAGCTGACCGAGGCGCTGCAGCTGGAGGTCGGCGACGACTTGGCGGTGGGCGACGCCGCGGACACGGTGACCTTCGAGGTCTGGGCCATGATGGAGCTCGCCCAGAAGACGCGCATCCGCCCGGTGCTGATGAAGGAGTTCCGCGCCCAGCTGGACTCCAGGGACGCGCCGGAGCCTGCGCTCGACCAGTACATCGACGACGCGCTCGAGGAGGCGGGGCTCGACGAAGAGCAGCCGCTCACGGACGAGCAGGCCGCCAAGGTGGCCCGGGTGGCGCGGGCCGCGGCGCGGGCGCTGGCCAAGGCGAGGTGACATGGGGCGCGGGCTGGCCCTCTCGCTGGTGGTCTGCGCGGCGCTCTCCGGCGCCGCGATCGCCTCGGTGAATCGCGGTGCCGGCCTCGGTCTGCTCGCTGCCGGCGGCGCCGCCGGATCCGTGCTGGGCCTGTGGCTCGTGCGAAGCCCGGGAATGCTCCGGAGGGGCCGAGGCCATCCTCTGGAGGCCATCGCGGTCGTGGGCGTCCTCGGGTTCTTCCTGCCGCTGCTGACCATGGACGCCGCGCCGGGCGCGGACATGGCCATGCACGCCGCCATCGCCCGGGCCCTGGTGGACGGCAGCGACGCGCTCTCCGCGGCCTGGGGAACGGTGGGCGTGGCGCTGTACCCGAAGGGCCTCGCGGCGTCGATGGCCCTGGTCGCTCCGGCCGTGGGGATGGCCAAGGCGAGCCTGCTCGCAGCGGGGCTGGCGCACGCGGTCGTGCTCCTCGGACTGGCGGCCTTCCTGTCGACGGTCGTCCGCTCGCGCTGGCCCTTCGCCTTGGCGACCCTGGCAGTCCTGGCCTCGAAGTCGCCGCAGAGCTTCTTCGACTGGGGCGGCAACCCGACCGCCATGGCTTTCGGCCTCGCGCTCTTCGCCGTGGCGCTGCTCGGGCAGGCCTGGGCGAGCGCGGAGTCGCCGGCTCCGGTGGCTCCGGCGGTGGCGGGCGCCTCGCTGCTCCTGCTCGGCGCTGCCGCGACGCATCCGGCGGGAGCCCTGGCCGGCCTGCTCTCGGCGGCAGCGTTGCCGGTGCTGGGGCGTCCCACGTCGAAGGGAATCGCGGGCGCCGTCGTCGCGCTCGCGGTCTTCGGCGCGGGGATGCTCGCCCTGTGGCTCGGTGGGCCGCAGGTCTCGCCAGCGGAGGCAGACTGGATCGCCGACTACCAGCGGAACGTCGAGGGGGTGCTGCGCGGCCCACCGGCGCTCTTCGCGATAGAGGTCTGGCGCGGTCTGGCCCAGCGGCTCGGGACCGCCTGGACGGTGACGGTCGCAGTGGCGGCGCTCGTGCTGCTGGCGGCGAGGCTCTGGAAGCCTGTCGTGGTCGTGGCTCTGGCCGTCGTCGCGACGGGCGCGCTGCTGGCCCTCGGGCCGAGCATCCCCGGAGCGGGCGTGCTGCTGTACCCGGCTCGCTTCGCGCCGCTGCTCCTGGTGGCCACGGCGCCGCTGGTCGGATGGGCGTTCGAGCGTCTCGAGGGGCGCCTGAGAGCGCCCGCGAAGGCAGCCCTGGTGGCTCTCGCGGTGACGGCCGCGGTGGTCAACGTGCGGACCTTCCAGCGGGCGACGCCGATGGTCACCCGCAACGATCTCGCGGCGATCGCGTGCGTGGCGAAGACGGTGCCGAAAGGCGCGGTCATCGAGGGAGCCTACGGCGACGCCACCCAGTGGATCCCGGCGCTGACGGGCCTGGCGGTGACCGCGGCGCACCCGCACATCACTCTCGACGACGAGATCAAGGCGCAGCCGCAGCTCCGGCCGACCTATCGGTTCGTCGGCGAGCGCCTGCGGTATGGAGCTCCTCTGGAAGGCCGCACGCCGGCCGGCCCGGCGCTGTGCACGTTCGGGAAAGCGGCGCTCATCCGCCTGACCGAATAGGCTTCCTTCCGCGATGGACTCCCGTCTCCCCCGCAACTTCCTGCTCCTGGCCAGCGCGCTGGCGCCGCTCGCGGTGGTGAAGACGCTTTGGGCCGGTCTGATGGAGGTGGAGACCCGCTTCGCCTTCGGCTGGGACGGTGCGAGCCGGTCGCTGCAGGACCTCGAGGCCGCGTGGGCGCTGCAGCACTTGGAGCCCCTGCGATTCCTGCGCGTGCTGCTGCTCCAGCAGCACTGGCCCACCCTGCGGATGCTCATCGCGGCGCCGCTGCAGTTGATCATGGGCCCGTCGCACGAGGTGGAGAGCGCGATCACCGTCGCCAGCTACGTGCTGCTGCTGCCGCTCCTGGCCTGGGGCGCCTGGCACCTGATGCGGACGACGACCGAGGCGGTGCTGGCGTCCCTCCTGGGATCGCTGGCGGTGCTGGCCAATGGCGCGCTGCTGGTCCACTCGGCCGGGGCGATGCTCGAGGCACAGTCGGCGCTGATGACGTTGGCGGCGACGATCGCCTGGATGCGGCTGCGCGAGCCGGGCTCGGAACAGAGGGTGGGGCCGCTGGCGGTCGCCGCCAACCTGCTGTTCCACACCAAGCTGCAGTACGGGGCGATCTTCGCGGCGACCGTGCTCCTCACCGAGGCGCTGCTCCTGTCGCGAGAGGAGCGGTCCCGGGCGCTCGCCGGGCTGGCGTCGGTAGGGCGCGCGGCGCTGCGGCGGTGGACGACCTGGCTCTTCCTGGGGGTGGTGGCGGTCTGCGGAGCCCTGGCCTTATGGGCGTCCAGCGGCGGGTTCGTCCAGCAGATCGGCACGGTGACGATCTCGATGCGCAGGGCGACCGGCCCGCTCTTCTGGGCCGCCTTCGCGCTGTTCTGGGGGCTGCAGTGGGAGCTGTGGCGCTCGCGCAGCCAGCTCGCGCCGTCCGTGCCGCAGCGACTGCGCGCGCTGTGGGCCTGGCTCGTCGTGCCCATGGGCGCCTGGCTGCTGGTGCCCTTCAGCCGGCGGCTGGAGGTCCACGTCTCCTCGGCCGTCGAGTTCGAGAGCTTCGCGCCGGTCGACGGCTTCCTCGCCCGGTGGGCGTATTACCCGAAGGCGGCAGCCGCGGAGTGGTACGGGCCGCTCGGCTGGGCGGCGATCGGCGCGGCGGTGGCGTTCACCGTCGCGTCGGCGCTGCGCTACCCCGAGTTCAGGCGCCGGCTGATCGTCCCTGCGGCGGTGATCTTGGGCGAGTGGGCGGCGCTGACCTTGCTGACTCGCAACAACTTCGTGCCGCGCTTCGCGCTCAACCTCGTGCCGGTGCTGGCTCTCTTCTGCGTGCTGTGGATCCCCGCGCTGCGGCATTGGCCGTGGACGCTCGCCGGGCTGGGGGTCTGCGCCGGGCTCGCGGCGGCGATGATCTCGCTGTGGAGCCCGCCCGCGCTCGCCACCACCCTGCGCGGCGGCTTCGAGGAGGGCTCGGTGCAGCAGAGGTGCGCCGCCCTGGTGGCCTCGAGCGCGCCGCCCGACGTCGTCGACGCCTTGCCCGACAGGTCCAGGCGCGACTGCCAGCTGCAGCTGCAGCTCGCCGCGTGGAGACAGGGCCGGTGGCTGGAGTGGAAGCAGTAGTAGCCGCCGCTGCCGCCGGCTAGCCGGGTGCGGCCTTCAAGAATTCGATCGACCGGCCGACGGCGGCCTCGAGCTCCGCGAGCTTCTTGGGGAACAGGTGCGTCGTGCCCGGGACGATCTCCAGGCGCTTGGGCCCCGGCAGCCTGGAGACCAGCGCCTCGATCTCGCTCGCGCCGCCGAACTCGTCGTGCTCGGCCTGGACGAAAGCCTTGGGCTTGGCGAGCGCCCCCAGGAACGGGGCGTAGTCGTAGATGCCGACCGCGAGGCCGACCCCGAGGAGCTTCGAGATCCGCGGGTCGCGCGAGCCGAACTCCAGCCCCACGCGCGAGCCGAACGAGAAGCCGGCGATCCACAGGGGCAGGGCAGGGTGCCGCGCGGTCAGGAAGTCGACCGCGGCCGCGACGTCCTCCAGCTCGCCGACTCCGTCCCCGTGGCTGCCGGTCGACAGGCCGACCCCGCGGAAGTTGAAGCGCAGCACCGCCGCCCCCGCGTCGTGGAGGGCGCGCGCCACCCGGTAGATGACGTTGTTGTTCATCGTCCCGCCTTGGAGCGGGTGCGGGTGGCAGGCGACCGCGGCGAAGGACGGCGCGTCGGGCTCCTGCAGCAAGCCCTCGAGCCGGCCGTGCGAGACGGGGATCTCGACGGCCCGGGGAGCCCAGCGCGTCTGGGGGTTCATCGGTTCAGGCGCGCAGCCGCTCGCGCAGGGCCTTGGCCTTGGCCTGGACGTCCGGGTCGGTGCCCATCATCTCCAGGGCGCGCAGGCGCTGGTCCATGGACTTGGGGCACTTGGGGCCGGCGAGCGCGCCGGAGGTGGCCAAGGTCTCGAGCTGGTTGAGGGACTTCTCGACGACCCGGTCCTTGGGGTGGTCGAGCCAGTCGACGAGCAGGTAGGCGTCCTCGGGCATCTCGAACTTGCCCACGAACTCGGTGACGAGCTCTGCCCACTGCTTGCGGTCCTCGGTGCCGACCTTCTTGATCTTCTTGAGCAGCTCGTCGCGGACCTTGAGCTCGCCGGTGGGGTCGAGCTTCTCGCGGACCGCGTCCGGCATCTCCTCGCCGCCCAGCATCTTGGCGACCTTGGCCTTGTACTGCTCGTACATGGGCGAGCGCTCCATCCGCTGCTGGGCGCGCTCCTCCTGCGCCTTCTGGCGCCCGCCGCCCTTGTCGCGCATCTTGTCGATGTCTCGCCAGGAGCGCTTGGGGCGATCGTCGTCCAAATCGCGCTTCGCCATGGGACTCAACCTCATGCCTTCTTGCTGCGGTGGAGCGCAGGGGTGCCCTGCAGTGACTACCCGGGCGTCCCCGACTACGTTCCCGGCCCGCAAAGCGAATGCCGTGCGACGACCCGGAAGTCCCCCTTATACCCGAAACGACGTACGCTCGTCCGCTCCGAATCGCCTAGGGTGCTGGAGCGAAAGCTAATCCTCGCCGGAGCACGCGCCGGGCGGAACGCCGAGGTTCTTCAAGGGGAGGAGCACGATGCGAGTCACGGTGGTTGGAGCCGGAGCGTTCGGGACCTCGCTGGCCGCCTCGCTGGCCAACAGCGGCAATTCGGTGCGGCTGTGGGCGCGCGAGCCGGAGATCGCCTCGCAGATCAACCAGCAGCACGAGAACGCGGTCTACCTGGCGGGGGTGCCCCTGCCCGAGAAGGTGCTGGCGACCAGCGACATCCAGGAGGCCGTCGACCGGGCCGAGATGGCGGTGCTCGCCGCTCCCTCGCACGCGACGCGGGCGGTGGCGACGAGCCTCAGGCCCCTCCTGCCGCCGCACATCCCCATCGTCTGCGTGGCCAAAGGCATCGAGAACGACACGCTGCTGACCATGACCGAGGTGCTCGAGGACGTCTTCCCGACCGAGCGCCACCCGTACCTCTCGGTGCTCTCGGGCCCCTCGTTCGCCCGCGAGGTGGCCATGAAGCTGCCCACGGCGGTGACGGTGGCGGCGCTCTGGGAGCGGGTCGCGCGCGAGGTGCAGAAGGCCTTCTCGTTCGACCGCTTCCGCGCCTACACCTCCACCGACGTCGTGGGCGTGCAGTTCGGCGGCGCGCTCAAGAACGTGGTGGCCATCGCCGCGGGCTGCGCCGACGGCCTGGGGTTCGGCGACAACGCCCGCGCGGCGCTCATCACCCGGGGCCTGGCGGAGATCACCCGGGCGGCGGTCCGCCGCGGCGCGAACCCGATGACGCTGGCCGGCCTGTCCGGCCTGGGCGACCTCGTGCTGACCTGCACCGGCGAGCTGTCGCGAAACCGGCAGCTGGGCCTGGCGCTGGGCAAGGGCATGAAGATGAGCGAGGCGCTCAAGGACAAGCGCACCGTCGCCGAGGGCGTCAAGACCGCCATCAGCGCCGTCGGGCTGGCCGAGAAGCTGGGCGTGGCCATGCCCATCGCGCAAGAGACCTACAAGATCCTCTTCGAGGACAAGCCCGCGAAGCAGGCGGTGGTCGACCTGATGACTCGGGAGCTGAAGGCGGAGGTCTGAGCTCGGGAAACCGCCCCCCCAACCCCCTCCAGCGGAGCTGGCGGGGGGGCCGTTGGTTGCCCTGGCGACCCGGTAGGAGCTACTGCACCGCCACGCTCTCGCTCGAGATTGCGTCCGGAGCACAGCACCGCCCGTCGTCCGCAAGGCAGCGGAGCGACGCCGAGTCCTCCCCCCGCCCCTCCGGCTCCGCTGGGGCGGGAGGGCGGTTTAGCAGCTCTCCAAGCGCAGCCACTGCGCGCGCGTCGCCGCCGGCATCTTCACGTACAGGTCCCACTTCAGGTCCGCGCCGCTGCGGCAGCCGCCGACCTGCTCGCCCGACAGCACGTCCACGAGCTTGTAGGCGTGGCTGTTGGTGATGTGCAGCTTGGAGGCCAGCGCGTCGTCGATGAAGTAGCTCTGCTCCACGTCCTGGCTCCAAAGGTTGTGGAAGGCGAAGACCACGTTCGAGTCGCTGGTCCACTTGGCCTGCGCGAAGATCCGCGAGTCGGCGGCCCCGGTCCAGCGGCTGCGCAGGAACTGGTAGCTGCCAGAGAGCAGCGCCCGGTTCTCGTTCGCCAGCCGCCCGGCGATCATCGAGCGGTAGTAGTCGGTCAGCGCCGCGCCGTCGGCCTTGAAGTTGTCGGTGCCCTCGAAGCGGCCTCGCACGAAGTCCGAGCGGCGGAAGCCCACGCCCCACGGCTCGCCGAACTCCTGGCCCATCAGCATCATCGGCGTCGAGCGCGTGGTCGCCCCGATGCCCCAGAAGCCGGCGCCGGTCCACCGGTCGAAGCCGGTGCCCTCGGTCAGGCGGTGCTCGTCGTGCGTCTCCAGCGCGGTCATGGTGAAGGCGTGGTCGTTGAAGCGGCGCATGTTCTCGATCACCGACTCGACGTGCGCGGTGTCCTTGGTCTGGCCGCTGCGCGCGTTCATGTCGAAGACGTATCCCTCGGTCATCACGTCCACGACCTTGTTCATGCCCATCTGGTCGCCGAACTCCTCGGCCAGGAACACCGGCCGGGCCTGCCCGC
Source organism: Myxococcales bacterium (assembly GCA_036504155.1). Taxonomy (GTDB): domain Bacteria; phylum Myxococcota; class Myxococcia; order Myxococcales; family UBA5297; genus JACRCT01. Next base: position 23,776 of record DASXVQ010000102.1, read on the forward strand.
GCTTCCAGGCGTAGTAGTCGACCTTGCTGACCAGGTACTTCCACTCGTTGGGGCCCATCCCGCCGTCGGGGTCGGTGGTGTGGTCGAGCCGGAAGCCGTCCACGCCGCGGCTGACCCAGTAGTTCATGACCCGGAACAGGTACTCGCGCTGGCGCACGAACTCCCACTGGTGGGCGTCGTTCTCCTCGTGGTGGAAGAGGAACTTCACGTCCCGCCAGTTGTTGGTGAAGTTGTCGCCCACCCAGCGCGCCGGGTCGTAGGCGTTCGAGCCCAGGTAGAAGCCGGGAAGCTGCTGCTCCAGGAACTGGGCGGTGCAGTCGAAGCGCTCGCGCTCGAAGTCGAAGGCCTCGCGCCACATGTTGTAGGCGCGCACCCGCTGGTCGCCCTCCAGGTCCGGGCACTTGGCGTCGAGGGCGGCGAGCTGCGCCTTGTGCCAGGTGCTCTTCTTGGCGGCGGCGGTCAGCTTCTCCGGCGTGTCCAGGATCTCCGGGCGCAGCAGGTTCGCCTCGTAGGTCTTGGCGAAGTCCCACAGGCCGTTGAGGTCCTGGCCCTTGGCGACGCGCTCGCGCACCGGCGTGTAATCGGCGGCGTCGTACATCAGGTAGTTGTGGCCGAAGTGGTTGAAGGCGACGTCCAGCATCACCTTCAGGCCCTTCGCGTGCGCCTGGGCGATCACCGCGTCCAGGCCGTCGTTGCCCCAGCACGGGGTGGACGAGTACTCGTCCCGGCCCGCGGCGATGCACGAGCGCGAGAGCGTCCCGGCGGCGTGGAGGTAGTCGCGCACGGCGTACGGCGATCCCAGATCGTCGCAGGGGTCGGGGATGCTCCAGGTGTCGTTGTTGGGGAACAGCGGCATCAGCCACACCGTGTTCGCCCCGACCTTCTCCTTCACGTAGCGCACGGTGATGCCCTGCCGGTAGTCGGCGGTGTCCTCGAGCAGGTCGTCGAGCGTGCCCAGGCGGATCTTCTTCAGGTCGGAGAGGTTGGGGCAGTACATGCCCTCGGCGCGGTAGGGGATGCTCGGCGCGGGCTTGTCGGCGCAGGCCTGTCGCTGCCACGGCGCGCCCACGTCCGGCCGGCAGGCGTTGGCCGCGCGGACCTGGACCTCGTAGAGCACCATGCGGCCGGCGGCGAGGTTCAGGTCGTTGTAGCCGGCGGTGCCGATGCCGTCCTCGGCCGTCTCGAAGCCGGGGGCCTGCTCGCCATCCTCGACCTGTGCGGTGCCACAGCCAACCAGTGCGAGCGCGAGGAGAAGGGCCAGGGTGAGCCGCGACATGACTGCCTCCGACTGGAGAATCGACCGCTGAGGTGGGACATTGTCGCCAAATGTCGGCAACGGTTGCGCGGCCAGCCCCAACTCTTTGAAATCAGAAGACATCGGTCGACCGATCCGCCAAAAAGGCCGCGGAGTATCTCCGAACGGAGTCACGCAATCAAGGGGGTAGCCCGAAGGGGGCTTGACGCCTCCGGAACTTTGATTGCCCGACCTTGCGCAGTTCCGGTAACCTCGCTCCCTCGGCCGTCGGAACTCGGACCCAAATCCGAAAGGACGCTGCTCATGCGAAGCCAGGCCACCGGATGGGTGGGGGCGATTCTCGCGTTGCCGATGCTCTGCGCACTCACCGCCTGCCCGACCCGGCAGGACACGCCCGACGCCGGAGCGCCCGACGGCAGCAGCGTGGTCGACGGTTGCGACGTCGACTTCAGCTTCCGTCCGACGAGCACCGCGACCAGCGTCTTCGTCGTCGGCGAGTGGGACGACTTCGACCGCTCCGCCCACGCGCTGACCTCGGACGCCGCCGGCAGCTGGTCGGGGACGGTGAAGGTGCCCATGGGCACCTGGGGCTACTACTTCATCGCCAACGGCGCCGAGTCGATCGACCCGAACAACCCGGACAAGGGCGCCTGCGGCACGCAGACCTGCTCCATCCTCTCGGCCTGCCTGGTCCCCGGGACGTTCGCGAAGAGGGTCACCATCCCCGGCGTCGACCCCGGGTCGACCATTACCGTCGAGGGCTCCCTCCGCGAGCCGGACGGGCTGGCCTGGCCCGAGTCCACCTGGCGGCCGCTGACGGCCCAGGAGCTGGTGGTCGACAAGACGAGCGTCACGCTCAAGCTGCCCGGCCTCGCCAACGGCAAGTACACGGTGCGGCTCAAGCCGTCGCAGGGCGAAGAGGTGCTGCTGCCGTTCTGGGTGGAGGAGAAGCCCTTCGATTGGCGCGGCCAGACGATGTACATGCTGATGACCGACCGCTTCCGCGACGGCGAGCCGGCCAACAACGCGCCGGCCGTCCCCGGCGTGTCCGACTCGGCCCTGTTCCAGGGCGGCGACCTGCAGGGCGTGCAGAAGTCGATCGAGGAGGGCTACTTCGAGAAGCTGGGGATCAAGTCGATCTGGATCACCCCCTGGCAGACGCAGCCGACCAAGTCCTACGTCGCCGACGACGGGGTGCACCAGGTGACGGGCTACCACGGCTACTGGCCGGTGAAGGCCCGCGCCGTGGACACGCGCTACGGCGGCGAGGCGGCGCTGGCGAACATGGTGCGCGCCGCCCACCAGCACGGCATCCGCATCGTCATGGACACGGTGCTCAACCACGTCAGCATCGAGCACGAGTACTTCGCCGACCCGGCGAAGGCGGGCTGGTTCCGCACCGGCTGCAACTGCGGCACGCCCGGCTGCGGCTGGGACGACACCCCCGCCCGCTACTACTGCCTCTTCAACGCCGCGATGCCGGACGTCAACTGGACGGTCCCGGAGGCCAGGCAGCAGTTCGTCTCCGACGTGCTGTGGTGGATGGACACCTTCGACATCGACGGCCTGCGCATCGACGCCGCCAAGCACATCGAGCCCGAGGGCATCCAGGCGATGGCCACCGCGGTGCGCAACCGCTACGAGCGCGCGGGGACCAAGGTCTTCATGTACGGCGAGTCGTACACCGGCAACCTGGACTTCTTGAAGGAGTACATCGGCGCCGACAGGCTCGACAGCCAGCTCAACTTCCCCATCTACTTCGCCGTCCCCGAGCCCATCTTCGGCCGCGACGAGAAGGGCCTGCAGGCCGCCAAGGGCACCATCGAGTGGAGCAACGTCACCTTCGACGACTACATGGTGACCTTCATCGGCTCGCACGACGACGCGCGCTTCATGACCAAGGCCGACCCGGGCACCCGGGACAAGAAGGGCAACAAGTGGTCGGACCTGCCGGGGATGCCGGCCGACCCGCGCACCTACGACCGCACCTACCTGGCCCTGGCCAACCTGGTCACCACCCCCGGCGTGCCGCTGCTGTACTACGGCGACGAGTACGGGGAGTGGGGCGGCTCGGACCCCGACAACCGCCACATGCACAAGGCCGAGGCCACGCTCAACGCCGACCAGAAGGGCCTGCTCGAGAAGGTGCGCAAGCTGATGACGGTGCGCTCGCAGCTGCGCGGCCTGGGCCGGGGCAGCTTCCAGACGCTGTGGTGCAACAGCGAGGCGTGGGGCGACGGCGGAGCCGGCGGCGGGAACCTCTGGGCCTACGCCCGCGTCGACACCGACCCGAAACAGAGCGCGGTGGTCGTCGTCAGCCTGCGCTACGCGTCCTGGACGGGCATCGGCGTCGCCTTCCCGGCGAACCTGGGCTGGCCGGAGTCCGGGACCGTCGTCGACGCGCTGACCGAGCGCGAATACGCCTACACCGGCTCCAACGCCACGGTCGACGTGCCCGGCCGCGGCGCCATCATCCTCAAGCTGAAGTAGCAGGACAGACGGGAGAACGCATGACCCTCGCAACCCGGGCTCCGTGGTTGGCCGCCGCCGCGCTCGCCGCGGCCGCCCTCACCGGCTGCCCCGACGAGACCAAGCCGCGGCTGTACAAGAGCTACGAGACGCCGCCCTCCGGCCTGTTCACCGACACCGCCCCGGCGGTGTGGGACCAGACGAACCCGGGCGACAAGCTCGAGGTCACCCAGGACCTCATCGGCCAGATGAAGCTGCTCGGTCCGCAGCTCGTCTACGAGAAGGACAAGACGGACCCCGCCAAGCTCAGCCTGCGCGGCGTCAACTTCAGCGTCTTCAGCCAGCGCGCCGAGAAGGTGCGCCTGCTGCTCTTCAACGACCCGAACTCGAACAAGGCGACCCAGCAGTTCGAGATGACGCGGCTGTCGGGCAGCGACGTCTGGAACGTCTTCGTCGAGGGCGTCGGGCTGGGCCAGTACTACGGCTACGTGGCCTGGGGCCCGAACTGGCGGTTCGACGAGAACTGGTACCCGGGCTCGGTCTTCGGGTTCCAAAACGACGTCGATGCCGAGGGCAACCGCTTCAACCCGAACAAGCTCCTGTTCGACCCCTACTGCAAGATCTTCAACCGCGGCCACGACTGGAGCAAGGGCAGCGCCGGCACCGGCCCGGACCGGGTCTCGCTCACCTACGGCGCGGGGATGAAGTGCCGCGTGGTGCAGAGCACCTACACCTGGGGTGACGAGGAGAAGGCCTGGCGCGAGGGCCGCGACGCCGACTCCGTCGACGGACACCACTGGAACGAGATGGTGGTCTACGAGGTGCACCCGAAGGGGTTCACCGCCAACGCGTCCTCGGGGGTGAAGCACTCCGGGACCTTCCGCGGCTTCGGCGAGAAGGCCGCCTACCTCAAGGACCTGGGGATCACCGCCGTCGAGATGCTCCCGCCGTTCGAGAAGGCGCTCGACGCCGGCTACTGGGGCTACAACACCCTCGGCTTCTTCGCCCCCGAGCACTCCTACCTCTCGCGCAACGAGATGGCGGAGGGGATCGACGAGTTCAAGTGGATGGTGGAGGAGCTGCACAAGCAGGGGATCGAGGTCATCCTCGACGTGGTCTACAACCACTCGGGCGAGGGCGGCCTCTGGCGCCAGAAGATCTACAGCGGCCCCATCCCCACCAACCCCACCAACCTGGACCCCATCGAGACCGCGAGCCTGCTCGGCTTCCGCGGCCTGGACAACGCCCTCTACTACGCGCTGCCGCCCGGCAACGGTCGCGAGTACTGCGACTACACCGGCGTGGGCAACACCATGCGCTGCAACTCCCCGCCCATGCAGCGGTTGATCATCGACTCGCTGCGCTACTGGGTCGAGGAGATGCACGTCGACGGCTACCGCTTCGACCTGGCCCCGGCGCTCGGCGGCAAGGACGGTCACTACCTGACCTGCCCCACCAGCGCCGACCGCGGCAGCCGCAAGGACTGCGGCCAGAACTCGGACTGCGACCAGAACGAGATCTGCACCTGGGACGGCGGGCGCAACCGCAACACCTGCGGCAAGGGCGGCATCGACTGGGACGCGGCCTCGACGATGGTGCAGACCATCATCGACGACCCGGTGCTGCAGAAGCACAACACGCGCATCATTGCCGAGCCCTGGGGCGCGGGCGGCTACCCGGTGGGCGGCTTCGCGGCCACCAAGAATGCCGACAAGCCCGGGTACGGCTGGGGCGAGTGGAACAACAAGTTCCGCGACTGGTGGCGCTCCTTCGTCAACCAGGGCTGGGCGCTCAACTCCAAGCAGGACGGCGCGGACGGCGGCTACGTCATCGCCGGCTCCGAGGGACTGTTCAAGTGGAACGGCCGCAAGCCCTACCACTCCATCAACTTCGTCACCTGCCACGACGGCATGACGATGTACGACCTCGTCTCCTACAGCGGAAAGGTCAACGGCTGCGGTCCGCTCAACCCGCGCTGCTGCAGCGACCCCTACAGCTCGTTCTGCCAGGAGGCCGTGAACAGCGGCACCGGCGACAACCGCTGCCGCGACTGGAAGGGCGGCAGCTGCAACGGCGTCGAGTGCGGCCAGCTCGCCTGCTATTCGGGCGCGTGCGTCGAGGCCGAGCCGGTCAAGCTGCAGATGATGCGCAACTGGTTCCTGGCCATGGCGTTCAGCCACGGCACTCCGATGATCTTCGGCGGCGACGAGTGGGCCCGCACGCAACTGGGCAACAACAACACCTACACGCCCGAGGCGGACAACTCCTACAGCTGGCACGACTGGGGCCAGTGGGAGGCCCAGGACGACCGCTGGCGCCTCAACGACTTCGTCAAGCAGGCGCTGCGCTTCAGGCGGGAGCACGCCTACGCTTTCGCTCCCAAGGACTACGGCACCTTCCAGGACGCCTACTGGCGCAACGAGGACGGCACGCCGAAGAAAGACGCAGCCTGGGGCTCGCGCACCCTGATGATCCACTTCTCCGACAAGAGCAAGGGCCCGGAACTGGCCATCCTCATCAACATGGACGAGACCGACAAGAACTTCACCCTGCCCACGGGCCGTTCCTGGAAGCGGCTCATCGACACCCAGTACTTCTACGACAGCGCGAGCTACCTCAACGAGAAGAAGGTCTCGCTGCGAAAGAGCGCCAACGCCACGCTCGATGCGCCCGAGGCCGTGCCCGGCCCCGGGTACGGCGTGAAGAGCCGGACCATCGTCGTCCTGGAGGCCAGGTAAATGACCCCCAGAACCAAGATCGCGTGGGCCGCCGCGCTCTGCACCGCCGCGCTGTCGTCGAGCGCATCGGCCGAGGCGCTGCGCGACCGCTTCAGCGCCGGCGGCTATTTCCGCATCATGACCCGCCCCGACTTCCAGGGCGGCGCAGCCCAGCTGGGCTACTGGAACCTCTACGGGCGCCTCTTGAACGAGGGGCCCTGGGGCGCGTTGGAGCTGAAGCTGGACATCGTGCAGAACAACCCGGGCAAGAACGACGCCTGGGCCGCCGTCTTCGCGAAGATCGAGGGCGGCAGCTTCGCCAACACCGACATGGGCAAGGGCAACCTGGGCAACTTCGCCAACACCCAGCTCTACGTGAAGGCCGGCAACATCCTGCTCGAGGGCGTGACCTGGCAAGTGGGCACGCTCTACACCTACCCCGGCGACCTCGGGCTGTACGACATGCGACCCGCGGACCTCTTCTGGGACACGGTGGGCCTGTCGGCGACCTGGGACTCCGAGTACGTCCAGCTGATCCTGGGCGTCGGCGACGCCGGCTTCTCCACCCGCGGCACCAGCTACTCGACCATCCTCACCGGAGGCGGGTTCCTCAAGTTCCACATCAACCACTTCGAGCTCGGCGCGGGCGGCCAGTACCGCTACGAGCCGCAGGTGGCGGGCAACAAGAACGCGCCCTATGCCACGACGTTCGACGGCGCGGTCATCCCCTACGCGGACTACGCCCGCCACGAGGTGGTCAAGCACTGGCTGGAGGAGAACCCCGGGCAGGCGCTCAACTTCCCCAAGCCCGAGGCCCGCTCCTCGCAGTCGTGGAAGGCCGTCGGCTACCTGGGCTTCGGCGGGTTCGGGCCGCTGCGCTGGGACAGCTTCTACGTCAACTTCCAGAGGCTGCACCCCGACAACTTCTACAAGGAGGCCGTCAACGGGCAGGAGTACACCGTCTACGTCCACGACCTGACCGACGACCGCTACCAGTGGCTGTTGGGGAACGAGATGCAGATCGGCGTCATCCCCGACCGCCTCGACGTGGTCTGGGGCGTCGTCTACGGCAAGGCCTTCAACAACGACAAGAAGGCCGCCGACGGCACCGCCCTGAAGATCCCGGGCGACGACAGCCGCACCTTCGTCTCCACGGTGCTGCGCCTGCAGGCCTACCTGACCAAGACCGTCCACTTCCTGGCCGAGTCCAGCGTCGCCCAGGAGAAGAGCGACCTGGGCAACGCCTACCGCAGCCACGCCGACTCGGTGTTCGAGACCATCTCCGCCGACGGGAAGCTGGTGGAGTACGGCGACAGCGACACCCGCACCACCTGGCAGCTCAAGGTGGGGCCGGTGCTCAACCCGACCGGCATCGGCATCTTCACCCGGCCGTCGCTGCGCATCCTCTACGGCCTGCAGTATTCCAGCCAGCAGGCCGCCTACGGCAACTCCTTCGTCCAGTCCCTGGACCAGTACAACGACTTCCCCACGAGCTCCGAGAGCCACTGGCACCACGTGCTCGCCATCGAGGCCGAAGCATGGTTCTAAGAAATCAGAGGGCCGCACGTCTCGCCGCGGCAGCGGGCGCGATGGTCATGGCGGCGGGCTGCCTGCATACGTCCAAGGTCGTCCACCTGCCGGAGAAGACTCCGGTGGCGGTCGCCTTCGTCCTCGACGGCGAGCACGACTCGGCGGTCTCCGACGTCCCCGAGGCGCTCAAGACCAAGGTCCTCGAGCAGCTGGCGACGCGAAACCTGGACGCGAAGGTGCTGCCCTTCGACTCCTACGCCAAGCTCTTCGAGCCGGTGCGCGACACGCAGCGGCGGCTCGCGAAGCTGGCCAACGGCGGCGCGCCGCTGGTCCTGCTGGTCGAGACCAAGGCCGTCTTCTTCTCGCAGCTCAACGGGCGCTATCGCTGGATGATCTACGCGCGGCTGACCGCGGGGAAGAGGGATGGGGCGGTCGCGCCGCTGACGGTCTCGATGGACCAGTCGGCGTTCGTGGACTTCCAGCACGAGAAGGAGCGGGAGGCGGTGACCATCGTCGCGCAGGCCGTCGCCGACCGCGTCGGCGCCGTCCTCGACGACTTCCTGGGCGGGGAGGGCGCTGCGAAGCCGGCGGCTCCAGCCTCGACCCCCGAGGCGGCCACCCCGGCCGCTGCGCCGACCAGCGACGCGCGCCAGTCGGCCATCTACTTCGTGATGGTCGACCGCTTCGCCAACGGCGACCCGAAGAACGACGGCGCCGTCGACCTGAAGGATCCCGCGGCCTTCCACGGCGGCGACCTGCAGGGCGTCCTCGACCACCTGGACGACCTGAAGGCGATGGGCGTCGGGACGATCTGGCTCTCGCCGGTCTTCCAGATGCGCACCGAGAAGTTCTTCGGCCACGGCGCCTTCCACGGCTACTGGACGGAGGACCTGACCCGCGTCGAGCCGCGGTTCGGCGACGTGGCGCTGCTCTCGCGCCTCTCCGCCGAGCTGCACCGGCGCGGCATGCGCCTGATGCTCGACGTGGTCCTCAACCACGTGGCGATGGACGCGCCGCTGACGAAGGAGAAGCCGGAGTGGTTCCACCGCCAGGGGGCGCTGGCGAACTGGAACGACCCGGTGGAGCTGGTCAACCGCGACGTGCACGGGCTGCCCGACCTGGCCCAGGAGCGGGACGACGTCTACGCCTACCTGCTGCAGGCCTCCCTGCGGTGGGTGGAGGAGGTGCGGCCAGATGGCTTTCGGCTCGACGCGGTCAAGCACGTCCCGCTGGGCTTCTGGGCCCGCTACAACGACGCGGTGCGCGAGAAGGCGGGCCCGCAGTTCCTGATGCTGGGCGAGATGCTCGACGGCGACGCCGCGACGCTCGCCCGGACGCAGCGCGACGGGAAGTTCGGGGCGATGTTCGACTTCCCGCTCTACTTCGCGCTCGTCGACGTCTTCTGCCGCGACCAGAGCCCGATGAAGATCGGCGCGGCGCTCTCCGGCGACCGCACCTACGCCGACCCGGACTCGCTGGTGACGCTGCTCGACAACCACGACCTGCCGCGCGTGGCCACCGACTGCGGCGGCGACCTGGACAAGGTCCGCCGCGCGCTCACCGTCCAGCTGACCTCCCGCGGCGTCCCCGCGCTGACCTGGGGCACCGAGGCCGCGCTGCAGGGCGCCAAGGAGCCGGAGAACCGCGGCGACATGAGGTTCGACCTCCAGCCGCTGCGCGCCCACGTCGCCAAGCTCCTGCAGCTGCGCCGCGAGCACCAGGCGCTGTGGTCCGGCGCCCCGCGGATGCTCGTCGCCCAGGACCAGCTCTTCGCCTACGTGCGCATCGCCAGCGGCGAGGCGGTGGTCGTCGCGGTGAACCAGGGCCCGGAGCCGGCGATGGTGGGGCTGCCGGCGGACCTGCCCGGGAACGTCCTGGATCTCCTGAAGAACCAGGCGGTCGCCGGGCGCAAGCTGGAGGTGCCGGGCAAGTCGGTGCGCGTGGCGCTCATCACCCCCGAGGCCAACGGCGGCTTCGCCCAGGTGGCCGAGCGGGCCCAGGCCCAGTGGCGGCGCGGCGAGGAGAAGCGGGCTGTCGAGATCGAGGCGAGCGGCGCTCCCGCCCAGCCCGGCGACAGCCTCCTTCTCGTCGGCGCGGCGCCGGAGATGGGCAGCTGGAAGCCGGAGAAGGGCCTGGCGGTGGAGAAGGGCCCCTCGGCGGCGCCCGGGACGGGCTTGGCCCGGGCGAGCCTGCCGGTGGGCGGCGTGTACGACTTCAAGATGGTGGTGCGCAAGGCAGGCGGCGAGACGGTCTGGCAGGACGGCGGCAACCAGAGTGTGGTCGTCGGCGAGGGCGCCGGGCCGGTGCGCGCCAAGGTCGCCTGGGCGGCCGGGCGCTAGACGTGGATTCGATGTCGCGGAGGTCGAGGATCATGCCGATGAAGCGAGCTGCGTGGGCCTTTGGACTGCTGCTGCTGGTCGCGGGCTGCCCGGAGCCGGGGCCGGCCGGGAAGGACGCCTCGGTGCGCAGGGACGCGAGCCGCCCCGACGCCGAAGAGGTCGTCATCGGCGACGAGGACTCGGGCATCCCGGCGGACTCCGACGGCGGAACCCTCCCCAAGGCCGACGGCGGGGGCGTCAACACCGGCATCGGCTGGTGCAACGTGCAGTCGCCGGCCAACGGGACCATCGCCGTCGGCGCCAAGCTCGCCGTCTTCGGGCAGGTCTACGTGGAGAACGAGACCAGCCAGACCGGCACCCGGCCGGACGTCGAGGGCCAGCTGGGCTACGGTGCGCAGGGCAGCGAGGGCTCCCTGGACAACACGTGGGTGTGGACGAACGCCGCCTTCAACAAGGACGACGGCAACAACGACGAGTACAAGGCCGACCTCTCCCCGGCGCTCGGCTCCTGGAGCTACGCCTACCGCTTCCGGTTCAAGAACGGTCTCTGGCAGTACTGCGACCTGAACGGCTCCGCCAACGGCTACGACAAGACCCAGCAGGGCGCGCTCACGGTGACCCCGGTCGTGCCCCCGAAGATCAGCTGGTGCAAGGTGGTCTCCGCGGCCAGCGCCACCTCCAAGCTCGGCCAGAACGCGCTCGTCTACGGGCAGGTGCTGGCCACCGGCGTCACCGACGTCGGGACCGGGCAGGGCGCGGGCATCATCGGCGAGGTGGGCTACGGCCCGCTCGCCTCCGACCCCACGGCCTCGAAGGACTGGAGCTGGAGCGCGGCGACCTTCAACAAGGACGTGACCGCCAACGACGAGTACGAGGGCCGGCTCGCGCCCGCCAGCCCCGGCAAGTACGCCTTCGCCTACCGCTTCCGCCTGGGCACCGACGAGGCCGTCTACTGCGACACCGACTCGGCCGGCGCGGGCTTCAACAAGGACAAGCTCGGGACGTTGGAGGTGACCGAGCTGGCCGTCGACTGGTGCAACCTGCAGTTCCCGCCCGCCACCAGCCTGACCCCGGGAGGCGACCTGACCGCCTACGGGCAGGTGCTGGTCAAGGGCACGACCGATCAGATCGGCGTGGGCGCGGACGTCGAGGGCGAGCTCGGCGTGGGCGCCGCGGGCAGCAACGGCTCGACCGACCTGACCTGGACCTGGACCAAGGCGGCGTTCAACCAGGACGTGGGCAGCAACGACGAGTACAAGGCGACGGCGAAGGCCGGCGCGGTCGGCGCCTACGCCTACGCCTACCGCTTCCGGTTCAAGGGCAGCGCCTGGAAGTACTGCGACCTGGACACGAGCGACAACGGCTACCAGCAGGCGCAGCAGGGCGCGCTCAGCGTCGCCACGGTCAAGCCCAAGACCATCGACTGGTGCAACGTGCAGTTCCCCAGCGCGGCGTCGGTGACCAAGGGCGACTCCACCAGCATCTACGGCCAGGTGCTCGTCGGCGGCATCACCGAGGCGGCGGGCGCGGGCGCGGACATCGTGGGCGAGGTCGGCATCGGGGCCACCACCGCCGACGCCTCGGCGAGCGACGGCGCGGCCTTCACCTGGACCGCGGCGACCTTCAGCAAGCAGGACGGCAACAACGACGAGTTCATGGGCGCGCTGGCGCCCGGCGCCACCGGCGAGTACGCCTACGCCTTCCGCTTCAAGTACCAGGGCGGGGCCTGGGCCTACTGCGACCTCGACGGCTCCGCCAACGGCTTCCAGCCGGCGCAGCAGGGCAAGCTCACCGTGGCCGACGTCAAGCCGCCCAAGGTCGACTGGTGCCGCCTGCAGTGGCCGCCCGCCGGGTCGGTCACCCAGGGGACCGCCTACAGCGTCTTCGGCCAGGTCTGGGTCAACGGCGTGACCGAGGCGGTGGGGCAGGGCGCGCAGGTCGAAGGCCAGCTGGGCGTCGGGGCCGCAGGTTCGGACGGCTCCACCGACGCGGCCTGGACCTGGGTCGCCGCCAGCTACGGCAAGGACGTGGGCAACAACGACGAGTACCAGGCGGACCTCGCGCCGGCCGTCGGCGACTACGCGTATGCCTTCCGCTTCCGCTACAAGGGCGGGCCGGAGTGGACGTACTGCGACCTGGACTCGAACGACAACGGCTTCGACCAGGCGCAGCAGGGGACCTTGAAGGTCGACCCGGTCCCCGCCACCACCGTCGACTTCTGCGTGCTGCAGTGGCCGCCCGACGGCAACGTCGTCGCCGGGACGCCCTTCGCCATCTACGGCCAGGTCTACAAGGCCGGCGTCACCGACCCCGCGGGCAAGGCTGCCGACATCGACGGCCAGTACGGGTACGGAGCCGCCGGCACCGACGGATCGACCGACGGGACGTGGACCTGGAAGGGCGCGACCTTCAACAAGGACGTGAACAACAACGACGAGTTCGTGGGCGAGCTGGGCCCCGGCGAGGGCAACTGGGCCTACGCCTACCGCTTCCGCTACCAGGGCGGCGCCTGGACCTACTGCGACCTCGACGGCTCGACCAACGCCTACTCCAAGGCGCAGCAGGGCCTGCTGACCGTGACCGCGCAGAACGTGCCCTGGGTGCAGCTGCGGCCGCTGGCGTCGGGCGTGGAGAACGCCGGGTCCAAGCTCGCGGTCGCCGCGGAGGTCTACTTCAAGGGCGTCACCGACGCCGCCGGCCAGGGCGCCGGCGTCACCGCGCAGGTCGGCATCGCACCGGAGGTCGCCCCGCCGGCCACCCCGGCCTGGACCTGGGTTCCGGCTTCGTACCTGGGGGATGCGCCCGGCGCCGCCACCAGGAACAACGACGTCTACGGCGCGACCGTCACCGCGCCCGGCGCCGGCAGCTACGTCGTCACCGTCCGCTTCACCGTCGCCGGCAAGGACTACGACGCGGATGCCGACGGGGCGACCGCCGAGTTCGTGCCGGTGACGCTGCAGACCTTCGCCGAGCCCGCCGCCGCGGGCAACTCCGTGGGTTGGTGCAACGTCCAGTGGCCGACCGCCTGCACCGCCGCCCCCGGCGCCACCAGCTGCACCGAGGAGGCCCCGGGGACCGGCACCACCTCGCTGCTCTTCGGCCGGGTCTACATCGCCGGCGTCTCCGACCACGTCGGCTCCGACGGGCAGATCGGCGCGCAGTGGGGCATCGGCCCCGCCGGCTCCAGCCCGCGCACCGACCTGTGGACGTGGACCAAGGCGGAGTGGAACGCCGACGCCGACGCCTTCAGCCCGGGCGACCACAAGAACGACGAGTACAAGGCGGCGTTCACCGCGCCCGCGGCCAAGGCGAGCTACCGGTACGTCTTCCGGTTCCGCCTCGCCAGCGGCTGGACCTTCTGCGACACCGACGGTTCGAATGGCCTGGAAGGCTTCGACCCCGCCAAGAGCGGCACGCTGACCGTGCAGTGAGCCTCCTGCCCTGGCCTCGGGCCCTGACGGGCTCGGGGCCGGGCAGCCGAACGACGAGAGAGCACCATGGCTGAAGTGACCCTGAACAACCTGGTGAAGCGCTACGGGGATGCCCCGCCGACGGTCAAGGGCGTCTCGCTCACCGTCAAGGACGGCGAGTTCCTGGTCCTGGTCGGACCTTCCGGCTGCGGCAAGTCCACGACCCTGCGGATGATCGCCGGGCTCGAGGACATCACCGAGGGCGAGCTGCTCATCGGCGCCAAGCGCATGAACGAGGTCCACCCCAAGGACCGCGACATCGCCATGGTCTTCCAGAGCTACGCGCTCTACCCGCACATGAGCGTGCGCGACAACATGGCCTTCGGCCTGAAGATGCGCGGGATGCCCAGGCACGAGATCGACACGCGCGTGGACGAGGCGGCCAAGATGCTCGACCTGACGCACCTGCTCGAGCGCAAGCCCAAGGCGCTCTCCGGCGGGCAGCGCCAGCGCGTGGCCATGGGCCGGGCCATCGTCCGCCGCGCCCCGGTCTTCCTCTTCGACGAGCCGCTCTCCAACCTCGACGCCAAGCTGCGCGTGCAGATGCGCGCCGAGATCGCCCGAATCCACAAGCGGCTCAAGCCCACCATCGTCTACGTCACACACGACCAGACCGAGGCGATGACGCTGGCCGACCGCATCGCGGTGCTGCACGCCGGAATCCTGCAGCAGCTGGCGACGCCGCTGGAGCTGTACGAGCGCCCCGCCAACCGCTTCGTCGCGGGCTTCATCGGCTCGCCGTCGATGAACTTCTGCGACGGGACCGCCGAGGGCGGCTCGCTGGAGGCCTTCGGCGCGCGCATCCCGCTGCCGCCGAGGCTGGAGAGCTTCAAGGGCTCCTGCGTCGCCGGCGTCCGCCCCGAGCACTTCTCGGACGCGCCGGCCGAGGGGAAGGTCGCGATATCGCTGGCCGTGGAGCTGGTCGAGCCGCTGGGCTCGGAGACCTACCTCTCCGGGACGGCCGACGCCGGGCGGGGAGCGCACGTCATGGCGCGGGTGGGGCCGCACAGCGCCGCCAAGGCCGAGCAGAAGGTGCAGCTCTACTTCGACCCCAAGAACCTCCACCTCTTCGCGCCCGGCGACAACGGCGCGGCGATCTGACGGGGACGCGACCATGAGAAATCCCGTCAACCCGGACCTCGCGAGGGTAGAGCCCGCCCTCCGCGGCGGGGATGCAACGCGACCGCCCCCGGCCCGGAGGCCGGGCGCCCTCCAGCTCGCGGCGATGGCCATGTTGGCCGGGCTGCTGGCGTCGGCCTCCGCCTCCGCCTCGGCGGCGCCGGTCGAGCTGGTGCTCTGGCACAGCTACACCGGCGCCGAGCGCGAGACCCTGGACGAGATCGTCAAGGGCTACAACGCGGCGCACGCGGACGTGCGCGTGACCGCGCTCGTCATCCCCTACGACGCCTTCGCCGACAAGCTCACCTCCGCCATGGGCGTGGGCAAGGGCCCGGACGCCTTCATCTACCCGGGACAGGATCGCCTCGGCGACTGGGCCGCGCAGGGTCTGGCCGAGCCGCTGCAGCACGCCCTCGACGGCGAGGTCGTCCGCCGGTTCACGCCCTCCGCGCTGCAGGCGCTCACCGTCCCGCAGGGCGGTCGCGTGCTCTACGGCTTGCCGATCGCCATGAAGTCGCTGGCGCTGGTCTACGACGGCGCGAAGGTGCCGCAGGCTCCCAAGACGCTCGAGGAGCTGACCGAGACCGCCAAGAAGCTCACCGGCGACGGCTCCTACGGCTTCGTCATGGACTGGGCTAGCGCCTACACCGAGGCCGGCTTCCTCCACGCTTTTGGCGGCAAGTTCCTCGATGAGAAGGGGCAGCCGGCGCTCAACGCGGCCCACAACGCCGAGGCCCTGGCCTGGGTCAAGGGGTTGCGTGACCAAGGCCTGCTGCCGCGCGAGGTGACGGGAGCGATGGTCTCCTCGCTCTTCAACGATCACAAGGCTGCGATGATCGTCGCCGGGCCCTGGTTCCTCGGCGACATCAAGCCGGGCATCGACGTGCGCGTGGCGCCGCTGCCCTCGGGGCCGGCCGGGCCGGTGCGGCCCTACCTGGGCGTCGAGGCGGTCATCCTCTCCGCCAAGAGCGCGCACAAGAAGGAGGCGCTCGCCTTCGCGCTCGCGCTGACCTCCGACGACGCCGCCCGGCTGCGCCTGGAAAAGGCCGGGACCCCGGTCTGCAACCGCGCTGCCTGGGATGGCGTGAAGAACCAGGCGCTGCAGGGCTTCAAGGCGCAGGCGGAGCTAGCCGTGCCCATGCCCAGCGTCCCGGCGATGCGCTCCGTCTGGACGCCGCTGGACGCGGCGATCGCCAAGATCGTCGGCCAGGGCCAGGACGCCGACGCCGCGCTCGGCGAGGCCCAGCGCCGCGTCCGCGATACGGTCAAGGTCTCCGACCGCGGCGAGTCCGTGGACGTCGTCACCAAGGACGCCGAGAAGGTCTACGAGCAGGCCAAGTGGCAGGCCGAGCACCCGGGCGAGCTGCTCAAGGACAGCCGCTGGGAGGCCTCGGTCCTGCGCTACGAGCCGACGCTCAAGCCTCTGCTGGGCAGGTGGTGCCCGGAGAAGCACCGCGGCTTCCCCGAGCAGATGGGCTGCCCCATCCCCAAGGCGCTCGCCGATCTCGCCGACCAGGCCGAGACCCGGCCCGAGCTGCCGGCGGTGCTCTGGAACCAGGCCAAGACCGAGGTGACCATCGCCCTCAAGACCGCCGACGGCCGGGTGGCCATGGTCCGCGGCGGCGCGCCGGTCACCCAGAACCGCGCCTGGCAGTTCGTGCTGGGCCTGCTCTGCCTGGGCCTGGCGGTGCTGGCGTTCGTCTACCGCGAGAGGATCCGCCCGCACCTGGGAGCCTACGCGTACGTAGCGCCGGCCATCGGCGGGGTCCTGCTGCTGGTCTTCGTGCCCTTCGGCTACGGCCTGTCGCTGGCCTTCTACGACGTGACGCCCACCCGCGAGAAGTTCGTGGGGATGACCAACTTCGTGGACATCATCCTCGCCCGCGGCGCCGGAGACGCGCACAGCTTCTACTACACGTTCGGGATGACGGTCCTCTGGACGGTGGTGAACGTGTTCCTGCACGTCTCCATCGGCCTGGGCATGGCGATGCTGCTGCAGGACTCCAAGCTGCGCTTCCGCAACGTCTACCGCACGCTGCTCATCATCCCCTGGGCCATCCCCAACTACATCACCGCGCTGATCTGGAAGGCGATGTTCAACGCCGAGTACGGGTTCATCAACCGCGTCTTCAACCTGGGCTCGTTCAGCTGGTTCGACCACCCGGTGAGCTCGTTCTTCGCCAACCTCGCGACCAACGTCTGGCTCGGCTTCCCGTTCATGATGGTCACCGCGCTGGGCGCCCTGCAGTCCATCCCCAGGGAGCTCTACGAGGCGGCGGACGTGGACGGTGCGGGGCGCTGGAACAAGTTCACCAACGTGACCCTGCCGCTGCTCAAGCCGGCGCTGATCCCCGCGGTCATCCTCGGGGCCATCTGGACCTTCAACCTGTCCTTCAACGTCATCTACCTGGTCTCGGGCGGCGCGCCGGACGGGGCGACCGACATCCTGGTGACGCAGGCCTTCCGCTACGCCTTCGAGCAGTACCGCTACGGCTACGCGGCGGCCTACGCGACCATCATCTTCCTCATCCTCTTGACCTACACCGTGCTCACCAACCGCATCACCAAGGCCACCGACGGAGCGTTCGAATGAGCACCACGCCTGAGCTCTCCCCCCCGGCCAGCCCCGCCGCGCCCGTTCCGACGACGGGCAGGCCCTCGGCCCTGGTCTCGGCCCTGCCGATGGCCGGGAGGCACCTGTTCCTGATCCTCTTCACCATTGCCGTCCTCTGGCCGGTGCTGTGGGTGCTGAAGATGGCGCTCGAGCCCGGCCAGGACTTCGCCTTCTCGCTCTCGCCCATCCCACAGAACCCGTCGCTGGACAACTTCACGCGGCTGATCACCCACACCGACTCTCAAGGCCGGTGGCTCTTCGGGCGGCAGCTGTGGAACAGCTTCGCCATCGCCTCGGCTTCGGCGCTGCTGGGCATCTTCCTGTCGGCGACCGCGGCCTACGCCTTCAGCCGCTTCAAGTTCCCGGGCCGGCGCGCGGGGCTGCTGGCGTTCCTGGCGACCCAGATGTTCCCGGGCACGATGATGATGATCCCGCTGTACCTGCTCCTGAACTACCTGCACCTGCTGGACTCGATGCTCGGGCTCATCCTGGTCTACGCCACGACCTCGGTGCCCTTCAGCGTCTGGAACCTGAAGGGCTACTTCGACACCATCCCCAAGGAGCTGGAGGAGGCGGCGATCATCGACGGGGCGAGCCAGTCGCGCATCTTCTGGACCATCGTCATCCCGCTCTCCGCGCCGGCCATCGCCATCACCGCGCTCTTCAGCTTCATGACCGCCTGGAACGAGTACATCCTCGCCGCCAAGTTCATGGACAGCGAGCTGCACTACACGCTGCCGGTGGTGGTCAACGGCGCGGTCGGCAGCAAGAGCGTGCGCTGGGGCGACTTCGCCGCGGGCGCGGTCCTGGTCTCCGCGCCGGTGGTGGCCTTGTTCCTCGGGCTGCAGCGGTTCATCGTGGGAGGGCTGACGGCGGGCGGTGTGAAGGGCTGACCGAAGCTTCGGGAGCAGGATGGGCATCGCCGACCAGATTCGGGACATGGTCGAGCCGCTGCTCGACGTGGTCTCGACGCGCTCGCCGCGGCGCGCGCTGGGCGATCTGGCCGACAAGCTGCTGCTGCGCACCCGCCACGAGGTGCCGGTCTTCTACGACCCGGCCTACCGGCTCCCGTTCGCGTCGTTCGAGGCGATCGCCGGGGTCGAGCCGCGCCGCGCCGACTTCGTCGCCTGGTTCCTCCTGGAGCGCAACGTCATCGGCGTGACCGACCTGCGCGCCCCGCGCCGGGCCATCTACGCCGACCTGGCGCGGGTGCACGGGCCGGCGCTGCTGGAGTCCCTGGGCAAGCGCGAGACCCTGGCTTCCATCTACGCGGTGGACGCCTCCGACGTGCCGGTGGACGAGACGCTCAACACGGTGCGGCTCGCCTGCGGCGGGACGCTCGACGCGGCGCGGGTGGCGCTGCGCACCGGCGGGCAGGCCGTGAACCTGCTCGGCGGCTTCCACCACGCCGCGCCCAACCGCGCCGCCGGCATGTGCCCGGTCAACGACATGGCGGTGGCGGTGGCCGCGCTGCGCAGCGAGGGCTTCCGCGGCCAGGTGGTCATCATCGACCTCGACGCCCACCCGCCCGACGGCACGGCGGAGTGCTTCAACGGGGACTCCACGGTGTGGATCGGCTCGCTCTCCGGCTCCAAGTGGGACGGGCTCTTCGGCGCCGACGAGACGGTGCTCCCCGAGGGCTGCAACGACGAGACGTACCTCGGCGCGCTGCAGGCGATGCTCTCGCGCATGCCGCCCAAGCCGTCGCTGGCGTTCGTCATCGCCGGCGGCGACGTGCTCGCCAACGACCGCTTCGGAAAGCTGGGCCTGACCCTGGACGGCGCCCGCCAGCGCGATCTGGCAGTGGCCGAGGCGCTGGAGGGCGTGCCGAGCGTCTGGCTGCCCGGCGGCGGCTACCACCGCAACGCCTGGAAGATCCCGGCGGGGACGGTGCTGGCGCTGACGCGCAAGACGCGCGAGCCGATCCCCGAGAACTACGACCCGCTGCGCGCCCGCTACAAGCAGGTCTGGCAGAGCTTCGGCCAGCGCAGGCACTCCGGCGAGTTCTCGTTCAGCGCCGAGGACATCGAGGACTCGCTTCGGCTGCACGGCTCCGAGCGCTACCTCCTGCTCGGCCACTACACCGCCGAGGGCATCGAGTTCGCGCTGCACCACTGCGGCATCCTGGCCCACCTCCAGCGCCTGGGTTACGGGCACTTCAAGGTGGAGGTGGACGAGGCGAGCCCCGGCGAGCGGCTGCGGCTGTTCGGCGAGTCGGAGGGCGTGCGCCACCTGCTCATCGAGGTCGTGCTCGAGCGCAAGAAGAAGCCCACCGGCGCCGAGGTGCTCTACATCCACTGGCTGACCCTGCGCAACCCGAAGGCCGCCTTCAGCGAGCGGCGCCCGCAGCTCCCCGGTCAGGAGCTGCCCGGGTTGGGGCTGGCGCGCGAGTCGGAGGAGATGCTGGCGCGGCTGGCGCGGGAGCTGGGCATGGCGGGGGTGGCCTACCGGCCGGCGTGGTTCCACATGGCCTACGCGGCGCGCTACCACTTCCGCTACGTCGATCCGGAGCGGCAGGGGCGCTTCGAGGCGATGCTGCGCGACCTGAAGCGCTACTCGCTGCGCGAGGTGACGCTCGCCTTCGCCCAGGGTCGCATCCGCATGAACGGCCAGCCGTACCCTTGGGAATCGGAGGAGATGGTGTACTGGCTGGGCAAGCACCGCCGCGAGGACCGGCGGACGGTCGAGGCCGAGCGGGCGCGGGCGCACTTCACGTTGGTGCCGGCTTCGGGCAAGGTGGGCGCCTCGGCAGGCGAGACCAACGGAGCCCCGGCGACATGAGACAGCGGATCGCGGCAATCCTCTCCATGCTGGCGCTGGCCCTCCCGTCGATCGCGGCGGCGCGGCCCATCACCAGGCCCTTCGAGCTGAAGGCGGGCAAGGAGGAGTTCGTCAAGGCGTGGCTCAAGGGCGCCGGCACCGACGATCCCTCGGTGGCGACCGCCGAGTACCTGTCGTCGAACGAGGTGCTGCTCACCGCGGTGAAGCCGGGGCGTGCGCTGCTCTTCCTCATCGGCGAGGCGAGCATGGACGCCATCCGCCTGCGGATCGCGGGCCCGGACGGCAAGGTCCCGGTGGTGAAGGCGACCGAGGAGCAGAAGACGGCGGTGCGCAAGGCCTGCCCCGGGTTCAAGGAGGAGGGGAGCGGGGACGAGGTCGCGGTGGTCGTGGCGGTCTCCTCGCCGGCCTGTCGCGCCGCGCTTCGCGAACTGTTCGACTGCGACGAGTACTCGACCCGGCGCATCGAGCTGTCGTTCTCTCCGGAGGCGCTGTTCGATCAGCTCCAGGCCATCCGCGCAGCGCTCAAGCCGGCGGGGCTCGAGACGATCCAGGTCTCCTACTCGGGAGTGACCGCGGTGCTCAAGGGGAAGGCGACCCGCGCGCAGCGGATGGAGCTGATGAAGGTGCTCTACGTGAACTCGGTCGGGCCGGTGCTGTTCGAGGACCAGCTGGAGGCGGCGCCGGAGCCGAAGAAGGCCGTCCCGGAGGAGCCCCCGCCGACTATCGAGGACGTCAAGCCGCAGGCGGTGCCCGACGCCGGGGCGCCCGCTCCGAAGGGCAAGTCGGCGAAGAAGTAGCCGGCTGAAGCCGGCTCGGCCTGGCGGCGCGCCCGTCGCTACTGCTCGACCTCTCCGCCGATCATGTTGATCGAGTCGAAGGTCGGCACCAGGTCCGCGATGAACTGGCCCTCGATGAGCTGCGAGATGGACGAGATGATCGTGTAGCCCGGCGAGCGCACGTGGCACTTGTAGGGCCGCCCGCTGCCGTCGCTCACCACGTAGAAGCCCAGCTCGCCGTTGGCGGCCTCGCTGTACGCGTACGCCTCGCCGGCCGGCACCTGGATGCCTTCCATCGAAAGCTTGAAGTGCGCCATCACGCCCTCGATGCTGCCGTAGACCTCGGGCTTGGGCGGCAGGGCGATGCGCCAGTCGCCGATGATCACCGGCCCGGCGGGCATCTGCGCCAGCGCCTGGCGGATGATGCGGTCCGACTGCTTCATCTCCTCGATGCGGATGGCGTAGCGGTCGTAGTTGTCGCCGTGCTCGGCCACCGGGATGTCGAACTCCAGCTTGTCGTAGACCAGGTACGGGTGCGCCTTGCGCACGTCGTAGGGCACCCCGCACGCGCGCAGGCACGGGCCGGTGAAGCCCCAGTCCAGCGCGTCCTCCTTGCTGATGGCGCCGGTGCCCTTGGTGCGGTCGATGAAGATGCGGTTGCGCGAGAGCAGCGCGTCGATCTCGTCGCGAAGCTCGGCCACCTTGTCGAGCGTGTTGAGCACCTTCTCGGTCCAGCCCTGCGGCAGGTCGCGCTCGAGCCCGCCGGGGCGGCCGAAGCTGGTGGTCACCCGGGCGCCGGTCAGCTCCATGATCCGGTCCCAGATGAGCTCGCGCGCCTCGATGCCGTACAGGAATGCGGTGAAGGCGCCCAGCTCCATGCCCATCGCGCCGACCAGGGTCAGGTGGTCGCAGATGCGGTGCAGCTCGCCGGCCACGACGCGGATGTACTTCGCCCGCTCGGGAATCTCGACGCCCAGCAGCTTCTCCACCGCGGCCAGCCAGCCGAAGTCGTTGAGCAGCGAGGAGACGTAGTTGAGCCGGTCGACGTAGGGCAGCACCTGCGTCCAGGTCGAGTTCTCGCAGCTCTTCTCGAAGCCGCGGTGCAGGAACCCGATCTCCGGGGTGGCCTTGGCGATGGTCTCGCCTTCCAGCTCGACCACCATGCGCACCGTGCCGTGCATGGCCGGGTGCGAGGGGCCCAGGTTGATGACCATCCGCTTGGTCTCGAGCGGCGCGACCAGCCCGTCCGGCGTCGTCTCGGGCGGCACGGCGAGCGGGGCTTCTTGGATCTTGGGGGCGATCATCGGCTTAGGGGCTCACTTGGCAGGCGAGGCGGCGCCGGGGCCGCGAATCTTGTCGACGAAGTCGCGCTCGGCCACCAGCGGCTGGCGTGCCTTCATCGGGTAGTCCTTGCGCAGCGGGTGGCCCTGGAACTCCTCGTAGAGCAGGACGCGGCGCAGGTTGGGGTGGCCGGTGAACCTGATGCCGTAGAAGTCCCAGCTGTAGCGCTCCCACCAGTCCGCGCCCTTCCACACCGGCTGCAGCGAGGGCAGCTCCGGCGCGGCCTCGGTGACGAAGGCCTTCAGGTGCAGCTTCTTGAAGGGCTCCCTGCCCTGGCGCACCTGGTAGACGACCTCAAAGCGCGGGTCGTTGTTCGGCAGGAGCAGCCGGTCGACCACGCACACCGACAGGAACATCTTCAGGTCCAGCTCCGCGTCGTCCTTGCAGAAGCGCGCCACCTCGCGCAGCGCCTCGGCCTTGACCACCACGTAGTCGTCTCCGCGCGGGGACGAGTAGACCTCGGTCACGGCGTCGGGGAAGCGGGCCTTCAGGCGCTCGAGGGCGGCTTTCATGAGCTGGGGCTCCAGTCGTGGCCGGCCTCTGCGCCGGCGGCCTGCTTCGATCTCGGGGGCGGTCGATCGAACGAAGGGTGAAATGGCGGCGAGGATAGGCTGCGGTCCTCGAGAGCGTCAACGAAGCTCCAGGCGGGATGGGGGCCCGAAAAGGGGGCCCCCACGCCTCATGGCCCAAGGCCCGTCAGCCCTCCCTGCGGCTGCGCCGGCCGCAGCCGGCGAGCGCACCGAGCAGGAGTGCGAGCGAGGCCAGGGCGGACGGCCCGGCGGCCTGCTGGCAGCCGCAGCCGCCCAGCTCGTAGGTCTCGCCGGCGAACCCGGTCCCGGCGTCGGGGGGCGGCGGGACGCCGGCGTCGGGGCGCACCGCGCACGCGGCCGGCTCGTCGGTCTTGCCGTTGCAGTCGTTGTCCAGGCCGTCGCAGCGGCTCTCCAGCGCCTCCCAGTCGGAGCTGTGGGCGGCGTAGACCGCGTCGGTGCAGGCCTGGCGCAGGCCGTCCACGCAGCCGACGCGCGAGCCGGCGCAGACGCCGTCCTGCTGCTCGCACAGCGGGGCGGTGGCGTCCTCGAGCTGGTCGTCGATGGTGCCGTTGCAGTCGTTGTCGCGGCCGTCGCAGATCTCCTTGCCCAGGGTGAGGCACACCTTCTGGCCCGCCGGGCCGCAGCACTTCTCGCCGGCCTTGGTGCACTCGCCGTCGGCGGTGCAGGGGCTCACGCAGGTGTGGTGCTGGCACTCCTTCTCGTCCGGGCAGTCGGCCTTGGTCTCGCAGCCGCAGCGCTCGGAGACGCACTTGAGCCCGTCGTCCCAGTCGGCGATGCAGTCGCGGCAGAAGGGCGCGAAGGCGGAGCCGCAGTGGTCGTCGAGGTCGCACTTCCCGCACGAGGCGGGCGGGGCGGTGGCCAGGTCGAAGTAGCCCTGCGCGCAGGCCTCGCAGCCGGTGCTGCGGTCGCCGTCGGCGTCGACGTAGCCGGCCGCGCAGTCGAGCCCGCAGGACTCGGCCGCCACCGCGGTGTTGCCGGCGCAGGCGGGGGCGGCGTTGACCGCCGCCGGGCAGGGCATGCAGTCCAGGCCGCAGCGCTCGATGGTGGTGCACTCGGTGTCGCACTCGCTGTACTGGTCCGGGCGCGTCCAGCCGGGCTCGCAAACGAAGGAGCAGGCGTTGGCGGGCTCCTTGTCGGGGCCGCCGCAGGACACCAGGGCGTTGAGGTGGTCGGGGCACCTGATGCAGGTGGTGCCGCAGTACTCGGGCTGGTCGCAGGTGACCTCGCAGCCGGTGAGCCCGTTCTGGTCGGCGTCCAGGTGGCCGGGCGTGCACGCCGGCTGGCAGGCGCTGGTCGCCACCTTGGTGTTGCCGCTGCAGGTCACCGTGGTGGTGTTCACGCGCGAGCAGGTGGCGCACTCCAGGCCGCAGTGGTTGGCCTCGGAGCACGTCAGCTCGCAGCCGTTGGCCCCGTTGCCGTCGAGGTCGGCGAAGCCCTCCTCGCAGGTCGGCACGCACTCGGTGACGGCCGGCTTGTCGTTGCTCGTGCAGGTGGCGGAGACGACGTGGTTCTTCTGGCACGGCAGGCAGTCGCTGCCGCACTGGTTGTCGGTCTCGCAGGCCGCCTCGCAGCCGTTGGTGCCGTCGACGTCGTTGTTGGCCCAGCCCGCCAGGCACTGGGGCTGGCAGGAGGCGGCCGAGGAGAGGGCGGGGCCGGCGCAGTCGACGCGGGAGGCGTGGTCGATGCTGCAGGCCTTGCACTCGGCGCCGCAGTGGGCGTTCGTGTCGCAGACCGTCTCGCAGCCGTCGGCGCCGTTGAGGTCGAGGTCGGCATAGCCGGCCAGGCACGCCGGCTTGCACGACTGGCTCGCGGGCACGCCGTTGCCCCCGCCGCAGAGGTTGGCGGTGGCGTTGGTGGCCAGGCAGGGCGAGCAGTCGCTGCCGCACAGCGCGGAGGTCAGGCAGGCGACCTCGCAGCCGTTGGCGCCGTCGAGGTCGGAGTCGAGGTAGCCCGGCAGGCAGGTCGGGTGGCAGGAGGCCGCCGCGACCTCGGCGTTGCCGGCGCAGCTGGTGGTGACGGTGTGGCCGGCGCTGCCCTCCTGGCAGGTCCGGCAGTCCAGGCCGCAGTGCGCGGGCTGGTCGCAGGTCGCCTCGCAGCCGTTGACGACGTTGCCGTCGTAGTTGCCGTAGCCCTCGGCGCAGGTGGGGGTGCACACCCCCGACAGGCAGGCCGTGGCGCCGTGCGGGTTGGCGCAGGTGCTCGAGCAGGCGCCGCAGTTGGTCACGCAGGGCGCGGTGGCGGCCGTCGAGACGTAGTTGAGGCAGCCGTTGAACTCGAAGAGCCGGTAGTAGTAGAGCGTCCCGTTGGTGAGCCCGGTGTCGGTGAACGTCGTCGCGTTGCCGACGTAGCGCACGGTGCCGCCGGTGCCGAAGGCGCCGCCCAGCGTGTAGGCCAGGCCGTCGGCGGGCAGGCCGGTGTCGGGCGCCGCGGCGTAGCGGACGATCAGCGCGCCGTCCCCGGCGGTGCCGTAGGACCAGTTGAGGACGTTCTGGGTGGCGCCGGCGGTGACGGTGCCCCAGGTCGCCCCCGGCGTCGGCGTCACGTTGTTGAGCGTCACCGTGGCGTCCACCGCGTCGCCGCCGATGACGTTGTTCAGGGTGGTGATCGGGCCGACGACGGCGGTGGTGGAGGTGCTGCCCGGCGGCGGCGACTGCGCCTCGCTCTTGTAGGTGACGACCACCTTGAAGTTCGCGGGCGTGGTCGACACCGGGATGGGCGCGCCGCCGCTGAAGACGAGCGTGTTGGAGGCGGGCGCGGTGATCGGCGTGAAGTACAGCGTCTGCCCCGCCTCGTCGTAGATGGCCGCGGTCTGGATCGCCGCGCTGCCGGTGGTGGTGACGGTGAGCCCGGTGACCCCGGTGTTGCCCTGGCTGTTGATCAGCGAGAAGCCGTCCAGCTTCTGGTTGGCGACGCCCGGGCAGACGGTGGCGTTGGCCCCGGCGGCGCCGTTGCCCAGCGTGGTGGTGGCCTTGGGCGTCAGGACGCCCGACCACGGGGCGGTGGCGGCGGCGGCCACGTAGTTGCGGCAGCCGTCGAACTCGAAGAGTCGGTAGTAGTAGGCGGTCCCGTTGGCGACGGTGGTGTCGGTGAAGGCCAGGGCGCTGCCGACGTAGCGCACGGTGCCGCCGAGGCCGAAGAGGTCGCCGGCGGTGTAGGGCGTGCCGTCGGCGGGCAGCGTCAGGTCGGTGGCGGCGGTGTAGCGCACGACCACCGCGCCGTTGCCGGGGGTGCCGTAGTTCCAGGCCAGGAAGACCTGGCCGTCGCCGGCCGCGTTGGCGCCCCAGGTGCCGCCCGGGGTGGGGGTGACGTTGCTCAGGGTGACGGTCGCCTCGGCGGCGTCGCCGAGGGCGAGGTTGTTGGCGGTGGTGAGGGCGCTGACGAAGGCCGAGGAGGAGGTGTTGCCCGCCGGCGGGGACTGCGCCTCGGACCTGTAGGTGACGCGCACCTGGAAGTTGGCGGCGGTCGTGGAGACCGGGATGGGCGTGCCGCCGCTGAAGGTGAGCGTGTTGGAGGTCGGCGCGGTGACGGTGGAAAGGTACTGGGCGCCGCCCGCCTCGTCCCAGATGGACGCGGACTGGATGGCGGCGTAGCCGGTGGTGGTGACGGTCAGGGCGGTGACGGGGACGTTGCCCTGGCTGTTGACGAGCGAGAAGCCCCCGAGCTTGCGGTTGGCCGTGCCCGGGCACACCGACCCGCTGGCGCCAGCGACGCCGCCGGCCAGCGTGGTGGTCGCCTTGGGCGTCAGCGGCCCGGACCAGGGCGCGGTCGGCGCGGTGGCGACGTAGTTGAGGCAGGTGTCGTGCTCGAACACCCGGTAGTAGTAGGTGGTCCCGTTGGCCAGGCTCGCGTCGACGAAGGTGGCTCCGTTGCCGGCGTAGCGCACCGTCCCGGTGCCCAGGGCGCTGCCGACGGCGTAGGGCGTGTTGTCGGCGGGCAGCGTGGGGTCGCTGTTCGCGAGGTAGCGGACGACGACGACGTTGTTGCCGGAGGTGCCGAGGGTCCAGTTGAGCGTCACCTGGCCGTCGCCGGCGGCGTTGGCGCCCCAGGCGGTGCCGGGGGTGGGGGTGAGGTTGTTGAGGGTGACGGTGGCGTCGGCGGTGTCGGTGCCGATGACGTTGTTCGGGGTGGTCAGGCCGGTGACCACCGCGGTGGTGGCGGTGTTGCCGGCCGGGGGCGACTGCGCCTCGCCGCGGTAGGTGACCTGCACCTTGAAGTTGGCGGCCGTGGTGCCGACCGGCAGGGGCGTGCCGCCGCCGAAGCTGAGCGTGCCCGAGGCGGGCGTGGTGATGGTGGTGAAGTACTGGATCGAGCCCGCCTCGTCGTAGATGGAGGCGGTCTGGATGGCGCCGAAGCCGGTGACGGTCACGGTGAGCCCGCTGACGCCGACGGCGCCCTGGCTGTTGACCAGCGAGAAGCCGTCGAGCTTGCGGTTGGCCGTGCCGGGGCAGACGGTGGCGTTGGCGCCGGGGACGCCGTTGGCCAGCGTGGTGGTCGCCCGCGGGGTCAGGGGCCCGGCCCAGGGCGCCGCGCCCACGGCGCTCACGTAGTTGAGGCAGCCGTCGTGCTCGAACACCCGGTAGTAGTAGGCGGTCCCGTTGGTCAGGCCGGTGTCGGTGAAGGTGGTGCCGTTGCCGATGTAGCGGATGGTCCCGCCGGAGCCGTAGGCGCCGTTCACGGCGTAGGTGGGGGTGCCGTCGGTGGGCAGCGTGGTGTCCGAGTTGGCGAGGTAGCGGACGACCATCGCGTTGTTGCCCCCGGTGCCGTAGGTCCAGTTCAGGACTATCTGGCCGTCGCCCGCCGGGGTCGCCGCCCAGGCGGCGCCGGGCGTCGGCGTGGTGTTGTTCAGCGTCAGGGTGGTGTCGGCGGTGTCGGCGCCGGCGGTGGTGTTGCCGGTGGTGATGGAGGAGACGACGGCGGTGGTGGCCGTGGTGCCCACCGGCGGGGACTGCGTCTCGCCGCGGTAGGTGACGACCACCTTGTAGTTGGCGAGCGCGGTGCCGACCGGGATGGCGGTGCCGCCGCTGAAGGAGAGCGTGTTCGAGGCAGGCGTGGTGAGGAGCGTGAAGTACTGGGTCCCCCCGGCCTCGTCGTAGATGGCCGCGGTCTGGATGGCCTGGTAGCCGGTGGTGGTGACGGTCAGCGCGGTCACCGGGACGGCGCCCTGGCTGTTGACCAGCGAGAAGCCGTCGAGTTTGCGGCCCGGTCCGCCGGGGCACACCGTCCCGGCGGTCCCGGGCAGCCCGTTGGCCAGCGTCGTCACGGCCCGCGGCGTCAGCGGCCCGGACCAGGGTGCGTTCGCGGCGGTGGCGACGTAGTTGCCGCAGCCGTCGTACTCGAAGAGCCGGTAGTAGTAGGCGGTCCCGTTGGTCAGGGCGACGGTGTCGTTGAAGGTCGCGGCGTTGCCCGCGTAGCGGACCGTGCCGCCGATGCCGAACCCGCTCCCCACCGTGTAGGGGGTGCCGTCGTCGGGCAGCGTGGTGTCGGTGTTGGCGGTGTAGCGGACGATCAGCGCGTTGTTGCCGGCGGCGCCGGAGGTCCAGTTGAGCGTCGTCTGGGAGTCGCCCGCGGTCAGGGTGCCCCAGGTGGCGCCGGGCGCGGGCGTCACGTTGTTCAGGGTGACGGTGGTGTCCGCGGCGTCGGTGCCGGCGGTGGTGTTGAGGGTGGTGATGGAGGTCACCACCGCGGTGGTGGAGGTGCTGCCCGCCGGCGGGATCTGCCCCTCGTCGCGGTAGGTGATCCTCACCTGGAAGGCGTTGGTCGCGGTCGACGAGACCGGCAGCGCGGTGCCGCCGCTGAAGCTGAGCGTGTTCGAGGTCGGCTCGGTGATGGTCGCGAAGTACTGGGTGGTCCCGGCATCGTTCCAGATGGAGGCGGTCTCGATGGCGCCGAAGCCGGTGGTGGTGACGGTGATGGCGGTGACCGGCACGCTCCCCTCGCTGTTGCGCAGCGTGAAGCCGTCGAGCTTGCGGTCGGCGGCGCCGGGGCAGACCGTGCCGCTCGTGCCGCCCGTCCCGCCGGCCAGCGTCGTGATGGCCCTGGGGGTGAGCGCGCCCGTCCACGGCCCGGTGGCGGCGTAGTTGAGGCAGCCGTCGGACTCGAAGACCCGGTAGTAGTAGGCGGTTCCGTTGCCCAGGCCGGTGTTGTCGGTGAAGGTCGTGAGGGGGCCGACGTAGCGGACGGTCCCGGCGCCGAGGGTGTTGCCCGCGGCGTAGGGCGTGCCGTCGGTGGGCAGGGTGGTGTCGGTGTTGTTGGTGTAGCGGACGACCACGACGCTGTTGCCGCTCGTGCCGAGGGTCCAGCTCAAGGTCGTCTGGCGGTCCCCGCTGGACGTGGCGCCCCAGCTGGCCCCGGGCGCGGGCGTCACGTTGTTGACCGTGACGGTGGTGTCCACCGCGTCGGTTCCGGTGACGGTGTTGAGCGTGGTGAGCGCGCTGACGTAGGCGGTGGTGGAGGTGGTGCCGGCCGGCGCGGCCGCGTGGCCGAGGTAGGTGATCCGCACCTCGAAGTTGGCAGCCGTCGTCGACACCGGCAGCGCGGTGCCGCCGCTGAAGACGAGGGTGTCGGAGGTGGGGTTGTTGATGATGTTGAGGTAGCGCACCGGGGTCCCGCCGACGCTCCAGAGGGAGGCGCTGGCGATGGCGTCGAAGCCGGTGGTGGTGACCGTGAGCCCGGTGACGCCGACCAAGCCCTCGCTGTTCTGCAGCGAGAAGCCGTCGAGCCTCTGATTCGCCGCGCCCGGGCAAACCGTCCCGGGGGTCCCGGCGATCCCGTTGCCCAGCGTCGTCACCGCCCGGGGCGTCAGAGCGCCGGACCAGGGCGCGTTGGCGCCGGCGACGTAGTTGCGGCAGTTGTCGTGCTCGAAGATCCGGTAGTAGTACGCGCTCCCGTTGTTCAGCCCGACGTTGTCGGTGAAGGTGGTGGCGTTGCCGACGTAGCGGACGGTGCCTGCGCCGAAGGCGCTGCCCACCACGTAGTTGACCCCCTCGGTCGGGAGGGTGGGGTCGGTGTTGTTGGGGTAGCGGACGATCAGCACGCTGTTGCCCGCGGTGCCCAGGCTCCAGTTCAGGGTGGTGTCCCGGTCTGCCGCCGAGTTGGCGCCCCACGCGGCGCCCGGCGTCGGGGTCACGTTGTTGAGGGTGATGGTCGCGTCCCACAGGTCGCCGCCGGCGATCGTGTTCGCGGCCGCCGAGGTGAAGGCGCTGACGTACGCGGTCGTGGTGGTGCTGCCCGCCGGAGGGGACTGCGACTCGTTGCGGTAGGTGACCTGCAGCTTGTAGTTTTCGGCCGTGCTCGAGACCGGGATGGGGGTGCCGCCGCTGAAGTTGAGGGTGTTCGAGGTGGGCGGGGTGATGGCCGAGAAGTACTGCAGCGTGCCCGCTTCGTTCCAGATGGAGGCGGACTGGATGGCGGTGTAGCCGGTCAGCGTGACGGTGAGCGCGCTGATCGAGTCGGTCCCGACGTTGCTCGCGAACGAGAAGCCGTCCAGCTTCCGGGCGGCCGGCAACGGGCAGACCGTGGCGTCGGTGGCCGGCACGCCGTCGGCGAGCGTGATGACCACGTCCACCGGGATCTGCGCCGAGGACCAGGGCGCGGTGGCCGCGTAGTTGAAGCAGCCGTCGTGCTCGAAGACTCGGTAGTAGTAGGTGGCGCCGTTGGTCAGCCCGCCGTCCGTCGTGGTCGTCCCGTTGCCTGCGTAGACCACGATGCCGGCGCCGAGGGAGTCGCCCGCGTTGTAGAGCTGGCCTTCGGTGGGGAAGGCGGTGTCGGTGTTGACCGGGTAGCGGACGATGACGACGTTGTCTCCCGCGGTGCCCAGGGTCCAGTTCAAGGTCACCGAGCCGTCCCCGGCGGCGTTGGCGACCCACGAAGCCGCGGTGGGCGCCGCGTTGTCCAAGGAGATCGCCGGGTCCGCGGCGTCGGCCAAGGTGGTGGCGTTCACGGTGGTGATCGCGCTGACCCGCGCGGTGGTGGAGGTGGTCCCCGCCGGCGCGGACGCCTGGTCGAGGTAGGTGACGCGCACCAGGAAGTTTGCCGCCGTGGTCGACACGGGGATCGTCGCGTTGGTGCCGCCGCTGAAGTCGAGGGTGTTCGACGCCGGGTTGTTGATTGTGGCGAAGTACTGGACCGTCGGCGGGTCGTTCCAGATGGAGGCCGAGGCGATCGCGGTGTTGCCCGTCGTGGTCACGGTCAGCCCGGTGACCCCGTTGGCCCCCGAGTTGTTCTGGAGCGAGAAGCCGTCGAGCTTCTGGTTGCTCGAGCCCGGGCACACCGTCGCGCCGGTCCCGGCGCTGCCGTTGCCCAGCGTCGTCGTCACCACCTCCGGCTTCAACGAGACGCCCGTCATCGACGAGTAGACGCTGGCGTTGTCCGCCGTGTGCTGGGAGGCGTCAGTGGTGGCCGAGGAGGGGCTCGCCCGGTGAGCGATGTAGAAGTGCGGCATGTAGTTGTTGGCATCATCGAATGACTTGTCCACCGGGACGCTCGCGCCGCCCGTGGTGCCCCAATTCGCGGCCCAGGAGCTGATGTTGCGCACCTGCGGACCCGTCACCGAACGCTGGATGAGGAGGACCTCGAGGGGCCAGTCGTTGGCACCCAGGATCCAGGTCGGAGAGAAGGGACCCACCGCGGAGCTCGCGGTCGAACCCGAGCTGAAGTTCCTGCGGTCGGTGAACGGGACAGCCTGGTCGACGCCGGCGAACACCGCCGCGTAGACCCACGTGTAGGCGGCCGTGCCGCCGGTGACCGTCACGGCCAGGTTGTTGCTGGACGCCGCGGCGATGCCCGCGTCCAGGAGGTAGTAGAGGTAGGTGTGCTGCTCCGCGCTCGTGCCGGCGTCTCCCTGGGCGAGCGTGAGCGCCCGGCCTCCGTAGTCCAGAGCGACCATCTGGGTCGTCGCCGAGGTCGCCCTCGAGGCAATCGCCACCAGCAGCACCCGTCCGGAGCCGGCGGCGATGGGCAGGGCGAGGCCGTTGAGCGAGGGGTAGGTGTTGCTCTCGTAGACCGAGGTCCAGGTAGTGGGCTGCGAAACCGCTGCTTGGGCGCCGGTCGACGACAGGGCGAGGAACAAGCCCAGGCTCACCCTAAGAGAAGCCCTCATCTGAGGATCCTTTGCTGACGTTCAGCGGTCGGCGTTGGCGAGAAGGCGGCCGAGGAAATTGGTCGGAAAATCATACCGCTTTGTCAGGTCCGAGGGAGCGAGCGGAAGCCGAAAAGTCCTGCTGCCGGGCGGCCCTTGTCGGGCCGGCGAGGCCCGACCAACTTCTCGCCGCTCGCGGGCGCCCTCGGTGGAGCGCGCCGTCGCGGGAGAGGGGGCCCCATGACCGACCACACCCGACACCGGCTCGCGTGCGTCACCGCCGCTCTGGCTGCGACCGTCTTCGCCGCACCGCGCGCCGGCGCCACGCCGTCGACGCAGATCTGGATCCCCTCGCCCGACATCCAGAAGTTCGAGACCCTGCACCTCAACTACGACGTCTACGCCCGGCCCGGGCGCATCCCCACCCTGATGCTCGGCCCCACCGTGGGGATCCTCCCGTTCGACAAGATCCAGGCCGAGACCGGCTTCGACCTCATCTTCCAGGGCAACCAGGACCTGGACTCCAACCCGCTGTACTTCCACGGGAAGCTGGCCGTCCCCGAAGACGCGTTCTTCCACTGGCAGCCGGCGCTGGCGGTCGGCATCTACAACGTCGGCATCAAGCGTTCGGACACGGTCAACACCATGCAGAACGTCGGCTACGCCCTGCTCGGAAGGACCCTGCCCATCCTCGGTCGCCTCTCCGCGGGCTACTACCTGGGCAACGCCGCGGTCCTGCGCACGAACATCGTCCCCGGCGACCCGACGCAGACGCAGCCGGACAACCACGGCCTGCTGCTCTCCTGGGACCGCACGCTGACGGAGCTGAGCGACAGGCTCTGGGTGGGCGTCGACTACCAGCAGGGCCAGAACTTCCTGGGCGCCATCAACGCCGGCGTCTCGTGGGCCTTCACCAAGGACATCAGCGTCATCGTCGGCTACGACCACTACTGGAACCAGACCATGGCCGGGAAGGACACCTTCACCGTCCAGCTGGACGTCAACCTGTTCATGCCCAAGGAGAAGGCGACCGACGGCCCGGAGGGAGGCAGCAACGCCCCGGGTGAGAAGCCCGCGGACGGCACGGCGAAGATCCCGGTGCCGGTGCAGCACGCGAGCGACGACGGCGACCAGGCTCCGGCGGACGGCAAGGCGAAGGCCAAGTCCAAGGCGAAGGACCCGCACCATGCGGGCGACGACGCCGACCCGGGGGAGACGGGCGACGGGAAGGCCAAGGGGAAGGCCAAGCCCGCGAGCGACGCTCCGGCCGAGGAAGCCCGCGTGAAGTGATGCTCCGGGGGCCCGGCGCACTGGCGCGGCGCCGAGCCCTCGGTTGTCTTGAGCAGGCGGCCAGGGATAGAGTGCCCACTTTTTCTCGGATGCCCTCCGCCTCGGCGGAGGTTGTTGCTCGATCTCCCATGTTCGTCGCCGTCGCCAGAATTACGCTGTCCATCCCCGAGGCCGGCTCGCTCAAGAGCAAGCGCCACGTCGTCCACAAGGTGCTCGACAAGGTCAAGGCGCGCTTCAACGTCTCGGCCGCCGAGGTCGCCGACCTGGACCTGTGGCAGCGCGCCACCCTGGGCATCGCCGCGGTGGCCAACGAGCACGCCTTCGCGCAGGAGAGCGTCAGCAAGGTCGTGCGCTTCATCGAGGAGCTCTACGTCGCCCCGACGGTCAGCTGGACCAGCGAGGTCATCCCGCTGGGCGGCGACCTGTTCGGCGAGGACGACGCCTCGGGCTTCGCCGCCGAGTCGCGCAGCACCGTGCGCACCCTGGCCGACGCCGAGCGCGAGGCTGCCGGCGGCGGCATCGGCCACGCCGACGACATGCCCGAGCCGCCGCCGATGACCGCCCGCGAGCGCGACCGCGCCAACCGGCGCGAGAAGCACGGCCACAAGGTCCTCTCCGAGGACGAGAGGGCGCGGGCCCTCGAGGACCTGCGCCGACGCCTGCGCGACGCGCGGCGCACTGCCTCGCCCACGGGCGAGGGCGAAGACGAAGGGGAGTAAGGACCACCGAGATGGCGAGCCAGTCGAGACAGGAGAAGGTGGCGGAGGCGATCCAGCACGAGGTCGGCCAGATGCTCATCCGTGGGCTCAAGGACCCGCGCATCGGGGCCCTGGTCACCATCACCGGGGCCAAGGTCTCGCCCGACCTGCGCGAGGCCTGGGTCTACTACGCGGTCCACGGCGACGCGCGCGTGCGCCAGGACACGGCCGTCGGCCTGGAGGCCGCCAAGGGCTTCATCCGCCGGGAGATCGGCAAGGCCGTCCGCCTGCGGAACTCGCCCGAGCTGCACTTCGTCGTCGACGAGTCCATCGACCGCGGCGAGCGCATCGAGCTGCTGCTCAAGCAGGTGCACGAGCAGGACGCCGAGCGGACCAAGGACGGGGACCTCGTCGTCCCGGCCGCCGGCGAGGCCAAGCCGGGCGAGAAGGAAGGCTGACGGGTGGCTCCGGGGGAGTTGAGCACGGAGGCCGTGGTGAGGACCGTCCCCGAGGTCGAGGACCGCTCCGAGGCCGCGCTCGCCCAGTGTGTCGCCGCGCTCGAGAAGGCGCAGCGCATCCTCGTCTGCATGCACGAGTTCCCGGACGGAGACGCCCTGGGCTCGGCCCTGTCCCTGTCCCTGGCGCTCATCGAGAAGGGCAAGGAGGTCGTGGTCTACAGCCCCCAGGGCGCCCCGGCCAACCTGCGCTTCCTGCCGCGCTCCGACACCATCGTGCGCACCCTCTCCAAGGAGGAGCGCTTCGACGTCAGCGTGGCCTGCGACGCCGGCGACGACGCCCGCCTGGGCCCCGACTGGCCCGACGCGGCCCGGCGCGGCACGGTGCTCAACCTCGACCACCACCCGCGCAGCAAGGCCTTCGGCCACGCCAACTTCGTCGACTCGCACGCCGCGTCCGTCGGCGTGCTCGTCTGGCGCATCCTCAAGGCGATGGGCCACCCCGTCAGCCGGGAGATGGCCACCTGCCTGTGGGTCTCGGTGGCCACCGACACCGGCAACTTCCGGCACTCGAACACCAACGCCGAGTGCATGCGCATCGCCTGCGAGTTGGTGGAGAAGGGCGTGCGCCCCGGTGAGATCTCCAGCCGGATGTACGAGTGCCAGCCCCTGTCGCGCGTGCGCCTGCTCGCCGAGGTGCTCAAGACGCTGGCCCTCTCCAAGGACGGCAAGATCGCCTGGGTGGTAGCCACCAAGGACGTCTTCGACGTCGCCGGCACCACCGAGGAGACCGCCGACGGGTTCATCAACTACCCCCGGCAGATCGAAGGCGTCGAGGTCGCGCTGCTCTTCCGCGAGGAGGGGCCCACCCGCTTCCGCGTCAGCTTCCGCTCGCGCGGCAAGGTGGACGTCGGCAACATCGCCACCCGCTTCGGCGGCGGCGGCCACCACAACGCCAGCGGCTGCTCGGTGCCGGGCAAGTTCGAGGACGTCAAGGGCGTGATCCTGCGCGAGGTCCAGCGCGCCCTGACCCGGCTGGGCTCGTAGCTCACTGGTGGGTGGCCATGGCCAGCCAGCGGAAGGCCTCGGCCGCGCGCGAAGAGCCCCGTGGTGATCACGGCGGCCAGCACCGCCGCGACCACGGGCTCGCCTCCCCGTGCTAGAGCCGAGCGAAGACCGCCGCGGAGATGCAATTCTTCTAGGGCAAGCAACCCTCCCGCGCGGGCGGAGGGATACCATGGCCACTTCCAGCGGCCGGCGGCGTGGGAAGTGCGCCGGGCGACCCGAGAAGAGCCGAAGGAGGAAGGCGATGGAGCTGACGATTGGCGCGCAGGCGCCTCGGTTGACCCTGCAGGGACCGGCGGGGCCCAGGACGATCCCCGCGGCGGGACGCGCGCAGGCGGTCTTCTTCTTCAAGGTGGATTGCCCGACCTGCCCCCTGGCCGCGCCCGCGGTGGAGCGGCTGCGCAAGGCGTACCCCGGCCTGGACGTGGTCGCAGTGTCGCAGGACGCCGAGCGCGAGACGCAGGAGTGGATGCGTGCGCAGGGCCTGGACTGGTCCGTGGCGGCGCTGGAAGGCGAGCGGTATCCGGTGAGCGCGGCGTTCGGGCTGGCGGCAGTCCCGACCCTCGTCTTGGTGGACGGTGGCGGCGCGATCGTCGCCGCACAGGAGGGATGGAGCCGCGACGGCTACGACGCCTTGGCGAAGGAGGCCGCGCGCTTGCTGGGCGCCACCCCGGTCGCCATCGCGCCGGCGGACGGACCGGCCTGGAGGCCTGGGTGAGGCTCGAAGCACCTCGACTCGTGAAGTCGAGAAAACCGCTCCCGACCCCTACGACGGCTTGAGCTTCACTCCGCCCACCGCCGCCTCGCCCTTCTTCCCCTTGGCGCTGATCCACAGCGCCAGCCCCAAGAGCGCCACCGCCAGCAGCGTCCAGAGGATGGCCCAGACGATCGACGGGATGAACGTCGCCTTGGCCAGGATCGCCGCGTCCGTCCCGGCGCGGCGCTCGGCGCTCCACAGGTCGTCGCGCAGGTCGAAGAGCGCGTAGAGCGAGTTGAAGACCGCGAGGAACGTCGCCAACAGCTGCGCGCCGTCCTTCGGCAGGAACTTCGCCGCCAGCCCCAGCGCCACCGCCATCGCCAGCGTCACCCCGAAGGTGAACAGGCTGCGCGCCCAGAAGATCAGCACGAAGACCAGCCCGGCGGACATGAACGCCAGCACCCACCGGCCCAGCTTGAAGCGCAGCGTCGCGATCAGCAGCAGCGCGCCCGAGATGGCGCTGCCCAGGTAGCCGGCGGAGCTGGTCAGCACCGTGTTGAAGAAGGTCGGCTCGTAGCGGAAGGTGCACAGCCCGCCCTGCAGGCTGTCGATGGTGATCGACTCCACCGTCCCGCCGGCGATCTTCGCGGCGATGGCGTGCCCCGACTCGTGGATGAGCACCACCAGCAGCTTGAGCGGGTAGATGGCGGTCGTGTCCCAGGCAAGCACGCCCACCGCGACCGCCAGGACGATGGCCCCCACCTTCTTCAAGTCGACGCCGCCCATGGCGGCCTCCGTCTCTTGCCGGTCAGGACAGTCCCGGCACTCCCGCATCCCCTACGAACACGTCCTTGTCCACCAGCATGCCCTCGGCGTTCAGCCGGCGGGGCAGCTCGCGCAAGGTGGGGTAGTCCTTGATGAATTCGTTGAAGGACTTCTGGGGGAGGTAGGTGAGCATCGACGGCTCCACCGCCCGGATGCTGCAGTTGGTCGGCATGCCGGACAGGCCCGAGACGATGCCGAAGAACTGCCCGCGGTCGAGCTGCGCCAGCTCCTGCTCGCGCGCGCCTGAGATCCTCTTGGTGATGGTCAGCCGCCCGGCGACGACCAGGAACAGGCCGTTGAAGACCTCGCCCACCGACACCACCGCTTGCCCATCGGTGAGCTTCTTCTGCCGGAACTGGTCGATGAGCGCGGCGCGCGCCGTCCCGTCGAGGTCCTCGAAGATCGGCGAGGAGGCCAGGAAGTTCTCCAGCAGGCGCTGCTTGAAGAAGCGCGACAGCGCCATCTTGGCCTTCGGGTGCACGCGGATGACGTTGGCCAGCGAGGCCGCGGGGATCTCCAGCACCGACGCCGTCCCACCCACCGCGCGCGCGTTCGCCGCCCGCTTCTTGCCCGCGAACAGCCCGAACAGCCCGAAGGGCTCGTTGGCCCCGAAGCGGCGCAGCACCACGTCGCGCTTCTTGAGCTTGCGCATCACCTCGACGGTGCCCTCGGCCACCAGGAAGAACGAGTTCGCCTCCTCGCCCTCCTTGAAGATGAGGCAGCGGTCGCCCACGGTGCGCAGCTTCACCAGCCGCGTCAGCTCCATGAACGCGCCGCGGTCGAGGTCGGAGAAGAGCGGCACTCCCTCCAGCCGGACGATGACGTCCTCCGGGTCCGCCGCCTGGCCCTCGCTCGTGTCCTCGATCACCTCGATGGCGTCCTCGCCGACTTCCATCTCGCCGGTGATCTCGTCGGGGCGGTCGAGGACGTTGCCCTGCTCGTCGTAGAGGTCGATCTCCCCGCGGGAGTGCAGCTCCGCCAGCACGTCCGGCGGGACCAGCGAGGGCACCGCCGCCGCCTGCTGCGGCGCCTCGGAGGAGGCGCCCAGGCTCTCGGCCTCGTAGACCTTGAGCAGCTCGGAGGCGTCCAGGACCTTCCTCGGGTCCTCCGGCTCCGGCTCGATGGGGTGGGCCACCCCGAAGATGGGCATGGCCACCCGGTTGGTGGTCTCGCGAGGCGCGGGGGCGGCGGGGGCGGCAGCCGCGGCGGCGGAGAAGCGGTCGGCCAGGCCGGCGAACGCCCGCTGCTCCTGGGGCATCACCTCTTCCATCTCCTTGGCCAGCGCCAGCGCCTTGACCGCGTCTCCCCGCTTGGAGAGCTCTTCGATGGCCGAGCGGTACCACCCGGCGGCCTGGGCGGTGTCCCCCACGATGCGGTAGGCGCGCGCCACCCGGATGCGGTCGGACGCGTTCTGGGCCTTTTCGCCCACGGCGTGTCGCAGCACCAGGAGGGCACGCGCGACCGCCCTGCGGCGGCGATTGTCGTCCTTGCGCGGGCGCAGGCTCATGGGGCGCCGACGCTCTCAAAGAAGGCGCTCGGTTGTCAATGCGGCATGGGGTCGGCGGCTTGCCGGGCAGGCGGGCGGTGCCAATGCTCCGCTGGGTGCGGCAGGGCGGGACCGGCCAGCCTCGTCGGGAGTGACGGGCCTGGGCAGCCGGCCTCGGTGCTGGTGGAAGAGGGGGTGGGGATGGGCACGGGGCTGGGGCGGGGGTGGGGGTGGGGCAGGGCAGCGGTGCTGGTGGCGGCGCTGGCGCTGGCGGGCTGTGCGGGCCACAAGGCGGTGCGCGGCGAGCCGGCGGACCCGATGGAAGGCGCCCAGGATCCGCAGAAGCCGGCACCGGAGATCCCCGAGGCCGACGAGGCGGGCCCCCCGGACGCCAAGGCGCTGCCGGGCGCGGAGCCGTCGACGGCCCCGGCGCTTCCAGCGGTCGACCCGAAGACCGCCGCCAAGGACCACGGGGCCACGTTCGTGGACCGGGAGAACGGCTTCACGATCGGGCGCCCCGGCAATGGCTGGAAGTTCCGCCCGGGCGAGGCCCTGAATACCGAGAACATCGTCGTGCCGCTGGTGGTCACCGACGAGGGCTCCGGGGCGCAGGTGGTCGTGCAGGTCGCCCCGGCCGTGGCCAGCCCGGCCCAGTTCGCCGAGAGGCTCACCAGCGGCCTGCAGTCGCGCGAGGGCTTCGCGACCAGCGAGGTGCAGCCTATCCCGCTGGCCGAGGGCGCCGTGGGCTTCGACTTCCTGGTCGGGGACCAGGTCCACGGCCGGGTGGCCATCGTCGAGGGCACCGCGGGGCGCGTCTACGTGCTCCTGGCGACCTGGCCGCGCGGCTCGCCGGAGGGCACCGAGACCGAGGTGGACTTCATCCTCGGGTCCATGAAGACGAGCGAGTAGGGCAGGCCGGGCGCAAGAAGAGAGAGAGCGGGGACCCGGGCAGGCCCAGGTTCCCGCTCGGAGGCCTCTGCGAAAGTCAGGGGCCCGAGGCCTATTCCTTCACCGTCACCACCACGTGGGCGTGCGTGACGCTGGGCCAGTCGACGACCTTCATGTTCACGCCCATGCACAGCGTCAGGTCGTCGCTGGCCTTCTTGGCCGCGAGCTTGTCGGTGCGGTCGCAGGTCAGGTAGGCCGTGCCGTCCTTGTCCTCGAGCAGCACGCGCATCTCGACCTTCACCTTGTCGTCGGTGGGGTTGGAGAGCAGCAGCATGACGCGCGGGTGGCAGTTGGCGTTCGGCTTGGAGTCGTTGGCCTCCTTGACCTCGGCGTCGCTCGGCGCGCCGGTGATCACCACGCGGTCGACGGAGACCGGCCCGAGCTTGGTCTTCACCTCGGCGATGTTCCTCTTGTCGTTGAACTTGAAGACCTTGTCCAAGGTGGGCTGCGCCATCTTCACCGCGCCGCTGAACCTGGCCGAGGTGATCTTCGGCCAGTCCGCCAGCGGCATCGCCTTGGACATGCACAAGAGCTTGTAGTCGCTCTTGGTGCGCGCGGCGACGGTGGCGGTGTCGCTGCAGGTGATGATCTCCTTGCCGGCGTCGTCGACGAGCGTGACCGTCATGTCCAGCGAGAGGCCGATGTTGCCGGGGTTGGCGTAGTCCACGCTGATGCGCGGGCGCCAGTCCGCGGTGGGCTTCTTCTCCAGCTTGGCGAAGTCCTTGGCGTCGGGCTGGTGCTTGACCTGCACCTTGTCGAAGGTGAAGTCGAAGTCCTTCACCTTCAGCTCGAGCAGCGCGTCTTCCTTCACCAGCTTGGCGGTCTTCTCGACCTTCTGGACGTCCTGGGCGCGGGCGGGCGAGGCCAGGGCTGCGGCGAGGCAGGCGCAGAGGAGGGCGGTGTGGCGGGGCGACATAAACGGTCCTTTCGGAGGGCGCGGATGGAAGGGGGCGCGAAAGTATGACCCGAGAGAGGCCCAAGGTGTGAAACGGAAGGAGTCCACTTTCGCCATGGCAGGAACTGTCGTCACGTGGCGACAGTCGTTCCGCGGGTTTGCTGGCTCGGCCGCTACTCTTCCTTGGACTCGGAGGCCTCGGTGGCGGTGGGGATGCCCAGCTTCTCCATGCGGCGGTAGATGGCGCCGCGCGACTGGCCCAGGGCCTTGGCCACCTGCGCCGGGCGCGCGCTGAGCCGCTTCCAGGTCTTGAGGAAGATCTCGTCGTCGAGGTCGTCCAGGGACTTGTTGAGGATGTAGACGCGCTCGGGATCCTCGCGGTGCGGGTCGTAGCCGCCCGACTCCTCGGAGGCGACGGACTGGGTCGGGGCGGGCTCGAACTGGATGTCGTCGGCATCGATCTGCTCGGCGCGCCGCAGCAGCAGGCTGCGGTGCACCACGTTCTTGAGCTCGCGCACGTTGCCGGGCCAGGAGTGCTCGCCCAGCTTGGCCTCGGCCGACTTGGTCAGCGCCACCGTAGCGTTGGCCGGCGAGAACGCCTTGAGGAAGTGGCGGATGAGCAGCGCCAGGTCGCCGCGGCGGGCGCGCAGCGGCGGCAGCTGGATGGGCACCACGCACAGGCGCCAGTACAGGTCCTCGCGGAAGGCGCCCCGGCGGATCTCGGCGCGCAGGTCGCGGTTGGTGGCGGCGACGATGCGCACGTCCACGTTCATCGGCCGCGAGGCGCCCACCCGCTTGATCTCCCCCAGCTCCAGCGCGCGCAGGAGCTTGGCCTGCAGGGTCAATGGCAGCTCGCCGATCTCGTCCAGGAAGAGCGTGCCGCCGTCGGCCTCCTCGAAGGCGCCCTTGTGCATCTTCTCCGCGCCGGTGAAGGCGCCCTTCTCGTGGCCGAACAGCTCGCTCTCCACCAGCTCCTTGGAGAGCGCGCCGCAGTTGACCGGCACGAAGGGCTTGGCGGCGCGCGAGCTGCGCTGGTGCAGGGCGCGGGCAACCAGCTCCTTGCCGGAGCCCGACTCGCCGAAGATGGCCACCGCCGCCTGGGCGGGCGCCACCCGCTCGATGGTCTCGTAGACCTTCCGCATCCCGTCGCCGCCGCCCACCATGCCCTCGAAGAGCGGCACGCCGGTGTCGGTCTTCTCCGGCTTCTTCAGGACGAGCTCGGTCTGGCCCACGCGCACCGGGCAGCCCAGCGGGACGATGGCCTCCAGCACCCGCGCCGCGCCGACGAAGGTCCCGTTCTTCGAGGACAGGTCCACCACCTTGAAGCCGCCCTCGCTGCGCTCCAGGCGCGCGTGGGTGGCGGAGACGAACGGGTCGTCGAGCTGCACGCTCGCGCGCTCGCCGCTGCCGACGGTGGCCTCGTCGCGGAAGGGCAGGACGCGCTCGGCGCCGCGGGCGACCACGTGCAGGCGCACCGCGAGCTCGGAGACGTCGGCGGCGGAGCGCGGCTGGACCACCGTGCCGCGGTCGCGGTCCTCGGCCAGCGTCGCCTCGGAGAGCACTCCGCTGCCGGACTCGGCGTGGAACACCGCGCGCCACTGCGCCAGCCCGACGTCGGCGCCGTCGGCCAGGGCGGCGTCCGAGACGCGCTTGCCGGCGACCTCGGTGCCCTTGCCCGACAGGTCCACCAGGCGGAAGGCGCCCTCCTTCTTCTCCACGGCGAACTGCTGCCGCGAGACGGCCGGGTCGGGCACCTGGATGTCGTTGTTCTCGGCCCGGCCGACGGTGATCCGCCGGCCCTCGAGCTGGACGCGCATGAGCTCCTCTGCGCGCCGGAAGAAGACGAGCTCCGCCATGTCCAAGCTCCCCCTGCCAGAGGTGAAGGGGAACACATCTAGCAAACGAGCCGGGGCCTTGGAAGGCGTCTGGTGGCGCTACAGGCGCGGGGACAGGAAGCGCGCCATCAGCAGCAAGTCGCCCCAGTCGATCTTGGAGAACGACAGCGCGACGCCGTCGGAGTCGTGGCGCTCCACGCGGCAGGTGGTCAGCACCTCGCGGTCCTGGCCGGGCAGCGGGATGCGCAGGTCGATCTCCGCGGGCAGCCGCGAGATCGGGCCGTCGAGGAAGAGCCCCACCATCGACAGGTCGCGCGCACGCGCCAGCACCTCGCGGGCGCCGACGTGCATCTTCACGAGGAAACCGGCCTGGACGCGGGGATGCTGACGCTTGTGACGCAGGGGCTGGGGCTGCATGTCGGTCGACCTCCGGTGGCGAAGCCAGCTGTAGAAAAGTGTAGCAACCGAGATCAAGAAAACTGCCGGAGCGCGGCGCCGCGGGGTGGCAATCCCGAGGCGGCGGGGCAGGGGGCGAGGCCGCGCGGCGGGCTCTTTCGCGAGCCCTTTCCCGGCGAGCCCGCGGGCCCCGCCCGAGAAGAGGAGTGGAGCCTTATTTCTTGCTGGCCTCGACGGGGCCGGTACACTCGCCCCCATGGAACTCTTCGACCAGATCCAGGCTGCCGCAGACGTCGTCCGCAAGCGCACGAGCCACAAGCCCCAAGTCGGAATCATCCTCGGCTCGGGCCTCGGGGCCTTCGCGGACTCGCTCGAGGACAAGACGGTCATCCCCTACGGCGAGCTGCCGAACTTCCCGACCTCCTCGGTCCCCGGCCATGCCGGCCGGCTGGTGGTCGGCAAGCTGCAGGGCTCGACCATCGTCGCCATGCAGGGGCGCGTCCACATGTACGAGGGCTATCCCGCCTGGCAGGCCGCGTTCCCGGCCCGGGTCCTGTGCGCGCTGGGCATCCACTCGCTGGTGGTGACCAACGCCGCGGGCGGCATTCGCTCGGACCTGATGCCCGGCGACCTGATGGGCATCAGCGACCACATCAACCTCTCGGGCGCCAACCCGCTCAACGGCCCCAACGACGAGCGGCTGGGCCCCCGCTTCCCCGACATGAGCACGGCCTACGACCCGGCCCTGCGCCACCTGCTACGCCAGACGGCCGACCGGCTGAAGGTGCCGGTCAAGGAGGGCGTGTACGTCTGGCTGAGCGGGCCGTCCTACGAGACCCCCGCGGAGATCCGCTTCCTGCGCACCATCGGGGTCGACGCGGTGGGCATGAGCACAGTGCCCGAGGTGATCGTCGCCTCGCACATGAAGGTCCGCGTCGCCGGCATCAGCTGCATCACCAACCTCGCGGCGGGCATCGGCCGCAAGCCGCTGTCGCACGCCGAGGTGGCGGAGACGGCCGACCGGGTGCGCGACCGCTTCACCAGCCTGCTGACCCACTTCCTGCCCGCCGTCGCCAACCACCCCCGCGGCTGATTCGCCTCGGAGCAGGGCTTTGGTATAAGGGTTCCGGCCTGGCTTTCGAGGGAGCGCATCATGGCAGACAACGACCGCCGAACGACCGCCGCCAACGAGGGGCCGAAGCTCAGCACGAGCGACCGCCGGGATTCCCCGCGCATCCCCGTCAAGCTGTGGGTGCGGATGGTGGACGCCGGAGGCTCCTTCGAGGAGAAGGAAGGCGACGTCGGGGTGGGCGGCGCCTACTTCGAGGACCGCCACCTGCCGGTGGGCAAGGGCGTGCAGCTGCGCTTCAGCCTGCCGGGCAAGACCGAGGAGATCCGCTGCGCCGGCGAGATCCTGCGCATCAGCGAGCAGCCCTCGAAGTTCGGCGCGCACGTGCGCTTCACCGAGATCCCCACCGACGCCGAGCTCGCCATCGCCCGCTACATCGACGATCACGAGCTGGGCAAGCAGCAGGGCTGAAAGAGCCTTTCGCGCTCGCCGGCCCGGCTCGAACGAAGAGGAGCACTGACAGGTGGCTGCGCCCCGACGCCTCACGCTCTTCGACTGCATCGCCATCGGCATCAACGGCATCATCGGCAGCGGCATCTTCCTGCTGCCGGGCTGGGTGGCCTCCGGCGCCAAGAGCCTCTCCCCGCTGGCCTTCGTGGCCTGCGGCGCGCTGTGCACCCTGGTCGCGCTCTGCTACGCCGAGGTCGGCGGGATGTTCGAGCGCTCGGGCGGCACCTACCTGTACGCGCGGGAGGCCTTCGGCGAAGAGGTGGGCTTCGGGGTCGGCTGGCTGGTCGCCGTCTCGTGCATCCTGGGCTACTCCGCCATCGCCCGCGGCTTCGGCGACGAGATCGCCCGCTGGCTCGCGTTCCCGGTCGGCGGCCTGGGGGGCCCCGCCATCTCGGCGAGCCTCATCCTCCTGCTCGGGCTGGCCAACTGGCGCGGCGTCAAGACCGGCGCGCGCACCAGCGACGTGCTGACCGTGGTCAAGGTCGGCGCCCTGGTCGTCTTCGTGCTGGCCGGCCTGTTCTTCGTGCGCCGCGCCAACATATCGGCGCTGGGCACCCCCGACATGAAGGGCTTCGGCGAGGGCATGTTCTCGGCGCTGTTCGCCCTGTCCGGCTTCGAGTTCGTGGCGGTGGTCGCCGGGGAGTCGGAGAACCCCCGCCGCAACATCCCGCTGTCCATCGTCGGGTCGTTGGTCGGCGCCGTCGTCCTCTACGCCCTCATCCAGCTGGTCGTCGTCGGGACCCTGCCCGGGG
Source organism: Myxococcales bacterium (assembly GCA_036504155.1). Classification (GTDB taxonomy): domain Bacteria; phylum Myxococcota; class Myxococcia; order Myxococcales; family UBA5297; genus JACRCT01. The sequence goes on from DASXVQ010000102.1 coordinate 68,735, forward strand.
TCACCTCGGCGCAGGACCCGATGGTGCAGGCCGCCAGCGCCTTCGGCGACGGGCCTGCCTCCGTGGCCGTGCGCGTCGCGGCGCTCGTCTCGATGATCGGCTTCTGCTCCGGCAGCGCCCTGGTCGGGCCCCAGCTGTTCGCCTCGCTTGCCCGCGACGGCGTGCTCCCCAGGGTCTTCGCCCGCGTGCACGCCACGCGCGGCAACCCCACCGCCTCCATTGCGCTGGTGACCCTGGGGGCCATGACCGCGGTCGTCGCCCTGGACTTCAAGGCCCTGGCCGACCTGACCATCGTCACCCTCTTCGCGCAGTACGTGCCCACGTGCCTGGCGGTCATCATCTTCCGCAAGTGGCGGCCGGACGCCCCGCGCCTGTTCCGGGTCCCGCTCGGGGCCACCATTCCGCTGGCCGCGCTGGGCGTGATGTCCGTGCTGGTCACGCGCATCGAGGCCAAGTCGCTGCTCACCTCGCTGGTCATCCTCGCCGTGGGGATCGTCGTGGTCTTCATCACGCGGATGGTCGAGGGCAAGTCCGGCGCCCCGGCCGCCGACGCGCCGAAGCAGGGCTGAGCCGCAAGCCTGGCGCTCCCAAACCCCCGTTCTTGCTAGAGTCGTTGGCAATGCTGCGCTCGACGCTCTGCTCGGTCTGCCTCCTGATCCTCGTGCCTCTCGCGGCGCGGGCCGACGACGCGGGCCCGGCGGCTGTCGCTGCGGCTCCGCAGGAGGCGGTCGGCGGGTCCGGCGCGGCCGCGGCGCCCAGGCTCGACGGGCTCACGGTCTTCCTGGACGCCGGCCACGGCGGCAAGCTCGACGGCGCCGTCGGCGCCAAGGGCGAGAAGGAGAAGAACGTCGCGCTGGCGGTGGTCAAGCGGCTCAGGGAAGAGCTCGTCAAGGCCGGCGCCAAGGTGCTCGTCTCCCGCAGCTCGGACGTCGACGTGGACCTCTGGGAGCGCATGACCAAGGCCAACGACGCCAAGGCCGACCTCTTCGTCTCCATCCACTGCAACGCCATGCCCTTCGGCCGCGTCCGCGCCGTCACGCACGGCATCGAGACCTACTTCCTGTCCGCCGAGACCACCGACGAGCAGGCGCAGCGCGTGGTGGCCCAGGAGAACGGCGAGGCCAAGCGGCTCAAGCGCAGCACCGATCCCTTGGCGAACATCCTGGACGACCTGGCCCAGACCGAGGCCCACCACGACGCCTCGGCGTTCGCCTACGCGGTGCACCAGCGACTGATCAAGGACCTGGGCGCCGCCGACCGCGGGGTGCAGCAGGCGCCGTTCATCGTGCTGATGGGCGCGCAGATGCCCGCCATCCTGGTCGAGGTGGGGTTCATCTCGCACCCGGAGGAGTCCAAGAAGCTCTCGGACAAGGACTACCAGGGGCGGCTGGCCTCCTCGCTGGTCGATGGCCTGGGCGCGTTCGTCGAGGAGAACGGCAAGCACCTGAAGGCCGCCGACGCTCCCGCATCCAAGGCGGTCGAGCCGAAGAAGGCCGCGGAAGCCCCAGCGCGCTGACCGGCCTTCCCCGCGCGTTGACGCCTCTGGAGGCCGCCGGTAGGGTGCGCCTCCCTCGCTCCCGGACGGACGAGGATTCAAGGAGAGACGCATGCCCCGCTCGAACGGCCGTGGCCCGAAAGACCTTCGCCCCGTGAAGCTGACCATCGGGTTCACCAAGCACGCCGAGGGCTCGGTGCTGGTCGAGTTCGGCGACACGCGGGTGCTGTGCAACGCCTCGGTCGAGGAGAAGGTGCCGCCGCACGTCATGGGCTCGGGCAAGGGCTGGGTGACCGCGGAGTACGGGATGCTGCCGCGCTCGACGCACACCCGGACCAACCGCGAGGCGGCCAAGGGCAAGCAGACCGGCCGCACCGTCGAGATCCAGCGGATCATCGGGCGGGCGCTGCGGGCCTCCATCGACATGGGCCTGTTGGGCCCGCGGACCATCACCCTGGACTGCGACGTGCTGCAGGCCGACGGCGGCACGCGCACCGCCTCCATCACCGGCGGCTACGTGGCGCTGGCGCTGGCGACGAAGAAGCTGCGCTCCAAGGGCGTCATCGCGCAGGACCCGATGAGGTTCCCGGTCGCGGCGGTGAGCGTGGGCGTCATCGGCGGCGAGCCGATGCTGGACCTGGACTACGGCGAGGACAGCGGCGCCGACGTGGACATGAACGTCATCGCCACCGGCTCCGGCGAGCTGATCGAGGTGCAGGGCACGGCGGAGGGCAAGGTCTTCCCGCGCGCGATGCTCGACGCGCTGCTCGACCTGGCGCTCGAGGGCGTCAAGGAGATCGGCGAGATCCAGAAGAAGGCGCTGGTGTGACCATGAAGCTGATCTTCGCGACGACGAACAAGGGCAAGCTCGCGGAGCTGAAGGGCCTGGTCGCGGGGCTGCCGATCGAGGTCGTCTCGCTCAAGGACGTCGAGGCGGTCGAGGTCGTCGAGGACGGGGCGACCTTCGAGGCCAACGCCATCAAGAAGGCGCGCACCTACTGCGAGCGCACCGGGTTGGCGACGCTGGCGGACGACACCGGGCTGTGCGTCGATGCGCTGGACGGGGCGCCGGGCGTGCACTCGGCGCGCTTCGCGGGCGTCGAGGACGGCGGCCCGGTGCTGGGCGATGCCCACGCGCGCTACGCCGCCAACAACGCGAAGCTCCTGAAGGCGCTGGCGGACGTGCCCAAGGAGAAGCGCGGCGCCGAGTTCCGCTGCGCCATCTGCCTCATGGTGCCGGGCCAGGAGCCGCGGGTGGTGCACGGCGTCTGCCGCGGGCGCATCGGGTACGAGATGAAGGGCGGGCACGGGTTCGGCTACGACCCGCTCTTCGAGCTGCCGGAGATGGGCAAGACGCTGGCCGAGCTCGAGCCCGAGGAGAAGAATCGGATCTCCCACCGGGCCAGGGCCTTCCAGGCCATCAAGCCGCACCTGGAGCGCATGGCGGGACAGCAAAAGTGAGGGCCGCAAGGCGCCTGCTTGCAAAGCGGCGTCGGGTCGTCTAAACGGATCGCCGGCCTTGTGCCGGAAGAGCTTCTTCGGGGCGTAGCGCAGCCTGGTAGCGCACCTGCCTTGGGCGCAGGTGGTCGCCCGTTCAAATCGGGTCGCCCCGACCAATAAAAACGGGTGGTTAGCCGGAAGGCTGGCCTCCCGTTTTCTTGTGTAGACAGCGAGAAAGACAGCGGGAGGGTGAGAGCGGTTGCAGAGACAGCAAAAGCGCCCGCCCCCTCTCGGAGACGGGCGCTCGCCCTCGCAGTCGGTCAGCGGCCGGCGCGGGCGCGAGGCGGCTTGGGGTACCTCTTCGTGGTCGCATCCACGGCGAGCGCGGTGGCCTGGAAAATTCGTCGCAGCTCCTCGGACGCCTCGTTGACTCCGCGGTCCGCGGAGCCCAGCTTGTGGTACCAATCGAGCTGCCTCTGCTGGTCCTCGATGAAGTCGACGTTGATCTCGGCGGACTTGGCCAACTCGCGGACCTCTTCGGACTCTTGTTCGAGCATGTTGGCGATGGCGTCGAGGCGCGCCCGCACCTCGCATTCGCACATCCCGAAGACCGGCGAAGGAATGGCGCGCATCGCCATGCCGTCCTCGTTGAACGCGGGGCGCGGGGCGTCGGTGACGGGCTTGACGGCGGGGGTCGCCTTGGTGCGTCTCGCGTCGCGCCTGACGTCGAACACGGCGGCGGACTGCGCCTTGTGCCTGATCGTCGCGACCTTGAGATTGAACTCCGGGCCGGACTCGGTACGCTGCGACTTAGCCATGGTGCTTCCCCTCTACTTGGCGCCAGGGTGAGGGAGCCTCGAGCGTTGGCGCGCTCGGGGCTCTCGTCTTCTCAGCCGGCGGCGCCTTGGCCGGCCGAGAGGGAGGGAGATCACTTCTTCCGCTTGGCTTCCTGCTCGAGCTGCTCCAGGCCGCGGATG
>DASXVQ010000103.1:0-13151 GCA_036504155.1 Myxococcales bacterium
TTCAAGCTGTTCCACCGCTTGGCGGAGATCGCCGTGACAACCGCTCCAGCGACCTACCGCTCAATCGTTGGGGAAGATGCCGGCGTCGCAGCCTAGCCATGGTCCTGGCCACTGAGCCAACCGGATCCCTCCAACGATCTATTGGGTGCGGCGGATCCGGGCGAATCCGGAGAACGGTCTCGCGGATCCTGTCGGCCCCCCGGGACCCTTCGCCGAGTGGGAGCGCGGTCCTCGAGCTGGCCTCGCGCTTCAACTCCGACCGCGCGCTGAGCTGAAGTCCCCCAATTGCCTCGAGTGGCTCCTGCATCCCTCCGGCATCGGAGCTAGCGCCCGCCTCATGGGCCCAGTGCACGCAGGAGTCGCCAATGAACGCCGCCGTCCTCGCCTCGAGCGCCCACGCCGTCCACCCCCACAAAGCCCTCAACCTCTCCCTCTGGATCGTCCAGGTCCTGCTGGCCGCCATCTTCGGCCTGGCTGGCCTGATGAACACCACCCGGCCCCTGGCCGAGCTGGCCAGGAACGTCGATTGGGCCACTGCCTACCCCGTCCTCGTGCGCTTCATCGGCGCCTCTGAGCTCGCCGGGGCGCTGGGCGTGGTCCTGCCGTCGCTGACGCGGATCCAGCCGCGTCTCACCGGCCTGGCGGCCGTGGGCCTGCTCACGGTGATGGTCCTCGCCTCCGGCTACCACGTCGTGAGGGGCGAGTTCGGCTCCCTGCCCATCACCTTCGCCCTCGGCGGCCTCGCCGGCTTCGTGGCCTGGGGCCGGTACTGCGGCGCTCCCATCGACCCCCGCTAGCGGAGCGAGAGCGAACGGAGCCAGGCATGGACCGCGCAGCCGCTCAGTACGGGATCGGGAAGTCCTTCACCACGCCCATGTGCTGCATGTTGAGCGCGGCGCTGTCGTCCTTCAGCACCGTCGTCACCATGCAATCGGGTCGCTGGTGGCCTCTTCGAGCCCGGTGGCGAGGCAGTTGATCCAAGCGTCTCGAGGCCGGCCCGAACCTCTGTTCCTCAAGGGGAGAGCCACTCGAGCTTCTTCGTGGGCATGGTGCTACTCGGTGTACGCTTCCTCCGGCCGGCGCAACCCAAGGCGGAGAGACGAGATCCTCGCAGCCTTGTTCGCGAGCAGAACTTGGTTTGGTGACCATGCCAGAACTCACGGCTCTCGCCCGGGAATCAGTCGAGCACGCCTTAGCATCGATCGAGGGCGGCGGGCCGCTCATTCCGATCGTTGTGCTCGACCTCGGGACCTCGAAAGAATTGCTGCGAGTGGTCGTCGCATCAAGCGAACAGGCCCAGTTACAGGGCCACAAACTCATTCGGGCGCGAAGTGACGCAAAGGCTTACTGCAGCGTCACCGACGTGTACGCGAGCACAAAGGCCGGTCGGCAGGATGCCCTTCTGATCGAGCAAGCACGACGAGACTGCCCCAGAGCCGAGCTCTTCTTGCAGCTTCTCGATGACCAGGGACTCCGCGTAGGCGAATTGCAGCCCTTTGGCACGACTGTTTCCGCGTTCGAGCCGGTCGACCCTCACGATTTGGACTGGGGCGCGATCCAGCCGGACATCGTCACGCGAGACGACGTCGCTGTTCACGTCGTCAATCACAACTTCGCGGTTCGAGAGAACGAGGCACTCACAGTCCGCTTCGTCTGCGCCCGAATGCGCCACTACAAAATGCATCTGCCTCCCGAGGTACGCCAGGCCGTCCATGTCGATGACCGTGGGCAAAGCTTGGGTGCCGACCAGAGTGCCCGAATTCGCGCAGCCTTTGAAAAGGAAGGTGCGGTCTTCGTGAAGTTCTCGACCGAAATGGGAGGCTGAACGATGTCGTACAACCTCTTGGTTGAGGGCTCGGTTGACTACGAAGCTCTCGCGCTTGCGGCCGCGAGGCACCAGTCCCTCGAGCTATTCCCTATTCCGGCGAGGACCGCAGAAGAGCGCGATGCCCTGGGCGTGGCACTGCCGTTTCGCAACGTGGACCAGGGAATCGCTGAGATGGAGTCGTTCGTGCGCGAAGCGCTGGTCAAGGGTCTGACGATTGCAGACCTCTATCAGGGCACGAGGATCTCGAGTGAGAACGACTTGCAGGGCTTGGTCGAACGACTCAAGGCCGAGTAGCTGGAGGCGCGATGGATGCCAAGGCCTTGTTGGACCACCTCAAGCGAGCAGCCAAGGCGAGAGACTTTGCGGCTGCGTCAGAGGCTGTGGTCGCCGAACTCGAAAGCAGCAAGCTCGGGATGAAGGCCATGCCGACGATTCTCGAGTTCATGGAAGCGCACCCCGACTTGGACTTCGGCTGTCCTGGTGCGCTCACCCACTTCGTCGAGACCTTCTTCAGGAAGGGCTACGAGGAGCAACTCATCGCCTCGATCCGCCGGCGACCAACGGCGCAGACGGTCTGGATGCTGAACCGCGTGATCAACGGCACGAAGGCCGCGCGGACTCGGGCTGACCTCCTCAAGGCGATGCGCAAGGCGGAGTCATCCACTTCGGCGAGCGCCGCCGCACGAGCACAGGCCGCCCACTTCCTCGAGTTGCTGGACGATTAGCGCCTCGCATCTCTGCAATAGCTGCTCCAGATGCGTTGCGACCACTCGGCGGCAGGTGGCACTCGCACCTGATGGACTCTGGGCTTCACCCATGGGAATTCCCGTGCCCGCGGATTCCCTGCCGCAGGCCACTCGAGGCACGGTCTTCGTTCAACCAACTCGCGGAGGGACAGCGATGAATTCCCGTCTGGCAGTCTTGCTCTCCGTCCTCGCCGCAGTCGGCTGCGGCGAAAAACCGCCGAGCGCGGACGCGGATGGCGACGGCGTCGCGGACAGCGAAGACGCCTTCCCGAATGATCCGACCGAGTCTGCCGATTCCGACGGGGACGGCATCGGCGACCACAGTGACCGCTGCCCCGGCTTCGCCGACCAGAGCTGTGTCCACGGGACCTGCTCGACCGGCACCTGCGTGTGCGCGGAAGGCTTCGCAGGCCCCCGCTGCGATGAATGCGCGGCCGGTCGCTTCGGCCCGAGCTGCAACGCCTGCGACTGCGTCCACGGCACCTGCAGCGACGGCCTCGGCGGCGACGGCTCCTGCGTCTGCGAGGCCGGGTTCGCGGGCGCGCGCTGCGACGCGTGCAGCGCCGGCCACTTCGGCCCGGCCTGCGCTGCCTGCGCCTGCGCTCACGGCACCTGCGGCGATGGCGTGGCAGGGGACGGGTCGTGCGCCTGTGAGGCCGGGTTCGCAGGGACGAGCTGCGGAGAGTGCGAGAGCGGCTACTTCGGTCCGGCCTGTGCTTCCTGCGCGTGCGCCCACGGCACCTGCAGCGACGGCGTCGCCGGCGACGGGTCGTGCGCCTGCGCCGCGGGATACATGGGGCCGACCTGCTCCGAGCCCACCACCGTGGATCTGATCCTGCCGCCCGTCTTCGAGCTGCCCTACGTCGTCGCCGGAGCTGGCGCGGTGGAAGGCAGCTTCACGGCCGAGAACCACGGCACCGGTCCCGCGCTCGGCCCGAGCGGCGGCGACCTGGTCTGGCGCATCACCGGCGGCGCGGACCTCGCCGTCGCGTCTGCCCCGGCCTCCGTGCCCGCGGGAGGCGCCGCCACGGTCAAGCTGCGCTACGCCGGCTGCGCGAGCGAGCAGATCGTTCGCCTGGTGCTCGAGGTGGTCACGGCGACGCAGACGCTCTCGCGCCCCGCCTACGCCGTCTGCGGGGCGGCAGAGCTGGGCGTTGCCCAGTTCAACGACCTCACCGGAGCCGGCCGAGTGCCGATGGGGGCGGAAGCGACGGTCGCCATGCCCTCGGCGCCCTTCCCGGACGGCAGCGCGCCATGGTCCGACGACCGCGTGAACATCTTCGTGCCCGACGGCTTCCGAGACCTCGGCACGGTCGACCTGGTGGTGCACTTCCACAGCTTCAACACCACGCTCGCAAGCACCCTCCCCTTCAGCAGGTATCGCGAGCACCTCTACGCGAGCGGTGCCAACGCGATCCTCGTCGTGCCGCAGGGACCGGTCGACGCGCCGAGCGGCAACTTCGGCAAGCTGATGCGCCCCGGAGGCCTGGCAGCGCTGCTGGACGAGGTGCTGGTCGTGCTGTACCGGGAGGGGCGCATCGCGCACCCGGTGGTCGGCGACGTCGTGCTCACCGCGCACGGGAGCGGGTACCAGGCCGTGGCGCTCAACCTCGGCTTCGCCCAGCCGTTCGACGTGACCCAGGTCGGCCTCTTCGACTCGCTCTACGGCGACGAGACCGCCTTCTGCGACTTCGCCAAGGCGGGCAAGAGGCTGCGTTCGAACTACACCTCGAGCGGGGGCACCGCGGGCCACAACCAGGCGTTGGCGGCCTGCCTGACGGGCGCCGGGATCGCCGTCGCCGACCAGCCCACGCAGCAGAACCTGCGCGACGCGGGGGCCGTCATCTCCTTCGCCGACACAGCCCCGACCAACTCCATGCGGCTGGACGGAGCCTACGGAGAGCAGCTGCGCTTCGGGCTGCGCCACTCCCGCCGCGGCCCCAGGGTGGAGCTGCGCGAGGCGGTGGCCAAGGCCGGCTCCGCGACGGTGGCCTGGTTCTCCCCGAACGACCTCGACCTGACCGGCTTCCGCGTGGAGACCTCGAGCGACGGCCTCGACTGGCAGCTCGCCGCCGAGGCGAATCCTTCGGCCGACCGGGCGACGTTCCCGTTCACCGGCGGCGGCGCCCGCGTGCGCGTGACGCCGGTGCTGGCAGGCCTGCCGCTCGCCGACACGGCCTCCTCGGACGTCTACCGGATGGACGCCGACGCCGCCCTGCTGGTCGTCGACGGCTTCGACCGCGTCGTCGACGGCTCGTACGCGGGCCTGTCGCACGACTTCGCAGCCGTGGTGGGCGCGGCCGCAGGCGGAGCCGCCACGGTCTCCCATCGCGCGATCACCGAGGGCGGGTTCAGCCTCGCAGCGTGGGGCAAGGTGATCTGGCTCGCTGGGGACGAGTCCACTCTCGACCAGAGCTTCTCCCCGGCGGAACAGGCAATCGTGTCCGCCTACGTGTCGGGCGGCGGGCACCTCGTGGTGAGCGGCAGCGAGGTGGCCTACGACCTCGGCAGCCAGGGAAACGGCGCCACGTTCCTCAGCGACACTCTCGGCGCCACCTTCGTCTCCGACGACAGCGGCTCCAACACGGCGAGCGGCACCGGCGCGCTCTCCGCTCTGGCCAGCTTCAGCTACAGCGGCCCAGGCGCCCCGTACCAGGAGGAGTACCCCGACGTTCTCGGGGCCACGGCGGCAGCGCAGGTGATTCTGCTCTACGGCAACGGTCAGGCTGCCGGCGTGGGCATCCCCGGAAGCACCGCCGTGGTGGGCTTCCCGCTCGAGCTGATGGACGGCCAGGCCGATCTCGCCGCGCTCGTCGGGGCGCTGCTTGCGTTTGCCGCTCCGTAGAGCCGGTGGACCCTCGCAGGCCCCGCCGTCCGCGAGAACCCCGAGTCCGACCGCTCTGGCGGCGTACCTGCGCGAGCCTCAGGACAGGCGGCGGATCGCTCGACCGCGCGGCCTCGGATGGGCCAGGCATCGGCGCCGCTCGCCAATTCGGAAGGCGAGCGGCTGACGTGGCGTGCGCCGCCTCGACCGTGCGAAGTTCCCGCCCATGGGACTGGACGACCTGAAGGCAGGGGCAGGCCTGGCCTGCATCGGTGCCATCGCCGCCTACTATGCGTTCGCGTTCGTGCGTGGCCGAATCTGCCCCGGCTGCAAGCGCTGGTTCGCCGGGCGCCTGACCGGGAAGCACCGCACCTCGAAGACCCGTAAGGCGTACAAGCGCACCTGGTTGGGGACCGAGGAGAAGGAGTCGAAGTCGACCACGACCTGGCGCGACTTCCGCTGCGCTCGGTGCGCTTCGACCTGGACGATGGAAGGCGCGTCGCGCTCGTGCGTCTCTCCGGCGCCCGCGGAGGCGATCGAGCAAGCGCGGGCCGCCGGGGCGCGGCTGGCGCGCCGGTTCGGGTCGGTCCTCGCCGGGCTGGGGCTGGCGGGTTCCCTCTCGATGGTCGCCGCGGCGGCGTTCGCCGGATGGGATCCGCGCCCCGAGTTTGCGGTGGCCGCTGCCGCGGCGATCGCGGGGTTCGTTGCGGCGGCGCTGCCGCGGGTCGCGGTCCCGGCCGTGGCGGGGGCGCTGATCCTCGCCGTCCCGGTCAGCATGTGGCTCTCCGACGAGCTCGTCTCGCCGGCGCGCCTGCGCTTCGGCGAGCACGAGCGGAGGGTGCGTCGAGCCGCCGCGCTGCAAGCGGGGACGCTCGAAGCCGCGAAGGACTATGGCGACTGGGCGCGCGGAGAACGGGTCGACGTCGCCGCCTCCCTCGAGGCCGATGTGCTCTGCGCCGAGCGGCGCGCTCTGCAGACGCAACGCCCCGCCGACTTCCTGTACGCCGAGAGGGTGCTCGGGTACCTGCGCGACTGGTGCGCCTCTTCTCGGTGCGACGAGGGCGTGCTCGAGGGCGCCGGTGAGCGGCGCAAGGCCGCGGAGCCGGTGCTGCGAAAGGCCCGGGGCGCCCGGCTGGCGCGCCTCGACCGCGACGCGCCAGGCGCCGGGGTCTTCGGCAAGATCGCCCAGGCCGAGGGTCTCGATCCCTGGTCCCCGGCGGCGGACCAGGTCCTCCTGATCGCGTCGTGCGAGACCGGGAGCGAGGCCTGTCCAGGGCTGCAGCAGGCCAGCGCGGCGGGTCTGCTGCGCCTTGAGCGCGACCTCGGGGCCGGGCTCGCCAAGATCCTGGACGCCGGGGCCCTGCTCACCGATCCCAAGGCGGCGCCGAGCGGGGTCGCGCGGCTCAAGATGGCGTGCCGCACGCCTCCGGAGGCCTGCGCGCCGCAGGGCCGAAGGGGCCTCATGCTGGCCTGCGACGTCGCGCTCGAGTTCCAGGGCGCGGCCTATCGGGCGTCGAAGAGCGTTCCGCTCGTCCCCGGCGAGGGCGAGGGCGAGGAGGGGCTGGGGCCCGCCTTCGAGCGCGCCGGCACCCTGCTCGCGGCCCAGACGCTGGCCGACCTCGGCTTCGGCGACCTCGGGCTCGACTCGGCCCAGCGCTAGTTGCCGGCGCGAGGGTCCCAAGCGGGCAAGGCTGCACTGGCGCGGCAAGTCGCGCCGCAGCTCCTGCCCGACGTACCTGCGCTCGTGGTTTCTTCAGTTCGTCAAGGTGGCGACGGCGACCGGAACAGCGAGCGAACCCAGCGGATCCGGAATCGAGACCGCGGGCGGTCGGCCCCAGTCGTGTACGCTCGCGAAGACTCGTTCCGGAGGGGGTTCGCGTGCGCTTGAGAATGGCCTGGCTCGGCGGGTCGCCGTACTCGATGGGAACTCACGGCCAGCGGCTGCAGGTGATGCTCGGCGAAAACCAGTTCTTCCTCTTCGACGCGCGCACCGCGAGCCTGGAGCCCGTCCCCAGCTTCGGCGGGCAGGACGAAGAGGAATCGTCGCGCCCGTTCGAGCTGACCTGCTTCGGGTCCAAGCGGCGCCTGGTGTGGCCCCACGGCGCCTGCGGCTTCCCCGAGCGCGTCCGGGTGGTCTTCCACGCCCAGCGCTACGCCTTCGTCTTCGACCGCGACCTGGTGACCCTCGTCGACGCCCGCTCGCCGCGGATGGTCCGACTCTCGCTCGCCGGCATCCCTCTCCTCCCACTCTCCGCGATCCATGCCGGCCACGGCTTCCTCGCCTTCCAATTCGACCGCGGCTACGCGCTGCTGGCCGCCGACGAGCTGGCCGCCGTCGAGCCGGGCGAGGCGTCGTTCGAGATCGAGCGCGTGTATCCGCTGGGCCGGCCCGCCGGGCTGTACGAGCTTCCGGTGCGCCTCCTCGCGCAGGCCGCTGCTGCCCGCCCGAGCGATCCCGCGGCGCGCCGCAAGGACACCGAGCCGCCGCGGGAGGTGCTGGGCGCGCTCTTCGAGGAGATCCTCGCCTCGCCCGGCGACGACCGCCCGCGCCAGGTCTACGCCGACGCGCTGCAGGAGCGCCGCGACGAGTACGGCGAGTTCATCTCGCTCCATCTCCACGGCGGCGCGCCGGCCCAGGAGCGGCTCGGGTCCCTCAAGCGGCGCCACCAGAAGCGGTGGCTCGGGCCGCTCGGGCACTTCTTGGAGGCGGTCGAGTACGAGCGCGGGATGCCGGTGAGCGCTCGCCTGCGCCAGAGCGCGCCGGAGGACGCGGGCCTGACGCAGGAGGCCGCCGAGGATCCGCGCCTGGGCACCTTCGAGTGCCTGCGCTGCGGCAAGGGGCCGGCGCGGGTCCACCGCGCGCTCATCGCCTCGCCGCGCGCCCTGGCGCTGCGCAGGGTGGACGCGCCCCGGGCCGAGGATCTCGAGGCGCTGGTGAAGGCCCGCAAGGACGCGCTCACCTGCCTGCTCGGCCTGTGCACCTACGAGCCGGACATCCGCCGGCTCCTCGCGGGTCCCACCTTCGAGCGCGTGGTCGGCCTCGAGTTCGCGGTGCACCGCGAATCCGTCGCGCGCCTGCTCGACGCCATCGCCGAGGACTCCCACGGCTTCTTCTCGCGGCGCCGCTGCAGCGTGGCCGTGGTCGAGCGCGACCTGCGCCGGACCAGCTTCGTCCCGCAGTGCCTGCGGGCCTGGCCGCGGCTGGCAGGCCTCGCGGCGCTGTCGGTGGGGGACGTCTCGCTGCGGCGGGAGGCCGGCGGGACCGTGGCGCGCTTCGCGCCCATCGACCTGCCCGGCGGCCCAGGCTTCCCCAGCGCTCAGGGCGCCGACCCGTACCAGGCGGCCCTCCTTTCGGAGCACGTGCGCGACCTGCGAGCGGTCGAGCTCGCGGCCGCGACGCCCGCAGCCCTGGAGGAGCTGCGGCGAAGGTTCCCAGCCGTGGAGGTCCTGGCGGTCGCCGGCCCGGCGCCGGGCTCGAAATGACACCTAGGAAGTTGCTCCCATCGACACTCACCGTCCGGTATGGAATTGGTTCGGTCGAGCACGCGCAGCGCCGCAATTCGAGAGGGTCGTTCTCCATGCCGGAGCGGACGCCGCCGGACGCCGGGTCGGGCCAGGTCCAGGTCTTCGTCGTCGACGACGAGGAGCAGGTCCTCAACGTCGTGCGGCGGATGCTCGAGAAGGCCGGCTACCGCGTCGCCGCCTTCCGCTCCGCCGACGAGCTCCTGGCGCGGCCGGACATGCTTCCCCCCTGCTGCGTGCTCCTCGACGTGAACATGCCGGGGATGTCGGGGCTGGAGGCCCAGGAGAAGCTCAGTGGCCGCGAGGCGTCGCCGCGCATCGTCTTCATGTCCGGCGGGTCGAGCATCCCCATCTCGGTCCAGGCGATGAAGGGCGGCGCGGTGGACTTCCTGGAGAAGCCGTTCCCGCGCGAGGCGCTGCTGGCCGCGGTGCGCACCGCCATCGACGCCAGCGAGCGGGACTTCGCGGTGCTGCGCCGGCGGACGGCCGCCCGCGAGCGGCTGGACCGGCTCACGCCGCGCGAGCGCGAAGTGTGCGAGGCGGTGGTGCGCGGGCTGCGCAGCCGGGAGATCGCCGCGGAGCTGGGCGCCGCCGAGAAGACGGTGAACATCCACCGCAGCAACGCGATGCGGAAGCTCCAGGTGGAGACCGTCGCCGAGTTGATCGCCCTCGTCGGCGAGTCCAGCGCTCCCCACCGGGCCTGAGCGGGTCGCCGCCCGCGAACGCTCCCGGGCGGTCCTCGACGCTCAGCGCTCAGCGCTCGAGGTCCTGGCCCGCCCTCCACGAGGGCACGGCGCGGGCCTGCCTGGCGGCTCGAGAGCCGGGGAGACTCACTTGCGGACGGCGTCCAGGTACAGGCAGCGCATCGGGTCCGCCTGCGGCGAGGAGTACAGGTGCAGGCTGCCGCCCTGGCAGCGCGAGAACTGGTCGCAGCTGCCGCAGCGGCCCTTGTCGGTCCAGCTGCGGTCGCGGAACACGGCGTAGCGCTCTTCCCAGACGTCCTTGAAGCGCTCGCGGCGCACGTCCTGGCCCTGCACGAAGGCCTCGCCCAGCTCGGGGCAGGCGCCGACGCGTCCGTCGCAGAGGATGCCGCCGATGGTGATGCCCGCCAGGCAGTACCAGAGGTGGGTGCGCACCTGGCCCTCGAACTGCTCGCCGAGGAAGCCCTCCTCGCAGAACTCCGGCGAGGGCTTGAGGCCGTCCCTCCGCGCCTCGTTCACGAACTCGATGATCTGCCGCAGCTGGGCGTGGCTGGGCACCAGCTCCGCGTTCTGCGCCGCGCGCCCGATGGGCATCACCGGCACCACGCGCCACAGCGGCACCTTGAGGTCGGCCACGAGCTTGCGCATCGCCGGCAGGTGCTCGACCGCCGCCGCGGTGATGGTCGACATGATCTCGAGCTTGCCGGCGAACCCCGCATCCTTGAGGTGCCCGACCGCGGCGACGACCTTCGCCGAGGTGCCGCGGCCGCGCAGCCTGTCGTTGAGCTCCGGCAGCGCGTCCATGCTCAGCGAGATGGAGCGCAGGCCCAGCGCGACCAGCCGCCGCGCCATCTCGGCGTCCAGGGTCTGGCCGTTGGTGACCATGCCCCACGGGAAGTGCAGGCGCTGCATCGCCGCCATCAGGTCGAAGATGCCTTCCTTGACGGTGGGCTCCCCGCCCATCAGCGCGATCATGACCTTGGTGGCGTCGAAGTCGGCGGCGACCTGCTCCATCACGCCGATCCACTCGGCGCTGGTCATCTCCGGGCGCTGCTCCTTGCCGTTGCAGTTCGAGCCGCAGTACGCGCAGGCGAGGTTGCAGCGGCGCGTGACCTCCACGAACAGGTAGCGCAGCGGGTGCGCCCGCTTGAGCAGCGCCAGCTCTCCCTCGTGGAGCTTCCAGCGGACGCTGCGCTTCAGGTCCTCGGGGACGAGGCTCACTGGGCGTCCTCGGACGTCCCGGCGTCGGGCCGCGTGCCCCACAGGCACCAGCCGTTGGGGCCGCAGTACCACTCGCCACCGGTGCCCAGGCAGTCGTCGTCGGCGGTGCAGGAGCGAGGTCCGTAGGCGGCGTCCCAGCCGCCGGAGGAGACGTCGAGGCCGATGGGCGGTCCATAGGCCGCGTCCGCGCCAGACAGGTTCGCGTCTTGGGACTCGGGTGGGCCGTAGACGGCCGGGCAGGCCGTCGCGGCGATGGTCGCCATGCTGCCGAGGAGCTTGAGCAGGCCGCGGGCGCCGAGGGCGGTGAGCTTTCGTTTCATGGGCTGACTCTACCTCCCGGAATCAGTGGACGTCCCGGCGTCGCCAGGTTCCGACGTGCCCGCATCCGGTTCGCCGTGCCGGCACGCCGCCCAACCGGAAGCCTTGTCGCAATACCAGCCGGCGCCCCGGTCCTGGCAGTCGCTGTCGTCGAAGCAGGAGGGCATGCCGTAGGAGGCGTCCACCATGCCGTACACAGGCCGCGAGCCCCCGCACCCGGCGACGCCGCCCAGGAGCATCAGCAGACCCTTCACCCCGATCCTCGCGATCGATCTCGGAATTCGCATCCCTGGACTCCCTCGGGCCGGTGGCCCTCATCCGGCCCCACGGTGCTCGCATCGGCCCCTGCTCCAGGCGCCGTTCCCGTTCCTCGCATCGGCGCGCCGCCTACCTTCCGGCGTCGTCTGGCGAGGAGGTGCCCGCGTCCCCGCGGTCGTCCCACTCGCAGCGGCCCTGGGCGTGGTCGCAGTACCAGCCCGAGCCCAGCGTCTGGCACGGGGTCTCGTCGATGCAGTCGGGGATCTGCGCCCCGTAGACCGGTGTGATGGAGCAGGCGCCCGCTGCGCCTCCGAGGAGCAGGAGGAGACTCTTGGCAGCGAGCTTCGCGATCGACTTCGGCATGGGTCTTCTCCTACCGCTACCGGCCCGAATCGGGGTTCTGGGGAGAGCCCGCGTCTGGCGCAGGCTTGCAGTAGTGGCGGACGGGATCGCAGCGTCCCCAGCTTCCCGTGCACTGCTCGTCGCCGCTGCAAGGGGTGACGCAGTACGCCGCCTCGAGGTTGCAGACCGACCACATCGACCTCGCGCAGTCCCGGTCGTCGTGGCAGGAAGGTGAGCCGTAGGCGCCGCAGGTCGTCGCGGCCAAGGTCGCCATGCCCCCGAGGAGCATCAGCACACCTCGGGCGCCGACCCGGGTGATCGTCCTGGTGAACCGTCCCATCCTGTTTCTTTCGGGCACTCGCGTTCGGCCTCGCGGCGCCTGCGTCGGTTCCCCGACGACCCCTGCGGACTACTTGCCTGCGTCCGTCCCCGAGGTGCCCGCGTCGGGCTCGGAGTGCGCGCAGCGATCGATCGTCTTGTCGCAGTACCAGTCGGCGCCCATGTTCGTGCACTCCGAGTCCTGGGTGCAGGTGGGCATGCCGTAGTCCGGGGCGGGCCCGTAGGCCGCGCACGCCGCGCCGGCCAGGGCCGCCATGCTGCCGAGGATGGAGAGGAAGCCGCGAGCGCCGAGCTTCGCGATGGCCTTGCCAGTCTTCTTCATGGTGAATTCCCTCCCGGCCGAGAAGGGATTCTCTCTCAGTTTTGTCCGGAATGCACCCAGAGCCACGGAGGGCTATCCAGAAGCAGCCGGAGGCTTCGCCCTCCGGCGGGGACGGGCGCGACTACTTCCCGGCGTCCTGGGTCGTGCCCGCGTCGGGCTCGGCGTGCGCGCAGTACCCGGTTCCGCTCGACTTGTCGCAGTACCAGCCGGAGCCCTGGCTCGTGCACTCGGTGTCCTGGGTGCAGGTGTTGATGCCGTACGCCGGGGCGGGGCCGTAGGCGGCGCAGGTGGCGCCGGCCAGGGCCGACATGCTGCCGATGATCGACAGGAAGCGGCGAACTCCGAAGCCCGCGATGGCCTTGCCAGTCTTCTTCATCATGGTGCGTGCCCTCCCGGCCAACCGACGGCCCATCTTCGCCGAGTTCCGTCCCCAATGCACCCAGAGCCCCGGAGGGCTTTGCAGACGTAGCCGGAGGCTTCAGCCCTGCTGTCACCCCACATCTTCAGCCGGCGGAGGTGGGTAGAGCCCGCCCTCCGTGGCGGGGGCGGCCTTTGTCGGGCGCTGACACGACCAAACATACCGACCCGACCCCGGCACCCTTCGGCAAGATCACGGCAGGCCCGGCCGGGCACTCCCAGCCCGACACGACCAACCGACCGACACGCCCCCGGCACGGAGGCCGGGCTCTACCCAGCTCGCCGGCTAATTGGTGGAAATCATCCGAAGAGA
>DASXVQ010000104.1:0-3405 GCA_036504155.1 Myxococcales bacterium
GTCGGTTGGTCGTGTCGGGCTGGGAGTGCCCGGCCGGGCCTGCCGTGATCTTGCCGAAGGGTGCCGGGGTCGTGTCGGTATGTTTGGTCGTGTCAGCGCCCGACAAAGGCCGCCCCCGCCACGGAGGGCGGGCTCTACCCATCTCCGCCGGCTGAAGATGTGGGGTGACAGCAGGGCCTTCAGCCCCCGGTTCCTTCGAGAAGGCCGGCGAGGTGCCGGTCCACAAGGCGGTGCTGGGCTCCAAGGACAAGAGGAACGGCGCAGAGGCCTGACCCGCGCCCCGCCCGAACAAGGAGTCGCGCTTCCGCCGGACCTCCGCGACGACTCCAAGGCCGCGAGCCGGGGGCCAGCCCCTTCAGAGGGCTTCGACCCAGTAGCCGGGGGCCGTCAGCCCCCGGGTCCGTCGCGAAGGCCGGCGAGGTGCACGCCGCGGGGTCCACAAGCCGGTGCTGGGCTCCAAGGACAAGAAGAACGGCGCCGAGGCCGCCAGCTGAAGTAGCGTGCGTGCGGAGATGGAAACGCCCACCGAAGACAGCGCCGAGCTCGCCCGGTATGAGCGGGTCTGGCGCGGCTACAAGTGGCGGGTGGTCGCCTTCCTCGCCGCGTGGTGTGTCGTTCCGGCCCTTGCGGCGCTGCTGGCGAAGGTGCTCGACAAGCCGTTCGGCGGCTTCCTCGGCTTCGGTGCCTTGGGCCTCTTCCTGGGCACCGGCATTCGGCTGACCGTCTTCAAGTGCCCTCGATGCCGCGAGCCGTTCTTCATGAGCGCCGGGTTCTTCCGCAATCCGTTCGCCAAGAAGTGCATGCGCTGCGGCCTCCCGAAGTGGGCGACCGACTCCTCCGGCACCGAGGCCAAGGAACCGGGCTGATGCTCGGCTCGACGCTCGGCTCGACGATCGTCGCGCGGCAATCCGAGGTTCGCCGCTGGGACCACCTGCTCCCATTCGAGCCGCACGACCCTGGGCCCCGACGCCTGCAACCCCAGGGAGAGGACTCCGCTCAGGAGGCCGCCGTAGATAGCGGCCCCGAGGGCGCTTCCGAGGATGCCGCGGCTGGTGAGGGTGCCCTCTCGGCGGGATTTGATGACCGGCGAAAGCGCCTCACGCAGAGCGACCCGGGTCGTGAGATGCGGGTGGAGCAGCCGCTGCTGCCCCTCCCCCGCCTCCCCGTCGCCCTCGGGTCACACGGAACGAGCACGCGTGGGCCAGGGCTCCGGTGAGGAGCTCGCCTCTGCTCGAGACGACCTCCTGCGCGACACGGCGAGTCCGCTCCGCGGGCCTGTTCGTGTCGCCGAGAGGCTCTCCGAAGCAAGCCGCGGGCCCCGCACCGGAGCAGGGAGCTCGCCTGCTTCGATCCATGCGATCCGTGAGCGACGGGCGGGCGCGGGAGGGGCGGCAGCGCTGTGCTACCGTCCCCCGCCATGTGCTACGTCCTCGCCGCCGTCGCGGTCGCCCTCGTCGCCTTCTTCGCCATCAAGGGCCTGCAGGCCTCCAAGCGCGAGAAGGCCGAGGCTCCGGCACACTTCAAGGCCGCCCAGGAGGCCTTCGACAGGGGCGACGCGGCGACCGCGCTGCGCGAGCTGGCGCGCTCCTTCTTCGAGGCCGACCACTACACCGCCGAGGAGGCCCAGCTCGAACTGCAGGTGGTCGCCCTCGCCGAGAAGATCGCCCTGCAGCGCGGCACCAACATCCAGGACGTCACCTTGGAGCTCAAGGCCGCGCTCGAGGTCGCCGCCGCGGCCGTCCCCGCGGGCGCCGACGTCGTCACCGACCACAGCGCCACCTTCAAGAAGTTCATCGCCGCCGCCGGCCAGGAGCCGGACAAGCTCGTCGATGCGCTCGGCTGGGCCTCCACCAAGTTCCTCACCGTCGACCTCGAGGACGCCGGGCCCCGCTCCTCGGGCGAGCTGACGGCCCAGCAGTCGGCGCTCATCACCAAGTCGGGCCGGACGGTGGCCTTCGGCGGCCCGGACAAGGCCATCCAGATGCTCGGCGAGGCGCTCGCCGCCGGCGCCACGGGCCGCTTCCGCATCGACCTGCTCAGCCAGCGGGGCGGCGCCCACTCCATCAAGGGCGACCACGAGGCTTCCCGCGCCGACTACCAGACCTGCTGCGACCTGGAGCCGGACTGCTCGATGCACTTCACCAACCTCGCCGAGGCCCTGGAGGCGCTCGGGCGCCGCGACGAGGCCCGCGCCGCGGCCGCCAAGGCCGTCGAGGTCGCGCGCACCAAGTCACAGCGCGCCGGCGCCGAGGCCATCGTGCGGCGGCTGTCCTAGCCCGGCCCGATGAAGAACGACCTCGTCCTGGCGATGGCGGGCGGCTACGAGGCGGCGGCGCTGCGCCCGCTCCTCCGCTCGCTGCGCGAGGCCGGGTTCGCCGGGGAGATCCGCCTGTTCCTGCACCGCAATCCGCCCGGAACGGCGCGGGCCCTGTGTGCCGCCGGCGCCACCTCGGCCCTCGAGGTCGAGCTGCCGGGAGTGCCCGAGACCTGGTCGTACAACGTCACGCGCTACCGGCTGTTCGCGCAGGCGCTGGCGGGATCGAGCGCGGACCGGGTGCTCATCTGCGACTCGCGCGACGTTGTCTTCCAGCGCGAGCCCTTCTCGGCCCCGGCGCTCGCCGGCGACGCGCTCCACCTCTTCGAGGAGCACCCGAGCAAGTCCATCGCCCAGTGCATCTGGAGCCAGTCCTGGCTGCGCTACCGGTACGGCGATGCCGCCCTGCCGCCGGTCGCCGCCAAGCCGGTGCTCTGCTCCGGGTTCGCCCTGGGGAGCGCGCGCCGGATGCGCGAGTTCGTGGAACAGGTCGCCGCCGAGGTCCTGCCGTCGCTGAAGGCGACGAACTACATGGCCGGCTACGACCAGGGGATCGTCAACCACCTGGCCTACGCCGGGCGCATCGGCGGGCTGGTCGTCCACCCGTGGGCGACGGCCCTGGTGCGGCACCTGGGGAACGCGCCGGCGGGAGAGACCCGGCTCGACGCGCAGGGGCGGGTCCTCACGCCCGCCGGAGAGATCGCGGTGGCGGTCCACCAGCATGACCGGCACCCCGGGCTGTTCGAGCGCTGAAGAACCTCCCCCCAACCCCCTCCAGCGGACCCCTCGACAGGCTCGGGACAGGACTGGAGGGGGGGCCGTGGGTTGCCTTCGGCGATGCGGTAGGAGCTCTTCGCACCGCGCGCGTCCGTGCCAGCTCACCGTCGAGCCAGCATGGACGGGGCGGCGCCGTGAGCTCCGCAGGGGAGCGATTCGAGCGGTGGCGGACTCCCCCTCCAGTCCTGTCCCGAGCCTGTCGAGGGGTCCGCTGGAGTAACTGTGTCTGCCGTCAAGAGGAAGCCGAGCGAGTGCGGGCATCGAGCGCCTCCGAGGGGTTCCAGGACTTGTTCTGTCGGACCATGGCATTGAGG
>DASXVQ010000105.1:0-133233 GCA_036504155.1 Myxococcales bacterium
GGAGCGCGACCTGGCCCTGCTGTTCCTCCCCGACCGCAGGGGAGACCGACGCTACCCGCGCCGCCGCAAGTTCAAGGACACGCGGTACCCGGCCAAGAAGCCCATCGCTCGGACGGACCCAAAGTGATCGGCATTGGGCACAGAGGCCGGGCTCTACCCGACTCGCCGGGTCGTCGAGTTCGAGCTGCAAAACCCCTTCGGGGTTCACGGGAGCCCCGAAGGGGCTTCGCAGACGTAGCCGGAAGCTTCAGCTTCCGGCGGGCGCGCTCGCGGCCGACTAGTTCTTCGGCCGAGGCTTGGGGGCCTCGACGCCCAGCGAGCGGTAGACCATGTCCAGCACGGTCTCGCGGCAGGCCTGGACCCGGGCGACCTTCAGGGCGTCGTCCTCGATGACCAGGCTGATGAAGTGGGCGTCGGCGAAGTAGCCCATGGCGCTGGAGTAGACGGCGAGCAGCAGCTGGCGGGCGTCGACCTTGCGGAACTCGCCTTCGGCGATGCCCTCCTCGATGAAGCGGGTCCCCTTGTCGAAGAGCGGGCGGAAGAACGTGGAGACGATGCCGTCGAAGTACTGGCTCTGATCGCCGCTGCCCATGAAGGTCAGGCGGCCGAACTGCGGGTGGCGGGAGACGTAGTCGAAGAAGCCGCGCACGAAGTGGTCCATGCGCTCGGCGCGGCTGATGGGGGCGAAGCTCGTCTCCTGCACCAGCTTGATGAGCTCGAAGAGGATGCGGTCCAGCACCGCGCGGTACAGCTTCTCCTTGGAGTCGAAGTAGTAGTGGATCATCGCCTTGGTGACCCCGGACGCCTCGGCGATCTCCTGGGTGGTGGCCCCGTAGAACCCGACCCGGGCGAAGACCTGCTCGGCGGCGTCGAGGACCTGCGTCTCGGTCTCGCGGCTCTTGTCCTTGGTGGGGCGGCCCACGGAACGGCGGTGGGGCGCGGCGCGGCGCTGGCTCATGGGCGATCCTCCATCAGAGGCCCCAAGAGAGCCGGATCCCGCGTGCGCTGGCAAGCTAGCCGGGCATCTTCCCGGTGCGCACCAGCCAGGTGGCGGCGGCGGCCAGGGCGAACAGCACGGCGAGGAGGATGGCGAGGGCGCGGTTCATGGCCCAATCCGGTAGAGGTTCCACCCGCCCACCGACGCGACCCGCGGGAACGAGGCCTGCCCCCGCGTGGCGTAGAAGGTCTGCCGGCCCTGCGGCGCGACGAAGCGCGCGAACTCCTTCGGGTCCTGCAGCCGCATCTTCGTCTCGCGGTAGGGGCTCTGGTAGTAGCCGGGGTCCGGGAAGTAGTTGAGCTCGCGGTTGCACAGGTACGGCAGCCAGATGCCCACCTCGCCGGCGTTGGGCGCGAAGAGGATGGCGTCGGGCGGGGTCTGCTTCTTCACCGCCTCGCACAGCTCGCGCGCGCCGGCGAACTCGCCCCGGGACGCCGGCGCCCCGCGGACCCGGTCGCGCTCGCCCGGGTAGCCGAGGGCGGCCAGCGCCAGGGCCGCCGCGCCGACCACGGCCCACGGCCAGCGCGACGGGAGCCTCGAGGCGAGCCGGTCGACCAGCAGCGCCAGGCAGACCGCCAGCGGCACCGCGGCGTCGGTCAGGCCGCGGCTCGGGGTGAGCGCGGTCCAGGAGCCGTGGGCGATCCACCAGACGGCGGCGCGGTAGACCATGTCCCAGAGCACCCAGAACGCGAGCAGGCCGACGGTCCAGGCGGGCAGCAGGCGCTGGCCGGGAGCGCGGTGCGAGAAGAGGCTGGCGACCAGGCCGGCCAGCCCGCCCGCCAGCAGCACCGGCCCCATGACCTCCCAGGCCTTGAAGAGGTCGGTCATCTTCTCGCGCTCGAACTTGAAGGCGTGCAGCAGGTCGAAGCGGCCCGACGGGCGCAGCATGACCAGCAGGCCGGCGGTGGCCACCGCCAGCGCGATCGCCCAGAAGCCCGCCTTGCCCGCCGCCGACCAGCGGCGCTCGACGACGAGCTCGAGCAGCACCAGCACTCCGACGCTGAAGCCGAGCAGCGCGAACGAGAGGTGGTGGGTGAAGGCGATGGCCGCGGCGAGGAGCGCCGCCAGCACGATGCCGCCGCGCGAGGGCTCGCTGACGGCGAGGACGAAGCCGGCCATCAGCACCAGCCCGGCGAGGTTGGGCAGCCCGCCCCAGCCGGCGTGGCCGGCGAGCGTGCCCCAGCCGTCGGAGAGCCCGTACACGAGGACCGCGAGGGTGCCGGCGCGCGCGCTGCCGCCGCCGAAGCGCAGGCCCAGGGCGTACACCGCCAGCAGCATCAGCGCGCCGATCCACAGGAAGCCCAGCGTGAACGCGGAGTCGGGCGCGACGCCGCTGAGCTTGGCGTAGAGCGCGAAGACGGCGTGCATCGCGGCCGGGTAGTTGAACTTCTCCGCCGGCTCGTACGGTCCCCAGGTGGTCGGCAGCTCGCCCAGGCGGCGGATGCTGTCGATGATGGCGCTGTGGAAGGCGGGGTCCCAGCCCTGGGGCACCGGTCGCAGCAGCAGGGGCGTGGCGAAGGCGGCGAAGGCCAGGGCGACGGCGGCGAGCCCCCACAGGTGCGCGGCGTGGGCGGACCCGCCCGTCGCGCGGGGGGCGAGCGGCTGGGCCCCGGGAGCGTCGCCCGGCCGGAGGTACAGCCAGGCGAAGGCCGCGGTGGTCACTCCGAGCAGCGCGATGGCGAGGACCAGCACGCCGGAGAGCGCGGCGAGGTAGCAGGCGATGGTCGTCAGCGCCAACCCGGTGATCAGCCCCAGCACCCGGCGCTCGACGGGCGGGAGGGCAGGAGCCAGCGCGTCCGCGGCGAGGATGCCGGGCAGGGCGCCGAGACCGAGCAGGAAGATGCCGAGGACGACCGCGATCACGCGCGCAGGATGCCCTTGCACCGCGGGGGAAGTCGAGCCTTGCAGGCGCAGAGGCCTGCCTCCACTGGCCGCGGGGCCTTCCTGCGACAAAGAGGGAGAAGGAGAAGGAATGCCAGGCTCTGCGCACTTCGGCTAAAGTCCGCCCCCCATGGCAGAGCCCACCGCCCCAGAGTCGGCGCCGCCCGCCTCCGAGCCTCCCGCCGCACCTGCGCCCGCCCCGGCGCCCCCCGTCGCCCCGGTGAAGCCCGAACCGCTCGCCTGGCTGACCCCGGCGCGCGCCAGCTTCGCCATCGCCCTGGCGGTCCTGCTCTGGTCCGGGCTCTCGCTGAAGCACTACGGCATCACCTCCGACTCGCCCTCGCTCTTCTACTCGGGCGACCGCCACCTCTTCTGGATGACGCACCCGACGCTGCCCAAGGCGCTGGCGCTGCTGGACCTCGACTACAACCCGCCTGGCTTCAGCCCCGACTTCCAGCGCTTCCCGGACATCAAGGACCCCGCGCACTACCCGGTCTTCCCCGGGCTGTTCGCCGGCGTGGTCTCGCTGGTGCTGCACGACCAGCTGGGGTGGATGGACCACATCGACGGGCACCACTTCGGGCTCGTCCTGCTGCAGGTGGTGCTGCTCTTCCTCTTCGGCCTGTATGCCTGCCGCCTGCTCGGCCGCGGCGCGGGCATCGTGGCGACGCTCGCCTGCGCCTTCTACCCGACCGTCCTCGGCCACACGCCCAACAACGCCAAGGACCTGCCCTGCGCGATGTTCTACGCCGTGGCGCTCATGGCCACCGGCGTCGGTGTCCTGAAGGAGAAGCCCAAGCACCTCTACTGGGCGTCGGTCTTCATCGGCCTGGGCCTGGGCGCCAAGCTCAACGCCGGCTTCGTCTTCATCTCGCTGCTCGTCTGGTCGCCCATCGCCTGGTGGCTGCTGTATCGGAAGACGAAGGCGATCCCCAAGGGCGTCGTCTGGGCCTACCTCGCCGCGCCCTTCGTCGCCTTCCTCGTCTTCTTCGTCGCCTGGCCCTGGCTCTGGTACGGCGGCCCCCGCGACTGGTACGAGCACCTGGCCGAGTACGTGCGCTTCATGGCCGGCTTCGGCGCCTCGGGCCGCAACACGCCGACCACCTACTCGCTCAAGGCGCTGTTCCTCCAGACCCCGCCGGTGGTGCTCGTCGCCATGCTGGCGGGGATGGGCTGGGGCTGGAAGGGCACGCGCGAGGACAAGGTGCGCTACGCGCTGCTCTGGTGCTGGCTGGCGCTGCCCATCCTGCGCATCGCCGCGCCGCGCTCCAACTTCTACGACGGCAACCGCCACTTCATGGAGTACGCCCCGGCCGCCTGCGCCTTCGCGGGCCTCGGCGCGGCCCTGCTCGCCCGCCGGCTCTGGGCGTACCTGGAGCCGCGCAAGCTGGGCCTGGCCGGCGTCGGCGCCGCGGGGCTGGCCGGCTTCACCGGGATCCTCCTGCCGGTGGCCGAGTACCACCCCTACGAGACGACCTACTTCAACTTCCTGGTCGGCGGCCTGGGCGGGGCGCAGCAGCGGGGCCTGTTCCGCATCGGCCCGCCGCAGGACATCCGCGTCAACGGCACCGAGGGCGACTACTGGTTCAGCTCGGCGCGCGACGCCTTCTACGACCTGCGCGCGCTCAACCCCAAGAACGAGCCGATCGGCATCTGCGGGCCGGGGCGCAGCCACGCCATGTTCAACATCATCGAGGAGCCGCGCCTGCGCTTCATCGAGGTGAGCGAGACCGGCTTCGCCGAGACGCCGCTGCTCTACATCTCGCCGCGCGAGACCCTGTGCTGGTGGCGCGAGGTGCGCCGCTACGAGTCGGAGCGGCCGGTCATCAAGCGGGTCATGCGCGGCGACGGGCTGGTCTACGAGATCCTCGGGCCCCGGGACGGCAAGAAGCGCGTGCCGCCGTCGCCGGAGACCGACTACGAGCGCAACCCCGACCCGCGCGACAAGTACCAGTACTGGAAGTACGAGCCCGGACCGGAGGCCGCGAAGTGACCGATCCGACCGCCGCGCCGGGCGGCGAGCCGACTCCCGGACCGGCGGCGCCGCAGCCCACCGCGCCAGCCGCCCCTCACGCCGCCCCGCCGCCCCGCTGGCCCGTCGTCGTCCGGGCGCTGGGCGTGGCCGCCTTCACCGCCTTGGTCACGCTCTCGTTCTTCTTCTTCCTGAAGAACAAGCACAGCCTGAACTTCGTGCTCATCGACGGAACCTGGGACGACGGCCGGACCTTCTACACCATCGCCACCCAGGGCTACCGCGGGCTGCCCATCACCGAGTACCGCGAGCTGGGGCTCTACCCGCTGCTGGTGCACCTGCTGCACCCGGTCGCCGGCATCTACTCGCTGCTGATCGTCTCGCTGACCTTCTCGGCGCTGGGCAACGTGCTCGTCTACTTCATCCTGCGGCGCTGGTACGCCGGGGAGTGGCTCGCCTTCGGCGCGGCCTGCGTGATGGCGGTCGCCCGCCAGCCGGTCTTCTTCATGCAGTTCATCAAGTGGCAGATGCCCTCGATGACCATCTGCAACGCCATCCAGGGCAGCGAGGGGCCTTACGTCGCGGCGCTGCTCGCGGCCTTCTACCTCTACAAGGCCGACCGGCTGCCCTGGGCCTTCGTCTGCGCCGGGCTGGCCTCGGTGACGCGGATGACCGGCATCGTCGTGGCCTTCGGGCTCTACGTCGACCTGCTGCTGCGCCGCGAGTGGAAGCGCTCGTTCTGGGCGCTCGTCTCCGCGGCCTTCCTGCTCGCGCACTTCGCCTACTACTGGCACCTGACCGGCGACTTCTTCGTCGTCTTCAAGGCGCACCACACCTACAACCACGTGGAGAGCGCCTTCACCTGGCCCTTCCGGGATCTGCTGATCGCGCTCAAGGGCCAGTACCGCGAGCTGTGGGAAGGGCCGTGGGGCTGGGTCGTCATCTACGCCTACTGCATCGCCGGGCTCGTCATCCTCGCCCTCAAGCGCCAGCGGACGCTGCTGCTCATCACCGCGCCCGTGTTCGTGATGTTCCTGTGCCTGCAGAACTGGTCGCTCCACGGGCGCTACTACGAGACGCTCTTCGGCATCCCGTTCGCGTACGTGATGCTGATCGCCGGCCGGCGGGGCGCGGCGCAGTCCGAGCCGGGGCGCTCGTGACCCGGAAGGTCTCCCTCGCCCTCGCCCTGGCGCTGCTGCCCCTGGGCGCGGCGGCCTGCGCCACGGCGCCTGCGGCCGAGTGGCGCGAGCAGCGCACCGCCCGCCTCGAGCAGGGCCTGGCGGCGCAGCAGCAGCAGTTCGCCCGCCTGCGCCACCTGGACGAGAGGTACACGACCGGCGGCAAGCGGCCCGAGCGCCAGCTGATGCTCGACGCCGTGGGCAGCTGCGTGACCGAGGAGCGCATCGGGTCCCTCGGCGACGGCGGCAAGTGGATCTGCAACTCGTTCCGCCTGCCGAAGGACTGCGTGGTCTACGGCGTCGGCGGCAACGACGACATCTCCTTCGAGGAGCAGATGGCCGAGCGCTTCGGCTGCGACGTGCACGTCTTCGACCCGTCGCCCGTCAGCCAGCGCGCCTTCGGGGCGCTGCAGGCCGGCAAGGCGCTGGGCAAGGGAAGGCTCACCTACCACCCGTGGGGCCTCGGTCCCGTCTCCAAGACGCCGGGCAAGGAGATGGACCTCGGGATCGACGGCGCCAAGTGCGAGGTGAAGACGCTGGCGCAGATGGCCGAGGCGCTCGGGCACCAGCGCATCGACGTCTTCAAGATGGACATCGAGGGCGGCGAGTTCGCGGTGCTCGAGGACCTGCACCGCACCGGGCTCCTGAAGAAGCTCGGGGTGCGGCAGCTGCAGATCGAGTTCCACGCCATCGAGATGCCGGGCTTCGACGCGCTGGTGAACGAGATCGAGGCGCTGCGCGGCGAGGGCTTCCTCCTGTTCCGCAAGGAGATCAACCCCTACGCCCCGCACTGCTGCTCGGAGTTCGCCTTCGCCGAGAAGAGCTTCCTGCTCGACTGACAGCGTTGGTCACTTGGGTTGAGCCTCATAGCCGCTGTGGCGGAACCATCCTGTCTTCTACGACGTGGGCAACGTGTGGTCCCAGTCCGAGGACTTCTTCGGCCCTCAGCCCCATGTCGGGCCGCTGAATTTGCTGCACACGGTGGGGCTGGGCATCCGCTGGTTCTCGCCCATCGGGCCACTGCGCTTCGAGTGGGGCTTTCCGCTGACCCGCCTCTCGGGCGACGCGCCGTTCCTGCTCGATCTTGCGATCGGTGCCTGCTTCTAGCGGTCAGGCCGCCGCGATCCGAGTGCCCGTAACGAGAGCTCCTGCGCGCCGCCGAGGCCGCGGCCGCGGCCGCGGGCGTCGACGACGCGGCCGGTGGCCTGGTGCGCGGAGCCGGGGCCGACGATGGCGGTCCCGGCGGTGCGGTCGGGCGGGGGCGAGTAGGCGCCCTCGGCCACGGTGCGCACCGGCTCGTCGTTGGCCTCGGGCCAGAGGAAGAACGCGGCGATCGCGCCGGCGAGCAGCACTCGGGCGAGCGCGAGAGCCTTCTTCACGAAGCCTGCCTCCTGCCAAAACCCCCGAGGCGGCTGGTGGGGCGGGAGACTAGTTCCACCGTGGAACTAGTCCTCGCTCGGCCGAGGAATGTCGGACCGGGCGGATAGCCGCCTCGCGGAGCTGCCCAGCGGGAAGATCCTCCACACCTTCAAGCGCCCCCTCTGACATCCCGAGCTCGTGGCGGCGGGCCTCCGCGCCCGCCAAACACTCCGAGCTCACCCCCATCGCCCTCTTGCGCAGGCTCGCTTCCCTCGTGCCTGCGCCGGGCTCGCACGACCTCTCGTACTTCGGGATCTTCTCCTCCCACGACTCCCGCCGACGCCTCTTCGTCCGTCCCGGGTGCCAGTGCAAAGCCCCCGACCACTGCCGGGCCCACGCAGGCCTCGACGCCCATGACGACCAGCCCCGCGTCTTGCCCGCCGACCCCGACGCCCTGCTCGCCGAGACCGTGGAGGAGGAGCGCTACCTCAGGTGGGCCGATCTCGTGCGCAAGGTCCACGGGTTCGAGGTCCTCGACTGCCCCAGCGGCTTCCCCGCCGCTCCCGACGCCGCTTCCCGGCTCCTCGGCCTCCCAAGCCCCACCACCCACCGCCGCGCCCATCGTCGGTCCTCTGGGGACTGAGGCCCCCAGCGATCGCGCCCACTCGGCATCTTCGACCACGTCTTGGCCGACTGCTCCGGGCATGCCTTTGCGGTGACCGACGAGGTCCGGCCTGCGCGTCAGCGGGTCATCGACGCGCGGCTGGTGACCTGCCCCGGAGCCGGTGGCTTGCGGCCCCCCCCGGCCGGCTGGGCTGGTGCTGGTGCTGGCGCGGTCTGCGCCGTCGTCGAAGCTGGGGCCGGGGCTGGGGAGGCCTGCTTGTCGGCGCTCTGGCTCTGGGGGGTGGCGCAGGAGGCGGCGAGAAGCAGCAGGAGGAGCGTTCCGCGAATATTGCGCATGGCCTGCGTTCAAGCACCCACCACTCGGGCAGTCGGGCGCCGGCAACACTCTCGGTCCGGGCTGCCCGCAGCAGTGGCCTCTCGCGGCCCCCCGTGGAGGCCCGGCCATCTCCGCGACGTCCAGCGGCGACTCGCGCCCGGCTAGCGGTCCGGCGCGGCGGTCGAGCGGATCAGCGCGCGGACGGCGCCATAGTCCTGGGCGTGCAGCGCCCCCACGCGCACGCAGCGCAGGCGCCCGTCGGGGCCGAAGAGCGCGTGGATCGGAATCGCAGCGTCGCGGCTGACGCCGATGGACTCGAACCAGGGCGGCACGTCGTCGGTCGAGCGGACCCACTTCACCGGCCCGGGCAGCTTCTTCTTGAGGAAGCTCCTGAGCGCCGGCTCGGCGTCGGGCTCGTCGATGCTGAGCAGCTCGAACGAGACGGGCAGCCCGTCGCGGGAGAGCGCGTCGCGCCAGCTCCCCAGGAGCCCCAGCTCCTCGACGCAGGGGACGCACCAGGTGGCCCAGAGGTTGACCCAGCGCCAGCCCCCTTCGGCCGGGGACGCCGCCTCCGTCTCCAGCGGCCGCAGCGCCGGGAGCGCGACCTTCGGTCCCTTGCCCGGCTCCCAGGTCTTCTCGCAGAACGCGGTCGCGGCTGGGCTGGCGGCGGGCTTGTTGACGCCCGCGAAGCGGCTCGGCGCCTCGCCCTGGGGCTTCTCGTCGCAGGCGCCCAGCGCGAGCGCCACGGCGGCGGCGATGGGCGTCAGATGGCGCAATCGATCCACGCGATGAAGGAGCTGCGGTTGATTTCCTTGGCGGTGCACTCGCCGCCGCGGCTCCGGCTCCAGGTGCAGAAATCCTGGTCGAGCTGCGCGAACTCCTCCCCCAGCCAGAGCAGGCCCACCTGCTTGTCGATGTCCGGGTCCTTGAAGCGCTCCTGGAGGTGCGCGAGCACGGCCTGGGCGCGGTCCCGGCTCAGCTTCTCGTTGTAGACGGTGTCGCCCTCGGGGCTGGCCCGGGCGACGACGAAGAAGAAGCTGGCGCCGCGCTGGTCCGCCCACGCCTTCTCGACCAGCGCCTTGCCCTCGGCGTCGAGCTCGGCCTTGTCGAGGTCGAACTGGACGATGTGGGCGCGCTTCGCCAGCGGCTTGAACATGGCGTTGAAGTCGTTGCCCGAGAGCGACGCCACCTTCTTGGCCTGCATCGGCTGGCAGCCGCGCCCCGCGGCGCCGCTGGCGACGAGGCCGCACGCGCCCGCCACGCGCCGCACGACGGCCTTGAGGTTGGCGGTGCAGTAGGCGTCGTCCGAGACGCTCGCCACGGCGACCTTGCTGGCGGCGCCCTCGCTGTCGTGCAGGCGCTTGCCGGCGGAGGCGCCCCAGGCCGCCACCAGCACCGCGGGGAGGGCGAGGCAGAGCAGGAGCACCGTCAGGCGGAGGGAGTTCGCGCTCACTTCTTCACCGCCTTCATGTCGCCCTGCGCAATGGCCCGGCGCAGCGTGTACTCGAGCCCCAGGTCCGTGTCCTCGTCGCACAGCCGGCGGTCGCGCACGAACAGCTGGGGCGTCAGGACCGGGACCGCGTTCGCCACCGCCCAGCGCAGCGACTTGGTGAGCTTGTTCCTGACCGCCGTGCCGCCCAGGCAGCCCTTCACCTTCGGGAAGTCCCGCTCCAGCCGCGCGCGCAGGCCCGGCTCGTCCTTCTGCGCCGTGGCGCGCAGCTCCTCCTGGTGCTTCATGGCCCAGGCGAGCAGCCGGCGCGCCTCCGCGGGGTCCTTGTCGGCGCCCAGCCCGTTGGCGCAGAGGATGGCCTCGCTCACCGCGCACGCCCCGGGGTGCAGGGTCTCGGTCACCATCCAGTTGCAGGTGGAGTCGAGCGGGAAGAGGACGCCCCGGAGCGCCAGGCTGGACTTGAGGGCGCTCGCCGACAGGCGCTCGTCGAACCCGCGGCAGGCGGGGCACAGCGGGTCGACCACCTCGATGGCCGGCACCTTGCCGCGGGTGGAGAGCTCCAGCATCACGCCGGACGGGTCGTCGCCCTGGACGAGCGAGCCGCAGCTGCCCGCCTTGGGCCCCGCGCCGCTGCCGGGGATGGCCGCCAGGTACACCACCGTGAGCGCGGCGACGAAGCCCACGCCCTCGAGGAACCAGAGCGCGTAGGGGGTGGACGAGCCCGCGCCGGCGGCCTGGGAGGGCGCCTGGCGCCAGGCGAGCAGCGCGGCGACGAACGCGCCCACGCTCGCGACGTAGATGCCGACGCAGACCTTGCAGGTGGCGCCGATGACGAACACCGCCAGCGCGCCGTAGATCACGGTCATCGCCAGCGGCAGGCCGGTCGCGGCCCAGAGGAAGCTGGCCTCGGCGCGCGTCGCCGAGCGCCGGAGGGCGAGCACCAGGGCCCGGTAGACGAGGAAGGCAAAGGTGGCCAGCGACCAGACGCTGACGGGGATGCCGCCCCACAGGCTCTCGCGGAAGAAGGAGCTGTAGGTGCTCATCATCACCGTGCGGCAGCCCGACTCGCCCAGCTCGGCGCCGGCCCCGGGGATGAACGAGCAGTGGATGGAGTGCACCTGGCGGTCGAGGTGCCGCATGAAGTCGTTGGTGCTGACCGCCGAGAAGACCGCGCCCAGCGCGGCGAACGCCGCCACGCCCCACAGCGGCGCGCGCAGGTCGGCCTGCGCCTGGAGGTGCTCGCTCGTGTCCTGCGCGCCCGGCCCTGGGGTATCGGTCATGCTGACCGTTCTACTGCTCGCCTGCGCCGGGCGCCAGGGATGGTCCGGACGCCCGAGGTTCGTTCGCGTGGCACGCCCCCGGCCGCGCTCGACACCGGAGTGCACGCGGTCGGAGCGTCCCGACTCTCGCCCCAATTTTGCTTGTGGAAGTGCACCCGGTGCGGCGAGGAGATCGCCGTCGCGTTCTCGTGCAAGACCCGGTTCTGCCCTCGTGCGTCTCGCGCCGGATGCACGTTGATCGGAGCGCGAAGTCTCAGGGGAAGACGGCCAGCTCCTGGATGACCCACCAACGGTGGTGGCTGCCGGTCTGCCGGAAGCGAAGGAAGCGGACCTTGCGCGCGGGGAAGTCCTTGAACCAGACGTTCAAAGGCTCGTCTTCGGCCAGAGGCTCGAGCTTCTCCCGGTCGAGGCCCGCCTCGACGACGAGGTGCCGCGGGTCGTTCTGCTCGCCGAAGATCAGGAGGAGCCCCGACACCGACTGCTCCTGCCCCAGATCGATCTCGATCCACTGGCCTGGGTGCTGGGGGCCCTCGGTGGTCCACCCCGACGTCAGGCTGCCGTCGAAGGCCCTCTCGGCCCAGGGAGTGGACGCCGTCGCCTTCCACGGCTTGGGCGAGATCCCCGGGTCCTTCCGCAGGAGCGCCAGCGCGCCGTCTTCCTCCCAGACCCAGAAGCGCCCCTTGGCGTCGCGCTTCAGGTCCGTCGCGGCCGCGTGGACCCGTTCCCAGTCGCTGTTGCGCGCGCGGTAGAGGATGGCCGGGGAGCGCGCCGTGTCCAGGCGTCGCGTCAGCGAGGGCCAGCGGGGGACGGAAGCCGCGACCCGCTCGCCGGAGCAGAAGGCGACCGCGTTTCCGAGCCAGAAGTCCGACTGCAACGCGTCGGCGCCGGCGCGCTCGAGCTCGCGGGTGAACCGGGCCACGTCCACCGGCCCGCGCACCCCTTCCTCCACGTAGTGGAAGGGCTGGCTCACGTCGCGCCCGTCCAGCCGGTAGATGGACGCGGCGTTGTTGACCAGCAGCAGCACCCCGAGCAGCCCTCCGCCGATCTTCGCGGGCAGCGGCCCATCGAGCAGCGTGCCGAGCAGCAGCCCGATGCAGGGGGCGATCGTGGCGTAGAGCACCGCGGAGTAGCGGGGCTCGGGCTCGCCTCCGAACTTGCTGAAGGCGAAGCAGGCCACCATGCCGAGCCCGACGAGCCAGTAGAGCTCCGCGCCGGAGCTGGGCTCGCGCGAGAACGTCAGGAACCGCCAGAGCGCGCTCCGGTGCCGGACGAGGAGCAAGACGAGCCCGGCGCCTAGCAGCACCAGCAAGCCGATGGCCAGCGGAGCGAGGCCCGGCGCGTCCACGCGCGTCTTCCAGGGCGACGAGGCTCCGAGCAGCACCGGAAGGCCCCGCGAGAGCAGGGCCGACAGATGGGTGAGCGCAGAGCCCTTCGAGGAGTCGCTCCCGAGCAGGAAGCGGAAGGTCGTCCACTGGTGGTTGAAGTTGTAGACGAGGAGCGGCGCCGCGCCCGCCAGGAAGCCACCCAGGCCGAGGGCGACGAGCGCCGGGCGGAAGAGGCGACGCCGGGTCAGCAGAAACAGGAAGGCGGCGATCAGGTAGGGCGCGACGAGGAGGTTGAGGTAGGCGCCCAGGCCGGCGAGCACGCCCATCACGAGCCAGCGCCAAGGTCGCGGCTGCTCGGTTCCCTCGAGGTGGGCCAGCAGGAGCACGAGCGTGCCGATGGCCCAGAGCGAGACGAAGCCGCCGCGCAGCTTGGTCGCCCAGAGGGTGAGGAAGAGCGGACCGCAGGCGAGGTAAAGCGCGGTGGCGAGCGCGGCAGAGCCGGGCCCGAACACCCGGCGCGCCAGTCGCCAGCTCGCCCAGATCCACACGAGCGCGAAGCACGAGGCGGTCAGCTTGATGGCCCAGGGCGAAGTCCCCAGCAGCCAGATCCACGGCGCGGTCGCGAACGCCTCCAGGCTGCCCATGTACTCCTGGCCGTAGAACCAGACCGGGAAGTTCTGCCCGTGGGCGATGTGCGTGGCCATCAGGCCGACGATGGCCTCGTCGCCCTCGATGCCGCCGTGGCTGAACGCCAGGAAGGCAGCGAGCCAGGCCACGGCGCAGCCGGAGAGCAACGCGAATTCGCGGGAGGGCTTGAGCTTGGCGAGAGCGCTGGGCATGCGGGGGGTTGGGAGCGCGAAGGGGCCCCAGATTACACGAGCGGCAGAGGCTCGGCCGAGAACACTTCCCCTGGGGACGCCAAGGACCGCGATGACGCCTGGCCGGGCGGGGACATCGCCGCGAAGCTGTCCTAGAGTCCCGCGCTCACGACGGCGGGACGCTTCTTATGAGGTAGACCGACATGGACGACCACGGCATGAAGCTCGAGGGCACGATGATGGAGGCCCTGGGCATGGAGTTCGTCGAGTACCGGGCCGACCGCGTCGTGGTGCGCATGCCGGTGGGTCCTAAGGTCCACCAGCCGTTCGGCCTGCTGCACGGCGGGGCCTCGGTCGCTCTGGCGGAGACCGCGGCCAGCTTCGGCACCGGGCTCAACGTGGACCTCGCGACGCACTCGCCGGTCGGCTCGGAGATCACCGCGAGCCACGTGCGCCCGGTGAAGGACGGCTTCGTGGTGGCGACGGCCACCGTGCTGCACAAGGGGCGCACCTCGATGGTCTGGCAGATCCGCATCGAGACGGAGGCCGACCGCAAGCTGGTGTGCGTCTCGCAGTGCCGGGTGTCGATCGTCGAGCGTCGGGACCGATAGCTGCCCCACCCCCGCCTCCCCGTCGCGGCAGGGACGAGCAGAACGAGGCCGAGTTCACTCGGGGCTCCGGTGAGGGGCCCGGGGGTTGCCCAGCCCGACCCTTCTTCTGACACGCGACCTGCGGTGTCGCGCAGAAGCCCGGATCGAGCAGGGACGAGCCCCTCACCGGAGCCGTGAAAGAACTCGTGCTCGTTCCCTGCATCCATCGGCGAAGGGGAGGTGGGGGTGGGGCAGAGAGAGAACGCGTGCTCGTTCCCTGCATCCATCCGCGAAGGGGAGGCGGGGGTGGGGCAGAAAGAGAACTCGTGCTCGTTCCCTGCATCCATCCGCGAAGGGGAGGCGGGGGTGGGGCAGAAATAGAACTCGAGCGCGTTGCCTGCATCCATCCGCGAAGCCCAGGCGCAGGTGGGGCAACGCAAGCAGGGGAGCGAGCGCCTGCCCTGTTGTCCCCAGACCGCGAACGCGGTAGCCATTCGTCCGCACAGTGCCGACTGATCGGCAAAGGGAGAGACCAAATGGTGAAAGTCGCTATCAACGGGTTCGGCCGGATCGGCCGTCAGGTCGTCAGCGCGATGGTCGAGAAGGGCGTCCTCGGCAAGGAGATCGACGTCGTCGCCGTCGTCGATGTCTCCACCGACGCCGACTACTTCGCCTACCAGCTCCGCTACGACTCGGTGCACGGCAAGTTCAAGGGCGAGATCCGCACTGAGAAGAGCAAGCCGGACAACAAGGAGAACGACGTCCTCGTGGTCAACGGCCACAAGATCCAGTGCCTGATGGCCGCCAAGGACCTCGCCACCCTGCCGTGGAAGGCCATGGGCGTCGAGCTGGTCATCGAGTCGACCGGCCTCTTCAACGAGAGCGAGAAGGCCAAGGGCCACCTCACCGCCGGCGCCAAGAAGGTCCTCCTCTCCGCGCCCGGCAAGGGCGAGGTGAAGACGGTCGTCATCGGCGTCAACGAGGGCGAGTACGACCCCGCCAAGCACCAGATCGTCAGCAACGCCAGCTGCACCACCAACTGCCTGGCCCCCGTGGTCCACGTGCTGATGAAGGAAGGCATCGGGATCGAGACCGGCCTGATGACCACCATCCACAGCTACACCGCGACGCAGAAGACGGTGGACGGCCCCAGCAAGAAGGATTGGCGCGGCGGCCGCGCGGCGGCGACCAATATCATCCCCAGCTCGACCGGCGCCGCGAAGGCCGTCGGCGAGGTCCTCCCGGCGACCAAGGGCAAGCTGACCGGCATGTCCTTCCGCGTCCCGACCCCGGACGTCTCGGTCATCGACCTGACCTTCCGCTCGGTCAAGGACACGTCGATCGAGGAGATCGACAAGCTGCTCCGGAACGCGTCGACGAGCTACCTCAAGGGCATCCTGGGCGTGACGACCGAGGAGCTGGTCTCCACGGACTTCATCCACGACAACCGCTCGTCCATCTACGACGCCAAGGCGACCCTGGAGAACAACCTCAAGGGCGAGAAGCGCTTCTTCAAGATCGTCAGCTGGTACGACAACGAGTGGGGCTACTCCTGCCGCGTTGTCGACCTGACGCTCATCATGGCGAAGAAGGGCCTGTAATCGTCGATTGAGCAGTGAGTTCAGGAGCCCCGATCCGGTTCGTCCGGGTCGGGGCTCTGCTCTTGCTGCCTCTCGATGCTCCCGAAGATGAGGCGAAGCCCAGTGGAGGCAAGCCCAGTGGAGGCAGGCCTCCGCGCCTGCTCATGTGCCTCTCAAAGCTCCTGAAGATGAGGCCAGCCCCAGTGGAGGCAAGCCGAGTGGAGGCAGGCCTCCGCGCCTGCTCTTCCTCTTCTCTCAGGCATCGACCTTCGGCCATCTCCAACTGGCCACGACCACCCCCACCGCGACCGCCCACGCGATGGCCACGGTGACGGAGGTCCAGACGAGGTTCTGCGCGTAGCACGCATGCTCGAGCCCGAAGATGAAGCCGCTCGACGAGATGCTGAAGTGGTAGCCGACGCAGGCCAGCAGGCTGCCGCCGGTCTTCTCGTGCAGGTGCGAGAGCATGTACGAGTGCGCGGTCAGCAAGACGGGCCCCAGCAGCACGATCAGCGGCACGCAGCGCCAGCCCAGGTCGCCCAAGCCGATCCAGTCGGCGTAGCCGTGCCAGAGACCGCCCCAGACTAGGCCCACCAGCAGCGCCGAGGCGAACGGTCGGTAGCGCTCCCGCAGGCGTGGCAGCAGGAAGCCTCGCCATCCCGGCTCCTCGAAGAGCGAGGCCATCACGCCCAGCCCGACCGCGGGACCGAGCTTCCCGAGGAGCGCCGAGCCGGAAAGCTCTCCGCCGCAGGCGAGATAGGCGCCGGCCGCGACGACGTTCATCAGCCAAGGCGCCAGCGCGAGCAGCCACCAGCGCCCGATGCGCCAGCGTCCCAATCGGCCGAAGAGCCGGCGCAGCCCGACACGGCCGTCGATGGCGGCGGTCGTCAGGAGGCTGGCGATGGCAGGGCCCGCGGCTCCCAGCACCATGAAGACGATCGCCTTGGGATTCGGCGTGCCCTTGAAGAGCGCGCCGACGGGGACGACGGTGAGGATGAGCGACCACCAACCGAACGACCAGGCGCAGGTGACGGCGAGGTAGCTGTAGACGGGGCGGCGTTTGATCACACGGGCTCCGCGACGAAGCCCCCCGGCAAGCGCGGCAGTCTACCTCGGCGCTTCGGGCTTGGCGGCCAGGTCGAAGCTCACCTGGACCTGGTCCTTCACCGACACGGCGCCGAGCGCGGCGCTGGCCGGCTTGATGCCGAACTCCTTCAGGCTCAGCGTCACGCCGCCCGTCCCGGAGATGCCGCCTTCGGTCACGGTCGCGTGGACGGGGATGCGCAGGGGCCGGGTCACGCCGTGGAGGGTGAAGGTCCCCACCAGGACTCCGTGAACCTCCAGCCCGCCTCCGGCCGGCGAGGCCGGCATGTCGAGCGCCAGGCTCGTGGCGTCCAGGACGATCGTCGGGAAGCGCTCCGCCTCGAGCACCTGGCCGCGCGTCTGCGCCTCCACCTTCGCCCGGTCCGCGTCGGAGAGGCCGGGCTCGTGATCGCGCAGCGAATCGGCGAAGACCCGCAGCTGCACCACGGTCTGCTCGGGGGCGCTCGGGTCGAACCTGATCTGCCCGTTCCAGCGCTGCGGAAGGAACAGGTGGTCGTGGCCCAACCCGGAGAGCATCCCGCTCTTGAAGACCTGGACCATCAGCTGGCTGCGCTGCGTATCGATCACATAGGTGCGCGGCTCGGCGCGCGCGGCGCCCGCCAGGGCGAGCAGGCTGGCGAGGCCCAACCCGGCTGCGAGGAGACCCGGCTTTGGACAGGGCATGGAGAAGCTCCTGCCAGAAGAGATGTCCACGTCGCCGCGCTCTCGTCCGGGTCGCGCCCCGCCTGGATGCCGGGGTATGACGGAGCGGCATGCTCGCCTCGCAAGTGCTCGCCCTGGCCCTCGCCTCGTCCCTCTGTGCGGCTGCGCCCGAGCCCGCGCCTTCCCCCGACGCGGCTTCGAAGAAGGCGGTCGATCCGCTCTGGCTGAAGGCGCTCGCGGTGGCCGCGGCCAACGACGGCCTCCTGCCCAAGCGGATGGTCGAGACCGAGAAGCTCAAGGACGTCGACGGCGAGACGCTGGCGACCACGCTCAGCACCTACGAGGTCGTCCGCGAATCGCCGACCCGCGTCGTGCGCCGCCTGATCAAGGCCACGCGCGACGGCAAGGAGATCACCGAGAAGCGGCAGAAGGAGCTCTCCGAGCCCGGCAGCGACCCGGAGGTCTTCAAGCGCCGGGTCAACCTCTTCCTGGCCGAGAACGAAGGCCGGGTCGAGGTGAAGCGCACCGATCTCAAGGAGGCGGTCGCCGGCGTGCCGTGCACCGCCTTCCGCTTCACGCTCCAGGGCGAGCACGGCCCGGTGACCGGCCGCGCCTGGCTCGACGACGCCACGGGCACCCCGATGCGGATCGAAGCCAAGCCGCTGGCCTTCCCGGATCTGGAGAAGGTCCGGCTCAAGGCCATGACCCAGCGCTTCGGATACCGCGTGGACCGGGACAGCGGCCGCTGGATGGTGGAGACGCTCGAGGTGCGCACCGAGCTCGAGCTGAAGAAGCTGCTCGACACGCCGATGGTGGTCGAGTCCAGCGTCCGGTTCGAGGGCTACGAGCTGCCCGCCTCGGTCCCGAAGCCCAAGTGACCGCAATCACGGGACTCTGTGGCCGAAAGATCGCCCGACCGTCCGAATGACTGGGCGGCCTTTCCGCCTGCCCTCCGAATCGTCCATCGACCGCCGGTGGGAGGCCGCTCCCGCGCAACCTGGCGCCGACACGGGGCAATTCGCCAGACGGCTCCGTCCCCTGGCCAGGCTCGGGAGGCCAGGCCGGCCCTCCGGAGAAGTTTCGCACGTGCGAAACTTCTCCAAGTGCCTGATTTTCCTCGGCCGGAGCAGGTTCCCAACGCCTGCTCGCTTTCCTGCCGTCCGTTTCTTGGGCCCAGGAGCACTAAGGGGGTGGAGAGAACGCTCGCTAAGGAGGACGCAATGAAGAACGTCATCAAGGTGGCCATGATGGTCGTCGGGCTGACCACGATGCTGTGGACCGACCTCGCCATCGCGCAGGCGATGCAGGACAACCCCGAGTGCCTCGGCACCGCCTGCGGCAAGCCGAAGGAGGAGGGCGGCGGCTGTGGCTGCGGCTGTGGCTGCTCCGTGTGGGTTGCCTACACCGATGACGGCGACACCCTGGCCTACGCCGACGACGCCGACGGCGACGGCAAGGCCGACCCCCAGGACAACTGCCCGTTCGCCGCGAACCGCGACCAGGCCGACAGCGACAGCGACGGCATCGGCGACGCCTGCGACAACTGCCCGGACGTCGTGAACAAGGACCAGTCGGACATCGACGGCGACGGCAAGGGCGACGCCTGCGAGGACGACACCGACGGCGACACCATCCTCGACACCGTCGACAACTGCCCCAAGGTCGCCAACTTCGATCAGGCGAGCCACGGCGGCTGCGGCACGGCCGGTGACGCCTGCTGCGCCGACGCCGACGGCGACGGCATCCCCAACGCCCAGGACAACTGCCCGCTCGTGAAGAACGCCGACCAGGTCATGCCCGCCGACAAGGCCGGCTGCATCACCGACGCCGACAAGGACGGCGTGCCGGACACCATCGACAACTGCGTCGACGTCCCGAACCCCGACCAGAAGGACACCGACAAGGACGGCCTGGGCGACGCCTGCGACGCGGACAAGGACGGCGACACCATCCTCAACGCCAAGGACAACTGCCCGGAGACGGCCAACCTCGACCAGGTCGACGCGGACAAGGACGGCAAGGGCGACGCCTGCGACGCGGTGTTCTGCTACGTGGTCGACTCCGCCGACCAGGCCAAGTGCCTGGACCCCAAGGCTCCGTTCTCGGTCAGCGGCGGCCCGGCCATCAAGGCCAAGAAGGGCGAGACCGTGCGCCTGCCCATCTTCGCCAACCGCAACAACCTCGCCATGGACTTCACCTGGACCGTCGCCAAGCGCCCGGCCGGCAGCGAAGCCGCCATCAGCAACCCCATCGGCTCCGTCTCCGCCTCGCGTGACTGGCAGTACGCCTACCCGAACGGCGAGGTCCCGACCTTCGTGGCCGACGCCGACGGCGACTTCGAGTTCCAGCTGAAGGCCACGCTGGTCTTCCCCGACCGCGTCTACCCCGACAAGATCGAGGCCACCGGCACCACCAGGCTGTTCGCCGAGGGCGGCGAGGGCTTCGCCGGGCAGAACTGCGCCACCGCCTTCGGCGCCCCGCTCGTCCCGTTCGCGCTCCTCGGCCTGGCGCTGCTCCGCCGCCGCCACGGGTAGCACGCTGGCCCCTCGACAAGCTCGGGGTGAAGGGTAGCGAGCGCTCTCCAAGGGCTCGGGGGGCGGCCGTCGGATACAATGGCCGCCCCCCACCCGCCCCCCTCTCCGAGCGGGTGGCCCTGCGAGGCAAGTTTGGCAGCACCACTCACAGCCGACCGCAAGGTCGCAGCAGACTTGGAAGTCGCGAAGGCGGCCGCAGCAGGGGATCAGCAGGCGAGGCGCCAGATGGCTGAGCGCCTCCTTGACCGGGTGAGGACGACGGTGACGTACCTGGCTCCCAACCATCCCGATGTCGACGACCTGGTGCAGCGGTCGCTCATCGAGGTCCTGCGCTCGGCGGGCAACTTCCGCGGCGAGAGCTCGTTGGAGACCTGGTCGGACCGCATCGCCGCCCGGACCTCGATGCGCCTCATCAAGCAGCGCGCCCGCCACGCCGAAGTCGTCACGCTGGTCGCCGAGCCCGAGCCCGAGGAGTTCGTCAGCGGCGAGGGCGAGGTCGAGAAGGCGAGCCTGAGGCGCCGGCTGACCGCGCTGCTCTCCCGCCTCTCCCCGGAGCGCCGCTCCGCCGTCGTCCTGCACTACGTGCACGGCTACACCGTCGAAGAGATCTCCGACATCACCGAGACGCCCGCCAACACCGTGCGAGACCGGCTGCGGGTGGGCAAGTCGCTGCTGCGCAAGTACATCCTCTTGGATTCCGGACTGAGCGAGGAGGCCGTGCAATGACCGCCCCTTGCGACCGCTTCGCCGAGCTCTCCCTGGCCGAGGCCGAGGGACGGATGCTCTCCACGAGCGACCTGGCCTTCCGCCACACCCACTGCACGTCCTGCTCCGCCTGCCGCGCCGAGACCGAGGCCCTGGCCGTGCTGAGCATGCCGGCCGGCGCCCCCGCCCACTTCCGCACCCCCTCCGCCGAGCGCGCGCGCACCATCGACGCCATCCTCGCCGCGGTCGACTCGCCCGACTTCGTCGTCGACGCTCCGCCGCCCGCTCCCGAGAAGGTCGAGCCGCCGGCCGCCAGCAACGTCGTCCCCTTCGCGCGCCGCATCCAGAAGCCGGCGCGGTGGGTCGGCGGCATCGTCGCCGCCGCCGCCGCCCTGCTCCTGGTCGTGCGCCTCTCCGGCCCGGCGGGCCAGGATCTGCGCCCCGCGCCCACCGCGCGCGTGCTGCTCGCCTCCGGCGCCGGGCTGTCCGCGGGCGCCTCGCTCGCCGAGGGCCAGGAGCTCTCTTCGGCGGGCGGCGAGACCAGCCTCGCGCTGGGCAGCGACATCGTCCTGCTGCTCGACCCGGGCTCGAAGGCGCGGCTGACCCGGCTGCAGGCCAAGGGCGTCGAGGTCGCGCTCGAGACCGGCCGCGTGCACGCCTCGGTCAAGCCCAACACCCCCGGCCCGCGCCTGGCCATCACCACCCGCGACGGGCGCGTGGAGGTCACCGGCACGCTCTTCTCGGTGGAGGCCAAGGACGGCGCCAGCCAGCTGCGGGTGCTGCGCGGCTCGGTCAAGGTCAGCGCCCCGGGCAAGAAGCAGACGGCGGTCGTGGCCTACCAGGCGCAGAGGCTGGGCAGCGAAGAGATCCGCGCCATGAGCGCCGAGGAGCAGGAGGCAGAGCTCGCGGCGCAGCGCCGCATCGGCCTGCTGGAGATCGCCGAGCCGTCCATCCTCCAGATCCGCAGCCGCCCCGAGGGCGCCCAGGTCTCGCTGGACGGCGAGTCCATCGGCGTCACCCCGCTCTCCGCCGAGGTCCGCACCGGCCGCCGCCACCTGGTCGTCGCCAGCGCCGCCAACAGCGCCGAGGAGTGGATCGACCTGTACGGCGGCAAGGTGGAGACCCGCGACTTCGACCTCGCCCCGGCGGTCGCCGCGGTCGAGGAGCCCGAGACCGAGCCCGAGCCGGCCAAGCCCGACCCCCGCTCCCTCGTCCGCAAGCCGACCTACCGGGGCCCGATGAAGGAGATGCTCGAGCGCGCCCAAACGCTGCGCACGAACAAAGAGTGGGCGGAGAGCGCCAAGGCCTACCGCGAGCTGCTCTCGGCCTACCCCGGCTCCTCCGCCACCGAGTCGGCCTGGGTCAGCTACGGCGACGTGCTCATGCACTTGGCGCAGTGGAAGGCTTCGCTCAAGGCCTGCGGCGCCTACCTGAACCGCTCGCCCGGCGGCGTGAACGCGCCCGAGGCCTGGGAGTGCCGCATCCGCTCGCTGCACGCGCTCGGCCGCTTCGACGAGGAGCGCGGGGCGATCGAAGAGCTGCGGCGCGACTGGCCGAGCTCGCTCCAGGCCAAATCGCACTCCCAGACGCGCTAGCTTCCCGGGGATGGGACTCCTCCTCAAGTCCGCGATCGATCACGCCGGCCTGTGGCACGCGGGCCAGGTGCGCAAGTACCCCAACGTCCAGGTCCCGTACCTGAGCCACCTGGCGGGCGTGGTGGCGATCCTGGCGCGGCACGGCTTCGACGAAGAGGTCCAGGCGGCCGGGGCGCTGCACGACTGCGTCGAGGACCGCGGGGTGAGCTTCGAGGAGCTGGAGAAGCGCTTCGGCAAGCGGGTCTGCGAGCTGGTCCGGCACGTCAGCGAAGAGGACAAGTCCGCCAGCTGGGAGGAGCGCAAGCGGCAGTACCTGGAGCACTTCAAGGTCAAGCCGTGGGAGGCGCAGGCCATCACGCTGGCGGACAAGATCGACAACTTCCAGTCCATCGCCCTCTGCGCCCGGACCTGGGGCGACCCGTGGGCGATGTTCAAGCGGGGGCGCGAGGCGCAGTTCGCCCGCTTCCGCGAGCTGGAGGAGGCGCTCGAAGCCTTGGCGCCGCACCCGCTCATCGACGAGTACCGCCGGGAGCTGGCCGCGCTGGAAGGCGTGTGACCGCGAACCCCGCGAGGAGCCGGCCGAGGGGTCGCCCGGAGCGGAAAACCAAGTATGCTCGCCGCAGTGCACGCCGCCGCCCTGCTCACCACCCTGTCCCTGGCCTTGGGCGCCCAGCCCGTGGTGTTGCTCTCTCCCGACGACCGCTCGCTGATCCTGGGCCCCATCGTCCAGTCGGTGCGGGCGCAGCTGTCGGACCTGCCGGTCGAGCTGCAGGTGGCGCCGGTCAAGAAGCTCGAAGGCTTCCTGGGCGCGCAGATGAAGGTGGCTCGGCAGGTCGCGGGGCCCGAGGGCCTGGCGGTCGTCTGGCTGGAGCTCTCGCCGGGTGACCCGGTCTTCGTCTACGTCGCCGACCCGCGGCGCAACCGCGTCCTCGCGCGCAGCGTCGACTGGGACGGCGCGCTCGGGCACCTCGAGGCGGTGGGGCTCATCATCCGGTCCTCGGTGCAGGCGCTGCTCGAGGGCCAGCAGATAGGCTTCGAGGCCCCGGAGACGCCCAGGCCGGGCACCAAGCCCTTCCCCAAGCAGCCCGAACCGGAGAAGGAGGCTGGCCGCCGGTTCCACCTGGGCCTGCTGGCCGGCTACTCGCTGTCGACCCCGGGAGGCGACGCGCCGCTCCTGCACGGCGTGGATGCGGCGGCCTTCCTGGGCATCGGCGAAAACCTGTTCCTGACGGGCGGATACCGGGTCATCCCCTCGTTCCTGGAGCGAGCGGGGTCGTACTCGATCTCCGTCGTCACGCGGCACCCCTTCTGGCTGGGAGTGGGCGGCAAGCTCACGTTCGGCCGGGTGCAGTTGGGGGGCGACCTCAGCTGCAACGTCGACGTCGTGGACCTGGAGATCAAGTCGATGGGGCCGTGGCTCCAGACCTCGCCGCCGCACGAGCAGGTCATCGTCTCGCTGGCGCCGACCCTGTTCGCCGCCGTGAGGCTCGTCGGCCCGCTGTCGGTCTTCCTCGCCGGCGGCGTCGAAGTCCCGCTCAACGAGCGCCACTACTTCACGCAGGGCCCGGCGGGCCGCGGCGTGGTGCTCACCCCGTGGGAGGTGCAGCCGCGCGGGACGATGGGGCTGCGGGTGGACGTGCTGTAGCCCTGAGCCTCGGGGCTCTCTATCCCGGCGTGGGCCCGGCGAGCTTCGCTTCGATCTCGCTCATCCCCAGCGCCTTCTCCTTGGGGATGGCGCGCACGTCGATGACGGCCCCGGACGCGGCCAGGGCGCGCAGCGCCACCAGCTCCGACGGCGAGAGGTACACCGAGGAGCTCACCTGCACGCGGCCGGGCGCGAAGTGGACGTTGCCCAGGTTGAGCCGGGAGATCTCCAGGCCGCGCTCGCGCGCGCTCAGCGCCGCCGCCACGTCGCGCAGCAGCACCAGCACGCGCTCGGGGCTGGCGACCGCGGCGGCGAAGTCGGCGGTGCCCACCGGCATGATGTCCACCTTCACCGGCGGAGGCACGGCGAGGCCCATCGCGGCGCGGGTCAGGGCGTTGCCGGCCGCGCCGTCGTCGGCCACC
Organism: Myxococcales bacterium; assembly: GCA_036504155.1. GTDB lineage: Bacteria > Myxococcota > Myxococcia > Myxococcales > UBA5297 > JACRCT01. Next base: position 24,018 of record DASXVQ010000105.1, read on the forward strand.
AGGATGCGGGCGGGCTTGAGCTCCGGGAGCCACGCCTCCACGACCTGGCCGTGGATCAGGCGGTTGTCCACACGGACGAGCGCGATCATCGGTCGGTGAAGAGCCCTAGCTGCGGGCTCCCTCCCGCCCTGCGCCGCCCAACAGCTCGGAGGCGAAGACGATGTTCTTCTGGCCGTAGCCGGCGATGGTCGAGGCGATCTCGCCCAGCGTCGCCGGGTCGTCCCGCGTGGTGCCCAGCTTGAGGATCATCGGCAGGTTCACGCCGGTGACGACCTCCACCTGGCGCTCGTCCAGGAAGGTCAGAGCGAGGTTGGCGGGCGTGCCCCCGAACATGTCGGTGAGGACCAGCACGCCCTCGCCGGAGTCCATCTCGCCGATGGCCTTGGCCATCTTCTCGCGGATCTGCTCCATCCCGTCCTGCGCCTCGATGGAGACCGAGCAGGCACCCGGCAGCGGGCCGACGATTCCCTCGGCCGTGCGCAGGAGCTCCCGGCCGAGGTTGCCGTGGGTCACCAGGACGATGCCGACCATCGCGACTCCCTTGCCGCCGTTGCCCCGCCCGCCGTTTCCCCGGCTGTTATATGCCCATCGCACGTCGCAGACCAATCGGCGATTCGGGCCTCTTGCTCGGGCCCGGCGAGCGTCCGAGGAAGCCGTCGCCCGGCTGCTCGCGTCGCGGGGCAGGGGCAGGCACGGGGGGTAGAATGGCGCCCGACTGCCGACCCAGCCGAGAGGGAGGAGCGGATGGAAGCGAGTGGCCCGCGGCTGCGCCCGAGCGAGATCCTCACGCTGGTCCTCGTCAACGCCTACCCGCTGGTCGGGGTGCTCTGGCTCGGCTGGAGCGTCTTCAGCCTCCTCGTCGTGTACTGGGTGGAGACGGCCCTCGTCCTCGGCTGCGGCGCCGCCAAGCTCGCCCAGGAGGGCCGGTTGGGGGCCGGCGGCGGGCCCGGGCTGCCAGTGGCCGTGACGCTGGGCTTCATGGCCGGCCACTACCTGTTCCTCTACGTCGGCGGCATCTTCATGGACGAGATCCACCGCAGCGGCGGGGGGATCACGCTGCTCGAGCCGCTCACCGAACGGCCCTCGCTGTGGACCTCGGTGGCGTTCCTCGCCGCCGGTCGGATCCACTCGATGGGCCTCCTGCCGCGCCGTCCCCGGCCGATGCTGCAGGGCTTCGACGACCTCTTCGCCAACCTCCTCGTCCCGCGGATCATGATCCAGGGCCTGGTGATCCTGCTGGCGTTCGGGGTGGGCGTGCTCGGCTACCAGAGCTTCTTCCTGGCCATCGCGGCGCTCGTCGCCGTGAAGACCGCCCTGGACCTCGCGGCGCAAGCCAAGCGCCGGAAAGAGAAGGTGGAGCCATGCGCATCCTGATCGCCTCGCTGCTCGCGCTCCTGGGCTCGCTCGCCGGCGCGCCCGCCGCGCTCGCCGACATCGTCCTGCCGCCGCCGGCGCCGAAGGTCGAGGTCTCGCTGGCCGTCGAGAAGCCGCTGTCGCTCGCCTACGGCCCCGGCGAGAAGCAGCCCCACCTCGCCGGCAAGGTCGTCGCGACGATCAAGAACGCCTCCGACCAGCCGGTGAAGCTGAGGGACCTGCAGGAGCACGGCTTCGTGTTCGTGGCCCAGAAGGGCGGCGAGCTGAGCGTGCTCGTCCACTCCTGCAAGTGCGTCAAGGACGTGGCCGAGCCCGCGGGCGCCGCCTTCGAGCTGGCGCCGGGCAAGGAGAAGAAGGTGGCCGTCGACGACTGGGGCTGCGGCGGCGGGTCCTGGCCGGCTCCGCCGCCGGGCCGCTACCGCCTCGAGTACCGGGTGCTCGCGGCGCCTGCCCCCGAGGGCGGCCCTCCGGCGCCGGGGGATGCCGACCCGAAGACCGTGGTCCCGGCCTGCCGCAAGGACCTGACGTCGAACTGGTTCTGGGAGGGCGCGGCGCGGTCGAAGGCGATCGAGGTCGAGCTGAAGGCGCCGCCGAAGGCCAAGGCCCAGCCAGCGCAGCCCAAGTAGCCCGAGTAGCCCGGACGGAAGCGGCCGAAGCGGCCGGCCTCACTCCTTGTCGGAGTCGCGGTCCCACACCTGCACGCGGTGCGCGGCCGCCATCCGGTCGGCCAGCGCATGGGCGATGGCCACCGAGCGGTGCTTGCCGCCGGTGCAGCCGATGGCGACGGTCAGGTATGCCTTGCCCTCGCGCTGGTAGTGCGGCAGCAGGAAGTCGCACAGGTCGACCAGCCGGTCGAGGAACGCCTTGGTCTCCGGCCGCTCGAGGACGTACTGCGCCACCCGCGGGTCGCGCCCGGTGAACGCCTTCAGCTCGGGCACGAAGAACGGGTTGGGCAGGAAGCGCACGTCGAAGACGAGGTCGGCCTGCGGCGGGATGCCGTAGCGGTAGCCGAAGGAGAGCACCGAGACGCTGGGCCCGCCCTGGGGCGAGGGCGTGAAGCGGCTCTGCACCAGGCTCTTGAGCTCGTGGACGGTCAGCGAGGTGGTGTCGATGACCTGGTCGGCGAGCTTGCGCAGGTCGGCCAGCCGCTCGCGCTCGGCCTTGATGCCCGCGGGCACCGTCCCGTCGGGGGCCAGCGGGTGGCGCCGGCGGGTCTCGGAGAAGCGGCGGATGAGCACGTCGTCGCCGCAGTCCAGGAAGACCACCTCCACCGGGTTGCCGGCCCGGCGCGCCTCCTCGATGTAGCGCGGCGCGTCGGAGAGGAAGCGCCCCTCGCGCGCGTCGATGACGATGGCCAGCAGGCGGATCTCGGCGCCGGCGGCCGCCGCCAGCTCGGTCATCTTCGGCAGCAGCACCACCGGCAGGTTGTCGATGCAGAAGTAGCCCAGGTCCTCCAGCGCGCGGGTGGCGGTGGACTTGCCCGCGCCGGACAGCCCGGTCAGCACCACGATGCGGGGCTGGTCGGCGGGGCCCACGGCTACTCCGGCTCCTCGCGCGAGGCCTGGGCGGTGGCGCTCTCGGCGATGGCGCGCGACAGGCGCTCCTGGAAGGCCCGCGCGCTGTGGTGGCCCTGCAGCTTGAGCAGGTGGTTGCGCGCGGCCACCTCGAGGATGGTCGTCATGTTGCGGCCCGGGCGCACCGGCACCACCAGCAGCGGGATGGGCACGTCGAGGACGTTGAAGGTGCGGTCCTCGACGCCCAGGCGGTCGTACTCCTCCTCGGGGTGCCACTCGACCAGCTCGACCACCAGCTCGATCTTCTTGGTGTCGCGCACCGCCGCCACGCCGAAGAGGTCCTTGATGTTGATGATGCCCAGGCCCCGCACCTCCATGTGGTGCTTGATGATGGGCGAGCCGGTCCCGTAGACCATGTCCTGCTTGCGGAAGACGTCGACGATGTCGTCGGCGACCAGGCGGTGGCCGCGCATGACCAGGTCGAGCGCGCACTCGCTCTTGCCGATGCCGCTCTTGCCCAGCAGCAGGATGCCCACGCCGAAGACGTCGATGAGCACGCCGTGCAGGCTGGCGCGCGGCATCAGCATCGCCTCCAGCAGCTGCTGGACGCGGCCGATGAACAGGCCGGTCAGGTGCGGGGTGCGCAGCAGCGGCACGCCGGCGGCGGCGGCCTCCTCGGAGAGGACGGCGGGGACCTCGATGTTCTTGGTGACGACCAGGCAGGCGAGGTTGCCCTTGAAGAAGCTCTTGAGGACCTCGCGCTGCCGCGGGGCGGGCAGGGTGGCGAGGTAGCTCATCTCGGTGTTGCCGAAGACCTGCACCCGCTCGTTGTGCAGGTGCTCGGTGAAGCCGGCCAGCGCCAGGCCGGGCTTCTGGACGCGGCTGGAGGAGATGGGCCGGCTCAGGCCTTCCTGGCTGCAGACCAGGGACAGGCGCAGGTCGTAGGGGTTCTCGGCGAGGAGCTCCGCCGCGGTGATGGAGCGGGGGGCCATGAGGGGGGTCAGGTCTTCGCGTCTTCGCTGGCGATCAGGTCGTAGACGCCCTGGGCGTCCGGGGCCTCGACGATCGCCTTGCGGAAGGCGGGGTTCTTGAACAGCCGGCTGATGCGCGCCAGCGCCTTCAGGTGCACGCCGGCCGAGTTCTCCGGCGCCAACAGGGCGAAGAAGAGGTGGGTCGGCTTGCCGTCGATGGCGTCGAAGTCCAGGCCCTCGCGGCTGACGCCGAAGGCCGCGACCAGCCCGGGCAGCCCGGCGAGCTTGCCGTGGGGGATGGCCACGCCGTCGCCGATGCCGGTGGAGGAGAGCCGCTCGCGGTCGAGCAGGACCTCGGTCAGCTTCTCGGCCGGGACGTTGGCGACCCGCTTGGCGAGCGCACCGCACAGCTCGGCCATGACGCCGGGCTTGTCCTTCGCGGCCAGCGCGCCGATGACGGAGTCGGAGTGGAGGAACTCGGTGATCTTCATGCCGCGCTCGACTTACCTCGGTTCAGAACAATCGGTCAAGGCGAGGCCCGCCCGGCCCGGCCCCGCGCGTCGCGCTCGAACACGAGCGTAACCCGCTCCGGGGCCCCTCCCAAGCCGCCCGCCGCAGGGGGCGCGCCCGCGCCCGCACCCGCGGCCGCGCCCGGGCAGGGCTCGCGTTCCGGGCGCCCGGCGGGACGGTGCGTGGACAGCCTTCCGTGGGGGCCCCGCCGCGGCGTACACTCGCGAAACACACCGACGGCAAACCGGAGGAACGCCGATGCGTTACCTGCTTCTCGCGCTGGCGCTGGTGGCGACCGCCTGCTCTCCGACCGTGACCTGCGAACAGCTGGGCAACTGCCCCAGGGACGGCGGCGTTCCCAAGGGCGACGTCGGCGCCCCCGAGCCCTTCGAGCTCAAGGTCCTCGACCCCCACGCCGCGGGTGGCAGCCTGGCGCAGCTCTCGCTGGCGGTCAGCGGCGAGAAGCTCGGCGTGACCTACTTCGCCGAGTCCACCGGCGCCGACGGCGGGGTCCTGCGCGAGCTGCGCTACGTCGAGTACTCCGAGGCCGCGCCGAGCCCCACCCCCGAGGTCGTCGCCAAGGTGGTGCGCACCTACGGCACCGCGCTCGCCTACGACTCCACCGGCAAGCCCTACGTCGGCTTCCTGGGCGCCCCCGGCAACAACGGCAACTACTGGTACGAGGGCAGCCCCAACGTCGCCACCCGCACCGGCGCGACCTGGACGAGCGCCGCGGTCTACACGCTCTTCGACAACGTGGTCGGGCTCTGGCCGGCCGTCGCCGTCGACCCGGTGACCGACACCGTCTACACCGCCGGCCGCAACATCGGCTTCGGGCAGTTCGCGGTGCAGGGGGCGGAGAAGACCAACATCGAGTTCGTCGAGGGCGTGGGCGGCGCCGGCTGGACGCAGACCACCGCGGTGCGCGGCTTCTGCCCCAACCCGCCCAACGGCTGCGTCGACCAGACCGAGGGCCACGGCGGCTACAACCAGATGGTGGTCCCCGCCGACGGCCGCCCGCTCTTGTTCTGGGCCGGCCTGGGGCCCAACGAGCTCGAGCCGGCGACCGGCATCTACCTGGTCAAGCGCAACGAGGACAAGACCTGGCCGGGCAACGTCGTCAAGGTCCGCTCGACCGGCAACATGGGCGGCGGGCCCGCCATCGCCTACAAGAACGGCGCGGGCTACCTCGTCAGCTACTTCGAGCAGAACCAGATCAAGCTGCTCGAGTCGCCGGACGCGCTCGACTGGAACAAGGCCCCCGACATCGTGGTGGGCGCGGGGACCATCGACAAGGCCAACGCCGTCGCCTGGACCGACGAGGGCTTCCCCGCGGTCGTCTACTACCAGTGCTCGGAGCGCAGCGGCGTGACCTTCCCGTGCCCCGAGGCCGACGACGAGCTGATGCTGGCCTGGCGCGTGGACGGCGACGTCTGGCAGCGGGTGAAGGTGGACCACGCCGGCGGCCACTTCATGAAGCTCGCCTACTGGAAGAACCGGGCGGTCATCGCGTACAAGGACACGAAGGACCAGACGCTCAAGCTGGCCATCCAGCGCTAGGAGAAGGCACGTGCGACGCCGCAGCTTCCTCGCCTCGTGGCTGCTGGCCGCGCTCCTGGGCATCCCGGGGTGCGGCGCCAACGGCCTGACCGGCTCGCTCGCCGAGGCCTTCGACCTGTCGTACTCGGACATCGTCCTGAAGCGCTCGGGGACCGCCTTCCAGGTGCTCTACACCAAGTCCTACGGCAACGAGACGGTGATGCGGCTCACGGTGGCCACCGCGGGCGTCGACTCCACCCACGGCGGGTCGATCAACCTGGCGGCGGAGTATGCGCCGGGCCATCCGCGCGCCGCGGTCTCGCGCGCGGTGGACGGCGAGCCGGTGCGCAGCCTGCCGCCGGTGGCGCAGGGGGACCTGACCCTGAACAACCCCTGCGAGGCGGGCCAGGACTGCGCGGGCACCTTCTCGCTGCGCTTCGGCGAGGGCGGCGACCTCGGCGCGGGGCGCACGCTGGTGGGGATCTTCAGCGGCACCGTCCAGGGCGCGGAGTGACCCGGTCGGGGCGGGCCGCCCCCGGGCGCGCCTCGCGCTAGTACGAGGTGCCCCCAGTTCGTTCCGGGATGTGCCGGCCCGTAAATGCCGGCGACTGAAGTCGCGCCTGACCTTGCGAAGCCCGCCTTCGCGGGCTGCAGTGGCCTCGGGTCGCGAAGTCGGAAACTTGAGATTCAGAAGTGCGAAGACCTGCACCCGGGCGCCCTTGTCCTCGCCCATGACCTCCGTCGCCACCTGGTCCGCGAAGGTGGACCTCGAAACCTCAGGCGCGGCTTTAGCCGCCGGCAGTCCCAACCGGCCTTCTTGAACCCTGATCGAACTTCCGGATGCTCGCGTTAGCGAAGGCACGCCCGGCAGTCCGCAGGGGCGGCCACCCGGGACAGCCTGGCGCCTCGTGGCCAAGCTTCAGCGGGATCTCCCAGCGATGACAGGACGCTCGCTCTCCGACTCGGCGTGGGTCGCCGCCGTTCGCCAGTTCGAGAGGACCAGTGGCAGGAAAGCCGCTTGGCAGCTCGCCAATACGGTGGTGCCCTACCTGTTGCTCCTGGGCTCGATGCTGGAGCTCGCCCGGCGCGGATCGCCGCTGTGGGGCTTGCTGGTGTTGCCGGCGGCCGGGTTCTTGGTGCGAGCCTTCGGCCTGTTCCACGACTGCGTGCACGGGTCCTTCGTCGGCGACGCGAGGCTTTGCCGGATCATCGGGCGCTCGCTGGGGGTGCTCGTCTTCACCCCCTACGGCAACTGGAGGCACTTCCACCTGGGGCACCACGCCAGCGCCGGCGATCTCGACCGCCGGAACACCGGCGACATCTGGACCCTGACCGTGGAGGAGTACCGGCGCGGCTCGCGCTGGCAGCGCCTGAACTACCGGGCCTTCCGCTCTCCGCTGGTCATGTTCGGCCTGGGCCCGCTGACCCTGTTCCTCTTCATCCACCGGCTGCCGGGCACGCGGCCCGACCGGCGCAGGATCTGGAGCGTGCTGACTACCAACCTGGCGATCGGGACGTTCGTCGTGGCCGCCTGCCTGGTCTTCGGCGTCAGGGCCTACCTGCTCGTCCAGCTCGCCGTGTTCGTCGTCGGCGGGGGCTTCGGCGTCTGGCTCTTCTACGTGCAGCACCAGTTCTCGCCGTCCTACTGGGCGCGCAACGCCGACTGGAGCCCGATGCGCGCGGCGCTGGAAGGCAGCTCCTACTACAAGCTGCCGAAGGTCCTGCAGTGGCTCTCCGCGAACATCGGACTGCACCACCTCCACCACCTGTGCCCGCGCATCCCCAACTACAACCTGCAGGCGTGCCTGGACGCGACGCCCGAGCTGCGCGCCAAGCCGCTGACCTTTCGGCAGAGCCTCGCCGCCCTGAAGTTCAACCTCTGGGACGAGCAGGCGGGTCGCTTCGTGAGCTTCCGCGACCTCGCCGGCGCGAGCGGGCTGGCCACCTGAACGAGCGAACCTCTGGATCGGCGAGGCTGTCTAGCCGGGGGCCGCCACCAGCTTCTCGCTGAGCGCCCAGAGGTCCTTCGCCAGCGCGTCGTCCTGGGCGCGCTTGGAGGTCGGGTAGACCTTCAGGTCGTGGAGGTACTGGCCGTTCACCCCTGAGGCGTCGGGCGCGGTCGCGAGCCAGACGATGGTCTCGGCGCCCTTCTTCGGCGTGCGGGCGAAGAGCGAGGCCGTGGCGCCCACGATGTTCGCCATGATCCCCTTGTTGTTCATGGCGAAGCCGGTGTGGACCCAGCCCGGGTGGATGCAGTTGGCGGCATGGCCCTCGCCGAGGCGGCGCGCCAGCTCGCGGGTGAACAGCACGTTGGCGAGCTTGGAGTCGCCGTAGGCGCGCCAGGTGGAGTAGCCCTTCTCGCAGCGGGCGACGTCCGTCAGGTCGAGCTTGCCCATGAAGTGCGCGCCGCTGGAGGTCGAGACCACCCGCGAGCCCGGCGACTTCTCGAGCAGCTCGAACAGCTCGTTGGTGAGCAGGAAGTAGCCGAGGTGGTTGAGGGCGAAGGTCATCTCCAGCCCGTCGGAGGAGACCTGCTTCTTGGCAAAGATGGCGCCGGCGTTGTTCACCAGCACGTCCAGCCTGTCCTTCTTGGCCTTGAACTCGCCGGCGACGCGCCGGACCTCGGCCATCACCGACATGTCGCCCAGCAGCATCTCCACCGGAGAGCCGCTCGCCGCGGCCCTGAGCTCGGAGAGCACCCGCTCGGTCTTCTCCCTGTTGCGGCCGACGACGGTCAGGTCGGCGCCGCGCTGGGCGAACTCCAGCGCCGCGGCCTTGCCGATGCCCTCGGTCGCGCCCGTCACCAGGAAGACCTTGCCCTCGAGATCCTTGGCCATCGTCGTCACTCTCCTCGCTGTGGGTGGCAGGGCGGTTGAGATGCCCCCGCGGGGCGATCGTCTCGCGCCCCGGGAGCTTGCCCCACCTTCCGCCGGCTCGCCATGATGGCGCGCCCCACGACCCGGAGGACCCGCAATGGCCGGCAAGCTCTGCCCGAAGGTCATCCTCGAAGGCACGCGGATGACGTGGAAGACGGAGATCGCCTTCGCGCTCAACGAGCACCCTCGCGTGGTCGGCCCGCGCAAGTACCGCTACCACTCGCCGCTGGTGAGCGCGGAGTGGTGCGCCTTCACCAACTTCCCGTGGGGCCGCGGGCTCATCAACTTCGAGCCGCAGGAGGAGGCGCTGGCGCTGGAGACCTACCGGACCTGGGCGCGCCTCTTCGAGCTGCAGCGCTACTACTCGTGGATCGTCGACCGCTTCCACCTGTCCACCCGCGCCTTCCAGCGGACGAACCGGGGCCGCGACTACGACTTCGGCTGGCTGGAGGAGCGGCTCGACGCGCTCGGCTTCCGGCTGGTCGTCTGCGTGCGCCGGCCCGACAGCTTCGAGCAGGCGCGCCGGCGCAGGCTGGAGGTCTCGGGCAACCCGCGCCAGTACGACGACCTCGGCCCGTTCGTGGCCGAGCAGGAGCTGATGCTGCGGCTGGCCCGGGAGTCGCGGCTGCCCAGGCTGGAGCTGGACGTCACCGACGACGACGTGCCCGGCGCGGCCGACCGCATCGCCGACTGGCTGGAATCGACCGGCGGGCTGTGGGCCAAGGAGCCGGGCTAGCACGACTCCAGCGGGCTTCAGCCCGGTTTCCAATCGGAGGCGGGGTGCTTCAGCCCCCGCCAGTAGCCGGCGCCGCCGCGGGGGTCGCCGCAGCTGGCGCCGGAGCCGGCGCGGGATCGATCGCGAGCTGGTCCTTGTACGCCGCCAGCTGCTTCTCGACGTCCGCGGCGCTCAGGTTCAGCACCTGGGCCAGCTCGGCGGCGATGGCCTTGCCGACCTCAAGGTTCTTGTCGCCCATGTTGCCGGCGTCGGTGCGCCGCAGCGCCACGTCCGCGACCGAGGTCGCCATCTCGTGCTCGGCGGCGTGGCGCACCTGGGCCAGGATGAAGGGCCGGTCGGGGGCGATGCGCTGGCCCAGCCGCGGGTCCTTGCGCACGTAGTCGAGCACCTCGACGTGGCCCGAGCCGTAGGAGCGCACCAGCTCGGCCAGGCACGCCTCGTCGACGAGGTCCTTGGCGGCCGGCTTCTGGCGCTCGAGGTACTCCTGCACCACGCCGATGTCGCCGCCGCCGATGGGCAGCTGCTCGGTCATGCACGGGCCGCCCTTGCCGGTCTTCTTGCAGACCTGGTCGACGATGTCCTCGGCCATGGCGCGGCTGGTGGTGTACTTGCCGCCCAGCACCGAGAGCAGCCCCGGCCGCCCCGACACCTTGCCGTGGTCGAGGATCTGGTACTTGCGCGACAGGTCGGAGGCGGACTTGCCGGGCCGGGAGACCAGCGGCCGCGCCCCGGCGTAGCTCGCCTCCACGTCGGCGATGGTCAGCCGGGCGGAGGGGACGAAGGCGTTCACCTCGTCGAGCAGGATCTGGATCTCGGCCGTCGTCGCCCGGATGCGGTCGATGTCGCCTTCGTAGAAGTCGTCGGTGGTGCCGATGAGGCTCTTGCCGCGCCAGGGGATGATCATCACCCGCCGGCCGGTGGGCGAGACGCTGACCACCGCGTGGCTCTTGGAGATGGGGCGGGTGACGACGTGGATGCCCTTGGACGGCTTGAGCTGGACCGGCAGCGGCAGGTTCAGCAGCTTCATCACCTCGGTGGCCCAGATGCCGGCGCAGTTGACGGTGACCGCGGCGGTGACGTGGAAGCTCTGGCCGGTGAGCCGGTCGAGCGCCTCGACGCCGACCACCTTGTTGCCCTCGATCTGCAGGCCGGTGACCCGCGCGTAGTTGGCCAGCTGCGCCCCGTTGCCCGCCGCGGTCTTGGCGAACTCCAGCGCCAGGCGCATCGGGTTGGGCATCTGGCCGTCGGTGTAGACCGAGGCGCCGAGCAGGTCCTTGGCCTCCAGCTCGGGCTCGAGCGAGACCGCCTCCTCGGGGCTGATGTAGCGGTGCCAGGGGAAGAGCTTGTCGGAGAGCGCGTCGCGGTTCTTGTCGTACGACAGCATGTCGTACATCAGCATCCCGGTGCGGATGAGCGTGGGCGCGACCGGGCCCTTGCGGTACAGCGGGATCATGAAGGGCAGCGGCTGCGTCAGGTGCGGGGCGAGCTTGAGCAGCAGCCGCCGCTCGCGCAGCGCCTCGCGCACCAGGCCGAACTCCGCGTGCTCGAGGTAGCGCGTGCCGCCGTGGACGAGCTTGGTGGAGGCGCTGGAGGTGCCCTCCGAGAAGTCGCCGCGCTCGAGCAGGGCGACCTTCAGGCCGCGCGAGGCGGCATCGTGCGCGACGCAGACCCCGGTGATTCCGCCGCCCACGACGCAGACGTCGAACACCGCGCCGGACAGCGCCGAGATGTCTCGCTTCATTGAGAAGGACATCGCCTCTCCCGTCTCCCCAGGGCCGACATGGTTACCAGCTTTGGCGCGCTGCGTCATGACCCAAAGACGAGCGGGAGGGCGCCTGGTTTCGAATCCGGATGCCCGACCCCGGCTTGCCTCGCCGAGGCCGAGCGGGCTAAGCAGGGGCCCATCCATGCGCGGCTGGCTCGCACTTTCGGCAGTCCTGGCGGCGCTCCTGTTGGGGGCGGCGGCGCCGGATGCCGGGTCGCCAGCCAAGCCCAGGGCCGCGGATGCCGGGGCCGCCAAGGCGGCGAGCGAGGACGAGCAGCTCATCAAGGACCTGGAACTCCTGGAGAATCTGGACGTGCTCCGGAGGCTGGACCAGGTGGACGTCGAGGACTGACGGACCCTGCGGCGCGCGGCCACTCAACCGGGTATGCGCTGGCTTTCCCTGACGGTTTTCTTGGCCCTGGCCTCGTGCGCGACGAGCGACCTCGGGGCTCCCTGCGAGATGCCACCCGCGGTCGAGGCCGGCGACCCGGCCTTCGACTACCTCTATCTGGGCGCCAGCGAGTGCGACGACCAGGTCTGCCTGCGCCGCAGCCAGTCGTCCGAGAGCTTCTGCAGCCGCTCCTGCCTGGACGCGGCGGACTGCGGGGCGGGGTGGGCCTGCGTGCAGCTGGTGCCGGCCTCGCTGGACCTGGAAGGCGTCGAGGGATCTCGCTACTGCGTGGCCCGCTGACCGAGCGCCAGGCGGGCGAGCGCCGTGTACCGGCTGCCCCCGGCGCTCAGCTCCGAGAGCATCAGCGCCACGTCGCGGACCTCGAAGCGGGCGACCTCCACCGCGGGCAGCTCGGCGATGCGGGTCCCGATCTTCTGCGCCGCCTTGAAGTCCTTCACCCGCGCCAGCGTGACGTGGGGAGTGTAGGCGCGCTCCTCGGAGGGGAAGCCCAGCGGCGAGACGTGCTCCTCGACCGCGGCGGCGAGGCTCTTCATGGGCCCCGCGCCCTCGGCCGTCGCCAGGAAGACCACCCGCGGCCGCCGAGGGTTGGGGAAGGCCTGCAGGCCCTTCAAGACGAGCGAGAACGGAGCGACCTGCGCGGCGGCCTGCTCCAGCGCCGACTTGAGCGGCGCGACGAGCTCCTCGTCGGTCGGGCCCAGGAACTTCAGGGTGAAGTGCAGCCCCTCGCCGCGCGGAAAGCGCACGCCCTTGGCCAGCGGCCCGAGCGCCTCCTCGACGCGGCGAGTCTCCCGACCGCAGGCGGCCAGCGCCTCTTCCGGCAGGGTGACCGCGATGAACAGGCGGAGCATCGGAGGACGCCGCCGGGCTACTCGACGGTCACGCTCTTGGCCAGGTTGCGCGGCTGGTCGACGTCGGTGCCGCGCAGGTCCGCCACGTGGTAGGCGAAGAGCTGCAGCGGGATGGCGGTGAGCATCGGCGCCAGCAGCGGCTCGCAGACCGGGATGCGCACCACGTGGTCGGCCAGCCGGGTGATCTCGGAGTCGCCCTCGTTGCAGACGGCGATGACCTTGCCGCCGCGCGCGCGGACCTCCTCGATGTTGCCGATCATCTTCTCGTAGCCCGGCCCGCGGGTGGCGATGACGACCACCGGCAGGGTGGGGTCGATGAGCGCGATGGGGCCGTGCTTCATCTCGCCGGCGGGGTAGCCCTCGGCGTGGACGTAGCTGATCTCCTTGAGCTTGAGCGCGCCCTCGAGCGCCACGGGGTACTGCGGCCCGCGGCCGAGGAAGAGGCAGTCGGTGGCGCCCTGCCAGATGCGGGCGAGGTTCTTCACCGTGTCCTCGCAGTGCAGCACTTCCTCGACGAGCTTGGGCACGCCGCGCAGGTTGGCCAGGTGCTGCTGCGCGTCGGCGGCGCTCATGATCCCGCGGGCTCGCGCCAGCTTGATGGCCAGCATGTAGAGCGCCGCGAGCTGGGTGGTGAAGGCCTTGGTGGAGGCGACGCCGATCTCCGGGCCGGCGTGGGTGTAGATGCAGGCGTCGGACTCGCGGGCGATGGCGGAGCCCAGCACGTTGACCACCGAGATGGTCGGGCAGCCGCGCGCCTTGGCCTCGCGCAGCGCCGCCAGCGTGTCCGCGGTCTCGCCGGACTGGCTGATGGAGATGGCCAGCGTCTCCGAGTCGACCAGCGCGTCGCGGTAGCGGAACTCGCTGGCGAGGTCGGTCTCCACCGGGAGGCGGGCGAAGGTCTCGATCATCTGCCGGCCGACGAGCCCGGCGTGGTAGCTGGTGCCGCAGGCCAGGATGATGACCTTCTTGACCCGCTTGAGGACCGCGCTGTCCACGCCGTCGAGGTACACGTCGCCTTCCTCGACCGAGGCCCGGGCGCGCACGGTGTCGGCGATGGCGCGGGCCTGCTCGTGAATCTCCTTGTGCATGAAGTGCTTGTGGCCGCCCTTCTCGGCCATCATCGGCGTCCAATCCACGCGGCGGGGGGTGCGCTTCACCGGGCGGCCGACCGAGTCGGTCAGCGTCACCGCGTCGGCGGTGATGACGGCGAAGTCGCCCTCCTCCAGGAAGATGAAGTCGCGGGTGTGCTCGAGCAGCGCCGGCACGTCGGAGGCGATGAAGTTCTCGCCCTTGCCCAGGCCCAGCACCAGCGGGCTCGCGTTCTTGACCGCGACGAGCTTGGTCGGCTCCTTCTCCGAGAGCACCGCCAGCGCGTAGGTGCCCTTGACCTTCTGCAGCGCTCCGCGGACGGCCTCGGGCAGGTCCTTGCCGCGCTCGATCTCGTCGCTGATGAGGTGCGCGAAGATCTCGGTGTCGGTCTCGCTGGTGAAGACGTGGCCCTTCTCCCGCAGCGACTCCTTGAGCGAGAGGTGGTTCTCGATGATGCCGTTGTGGACGACGGCGACGCCCTTGTGGAAGTGGGGGTGCGCGTTCTCGTCCGAGGGCCGGCCGTGGGTCGCCCAGCGGGTGTGGCCGATGCCCGGGGTCCCGGAGAGGCCTTCCTTGCCGACCAGCGACTCGAGGTTGGCGAGCTTGCCGCGGCAGCGCAGCACCCGGAGCTTGTCACCGGTGACCACCGCCGCGCCGGCCGAGTCGTAGCCGCGGTACTCCAGCTTGCGAAGGCCGTTGATGATGATCGGGACGCTGTCCTGCTTGCCCACGTAGCCGACGATTCCGCACATAGGTCACCTTCGTCCGATTCCGACGCCCCGAGCTCGTCGGGGGCCGGCATTCAGTCTTCACGTCCTTCGGCGCCAACCGCCCGAATCCCAGCCAAGCGGCCAGAAAGCTAGTGCCGGGCGGCGGCGGTTTCATTTCCGCAACCGAGGAGGCGCGGCCTGAAGTCCCGGCTCCCCCAACCGCCATCGCTAGCCGGCCTTCTTCTTCTTCATGTACCCGGGCTTGGTGACCTGCCGCGAGCGGGCAATCGCCAGCGAATCCGGGGGGATGTCGTCGGTGATGGTGCTGCCCGAGCCGATGTAGGCGCCCTTGCCGACGGTCACCGGGGCCACGAACTGGCTGTCGCTGCCGACGAAGACGCCGTCGCCGATGACGGTCTGGTGCTTGTTCACGCCGTCGTAGTTGCAGGTGATGGTGCCGGCGCCGACGTTGACCCCCATGCCGATCTCGCAATCGCCCAGGTAGGTCAGGTGGTTGGCCTTGGAGCCCTTGCCGATCTTCGCCTTCTTGGTCTCCACGAAGTTGCCGACGTGGACCTTGTCGGCGAGGTCGGTGCCGGGGCGCAGGCGGGCGAACGGGCCGATGAGCGCTTCCTTGCCGACCTTGGCTTCGTCCAGCGAGCTGTAGGGCTTGAGCTGGGTGCCGTCGCCGATGGTCGAGCTGTGCACGACGCAGCCCACCCCGATGCGCACGTCCCTGCCCACCGTGGTCGCGCCGGTCAGCACGCAGCCCGGGCCGATGCGGGTGTCCTGGCCGATGCGGACCTGCTCCTCGATGAAGGCGCTCTTCGGGTCCTCGAGGGTCACGCCGTTGCGCATGTGCGCTTCGTTGATCCGCCGGCGCAGGACGGCGGAGGCGCGGGCGAGCTCGACCCGGTCGTTGACGCCGGCGACCTCCTCGATGGGGACGCAGACCGTGGCCGCCGGGTGGCCGCCCACGAAGGCCATCTCCACCAGGTCGGTCAGGTAGAACTCGCGCTGGGCGTTCCTCTTGCTCACGCCCTGCAGGGCCTTCCAGAGGAAGTCGGAGTCGACCAGGTACAGCCCGGCGTTGACCTCGGTGAGGAAGCGCTGCTCGGGGGTGCAGTCCTTGTCCTCGACGATGCAGCGGATTTGCCCGTCGTCGTGGCGCACGATGCGGCCGTAGCCGCGCGCGTCGGGCGGCACCATCGTCACCAGCGCCACGGGCGAGCGGCTGGAGCGCTTGACCTTCACCAGGGTGGCGAGCGTCTGCTTGCGGATGAGCGGGGTGTCTCCGTAGAGGATGAGGATCTCCCCGGAGAACTTGCCCAGCCCGGCGCGGCCGCACAGGACGGCGTGGGCGGTGCCCAGCTGCTCCTGCTGGAGCGCGAACTTCACCGGCGAACCCGCCAGATCGCTGGCGAAAGCCTTCTCCACTTGCTCCGCCTGGTGTCCCACCACCGCGACCACCGGCGAGGCGCCGATCTCCAGGGCCCGGCGGATGGACCAGGTGCCCAGCGGGTGGCCGAGGACCTCGTGGAGGACCTTGGCGCGCGCGCTCTTCATGCGCGTCCCCTTGCCGGCGCACAGCACGATGGATGCGAGGGATTTCATCGTGTTCCTCTTGGTTTGGGAGCCCCGGGCGTCCCCGCCCGCGGGCAACCATAGGGGCGGGCCCCGAAGAGCGTCAACGCGAACTTGAGGTGGTGTCCGCCGGCTTGGCTGCCAGAAACACGAAGGGCCAGCCGGTCGGCTGGCCCCTCATGGAAAGGCCCGGAAGTCCTGGCGAATCAGGCCGCGAGCAGGCGCGGACGGGAGGCGACGTAGGCCGAGACGGCATCGCGGTCGCTCGGGGAGATGTCCAGGAAGTGGATGCCGATTCCGCGGTGCCGGGTCTCGGAGCCGAGCACCACGTGCGTGACCCGGCCGAGCACGGTGAAGCCGCGGTTGGAGGCCGGCAGGCGGACGCGCAGGGTGACCATCGAGCCCAGGAACATGCCCTCGGAGGAGATCTCCTGGGCCTCGGCGAGCTTGCGCTGGTCCCAGCAGAAGTACTCGATGGAGCCGCTGAAGGGGACGCGATCCTGGCTCTTTTCCATGGTCAGCATGTGCTCCTCCCACCCCTGCTTCGCCGACGATCCCGAAAATCGCTGACTTCCAAGCAGCACTCATGCCATCGGACACCGGAGTGCGGCCTTTGAATGCACCTCAATGAATTCAGCGGGATGCGCGTTTGCCGGGATGCGACGGCCTGTCGTCCGCTGCCAAGAACCCGGATCCTGACGCCAGGTTTTCAAACTTGTCGCCAGTGGCCTTGCAGGGCTGCAAGCGGCGGGGTCGCCCGACGCCCGAGGGCGCCGGGACCCCCTCGGGGCGCGTCGGGGGGCCAATTCAGAAGGCCGGGACGATGAGCGCCCGGGCCTTCAGGTGCCGCTCGGTGCGCGTCAGCAGATCGACCAGCATCGGGCGCTTGATGCGGCCCTCGGTGGCCTCGTTGATGGAGAGCATCTGCTCGGTCAGGTAGGAGGTGAGGAAGAGCAGCAGCTCCACTCCGCGTCCGGGAGGGGTGAAGTCGCGCCAGCGCTCGTTGCGCATGTAGTCGTCGATCTGCTCGAACTCGCGCATCAGCTCCAGGCGCGCCAGCCGGAAGGCAGCGGCGAAGGTGGCGGCGTCCGGCGGCGGGGCGCCCGGGGCGAGCAGCGGGCCGAAGCGGGCGGCATCCTTCGGCGTGGACCACTCCTCGACGGGCAGCGGCCAGCTCTCCAGGTCCTTGGCGATGAGCTTGGCCGCCTCCTCGACGAACGCCTCCGAGGCGGGCACCGGCTTGAGCTCGTAGAGATAGTCCCAGCGACCCATCGTCGGCCTCTCCTGGCCCCGGGGATTCCGCGGCTCCCCGTCGACTATCAACTATCGACCATCGACCATCGACTACTCGTAGAGATAGTCCCAGCGACCCATCGTCGGCTTCTCCTGGCCCCGGGGATTCCGCGGCCCACCGTCGACTATCAACTATCGACCATCGACCATCGACTAGTCGAAGGAGACGAGGTGCGGCTTGCCCGGCTCGGCGGCCTGATTCTGCTTCTCCTCCGCCGTCGGCTCCTCGCCGTAGCCGCGCGCCAGCTCGCGGCGGACGACGTCGTAGACGCTGCGACGCAACAGGAAGTCGCGGTGGGCGATTCCAGGCACCTCGACGTTGAAGAGGTTGGGCTGGTTCGCCTCGAGGATGCAGGTGGGGAAGGGCGAGGCCTTGTCCGCCTTGGAGTACACCGAGACGAAGCGCACCGAGGCGGGGAAGGCGCCCAGCTTCAGCCGGCGGATGAACGGGCTCATGGGCGTCATCTGCCACACGCTCTTGGACAGGAGGCCCAGGGCCATCACCCCGGCGTAGGCGACCGGGCTGCCGTGGTGCGCGGTGCCCAGGGTGATGAGGGTGCTCACGCGCCGGTCGCCGCCGAGCCGCTTCACGTAGTAGCGGCCGATGAGCCCGCCCTTGCTGTGGCCGACGATGGAGAGCGCTCCCATGTCCGGGTGGCGCAGGTAGAGCCGCTCGACCTTCTCGCGCACCAGCTCGGCGCTCTCGTCGATGCCGCGGGTGTTGAAGACGTCGAGCAGGCCGCCGAGGTTGATGGAGAAGACGCAGAAGCCGTCGTTGCGCAGCCGGGTCTCGAGGACGCGCAGCGCACGGCGGGTGCCCCAGAACCCGTGGATGAGCAGCACGGGCCGCGCGCAGGACGCGAAGTCCGAGCGCCGCTCCACCTGGTTGCGCGACTGCAGATCGAGCAGGGTGCGCAGGTCCAGGAGACGGCGTTTCAAGCGGCGTGCGGTGCGGGCCAGGGGCATGGCGCTCCTGGCCCGGATCATACCGCCCGGCCACCCGGGGGCGAATTTCCGAACGCGGCTACTTGGCCTCGAGGATGGCCTTGGCGCGCGCGACGTTGTCGGGGAACAGGTCGCCGGGGACGAACTCGCGGCCCTTGCCCTTGAAGATCATGTAGCGCGCGCAGCCGGCGAACTCGCCCCTGCACAAGCGCTGCTTGTACAGGTTCGCGATGGTCGGCATGTTCGGCATCTTGTCGTTGAAGAACGGGCAGCGCTGAAGGCATTCGCAATCGGGCATGGCGACTCTCCGGTGATTGCGAGGATTCACCCACACGGGGGACCCAAATTCAAGGCCCCGCCCGCGGAGCGCGGACGGGGCCTCGAAGGCATCTACCGACGATCGGCTAGCGGCGGGCTCACGACTCCTTGAGCATCGCCAGCTCCTGGGCGGTGCGCTCGCGCATGCGCAGCGCGCCGGAGAAGCACTTCTGGGTGCAGATGGAGCAGCCCACGCACATCTCGGCGTTGAAGGTGGGGTGCCGGTTCGCGTCGAGGGTGATGGCGCCGTAGGAGCAGCGGCTGCAGTTGCCGCAGCTCATGCACAGCTCCTCGACCACGCTGGAGATGCGCTTCTTGGGGGTCAGCTCCATGAAGCCGGTGACCGGGCTGGGCAGCGCGCAGCCGATGAGCTCCTTGACGCTCTTGAAGCCGCGGGCGGCCATCAGGTGCGACAGGCCCTCGTGCAGCTCGCTCACGTAGCCGTAGCCGTACTTCATCGGCGCGGTGCACATCTGCACGTTGCCGCAGCCCAGGGCCAGGAAGTCGGCGACCTGCTTGTAGTCCATGGCGCCGCCGTTGCCGGAGACGAACACGCCCAGGTTCCCGACCGAGGCCAGCGTCAGGTAGCTGATGGGGATGACCCCGCCGCCGCTCATGCCGAAGACGATCGCCTCGTCCCACTTGCCGCGCTTGTTCCAGTCGCGGAAGCCGAGCGTCGGGAAGGTGTTGGCCAGCGTGACGCCGGCCTTCTTGCCCGGGTGCTTGGCGAAGACCTCCTTGATCGCCTTGATGATGACGGCGATGGAGGTGACCGCGGCGGTGAGCTTGAAGAGCTTGGGGACGTCCGCCTGGCCGGCCTCGAGGACCCAGTCGATGATCTTCGCGGTCAGCTTGGCGTTCTGGCTGACGATGTCGCCCTCGGTGCCGTCGCCGCCCTGCGGGCAGGACAGCGAGTACTCGATGGCCATGACGCCGGAGGCCTCGAGCTTCTTGGTGTTGCTCTGCCAGCCCTTCTTGTCGTGCTCGTCCTTGCCGGTGACCGGGCCGCCGGTGGAGGCCGCGGTGAGGCGGTCGGGGTACTCCTTGATCAGCTGGCCGATCTCGCGGCAGACGCGGTCGAGCGGGTGGCCCGAGACGTTGTCGCAGTTGCCCCAGGTCTGCTGGTCGAAGGCGATGAAGTAGTCGGCCGGGATGTGGATCGGCACGTTGTCGAAGCTGGTCTTCATGATGCCGCCCGCCCAGCCGGCCTGGTACGCCTTCTTCATCGGCTCGTAGCCGTCCGAGGGCGGCGCCGCGGAGAGCAGGACGGGGGAGATGAGCTTGCGGCCGAAGAAGTCGGTCTCCAGCGAGACGGGGAGCTTCCGGTAGCCGGGGACGACGGCGAAGCTCTTGCGGGGGCGGTCCTTGTCCAGCTTGGGCGCCGCGGCCTTGGCGAGCAGCACGTCGACCTTGGCGGCGGCGTTCTTGCCCATCGCCGAGGCCTCGACGACGGTGGAGGGGCCGGTCTCGCAGTCGCCGGCGTAGAAGACGGCCTTGTGGTCGACCTTCTTCTGGCTGGCGCGCGCGCCGATGGCGACGATCACGTGCTGCACGTCGGTGCGCACCTGCTCGCTGCCGGCGACGTCCTTGATCGCCTTGAGCTCGAACTTGGCGCCGTCGGGCAGGCTGACCTTGGCGGTCTTGATGGAGCCGTTGGCCTCGATGGCGGTCAGCTTGGTGCGGCCGGTGACCTGGACGCCGTGCTCCATGACCTCGTGCAGCTCCTTGGAGGTCAGCGGCATCTCGGAGAGCTTCTCCAGCGCGAACATCTCCACCTGGTCGGCCCCGGCGCGCTTGGCGGTCACCGCGCAGTCGACCGCGGTGGCGCCGCCGCCGACGACGGCGACCTTGCCCTTCATCGGGAACTTGCCGGGATTCTTGAGGTATTCGAGGCCGGCGACGGCCTTGTCCTCGCCGGGGATGCCCAGCGTGTAGGGCGACCACAGGCCGATGGCGACGACCACCGCCTCGAAGCCCTGCTTGAGCAGCGCCGCGGGGTCCTCGACGTTCATCCCGGTCTTGAGCGCGATGTTGGCGTTCTTGAGCGCCCAGGCGAAGTCGCTCTCGAGGATCTCGGGGTCGAGGCGGTGCTTGGGGATGAGGTTGCAGGCGCCGCCGGTCTGTTCGCCCTTCTCGAGGACGGTGACCTCGTAGCCCTTCTGCGCCAGGTAGAGCGCCGCGGCGACGCCCGCGGGGCCGGCGCCGACCACGGCGACCTTCTTGCCGTTCTTGGGCGCGGCCGCGAGCTTGGGCATCACCCCCAGGGCCTTGGCCTTGGCGATGATCGTCGCCTGGACCGCGGGGATCTCGACGGGGCGGTCGAACTTCTTGTGCACGCACTTGGCCTGGCAGAAGCGGTCCGGGCAGACCGCGCCGCAGATGCCGCCCACCGGGTTGGCGGACATGATCTCCGCGGCGGCGCGCTGGAAGTCCTGGGGCTGGAACAGCTTGGCCGACATGATGAAGTCGGCGGGCGAGCAGTTCGCCGGGCAGCCGTCCTTGCAGCCCTTCTCCTCGCAGGACTCGCAGCGGGCGATCTCGCTCTTGAGCTGGGCGTCGTTGAGCAGGGTGGGGAGGGTCATACGTTCCTCGATTCGATATCCAAAGAAGTCCCCTCGACGATTTCCGCCGAGGGGACGGTGAGAAGCGGAAGAGCTACTAGAGGGCCGCGAAACGCTTCCAGGTCTCGGGCGAGAGCTTCGCGGCGCGCTCGCTGATCTCCTCCCACTGGATGGTCTTGAGCTTCTTGTCGTGCATCAGGACCTTGCCGTCGACGATGGTGGTGTTGATGGGCTCGGCGGCGATCCCGAAAATGATGTGCCCCAGCACGTTGTCCGGGGTCAGCGGCGTGAAGGGGATGTGGTCGCTGACGATGAGGTCCGCGGGCGCGCCCACGGCGATGCGGCCCAGCGGCTTGCCGAAGAAGCCGGAGGCGATCTCGGCGTTGGTCTTGGTCAGCGCCAGCGCCATCTCCATGAAGCCGACCCGCGGGTCCTTGGCCTCGTGGTGGCGCAGCCAGAGGCCGCAGCGGACCTCCTCGCGCATGTCGCTGGTCATGCCGTCCGTGCCCAGGCCGACGCGGATGCCCTTGCCGATCATGTCGATGATGCGGGCGGCGCCGACGGCGTTGTTCATGTTCGACTGCGGGTTGTGGACGACGATGGTGTTGCTCTCGCGCAGGAGCGCGATCTCGTCGTCGTCGACGTGGATGCAGTGCACGGCCATGGTCTTGGGGCCCAGGCCCTGCGCGTCGAAGAGGCGCTTGATGACGCGCTTGCCGTACTTGGCGACGCTGTCGTCCTCGTCGGACTTGTCCTCGGCGACGTGCACGTGCAGGCCGGTCTCGAACTCCTTGGCCAGGGTCACGCAGCGCTCGAGCGTCTTCTCGCTGATGGTCATGCCGGCGTGCAGGCCGACCAGGCCGTGGAAGCGGCCGGACTTGTCGCGCTTGGCGCGCTTGAGCCACTCGCGGCTCTCCTTGAGCCCGGCGTCGGTGCCTTCCTGGCCGTTGCGGTCGGTGATCTCGTAGCAGAGCGAGGCGCGGATGCCGGTCTTCTTCACCACGTCGCCGATCTTGTCGAGGCTGCCCTCGATGCAGCTCGGGGAGGCGTGGTGGTCGAGCAGGGTGGTGGTGCCGGCGCGGATGGCGCGGGCGATGGGGATGAGCGCGGACAGCTCGACGTCCTCGAGGGTCAGCGCGCGGTCCAGCTTCCACCACAGGTTCTGCAGGATCTCGACGAAGTTGGCGCTGGGCTTGGGGGCCAGGCCGCAGGCGAAGGTCGAGTACAGGTGGTGGTGGGCGCAGATGAAGCCCGGCAGGATGGTCTTGCCGCCGGCGTCGATGAACTTGGCCTCCGGGTAGCGCGCCTTCAGGTCGTCGGTCGTGCCGATCTCCTTGACGGTCGTGCCCTCGATGAGGACGGCGCCCTTCTCGATGACCCGGTTGTCCTCACCCAGCGTCACCACCCACCCATTGCCCAGAAGCTTCTGATCGTTGTTTGCCATTTGCGACGTATCTCCATGGTCGAAAAGACGACGCGGCAGTGTCCGTCCCGAAACCTTGTCCGTCAAGGACAGTAGGCGTTCCAAGAGGGGCGCTTGCGAGGGCGGCGCCGACGAGCGCGGTTGTACCCGCGCGGCCTTTTCTGGCAGCGTCTGGTCGACTTGAGCCCGCTGGAATCAGCCTCGCCCGCCGCGTCGCGGAAAGTGGCCGCCCTCGTGCTCGCGGCGGTGGCCTTCGCCTATCTGCCCGCCGTTCCTGGCGAGTTCCTCTGGGACGACCACGCGGCGATCGTCGGCAACCTCGATGTTCACGAACTGGCCCGGCTTCCGAGGGCACTCGTTTCGAGCTTCTGGAGCGTGGGCGGGACCGAGGTCGAGTCGCGGATCAACCTCTACTACCGGCCGGTGGTGACGCTCGCCAACGCGCTCCTCTGGCAGGCGGGCGGGGGCCTGCCGTGGCCGTTCCACCTCGCCGACGTCCTGCTGCACCTGGCCTGCGTGGCGCTCTTCGCGGGGTTGTTGCGCAGGCGGCTGGGCCCCGGTTCGGAGGTCGTCGCCTGGGCGGCGGCGGGGCTGTTCGCGCTCTTCCCCGCTCGCGCCGAGAGCGTGACCTGGGTGAGCGCGTCGACCGACCTGTTCGCGGCGCTCTTCCTGCTGCTGGGGATGAAGGCCTTCGACGAGCTGCGCGGGTCGCGGCGCCTGGCGGCGACCTCGGCAGCGTTCGTGCTGGCGCTGTTCTCGAAGGAGGTGGCGGTCGTCGCGCCGGCGCTGCTGCTGCTCGACGGCGTGCTGCTGAGGCGCGGCGAGCTCAAGGCGCGGCTGGCCACGCTCCTGCCCGTCTCGGCGGCCATCGCCTTTCGAGCCGCCATCCTTCCCACGGCTCCGTCGCTGCTCGCCGAGGGATGGGCGGACCTGCTGCGAATCCCGTCCTCGCTGGGGCTGTACCTCGCCAAGACGGTCTGGCCCTGGAGCCCATCGCTCCTGGTCGCGGGCAGAATCCGCAACGAGAACGGCCACTTCGACTACGAGCCCTGGACGGTGGCGCTGGGACTGGCCTTCGGCGCGGCGCTGGTCGCCGGGGCGGTGGTGGCCTGGCGAAAGGCGGGTGCCCGGACGTGGACCGCGGACCTCTCCTGGTTCGCGCTCTTGCTGCTGCCGGTCCTGAATCTGGTTCCCACCAGCGTCACCCACCTCGTCGCCGAGCGGAACCTGTACCTGGCGCACCTCGGGCTCTTCGCGCTGGTCGCCCGCGGCGCGTGGGCGGTGCCGGCCGGGGGCCGGTGGGCGCTCCTGCCCTTCGCCGCGGCGGCCGCGATGGCGTTCTCGAGCGTGACCGTGCAGCACGTGATGCGGCTGGGCAGCCAGGAAGAGACCTGGTCGTACGAAGAGCAGCGGCACCCCGACGACGTCACCCTGCTCGGGTTCAAGTCGCGCATCCACCGCGGCCTCGGTCGCACGCGCGAGGCCGCGGAGTACGCGCTGAGGATCTACGAGGCGCAGCGGTATCCGCCGGAGAGGGCCGCGACGGCGGCGACGCTCCTCGCGCTCGCCGCGGACCTGGAGGCGGAGAAGGAGGAGCTCGAAGCGCTCGTGTGCTACGTCGACCGGCTCCGGAGCCGCGACCCGGTCGGAACCTTCCGGATCCTCGGGAAGGAGGTCGGCCTCGCGGCGTCCCCGGAGCTGCGTGCCCGTAGTGCCGGCCTCCCGGAGGTGCGCTTGGCGCGGGAGACCGCTTCGCGCAAGCTCGCGAGGCTGGCGGCCGCGGCCGAACGTTCGCCTTGACGGAGGCGCTCGCGGTCGTCAAAAGGTGCCTGCGGGGTCCACGATCGAAGAGAAGAAGACGACGATGGAACTGAAGATCCAGATCCCCACTCCCGAAGGGTTCGCACCGGCGCTGCTGCACTTCCGGCGCGGCGGGGCGCGTTTCCGCGGGACCGTGCTCGTCTACCACGGGCTCGCCGCCAGCAAGGAAGTCCAGCGCAAGGAGTGCCAGTCGCTCTCCGACGCGGGCCTGCTGGCGGTGGCGGTGGACGCGGTCGGCCACGGCGAGCGGCGCTTCCCGAACTTCGAGTCGCAGGTCAGCTCGAACCAGGCCTTCCACCACATGCTGGACATGGTGGACCGCTCGGCCAACGAGCTGCCGGCCATCGTCAACGCGCTCGAGGCGCTGCTGGGCACGCGCGCCGGCCGCTTCGGCATCACCGGCATCTCCATGGGCGGCTACATCGCCTACGCCGCGGCCTCGCGCGAGCCGCGGCTGCAGGCCATCGTCCCGGTGCTCGGCTCGCCCGACTGGCGCATCGGCGCCTGGCCGGACGACCCGCTCATGCCCAAGAGCCCCAACCTCGCGCCCCAGGACTTCGCCCCGCGGGCGCTCCTGGCGCTCAACGCCGGGCGAGACCGCAGCGTGCCGCCGACCGCCTCGCGCCGGTTCGTCGAGGAGCTGCGCCCGCTGTACCGCGAGACCCCGGACCGGCTCGACTACCGCGAGTACCCGGAGTCGGAGCACATGATGCACGAGGGCGACTGGAACGACCTCTGGCCGCGCGTGGTGAAGTGGATGGAGCGCTTCCTCGGGTGACGGGCGGCGTCGCAGGCCGATGCTAAGATTCGGGTCGTCATGCTCGATCCCGCTCTCATCGCCCCCGAGAAGGTGCGCCCGCTCAAGCGCGTGGAATACGACCGCATGGTCGACCTGGGGCTGTTCGCGAGCGAGCGGGTCGAACTCCTCTACGGAGCGCTCGTCCAGAGGACGCCTCAAGGTGGTCAGCACGCCTATCTTCTGGTGCAGCTCAACAAGCTCTTCGTCTCTGCCCTCGGCGATCGAGCCGACGTGCGCTTGCAGATGCCGCTGGCTGCCACCGAGGACTCGGAACCGGAGCCTGACCTCGCCATTGTGCCTCCCGGGTTGCGCGAGCACCCCAAGTCAGCCCTGCTCGTGATCGAGGTCGCCGATTCGTCGAGGCAGAAGGACCGGGGGCTCAAGACGGGCCTCTACGCCGCGGCCGGAATCCCCGAGTACTGGGTCATCGATCTGGTGGAGAAGGTCGTCGAGGTGCGCACCGACCCCGAGCGCGGGCGCTACAAGTCGCTCGCGACCGTCGAGCAGGGCAAGCTGAGCCCCAAGGCCTTCCCAGACATCCAGGTCGATGTCGGGGCGCTTCTCGGTCGCGGCTGACGCGCATTCCTGGTTCCGTTCCGACGGCAGGGACGGTAGAGGTGGGGCCTCTTTCGAGGCCCT
Source organism: Myxococcales bacterium (assembly GCA_036504155.1). Taxonomy (GTDB): domain Bacteria; phylum Myxococcota; class Myxococcia; order Myxococcales; family UBA5297; genus JACRCT01. The sequence continues at coordinate 49,745 of DASXVQ010000105.1, forward strand.
CCATGACCGACTCCGCCAACGCGATCCCTACCACCACCTCCTCCTCCTCGACTGGCCTGGGCCGCGCGCTCGCCTACGTCGCAGGCGCCTACCTCTTCGCCCTGGGCATCGCCTCGGTGGTCGCCCAGGCGCTGCCGGGGATGCATCCGCTCTGGACCCTCGGTGCGGCGGACGTGGCCGCCACGATCGTGGTCTTCGCCTTCAGCGTCGCCTTCAAGAACTCGAGCTTCTACGACCCGTACTGGAGCGTCGCGCCGCTGGCGATCGTCCCGTACCTGGTCATGCGCTCGGAGCTCGGCTGGAGCGGCCGGGCGATCCTGGTCGCGGCGCTGGTCTCGTTCTGGGGCCTGCGGCTGACGGCCAACTGGGTCAGCGGCTGGGAAGGCCTGACGCACGAGGACTGGCGCTACGTCGACATCGCGAAGAAGGCCGGGAAGCTCAAGTGGCCGGCCAGCTTCGGCGCAGTCCACATGCTGCCCACCTGCATGGTCTTCATGGGCTGCTTCGGGCTGTACCCGGCGCTGGTCGTGCCCAAGGCCGGCTTCAACTGGATCGACCTCGTGGCCGCGGCCGTGACCCTGGGCGCGACGCTCGTGGAGATGATCTCCGACCTCCAGCTCCACGCCTGGTCGAAGACCAAAAAGCCCGGTGAAATCATGGACAAGGGCTTGTGGCGGTACTCGCGCCACCCCAATTACTTCGGCGAGATCACCTTCTGGTGGGGGCTGTGGCTCTTCGGCGTGGCGGCGGACCCCAGCCAGGCGCTGTGGACGTTCATCGGGCCTGGCGCCATGACCGCGCTCTTCGTCTTCGCCAGCGTGCCGATGCTGGACAAGCGCTCGCTCGAGCGCCGGCCCGGATACGCCGAGCACATGAAGCGGACCTCGGCGCTGATCCCGTGGCCGCCGAAAACCTCCCCCCGACCCCCTCCAGCGGAGCTGGAGGGGGAGCCCGGCTCTGCTCGATCCGCTCCCCCGCGGAGCTAGCGGCGCCGCACACCCGCTGCTGGGGATCTGCGCGAGCTCGCCGCGGGCAAGGCGGTGCCAAGAGCTCCTACCGGATCGACGAAGGGCCTCCCCCTTCCCCTCCTGCTCCGCAGGAGGGGGCCGGGGGGAGGTTTTCGAACTAGATCCCTCCCGCGGCCTCCACTACGATTCTGCGCCTCGCCTCATTGACCCCGGGGCGAGCTGTCCGAGGCAAATCATGTCGACCCTGATCAAGAACATCGGCTGGCTGGTCACCATGGACGACGCCGAGCGCGAACTGCGCGACGCGTGGATCCTGGTGGACGGCCCCGCCATCGTCTCGCTGGGCACCGGCGAGCCGCCCAAGGACGCGAAGATCACCGAGACGATCGACGCGCACGGCGGGATGGCCATCCCCGGGATGGTCAACACCCACCACCACCTGTACCAGGTCTTCCAGAAGAACCTGCCCTACGTGCAGGACGCCAAGCTCTTCGATTGGCTGGTGGGCCTGTACGAGATCTGGCGCGAGCTGACCGCCGAGGACGTGCGCACCAGCGCCCTGCTCGGCATCGGCGAGCTCTTGCTCACCGGCTGCACCACCGTCGCCGACCACTTCTACGTCTTCCCCAAGCGCGAGACGGCCAAGCTGCTGGACGAGACCATCGAGTCCGCCAAGCAGCTGGGCGTGCGCTTCCACCCCAGCCGCGGCTCGATGTCGCGCGGCAAGTCCAAGGGCGGCCTGCCTCCGGACGACGTGGTGCAGGAGCCGGAGGAGATCCTCAAGGACAGCGAGCGCGTCATCCACCTGTTCCACGACGCCAAGCGCTTCTCCATGTGCCGGCTGGCGCTCGCGCCCTGCTCGCCCTTCTCGGTCACCGACGACCTGCTGGTCGAGTCGGCCCGGCTGGCGCGCCAGCACAAGGTCCGCCTGCACACGCACCTGGCCGAGACCAAGGACGAGGACGACTTCTGCCTCAAGATGGTCGGCGCCCGGCCGCTCGCCTACATGGAGAAGTGCGGCTGGATCGGCCCGGACGTCTGGTTCGCCCACGGCGTCTACCTCAACGACGAAGAGCTCAAGCTGATGGCCAAGACGGGCACTGGCATCGCGCACTGCCCGACCTCCAACCTGCGCCTGGGCTCGGGCATCGCGCCCATCCCGCGCGCCGTCGAGCTGGGCGTGCCCGTCGGCCTGGCCGTCGACGGCAGCGCCAGCAACGACGCCTCGGACATGATCCGCGAGCTGCAGATGTGCACCATGGTCCACCGCGTGGGCACCGGCGTCACCGCCATGCCCGCCCGCAAGGCCCTGCGCATCGCCACCCGCGGCGGCGCCAAGGTGCTCGGCCGCGACGACATCGGCCAGCTGGCGCCGAACATGGCCGCGGACATCGTCCTCTTCCGCCTCGACGACCTGGGGCTCGCCGGGGCGATGCACGACCCGGTCGCGGCGCTGTGCTTCACCACCGGCATCCGCCGCGCTCACACGGTGTTGGTCAACGGGAAGGTCGTCGTCAAGGACGAGAAGCTCGTCAACGTCGACGAGAAGCAGCTCTTCCACAAGTCGAACGAGCTGGCGGCGGGCATGGCCAGCCGCGCGGCCGCGCGCACGAAGATCGACTTCCTCAAGAACCCCATCGGCAACCGCTGAATGATCACGGCTTATCGCCAGCCGAAGACGCTGGACGAGGCGCTCGGGCTCATCGCCCGGGGCGCCCGTCCGGTGGGCGGCGCGACCTCGCTCTACGCCGGCAAGTCCCGGGTCGAAGGTGAGCTCGTCGACCTGGCCGACCTGGGGCTGTCCTCCATCGCGATCGAGAAGGGCGGCATCGTCCTCGGCGCCACCTGCACCCTGGCGACGATCGCCGAGGCCGAGAGCCTGCCGGGGATGGAGGGAGCGCTCTTGCGCCGCGCCGCCCGCGTCCCGGGCACGCGGCCGCTGCGCAACGTCATCACCCTCGGCGGCAACATCGCCCAGGTCGCCTTCTGGGCGGACATGCCGGTGGTCCTGCTGGCCCTCGACGCGCAAGTCGAGGTCAGCCGCGCCGGAGAGCCCAGCCAGAGGGTGGAGCTGGGCGAGTGCTTCGCGCCGGGCAAGAAGGCCTGGGACGCCGGGCTCATCACCAAGGTGGTGGTGCCCACCCGGCAGGCGATCTGCGGGTTCGGCTACGAGCGCTTCACCCGCACCAAGAACGACTACTCCTTCGCCACCCTGTGCGTGACCCTGCGGCGCGAGGGCGAGGTGGCCAAGGACGTCCATGTGGTGGTGGGCGCGCTGCAGCCGCGGCCGTTCCGCGTGGCGGAAGCGGAGCAGATGGTCGAGGGCAAGGGCCTGGATCTCGCGCTGTTCGAGGCCGTGGGCCGGAAGCTCTCCGAGGTGGTGAAGGTGGCGCCGAACCTCCACGCCTCCGCCGACTACCGCCGCGAGCTGGCGGGCGTGCTCTGCAAGCGCGCCCTGCAGTCCGCGTTCACCTGGGCGATGCGCGAGGCCTAGGAAGGCCTTCATGAAATTCCAGACCAAGATCAACGGGTTGGAGCGCACCCTCGAGTGCGAGCCGGACGCCACCCTCTTCGAGGTGCTGCGCGCCAACGGCTTCCAGAGCGTCAGGCAGGGCTGCGACCGCGAGGGCCTCTGCGGCGCCTGCACCGTGCTGCTCGACGGGCGGGCCATCCTGTCCTGCATCACCCCGGCCCCCAAGGCCGCCGGCCATGAGATCACCACGGTCGAAGCGCTGGGCACCCCGGAGAAGCCGCACGCGCTGCAGAAGGCCTTCGTCGAGGCCGGCGCGGTGCAGTGCGGCTACTGCACGCCGGGCATGCTGCTGGCCTCCAAGGCGCTGCTGGACGAGAACCCCAACCCCAGCGACGAGCAGATCGCCGACGCCCTCAGCGGCAACCTCTGCCGCTGCACCGGCTACGTGAAGATCACCGAGGCCGTGAAGGACGCCGCCAAGGCCCTGGCCCTCCCTCTCCCGCTGGGAGCGGGCCGGGGTGAGGGAGGAGCCACGTGACCTCCCCGCCCAAGGACTTCAGGGTCGTCGGCCACTCGGTGCCGAAGGCCGACGCGATGGGCCTGGCCTGCGGGCTGGAGCCGTACGTCGCCGACTTCCACACCCCCGACACCCTCTGCGGCTACATCGTCCCCAGCCCCCACGCCCACGCCCGCATCAAGAAGATCGACGCCTCGAAGGCGAGGGCGATCCAGGGCGTGCACGCCGTCATCACCTGGCAGGACCTGCCCCGCATCCCGCACACCACCGCGGGCCAGGGCTACGTCGAGCCCTCGCCGTACGACTCGTTCGTGCTCGACCACAAGGTCCGCTTCGTGGGCGACAAGGTGGCCTTCGTCGTCGCCGACACCCGCGAGATCGCCGAGGAGGCCGGCAAGGCCCTGGAGATCGAGTGGGAGGTCCTGCCCGCCGTCCTGGACATGGACCAGGCGATGGACCCCGGCGCGCCGGTGATCCACGACGAGCCGGAAGCGCACATGCCCATCCCGGTTCCCTACGATCCCCAGAGGAACCTGGCGTCGGCGGCCAGCATGGGCGCGGGCGATATGCCGAAGGTGCTGGCCACCTCGCACCTGGCCCACCGCGGCACCTGGCGCACGCACCGCGGCCAGCACTGCCCCCTCGAGACGCACGCCTGCCTGGGCTACCTGGACGCCAAGGACCGCGTGGTGCTGGTCTCCTCCACCCAGGTCCCCTTCCACGCCCGCCGCATCACCGCGCAGGCGCTGGGCATCCCGGTCCGGCGCATCCGCGTCATCAAGCCCCGCATCGGCGGCGGCTTCGGGTCCAAGCAGGAGGTCATGCTCGAGCAGTGCGTGGCGGCGATGGTCCTCAAGACCCGCCGGAAGGTGCTCCTGCGCCTGACGCGGCAGGAGGAGTTCCTCTCCCGCACCCGCCACCCCATCAGGACCACGCTGGAGGGCGGCTTCAACGCCGACGGCACCGTCAACGGCGTGCGCATGGAGGTGCTCAGCAACACCGGCGCCTACGGCAGCCACGCGCTGACCGTCATGTGCAACTGCGGCAGCAAGGTCCTGCCGCTGTACCGCATGAAGACCGTGGCCTTCGACGCCAGGGCCGTCTACACCAACCTGCCGGTGGCCGGCGCCTACCGCGGCTACGGCGCGACGCAGGCCGCCTTCGCCATGGAATGCTTCCTGGACGAGGTGGCCGAGAAGCTGAAGATCGACCCGGTGGAGCTGCGCAAGCGCAACCACATCAACGCCGGCGAGGGCTCGCCGGTGTTCGCGGCGCTGGGCGAGGGCAAGCCGGGCGTGGAGCAGAAGATCGGCTCCTGCGGCCTGCCGCAGTGCATCGAGCTGGGCGCCAAGGCCATCGGCTGGGCCGAGAAGCGCGGCAAGCCCGGCGACGGCCCCAAGAAGCGCGGCCTGGGCATGTGCACGCTGATGCAGGGCTCGTCGATCCCCGAGATCGACATGGCCTCGGTCAGCCTGAAGATCAACGACGACGGCTCGTTCATCCTCACCGCCGGCGCCGCCGACCTGGGCACCGGCGCAGACACGATGCTGGCGCAGATCGCCGCCGAGGTGCTGGGCATCCCGGAGACGGACATCGTGGTCCACTCCGCGGACACCGACCTCACCCCGTTCGACGTCGGCGCCTACGCCTCCTCGACGACCTACCTGTCGGGCGAGGCCTCGCGCAAGGCGGCCCTGGACGTCGCGCTGCAGGTCCGCGAGGTCGCGGCCGACTACCTGAACGAGGTCCTCAAGATCGAGCCGCGGCCCGATCCCGCCAAGCTCGTGCTACGCGAGGGCAAGGTGTTCGCGCCCGGCGGCCAGAGCGTGACCCTGGCCCAGGTGGCGCTGCGCTCGCTCTACGAGCGCGACCAGCACCAGATCGCCGCGACCGCCTCGGCCATCTCCAAGAAGAGCCCGCCGCCGTTCTCGGCGCACTTCGCCGAGGTCGAGGTCGACACCGAGACCGGGTACGTCAAGCTGCTCAAGTACGTGGCGGCGGTGGACTGCGGCACGGCCATCAACCCCAAGCTCGCCGAGGGCCAGGTCGAGGGCGCGGTGCTCAACGGCATCAGCTTCGCGCTGACCGAGGAGTGCCTGTTCGACGAGAGCGGGCGCCTGCGCAACGGCAACTTCGCCAACTACAAGATCTGGTCGGCGGCCGACGTCCCGGAGATGGTCACCATACTGGTGCCCACCTACGAGGAGAGCGGTCCGTTCGGGGCCAAGAGCGTCTCGGAGATCGGCATCAACGGCCCGTGCCCGGCCATCGCCAACGCCATCTTCGACGCGGTGGGGGTGCGGCTGCGCGAGACGCCGTTCACGCCGGAGAAGGTGCTCACCGCGATTCGGGAAAAGGCCGGGAAATAGCGCTCGCTCCGCCCGATGTCTGGCGCGCTGGACCTGGCGGCGCAGGACCTTGCTGGATGACCGCTATGGCCCAACTTCTCCATGAACTCTGGCAGGAATTGGAGGGTGCCGAGACCTTCTGTCTCGCCGGCCCGATGGGCGACGACGCGCGCAGACTCTTGTCGCCGGGCGCCAGGCTGGTCTGGACAGTTGTTGCCGGGAGCCACTTCGAGGCGATGACGAAGTATTACGAGCACCGAGGATGGGGGCCCTACACGCCAGTGGATGACTGGGACTACCAGCCCTATCTGGACGAGTGGCTGAGGGTCCAGGCGTCAGGGCGGTCCAAGTCTCCCTGATCATGTGAGGTCGATCGCGGATGGCCGAAATCGCCTCGCCCAACCAGGGCAGCCCTGCTTGGGCCGCGCCTTGACTCCCAAGGGTGCCCCGCTAAGATCCCGGCGCTGCACGTTGAAGCCAGCAAGCCGACGTTCTGAAGCGTCGCGCGATGCCCCAGGACAACCGTCCAACCTGGGCGCGGGCCAAAGCCCGCATCGGTTTCCCTCAGATGACGTGAAGAGCCGCTCGCCAACCTTGGTGTTGTGCGCGCAAGGGAAGCCATGAGTCACCGCAAAGTCTCTCGGGAACAGCCCTGCCCGTCGGGAATGCCGCCCTCGATTTCTTCTATGACGAGGCTGGTCGGCCGGGTACCTGGGAGGCGAGCCGCGGATGTGGCGCCTGCGCGGTGCTTGTCGATACTCTCCGATCTCTTGGAGTCGCCCGAACCGTAGAGGAGCATCCATGGTCCCCTCATACCATCGCCCCGCCTCCGTCGCCGAGGCCCTCAAGCTCAAGGACAGCCTCGGGCAAGGCGCCGTCTTCCTCGCCGGCGGAACCGAGGTCAACAACCTCCATGCCGCGCGCCCCAAGGCGCTCATCGACCTCGTGGGGCTCGGCCTCGACAAGATCGAGGTCTCGCCCAAGGGAGTCCGCATCGGCTCGGGCGTCACCTTCCAGCAGCTCGTCGAACACCCCGAAGTCCCCTGGTTCCTCAAGACCGCCGCGGGACAGATGGCGAACCGCAACATCCGCAACCGCGCCACGGTGGGAGGCCACCTCGGCATCAACCGCTCCTGCGCCGACCTCATCCCCACGCTCCTCGCCGCCGAGGCGCAGGTCGCCCTGGTCGACCGCGAGCTGCCCATCGAGAAGTTCCTCGCGGGTGAGCCGGGCTTGATCCTCTCGGTCTTCGTCCCGGCGACGACGCGCGCCTTCGGCCTCGGCAATCAGACCCGCACCGCCAACGACATCTCGATCGTCACCGCCTCCGCCTCGCTCGCGCTCGAGGGCAAGAACGTGAAGAGCCCGATCCTGGCGATCGGCGGCGTGGCCGCCCACGTCGTGCGGCTGCACGACGTCGAGGCGTCCCTCGACGGAAAGCCTCTGCCGGCGCCGGAGCAGCTCGAGGCATGCATCGCCGAATCGGTGAAGCCCATCGACGACCTGCGCGGCAGCGCCGCCTACAAGCGCCAGATCGCGGCCGTGCTCGGCGAGCGCGCGCTGCGAGCCGCCGTGACCCGTCTCGTCTCTGCCGTGGGAGCCCGCTAATGTCCATCTCCATCACGCTCAATGGCTCTCCCCGCGCGCTGCAGGCCGAGCCCGGCGAAAATCTCCGCGACGTGCTGCAGCGCGAAGGCGTGCATTCGGCGCGCAACGGCTGCGACGGCGAGGGCACCTGCGGCGCCTGCTCCGTCCTGGTCGACGGCCGCCTGATGAACACCTGCCTGATGGTCGCGGGGCAGGTCGAGGGCCGGGACGTCCGCACGGTCGAGGGGCTGGCCAAGCCGCGCGAGCTCACCAGCCTGCAGAAGGCCTTCGTGGACGCCGGCGTGGTGCAGTGCGGCTACTGCACCGGCGCCATGCTGATGGCCGTCGCCGAGCTGCTCGAGAAGGTCGAGCAGCCGACCCGCGAGCAGGTCAAGGACGCGCTCTCGGGCACCTTCTGCCGCTGCACCGGCTACGAGCAGATCTTCGGCGCGGTGCGCCTGGCCATCGCGCGCCGCCTCGACCCGGCGACGCCCTTCGAGGAGCCGAAGTTCGAGGCGCCGAAGTTCCGCCCGGGGCTGCGCTACGTCGGCAAGGCCAGCGGCAAGGTCGACGGCTACCAGCTGGCGCGCGGCGAGGGCGGCTTCGTCGAGGACAAGGTGCGCCCCGGCCACTGCCACCTGAAGGTGCTGCCCAGCCCGCACGCCCACGCGTACATCAAGCGCATCGACACCGCGCGCGCCGAGGCCCTGCCCGGCGTGGTCACGGTGATCACGTACAAGAACTGCCCGGACGTCTGGTACAACCCCGCGGGCCAGGGGTTCCCCGAGCCTTCGCCCTACGACCGGCGGATGTTCGACCAGAAGATGCGCCACGTGGGCGACCGGGTGGCGGCGGTGGTGGCCGAGACTCCCGAGATCGCCGACGCCGCCCTCAAGCTCATCGACGTGGAGTACGAGGTCCTTCCGGCCGTCTTCACCATCGAGGACGCCAAGAAGCCCGGCGCGCCGGTCGTGCACAAGGCCTTCGTCGAATACGCGGTGGGGGCCCCCGGGGAGCTGGACGCCTACAACCAGGGCGTCGACCCGCGGGAAGGCAAGATCATCTACCAGTTCCCGATCCACGCCGACCCGCACCAGAACCTCGCCGCCTCGGTCCACGGCGGCATCGGCGACACCGACAAGGGCTTCGCCGAGGCCGACGTCATCCACGAGCAGACCTACGAGTCGAGCCAGGTGCAGTGCACCCCGGTCGAGCCGCACATCGTCTACGCCCGCATGGAAGGCGACCGCCTCGTCCTGCACGCCTCGACTCAGGTGCCCTGGCACGTGCGGCGCATCGTCGCGCGCATCCTCGGGGTCAAGGAGAACAAGCTGCGCGTCATCAAGGAGCGCGTGGGCGGCGGCTTCGGCTCCAAGCAGGACATGGTGCTCGAGGAGGTGGCGGCGTGGGCCACCTGGGTCACCGGCCGCGACGTGCTCTACCGCTACTCGCGCGAGGACGAGTTCACCAACTCGCGCACCCGCCACGTCATGAAGGTGCGGGTCAAGCTGGGCGCGAAGAAGGACGGCAAGCTCACCGCGGTGCTCATGGACCTGGAGGCCAACACCGGCCCCTACGGCTCGCACTGCCTCACCGTGCCCATGAACGCCTGCTCGAAGTCGCTGCCGCTCTTCCTGTGCGACAACGTCCACTTCGACGTGCACACCTACTACTCGAACATCGCCCCCACCGGCGCCTACCAGGGGTACGGCGCGCCGAAGGGGTCGTTCGCGCTCCAGCTCGCCGCGGCGGAGATGGCCGAGAAGCTGGGCATGGATCCGCTCGACTTCCTCGAGAAGAACCGGGTGCGCGAAGGCGCGATGCTGGAGATCCTGCGCTGCCTGGGCGAAGGCCGCGAGGGGACGCCGCAGCTGGTGCACACCTGCGGCCTCGGGCCGGCGCTCGAGCAGGGGAAGAAGCTCGTCGGCTGGGGCAAGAAGGAGAAGAGCGGCGACGCCGACGTGAAGATCGGCCAGGGCGTGGTGATCGTGCAGCAGGGCTCGGGCCTGCCCGGGCTCGACTCCGCCAACGCGGCCATCAGCATGTTCGGCGACGGCACCTTCATGGTGCTGTCGGGCGGCACCGACCTCGGCACCGGCCTGGAGACGGTCGTGGTCAAGATGGCCGCCGAGACCCTGATGGTGCCCATGGAGAACGTGGCGGTGATGGCCGCCGACACCGACGCCACGCCGTTCGACGTGGGGGCCTACGCCTCGTCGGGGACCTACTTCTCCGGCGGCGCGGCCCTGAACGCCGCGCTGAAGATGAAGAAGCTGCTGCTCGCGGAAGCCTCCGAAATGCTCCAGGAGCCCGAGAACCACCTCCAGCTCGCCTGGCCGGGAGTGGTCAAGGGGCTCTCCGGCGAGGTCAGCTACGAGCAGATCGCCCGCCGCACCCAGAGCGGCACCGGGCACGGCCAGCTCATGGCCTCGGCCCACTTCATCACCGACAAGGGCTCGTTCCCCTACGGCGCTCACTTCTGCGAGGTCGCGGTCGACGTGCGCACCGGGAAGGTCAAGCTGCGCAAGTACTTCGCGCTGCAGGACGCCGGCACGGCCATCAACCCGGAGCTGGCGCTCGGCCAGATGTACGGCGGCGCGCTCAAGTCCATCGGCCACGCCCTCTACGAGGAGATGAAGTACGACGAGCAGGGGCGCTGCCTGAACCCGAACTTCATCGACTACAAGGTGCCGCAGATGGGCGACCTGCCCGACGAGTTCAAGGCCGTCCTCATCGACACCAACGATCCGTTCGGACCGATGGGCGCCAAGTCGATCTCCGAGATCTCCACCAACGGCGCCGCGCCGGTCATCGCCGCCGCCATCCACGACGCGGTGGGGGTGTGGATCCGCAGCTGGCCGTTCTCGCCCGAGAAGATCCTGCGGGCCCTCGGCCGGATTCGGTAGGAGGTGGATTGATTCTCGGCGTCCTCCTGGCGGCTGGATCCTCGCGCCGCATGGGCAGCGACAAGCTCAGCCTGCCCTGGCGTGGCTCGACGGTCCTGTCGGCCACGCTCGGGCGCTGGCAGGCGGTGCAGGCGCTCGACGAGATCCTGCTCGTCCGCCGGCGCCAGGATCCGGCGGAGCAGTGGCCCCGGGTCAGGGTGTTGGTCAACGCCGACGCCGACGAGGGCATGGGGAGCTCGCTGCGCCTGGCGGCGCGGGCCCTGCCGCCGCTCACCGAGGCGGTCGTCGTCGGCCTCGCGGACATGCCGGAGGTCGCGGCGCAAACGATCTCGACGCTCGTCGCCGCCTGGCGCCCGCTGGGGCCGCGCGGCATCGTCGCGCCGACCCACGGGGGTCGGCGTGGGCACCCGGTGGTGTTCGGGGCAGACCACCTCCCGGCGCTTCGAGCGCTCGCCGGTGACTGCGGCGCTCGCGCCGTCCTGCAGGAGCACGCGGCCGACCTCACGCTGGTGGCCGTCGACGATGCGGGCGTGCTCCTCGACCTCGACGCTCCCGCGGACCTGGAGTCGCAGCCGTGAAGGTCCTCATTCTCGGGGCAGGGGAGCACGCCAGCTGCACCGCCCACCGCCTGTTCCGCGTCGGCTTCGACGTGGCCATGACCGAGGTGAGCGAGCCGCTGGCGGTCCGGCGGGCGGTCTCCTTCTGCAGCGCGGTCTGGGACGGGGAGATCGTGGTGGAAGGCGTCCGCGGCCGGCGCTGGGAGCTGGGCGAGACGCTGCCCTCGCCGCTCGACCACGTCGCCGTGTTCGTCGACCCCGAGGCGACGCTGGTCGGCACCTGGCACCCCGAGGTGCTCGTCGATGCCCGCCTGCTCAAGCGTCCGGGCGCGTCGTCGGTCACGCAGGCGCCGCTGGTCATCAGCCTCGGCCCCGGCGCCGTCTGCGGCCGCGAGGCGCACGTGATCATCGAAACCAACCGTGGACACGATCTCGGGCGATTGATCGAGGAGGGCGGCGCTGCCCCGGACACGGGCATTCCGGGTCCCATCGGCGGCTTTGCCGCGGAGCGGGTGCTGCGCGCCCCTGCCGCCGGACCGGTCCGCGGTGCGCGGGTCATCGGCGACCTCCTGAAGGCGGGAGACGTGGTGGCCTGGGTGGGCGAAGAGCCGGTGCGTACGTCCATCGCGGGCGTGCTGCGGGGCATCCTCCACGACGGGGTCGTCGCGACGCCGCACGTGAAGCTCGCCGACGTCGACCCGCGCGGCGAGGTGCGCGCTTGCTTCACGCTGTCGGACAAGAGCCGCACCATCAGCGGGGGCGTGCTGGAGGCGGTCCTGCGCCGCTTCCGCCCGGTCTGGAAGTGAAGCCGCTGCTCGACTACGGCGACGTGTGGCTCATCGGGGGCGGGGGCAAGACCACGCTCATGTTCCGGCTCGCGGCCCTGTGGGCGGGCAGTGGAGAGAGCGCGCTCTGCGCCACCACCACGAAGATCTGGCCGCCCACGGCGGACCAGTGCCCCGATCTGCGCGTGGCCGATCTCGCCCCGTTGGTGGACGACCTGCGGCGGCGACCCTCGCCCCTAGCGACGGTCGCGAGCCGCATCGACGGCGGCAAGTGCCTCGGCTTCTCCGCCGACGACACCCTTTCGCTCAAGGCGCATGCGCGTCACCTGGTGGTCGAGGCGGACGGTTCCGCGGGGCGCCCCGTCAAGGCGCACGCGCCGCATGAGCCGGTGATCGCCGCTGGCGCGTCCTGCGTGGTGGCCGTGGTGGGCGCGTGGTGCGTCGGCGCGCCCCTCGACGCCGAGCACGTCCATCGCCCCGAGCGGTTTGCGGCCCTCGCCGGCCGACCGCTCGGAGCGGCCGTCACCGCCGCCGACGTCGCTCGCGTGATTCTCCACGAAGAAGGCTGGCTTCGCGCCGTGCCTCCCGGCGCCGCCTTTCACGTCGTCGTGACCGGCGCCGGCGAAGAAGTCGCAAGGGCGCTCGCCGAACACGCGAAGGCCGGGCGGCTGGCCGGCGTTCATCGCGGTTGAGAGGTCGAACGGGCGCCGGGGGCCGGGGGCCGAGGTCCTCTCTGGTCCAGCACGCTCTCCATCGAGGGCAGCTGCATCGCCCTCGGCGACACTTGCGGCCCCGGGATGGTGTCCAAGGCGATCAAGGAGAAGGCCAAGAAGTAGCGGTAGTCTTCGGAGAGTTCAGTCGCGCTGGGGCGAAGGCCGGGAGGCATCCGCCCCGACGCTTTTCGAAGGGGAGGAAGCACATGCGCAAGCTGGCGATCGGAATCGTGGCGGCCTTCGGGCTCGTGGTCGGGATGCAGGTGGCGCTGGCCGGCGAGGCCGCCAAGGCCGACACCAAGGACAAGGAGAAGGCGGCGGTCGCCGCGGCCGAGGCCTGGCTCAAGCTCGTCGACGAGGGCAAGTACGCGGACAGCTGGAAGCAGGCGGCCGAGTTCTTCAAGGCCAACGTCAAGCAGGAGCAGTGGGAGCAGATGGTGCCGGGCGTGCGCAAGCCGCTGGGCAAGCTCGTCTCGCGCAAGGTGAAGAGCACGACCTACACCAAGACCGCTCCGGGGGCGCCCGACGGGGAGTACGTGATCATCCAGTTCGACACGTCCTTCGCCGAGAAGAAGGCGGCCGTCGAGACGGTCACGCCCATGATGGACAAGGACGGCAAGTGGCACGTGTCGGGGTACTTCATCAAGTAGCGCGCATGCCCGGTTGAAGGGCTAGCCGGGGACCGACAGGCGGCGCAGCGTCACGGCGTGAGGTGACTCATGTCGCGTGCCGCGCCGCTGCTCTTCGTGCTCTTCCTCGCCGTCGGCTGCCTCAACGGCGAGGTCAACCAGTCCCCCGGCGACGTCGGGGTGCCGGGCGGCGGCATCGGCGGCGGAGGTGGGCCGACGGTGGTCATCCAGAGTTACACCTTCATCCCCGTGGAGCTGTTCGTCTCGCCGGGCGACACGATCAGCTTCACCAACCTCGACGGCGACGCGCACACCGTCACGAGCCAGGCGCACCCCAACGACTACATGCTGGGCGAGGTGAACGGCATCTCGTTCGACCTCCCGGCCTTCACCGGGACCAGGACCTTCAAGATCCCGGAGAACGCGCAGCGCGGGACGGTCATCTACTACTTCGACCGCGTGTACACGACCCGGATGAACAACCAGCCGAGGATCACGATCCAGTAGTGATCAGCCGCCGGAGGTCGGCAGCACCAGCGCCACCTCGTCCTTGTCCTGGAGCGCGTAGCCCAGCTTCTGCTGGCTGCCGTTGACCGAGGCGACGATGAACCGCAGGTGGCTCGGGTGGTAGCCCAGGGCCTTGAGCAGGTCCTCGAGGCAGGAGCGCTCGGTGATCTCGTGCTCGAAGTCGTCCTTGCCGAACGGCTTGCTGAGCGCCCCCAGGACCTTCACGTGGACCCTCATCTCCGTCGCTCCTGCTGGCCGCAGACCGTCGCCGCCGAATCTACCAGTGCAGCGGTTCCTCGGGGATCGCGTCGAGCGAGGGCCGCTCCCACTCGTCGGGGCGGTGGGCGCAGCGGCCGCACGGGCCTTCCGGCGAGGGCCAGCCCGTCCGCAGCCGCAAGCGAAGCCGCTGCGCCTGCTCGGAGCGCCAGACCTCGGCCAGCGACTGGCGCCTGAGATCGCCCAGGACCCACTCGGCCTTGGGATCGTGGCAGCAGGGGACGACGCGGCCGTCCCAGAGCACCACCAGGGTCTTCCACGGCGCGCTGCAGAGCATCGGCCGCGGCCGCTCTCCCTCGGCGAAGAGGTGGGCCGGCGTGTTCGCGTCCAGCGGCTTGAGGTAGCCGAGCACGCCCGGCAACCCGGTGTTCGCGAAGCGCGCCAGGAACTCGGCCTGCTGGTGGGCGTTGGCCTTGAGCCGCAGCATCTGCAGGACGAGGGCCGGCGACGCCGTCCGGCTCCGGGCCCGGTGCTCGAGGATGGCCTCGACGTTGGCGACCGCCTGCTGCGCCCTCGCGCCGCGCCCGCGGATGCCCTCCAGCGTCGCGGCGTCCAGGCCGTCGAGCGAGAGGACGAGCCGGAAGATCCCCGCCTCCTCGAGCGCCCGGTAGCGGTCGAGAGGGAGCAGCGCGGGGTTGATGCTCAGCTCCGGTCGCACGCCCGCCTGCGCCGCGAGGCGCACGAAGGCGTCGAGGTCCGGGTGGAGCAGCGACTCGCCTTCGAAATACAGGGCCAGCGGTTTCCACTGTTTCTGCGCCGCAGAAACCTGGCCCAGGATTTCGCGAAATAGCCCGGCGTCCATCTGGCCCAGCGGCCGGTCGTCGCGCCCGTTGCCCTTCGGGCACATGGCGCAGGACATGGGGCAGCGGTTGGTCAGCTCCAGCTGATCGATGATGGGCTCGGGGGCGGGCTCGCCGTGGGCGGCGGCCAGCTTCTCCTCGTCCGCCTCGGGGGAGAAGACGGCCATCCCCAGGTCCAGGAGCATCGGCAGCCGGCTGGCGAGCCGGGGCGGAATCGGCCCTTCTTCCGCGAGGATACGCGCCAGCTCCAGGGCCGGGGCGTCCAGCTCCACGCCGCGCTCGTCGAGCACCGACTCGGCGAAGCAGCGCTCGCCCACCCGGAACAGCCGCACGTACTTGGAGAGCCTCATCGGCCGGGAAGCTACCACGGCCCCCTGGCGTTCGACTCATGGCGGAGGACCGCTGTTTGGGGAGGCCGCCTTGACCCTCTTCCGAAGCTGGGCCACACTCGAGTCAAACTGAATACTGAAGAATTAGGATTTCCCCTGCGGTTCGCGTGATGGGTGGCAGATATTCGAACCTATGGTCCATTCAGGGGACCGTGCTGATTGTGTCCGTGAGCAAGCCCTCGCCTCGGCGAGAAGGAAGCCTAAGGACACCAGTTCACGTTCCCCACCTGTTCTGACAGGGTTCAATGGACGCTGCCCACACGGCTCTCGCGGGGGATTTTTTTGCCTGCTGTTGTTATGGTGCGCGCCCTCGAATCGAGCCCGTTGAGGAGCCGCGCCCATGCCCACCTCCGTCCGCGACACCAGCCCCGAGCTGCAGTACCAGGAGGTCACCCGCGGGGCGGTGGACATCCAGGTGCCGGCGGAGCTGCAGGCCCGGCTGAAGAAGGCCCATGAGACCGGCACCCCGCTGATCGTCAAGGCCGGCTTCGACCCCACCGCGCCCGACCTGCACCTCGGGCACACGGTGCTGCTCTTCCGCATGAAGCGCTTCCAGGACCTGGGCCACCGCGTGGTCTTCCTCATCGGCGACTTCACCGGGATGATCGGCGACCCCACCGGCAAGAACGCCACCCGCCCGCCGCTGACCCCGGAGCAGGTGGCCGCCAACGCCGAGACCTACAAGAAGCAGGTCTTCAAGATCCTCGACCCCGAGCGGACCGAGGTGCGCTTCAACAGCGAGTGGCTGGGCAAGTTCAGCGGCGCCGACCTCATCAAGCTCGCCGCCAAGTACAACGTGGCGCGCATGCTCGAGCGCGACGACTTCAAGAAGCGCTACCGCGAGCAGCGCCCCATCGCCATCCACGAGTTCCTCTACCCGCTCTTGCAGGGCTACGACTCGGTGGCGCTCAAGTGCGACGTGGAGCTGGGCGGCTCGGACCAGCTGTTCAACCTGCTCGTCGGCCGCGAGCTGATGAAGGACTACGGCCTGCCGCCGCAGATGGTCATCACCAGCCCGCTGCTGGAGGGCACCGACGCCAAGATGGTCGAGGGCAAGCTCGTCGGCGACAAGATGAGCAAGTCGATGGGCAACTACGTCGGCATCGCCGAGAAGCCCGACGACGTCTTCGGCAAGCTGCTCTCCATCAGCGACGAGCTGATGTGGCGCTACTACGAGCTGCTCTCGGCGCTCCCGGCGGCCGAGGTCGCGGCGCTCAAGCGCGACGCCGCCTCCGGCGCCAAGAACCCCAAGCACATCAAGATCGCCTTCGCCAAGGAGATGGTGGCGCGCTTCCACTCGCAGGCCGACGCCGACCAGGCCGCCGAGGAGTTCGACCGCGTCCACGCCAAGCGCGAGCTGCCCGACCAGATCGAGGAGAAGGAGTTCGTCCTGGCCGGCGCCCCGAACGTGGGCCTGCTCAAGCTGATGAGCGAGAACGGCCTGGCGACCTCCAACAGCGACGCGCGGCGGCTCATCGTGCAGGGCGGGGTGAGCGTCAACGGCGAGAAGGCCACCGACCCCAAGGCCAGCGTCGGCGCCGGCGAGTACCTGCTGCAGGTGGGCAAGCGGAAGTTCCTGAAGATCAAGGTGCAGTAGGCCGCCTGGCAGTGAAGCGAGGCGGCCGGCGGCGTCCGGGCAGCAGGGGGTTGTGCCGAGGAACGCGAACCTGCAACGTGCGGAAACGATGCGCCGCTGGTTCCAGAGAATCGTCGCCGTCCGCGACCACCCCGAGGCGCAGGCCCGCGGGCTGGCGGCGGGCTTCTTCTTCGCCATCACTCCGTTCTGGGGCCTGCAACTCGTGCTGGCGATCGGCGTGAGCCACCTCGTGCGCGGCAACAAGGTCCTCGCCGGGGCGATGACCGCGCTGAACAACCCGATCACCGCGCTGCCGCTCTACGGCGCCTGCTTCCTCCTCGGGCAGACGATCCTGGGCAGCTCGGTCGCTCCGCCGGACTTCGCGGCGATGAAGGGGATGGGGGATCTCGTCCGCCTGGGACCTGCCTTGCTGCTGCCGCTGCTCACCGGCACGACGCTGGTCGGGCTCGTCGGCGGCACCGCGGTGTACCTGCTCGCGGGCCGGATCCTCGGCGCGCTCGGCGCCAGGTTCGGCGGTCCTCGCGACGGCGACCTGCCCGGAAAGTCGCCGGACTGATCCAGGCTGGCAGCTTGGCGATCCGCCTTGGCTGGTCATGGCCTTCTGCTGTCCCCGAGCGCCGATGCGGCCCCGGTGGACGATGACCTACCGGCCCGACTGCTGGGTCCGTTAGCGCCTGCGCAAGCCAGCAGGTAGTGGCCGCCAGCAGGGTGCGCGTGGCGCGCTTGGACTTCGCCCGCCGGGCGGCTCGTCCGGATCCGCCGGGCGTCTTCCTGCTTGGGCTGGCCGCTTCACAAGCCGCACGTCAGCCACAGATCAGGGGCCCGGTCGCCCGGTGGGCGGCCAGGCGGGATGCAAGGCAACGGTTCGCCCGAAAGGATGGCAAATGATGCTGGCGGCGGCGGTGGTGGCGGCGACGGCGGTGGTCTGGTCAGCGGTGCCGGCGAGCGAGGCCAGAGAGGACGGGAGCCTCAGCGGGCACGCCTATGTCCCCGAGCAGGTGCTGGTCCAGTTCCGGGCCTCGTCGGGGGAGTCGGACCGGTCCCGCGCGCGAGGCCGGGTGCGCGCCACGCTCCTCCAGCGCATCCAGACGCCGCCCATGCGCCAGCACGGCCGCGGCGTGCTCGAGGTGCAGCGTGTCCCGGCAGGCGCGGACGTCCTCGAGGCGATCCGGGCGCTCTCCGCCGACCCGGACGTGGAGTACGCCGAGCCGAACTGGGTCTACCGGCACCAAGCCACCTCCGACGACCCGTACTTCACCAGCGGCCAGCTCTGGGGGATGTACGGGGACCAGAGCACCCCGGCCAACCAGTACGGGTGCCAGGCGTCCGAGGCCTGGATGTCAGGCCACGTCGGCTCGCGCGCCGTCGTCGTGGGGGTCATCGACGAGGGCATCGACGTGAGTCACCCCGACCTGCGCGACAACGTCTGGGTGAACCCCTGGGAAGTGCGCAACGGGGTCGACGACGACGGCAACGGCTACGTCGACGACGTCAACGGCTGGGACTTCGCCAATGACGACGCCTCGGTCTACGACGGCGGCCCCAAGGGACGCCTCGACCAACACGGCACCCACGTGGCCGGGACCATCGGCGCAGTCGGCGGCAACCACGCGGGCGTGGCCGGGGCCTGCTGGTCGGTGACGCTCATCTCCGCCAAGTTCCTGGGCAAGGCCGGCGGCACCACCGCCGACGCGGTGCAGGCGGTGGACTACCTGACGGACCTCAAGCGCCGCCACGGCCTGGACGTGGTCGCCTCCAACAATTCCTGGGGCGGGGGCGGCTACTCGCGTGCGCTCTACGACGCGATCGAGCGGGCCAACGCCGAGGGCATCCTGTTCGTGGCCGCGGCTGGCAACGGCGGGCGCGACGGCATCGGCGACAACAACGACCTCTGGCCGAGCTACCCCTCGAGCTACGGCAACTCGAACGTGATCGCGGTGGCGGCGCTGACCAAGACCGGCAGCCTGGCGA
This sequence comes from Myxococcales bacterium, assembly GCA_036504155.1. Taxonomy (GTDB): domain Bacteria; phylum Myxococcota; class Myxococcia; order Myxococcales; family UBA5297; genus JACRCT01. The sequence goes on from DASXVQ010000105.1 coordinate 68,768, forward strand.
CCTTCTCGAACTTCGGTCGGACCAGCGTGGACCTGGGGGCCCCGGGCTTGGGCATCTTCTCCACGCTTCCCGCGGGCACCTACGGCAGCTACAGCGGCACCTCGATGGCGACCCCGCACGTCACCGGCGCGGCGGCCTTGCGCGCCGCGGCGCATCCCGAGAGAGGGGCGGCGCTCAAGGCGGCGATCCTCGGGGCGGCGGCGCCCACGCCCGCCCTGCAGGGAAAGTGCGCGACGGGCGGCCGCATCGACGCCTCGGGGTTCTGAGCGCGCCCCCTTCCGTCCCGGACGTCCGCGCCCGGGCCGGCTAGCTTGGCTCGACGATCTCCGGCTTGGGCGCCCCTCCGGGCGCCTCCGGACCCACCTCGCCCAGGTGCTTGGGGGTGATCGCCCAGCCAACCGCCGGCACGAGCATCACCGCCGCGAGGATCCCCATCAGCACGCGCGGCGAGGCGCCCAGGTGGTCGAGCGCGAAGCCGGTGGCATAGGTCGAGGAGGCCATGGTCACGGTCTGCGCCGCGAGGTCCACCGCGAAGGCGCGGCCGCGCAGGCGGTCGGGCACGCGCAGGTTGAGCAGCGAGGTCGAGAAGGACCAGAGCGTCGAGGCGCCCATGTGCGCCAGGACGATCGCCACCGCCGCGAGCCAGAGCCACGGCGCCGCGCCGAAGAGGGCGTAGGCCACGGCGAGGGCCACGAAGCCCAGGCCGATGCAGCGGTCGAGCGCGAGCTCGCTGTCGTCGGTCACCCAGCGCGCCACGGTGGGCCCGACGAGCGCGCCCACTCCGCGGGCGGCGTAGAGCAGGCCGATGACCGAGGCCGCGCCCTTCGCCGACGGGAACACGCGCTCGCCGAAGACGCTGTAGAGCAGGATGGCGCCTCCGCCCGCCAGGCCCCAGCCGGCCTTGGCGAAGATGGCGCGGCGCACGCCGGGCTCGCGCGCGAAGAAGCGCAGGCCCTCGGCGACCTCGTCGATGCCGGAGATCGAGCGCAGCGTGAGCGGGCCCGCCGGCCGCTTCTCGAGCGCCGGGATGCGCGCGCTGGCCATGAAGCTCGCGGAGACGAGGTAGGTGACCGCGTTGACCATGAAGGCGGCGTCGCGGCCGAGCCACTGCGACACCGCTCCGCCCATCAGCGCGCCCAGCGCCAGCATGGCCGACCAGGTGACGCCCTGCAGGGCGTTGGCGGCCACGATGTCGTCGCGCTCCACCACGCTCGCCACGGCGGCCTGCTCGGCCGGGTCGAAGAAGGCCGCGACGGACGACTGCAGGAAGCATAGCAGGTAGGCGAGCGGCACGTCCCCGCGCTCGTGGACCCGCAGGAATCCCAGGACGACGATGGCGCGCAGGACGTCGCAGGCGACGAGGACCAAGCGCCGGTTGACCCGGTCGGCAACCACTCCGGCGACGGGGCCGAAGAGCAGCGCGGGCAGGAATCGGGCGATGAGCACCGCCGCCACGGCCTCTCCCTTGCCGGTCAACTCCAGCATCATCGACAGCAGCGAGATGGTGGTGAACCAATCCCCGGTCAGGCTGACCACGTCGCCCAGCCAGATGCGGCGGAACGTCGGGTGGCGGCGCAGGAGGGAGGCGTAGCTGACGGGGGCGGCGGACATCGGGTCGTGGCCGGCCTCGGTGCCGGCTTCCTTCTTCGGTCCTCGACGACCCTACGCGGGCGGCCCCGGCGGATCCGGCTGCTTGGGGGGCGCGCCCGTGCCGGGCAGGAGCATCAGCACCCCGAAGATCGCTCCGTAGAGCCCGGCGACCGCCGGGCGGCAGAGGATCATTCAGGTACTGCCGACGAGGGCGTACAGCTGGCCGATGGCGATGAAGGCCAAGGCGCCGCCGACCGCGCCCATCGCGCCGCGCCCGATCTTGGTGTTGGGGAGTCGCACGGGCCGACTGTAGCAGGCGCCGCTCTGGGCCGCCCGCCTGCGGAACTGGGCCCAGGGGCCCGGCGACCCAAGGTTTGCTCGCGCGCGCAGAGGCGCTCGGGCATGCGACTCGAATCCCTTGGACTCCCCCCGCTGGAGCGGTGGCCCGGCTGGGAGCGCAGCGGCGAGGTCCCGCGGCTCCTGGCCGCCGTCGAGGCCGCCTTCGGCGTCGTCAGGCCGGCCGACCTGGAGGCCGTCCGCCCGGCGGTCGAGCAGCTCGTCGCGCGCGCGGTCGACCCGGAGGTAGGGCCCGCTGTCCGGCGGGTCCTGGCGGCGCTCGTCGACGCGGCGCGAGGACGCCCCTTCCTGAGCGGGCTCACGGCCGACCGGGTGCAGGGCTGGCTCGACCTGGTCTTGCCGGCCATGGGCGAGGCGGACTACACGGTGGCGACCCTGCTCCGCTCGCGGGCGCGCGAAGAGGAGGCCGGCGGGCCGGCGCTGCGGGTGCTCTCGCCCGAGCCCGCCGAGCTGGACGCCTCGCAGCTGCTGCGCCGGGCGCGGGAGCTGGCCGCGGGTTTCGTGGCGCTGACGGGCGACGATCCCGACGCCCGGGTGGCCTTCCTGAGCGAGAACCGGCTCGAGACGGCGCTGTGCGACCTCGCCTGCCTCGCCCACGGCATCGTCGACGTGCCCGTCCCGGCCAACGCCGCCAACGACCAGGTCCAATACGTGTTGCGGCACTCGAAGGCCCGGGTGGTCGTGGTCTCCGACGAGGTGCAGCTCTCGCGGGTCCTCGCCGCGCAGCCCGGGCTGCCCGATCTGCTGGCCATCGTGCCCCTCTCACGCGGGCTGGCGGAACGGCACGCGCTCACCAGCCTGGACGAGATGGTCGAGCGCGGCGCCCGGATCCCGCGCGCCCGCCTCGACCTGCGCGCCGCCGCCGTCCGCTCCGCGGACCTGGCGACGGTCATGTACACCTCGGGCACCACCGGCACGCCCAAGGGCATCGCCTTCACCCAGCACAACCTCGTCGCCAAGCGGCTGTGCCGCTCGTTCGCGCTGCCCTTCCTCGGCGAGGGCGACGTCTTCCTCTCATACCTGCCGCTCTTCCACACCTTCGGCCGCTGGCTCGAGCTGCTCGGCACGCTGTGGACCGGCGCGCAGTACGTCTTCGCGCGCTCGCCGGCGCTCACCACGCTGCTCGAGGACTTCGCCTCCGTCCGCCCGACGGTCTTCATCAGCGTCCCGCAGAAATGGCTCGAGCTGCACGAGCGGGCGGCGCAGGAGGCCGGCGGCGACGAGGACCCCGACCGCGTCGCCGAGAAGCTGCGCGAGCTGACCGGCGGCCGGCTGCGCTTCGGCCTGTCGGCGGCGGGCTTCCTCGAGCCGCGCGTCTTCCGCGCCTTCCAGCGGGCCGGGGTCCAGCTCTGCTCGGGCTACGGCATGACCGAGGCCACCGGCGGGGTGACCATGACCCCGCCCACCGAGTACGTCGAGGGCTCCATCGGCAAGGCGCTGCCGGGCATCGAGCTGCGCGTGGCGGAGGACGGCGAGCTGTCGCTGCGCGGGCCGTACGTGATGAGGGGCTACGACCGCCCGCCCGACGGGGAGACCGGGCTCGACGGGGAGGGCTGGTTCAAGACCGGCGACCTGGTCGCGGTGGACGCGGGCGGGCACTACCGGCTCACCGGGCGCAAGAAGGAGATCTACAAGAGCCTCAAGGGCCAGACGATCGCCCCGCAGCGCGTGGAGAACCTCTTCCGCGACTTCGACGCGGTCTCGCAGGCCTTCCTGGTGGGCGACGGGCGCGAGTTCAACACGCTGCTCGTCTGGCCCAACTTCGCGGGCCAGCCCGCGCTCGCGCACAAGGAGCCCGAGACGCTGCGGGCGCTCTTGAGCTCGCTGGTGGCCTCCGCCAACCGGTTCCTGGCGCCCTACGAGCGCGTCGTCGACTTCGCCGTCCTCGACCGCGCGCTGGACGAGGCGCACGGCGAGCTGACGCCGAAGGGGAGCTTCCGGCGCGAGGCCGTGGAGGCGCACTGGCAGCACCTCATCGCTCCGATGTACCGCGGCGCCGAGGCGCGGCTGGCCGTCGGCTCCCTGGAGCTCGTCATCCCCCACTGGCTCTTGCGCGAGCTGGGCGCGCTGCGCGAGGACGTCTCGCTCACCGACGGCTGGCTGGAGGCGCGGGGCCGCAAGCTGCGGGTGGTGGAGGGCGACCCGGGCGGCGCCGCCCAAGGGTCGATCCACGTCGGAGACCTCGGCTACCGCCCGCGGGCAGGCGCGCTCGACCTGGGCGCGGTCGCGGGCACTCCGGCGCTGGCGCTGGGCAACGACGGCCTGCGGACGTTCCTGGGCGAGGCGACCTTCTTCTCGCTCCTGGGCAAGCGGCGCGGTGGCGGCCAGGGCGTCCAGGTCGAGGCCCGCGGCGCGCTCGCGCCCTCCCGGCGGCGGGTGCAGGAGCTATTGCCGCTCGTGGAAGCGCCCGAGGTCACCGTGGAGTCGCTCCACGCCGCGGCGGTGCTGGCGCGCGCGCGGCTCCTCGCGGCCCGGGTGGCGCTGCAGCACCTGGAGCTGGGCCTGTCCCGCGGGGGCGAGGCGGCCGCGGTCGCCCGCGCCCTGCTGCGGCGCTGCGCCTGCTTCGAGACGCGGCTGCGCCGCCGGGCGCTGCGCATGCTGCTGCCCCACGAGGAGGCCTCGCGGGTGGTGGAGACGCTGGGCGCGTTCACCGAGGCGCCGCCGGGCGCGGAGCTCCTGGGGCCGCGCGACCACGTGCGCCTGGCGGAGCGCGGCCTGGGAGACGCCCAGGTGGAGGCGCTGCTCGCCGAGGTGCGCGAGCACGCCCGCTCCCCGAACCGGGCCGCCGATTCGGCCCGCCGGAGGCGCCTGGTGGCGATCTTCCGGCTGCTGTCGGCCTACACCGTGGCGCACCCGCGCTGGTACCCGCGCCTGCGCATCAAGCTCGCCCGCCTGGCGCTGCACGCCGACGCCGAGGTCGCCGCGCGCGCGGGCGAGGAGCTCGACCGGCTCCAGCTGGGGTTCCGCGCCTGGCTCGGGCCCAACCAGCGGCTGGCGGTCGACCCCGACAGCGGGCGCGAGTACGGCTGGCGCGAGGCGGCAATCTTCGCGCCCGAGGTGAGCGCGCCGCACCGCACCCTCCTGCAGCGCGCGCTCGCCGAGACCTGCCTGGTGCGCGAGGCGGCCTTCCTCTTCGGGAGGGGGACGCTCTTGTCGCTGGCCGACCTGCCGCCGGCCGGCGTCGGGGTCTCGCCCCTGGACCGCGATCACGGAGAGGCGAGCTACCTCGTCACGCTCACCCCGCGCGCGGGCGAGCCGCTCGCCTTCCACGTCCACGTCGCCGAGTCGGTGCCGGTGCTGGAGCTGCGCGAGGAGATCCGCTGGCTGCTGTGGGCCGGCGCGCCTCCTCCGCTGGTCGGCGCCTTCGGAGGGTCCTTCCCCGAGTACGGCATCTACTCGACCGAGCCCGTGCCCGGAGAGAGCGTCGAGGCGCAGCTCACCCGCCTGTCGGCCATGCAGGCCCACGAGCGGATGCGCGCCCTGTGGCCCTTCCTGGCCTCGACGGCCTTCGGCGTCCACGTCGGGTTCTGGGAGCGCAGCGGCGAGGAGCTGGCGCTGCGCGGTCCCTCGCCGGGAAACGTCATCGCCCCCTCGCACGACTACCAGGTGGGGACGCGTCTGGGCTCGCTGTGGGACCGCGAGCGCTGCGAGGGCCTCTCGCCGCTCGTCCTGGGCTTCGAGCGCTCGTTCGTGGAGCCGCTGGAGGCGCGCCATCCGGTCCTCGCGGGCGGGGCGGGCCGCGAGCAGCTCCTGTCGGCGCTGGTCGAGACCCTGGGCGAGGCCCGGGCGCAGCCGCTGCTCGAGCAGGCCGCGCGCCAGGGCGGTCCGCTGGCCGCGGACGCCCAGGCCTTCCTGGCGCGGCTGGCGCGAGAGGGGCTGACCCCGCTCGAGGTCTCCTGCGCCTCCCGGCGCTACGCGCGCTGGCTGGCGGTGAACCCCGAGGCCACGCTGGAGGCGCGCGCGGCGATGCTGGGCGAGCTGTGGGACACCTACCGGCTCTCGGAGCTGGAGGCGGAGCGGCCGGAGACGCGCATCCGCTTCTTCCGCCAGACCGTCTTCGCCCAGGCCCGCCCCGCGCTCTCCGAGGGCCTGGACGAGCTGATGCGCCGCGCCCGCGCCCGCCGCGGCGCCCCCTCCGAGCTGCCGGAGCTGGTCGAGGCCCTGCGCGTGGGGGCCCGGCCCACCACCTTCGAGGAGGACTGGCTCCTGGCGCGGCTGGCCTTCCGGCACCTGCCGCCCTCGGCGGACACCGCGCTCATCAGCCTGCCGCACGCGGGGCGCACCACCGCCGAGGTGGTGGTGCACCTCTCCCGCGGGGACGGCGGCCGCTTCTCGGTGCGCAGCCCGGTCTCGGCGCGCGAGGTCGCCCGGCTGCTGCAGCTCTTCCACGAGGCGAGCCTGCCGGTGAGCTTCTCCGCCGAGCACGAGTTCCTGGTGGCGGTGGACGAGCGCGGGGCGCTGTTGGGCGGCGTCTTCTACCGGCTGGTCGGGACCGACCGGGCGAGGATGGAGAAGATCGGCGTCGCCCGGGCGTGGCGCCGGCAGGGCATCTCCGACGGGCTGATGCACGAGCTCTTCCGCAGGTTGCGCGAGCGCGGGGTGCGCCAGCTGGAGACCGGCTTCTTCCACCCCGACTACCTCAAGCGCTTCGGCTTCCGGGTGGCTCCGTCCTCGGGAGGGCTCTTCCAGGACCTGCAGCGCGGCGAGGTGAGGCTCGATTAGGGCGAGGACTGCTAAAGGTGGCAAAAGCCTGGAAAATCACGGGGGATTCTCCGAAATGTGACGCAGGGCGCAATTCGAGGTGCGCGCGGCGGGGCGCCTCTTTATAGGAAAAGGCAGCGGCCCGCGGTTTGCCCCTTCAGGGGGCTCCACCGGGGTCGCCAAGCGTCGGGCAGTAGACGGACGAGGACTTCTCAACGGAAGCGGGTGTGCCGGTCGGCCGACGGGCACCCGAAACGCGCAGGGAACGGAAAACCGAAGGCGCCGGGCCGGCCGCCTGGGCCACGCGGGGTGGAAGTCATGAGCATCCTGAAGGACAAGCTGACGAAGAAGGTCCCCGAGCTGCGCGACCACTACAAGAAGCTCGTCAAGGAGAACGCGGCGGTCAAGCTGAGCGAGGTGACGCTCGAGACGCTCTACGGCGGCCTGCGCGGCGTCAAGGGCCTCATCACCGACACCAGCTCGGTCCCGCCCGACAAGGGCCTGCTCATCCGCGGCAAGCCCATCGGCGAGCTGGCGGAGCGGCTGCCCGAGGAGATCTGGTACCTGCTCCTGACCGGCGAGCTGCCGAGCGCCGAGGAGCTGGCCGACCTGCAGAAGGACTGGGCCGCCCAGGCCAAGGTGCCGGACTACGTCTTCAAGGTCCTCGACGCGATGCCGGCCGACTCGCACCCGATGGCGATGTTCAACACCGCGGTGCTGGTGATGGAGCGGGAGTCGGTCTTCCGCGCCCGCTACGACAAGGGGATGAAGAAGGACGACTACTGGGACGCCTCCTTCGAGGACGCCACCGCCATCCTGCCGAAGCTCCCCGAGATCGGCGCGTACATCTACCGCAAGCGCTTCGGCAAGGGCGCGCCCATCGCCGGCGACGCCAAGCTCGACTGGGGCGCGAACTTCGCCAAGATGACCGGCCTGCCGGACCCGAACGGCGAGCTCAGCAAGCTGATGCGGCTGTACTTCACGCTGCACTGCGACCACGAGGGCGGCAACGTCAGCGCCTTCACCGCGCACACCGTCGGCTCGGCGCTGTCCGACCTGTACTACGCGCTCTCTGCCGGCCTGAACGGCCTGGCGGGCCCGCTGCACGGCCTGGCCAACCAGGAGTGCCTGGGCTGGATCCTGGAGACCAACAAGAAGTTCAACGGCTCGCCCAGCGAGGAGCAGCTGGCCAAGTTCGCGCAGGAGACGCTCGACAGCGGCAAGGTGGTGCCGGGCTACGGCCACGCCGTGCTGCGCATCACCGACCCGCGCTTCGACGCCTTCCACGCCTTCGGCGCCAAGTACTGCCCCGAGGACCCGGCCTACAAGACGATGGCGCGGGTGTTCAAGGTGGTCCCCGAGGTCCTCAAGAAGGTGCAGAAGATCAAGGATCCGTGGCCGAACGTCGACGCCGCCTCGGGCAGCCTGCTCTACCACTACGGCATGACCGAGTTCTCGTACTACACGGTCCTGTTCTCCATCAGCCGCGCCATGGGCATCAGCGCGCAGTACATCATGAGCCGCGCCATCGGCTCGCCGATCGTCCGCCCGAAGTCGATGACCGGCGCGGAGATCAACAAGGCCATCGAAGCCGCCAAGGCGCCGAAGGCCTAGCTTCGAGGTTTCCCCAGGTCCGGCGTCCGTGCCGGGCCCGGGGCGTCCGGCGCGCCTATCGCGCCGGACGATGAGTGGGGAGAAGAAGGGCAAAGGGCCCGTCCTTTCCGATGAGGGACGGGCCCTTTTCCTGTCCGCCGACCTCGTAGCCGGCACGCTCGAGCCGCCGCTCGAGGGTCTTCACGGCCATGCCGGCGGAGCCGATGGTCAGCGGGGCGTGTCTCCTTGGGGCGATGCGCCCGCGGAGACCGTCGCGTGACGCGGGAAAGTGACTCGCGGCCGAGACTGATCTTTGTTCTCGGGCTCATCTAGAATGCCCAGGCGATGGCTGATCGCTCTGCCGGACAGGTCTGCGAGAAGTGCGGCGGCAAGCTCGTTGCCGGCAGCCGCTTCTGCAACTCGTGCGGCGCCCCGACGCCCTCGACCTCTCCCTTCGAGGTGGAGGAAGAGGCGAACAAGTCGCCGATCAGGCAGGGCGACGTGCTGGAAGGGAAGTGGCGGGTCGACAAGAAGATCGGCCAGGGCGGCATGGGCTCGGTGTACCGGGCCACCGACCTCGCGCTCGACCGCACGGTGGCGATCAAGATCCTCGCGGCCGACCTGTGCCAGGACGAGGTCTTCGTCGCGCGCTTCGAGCGCGAGGCCAAGCTCACCGCCAACCTCGAGCAGCCCAACGTCGTGCTCATCTTCGGCGTCGGCAGGCACCAGGGCCGGCCCTTCATCGTCATGAAGTGGCTGCCCGGCGAGACCCTCGCCAGCCGGCTCGAGACGCACCAGGAGGCCGGCACGCTGATGCCCGTCTCCGAGGTGCGCTCCATCGTCGGCCAGATCTGCGCGGGCCTGGACTACATCCACGGCAAGGGCCTGGTGCACCGGGACATCAAGGCCAGCAACATCGTCCTCGACGACAGCAACCACGCCACCATCCTCGACTTCGGCATCCTCCGGGACCTCAAGAGCAAGGAGGCGCTGACCGCGGTGGGGATGCTCATCGGCACCCCACACTACGTCTCGCCCGAGCAGATCCTGGGCAAGCCCTTCGACAGCCGCAGCGACCTCTACGCGGTGGGCGTGCTGCTCTACGAGATGCTCACCGGCGCGACGCCCTTCGACGCCGAGAACGAGTTCGACCTCATCAAGAAGCACGTCAAGGCGCCCCCGCCGGAGCCCTGCGAGCGCAACCCCGACCTGCCGGCCGAGGTGGGCGAGGTGCTCAAGCGCGCCATCGCCAAGGATCCCGCCAAGCGCTACCAGACCGCCTCGGACATGGCCGACGCCTTCGAGATGGCCTTCGCCCAGACCAACGACGTGGAGGGCGACGACCCGACGTCGCGGTCGCTGAAGGCCGCCGTCCCGCTGCCCGACGACCCCACCGGCCCGCACAACGTGACGACCATCCCCTTCGACGTGAAGGCGGGCATCACCGGGCCGATTTTGGGCTCGAAGCGGGCGCTCTGGGTGGGGGTGGGCCTGGGGGTGGTGGCGAGCCTGGCGACCGCCGGCATCGTGCTCTACAACCTCCGCCCCGAGGCGCCTCCGCCGGAGCTCTCGCAGCCCGCGCCCGTCGCCAAGCCGCTCAACCCCAAGCCGCTGACTCCGAACCCCAAGCCGAAACCCAAGCCCCAGCCCAAGCCGCAGGCGCCCGACGAGCTCGCCGCCGACGAGGAGTGGGAGGACGAGGACGCCGGCGAGGCAGCGCCCAGCGAAGTGGCCGATGCCGGCGCCGCGGCGTCGCCGAGCGACTCGCTGTTGAAGAAGGCCGTGGAGAAGGATCCCAGCCGCCTGCACCCGCTGCGCGACGAATAGCCGGAGACCTGGCGAGTCGTTGGCCTTGGACGCCACGTCCCGCGATGACTGCGGTGGAGGCTACGGCTCCGGAGGAGGCTGGGGATCCGCCTCGCCCTCGCCGGAGTCCGGGGCCTCGAGCCGTTTGCTGACCTTGTCGATCAGCTCCTTGCGTGCCTCGACCTCCTGCTCGGCGATCCTTGCGAGCGCCTGGCGGGCGTAGTCCGAGAGGATGAGTCCGGCGGGCACTCTCTTGAGGTCGCCGCGCGCGCCGACGTAGTCCTTGGCGGCGATCTTCTTCTGCGCGGCGAGGATGGACTGCTCGGCGGCCAGCTCCGCGCGCACGCGCAGGAGCATCTTGTCGCCGCCCTCGACGCCGGCGGCGGCGGCCACGCGCAGCTCGCGCTCGGCGGAGACGAACTCGGCCTCCTCGATCAGCATCCGGCCCTCTTCCAGGGCCTCCAGGCCCTCCTGGCGGGTGGGCGGGCTGCTGGGCTTGGTCCGCTTCTTCTTGCGCTTCTTCTTCTTGCTCTTCTTGAACTGGCTCAGGTCGCTGCCGTCGTCCTGCCCCTCTTCGATCTCGGGCTCCGCGGTCTCCGTCGGGGTGGGCTGCGGCTTGTTGCAGCCCAGCGGCAGGGCCAAGGCGGCGGACAACACGAAGATGGTGAGCGGACTCCGCATCCCAATGACCTCCGGCGCGGTCGGCGAAAGGGGCAGAGTCTACCGCAGGCCCCGGAAGGGCACCAAATGCGAAGCCCGCCCCCGGGAGGTGGGGGCGGGCTCCTTTTCAGCGGGGGTCTTCTAGGTCCTTCGGGCTAGCCGCACTGCCCGTCGACGCACTTGGCGGGGGCGGTGCACTGCGTGTCGCTGCTGCAGCCCACCACGCAGGCGCCGCCGCGGCAGATCTTGCCGGCGCCGCACTGGGCGTCCGCGGTGCAGCCGTCCTTGCAGGCGCCGTCGGAGCAGATCTTGCCGGCGCCGCACTGGGTGTCGCTGACGCAGCCCGGCTTGCACTGGCCGCCGGAGCAGATGTTGCCGATCTCGCACTGGCTGTCGCTGATGCAGCCCGGCTTGCAGCCGCCCGCCTGGCAGATGTTGCCCTTCGGGCACTGGCTGTCGGCCACGCAGCCGACCACGCACTGGCCGGTGCGGCAGACCTGGCCGGTCGGGCACTGGCTGTCGCTGACGCAGCCGGCCTTGCAGCCACCGTCCACGCAGATCTGGCCGGCGGGGCACTGGGTGTCCGCGGCGCAGCCGTCGGTGCAGGCGCCGTTGCGGCAGACCTTGCCGGCGCCGCACTCGGAGTCGGCGGCGCAGCCGGAGTAGCAGCGGCCGTCGCGGCAGGCCTTGCCGGCGCCGCAGGAGGCGTCGGTGTCGCAGCCCTTCACGCAGCCGCCGTTCTCGCAGATGTTGCCGTTGGGGCACTGGGTGTCGAGGGTGCAGGCGATGCGGCAGTGGCCGGCCTGGCAGACGCTGCCGGAGAGGCAGTCGGTGTCGGCGGTGCAGGGGGCCGCGCAGATGCCGCCCTGGCAGTACTGGCCGGCCTCGCACTCGCCATCGGCGGCGCAGATGCGGCGGCAGACCCCGGCGCGGCAGACGTTGCCGGTGCCGCAGTCGGCGTCGAGCACGCAGCCCGCGACGCACTTGCCGGCCTGGCAGACCTCGTTGGAGGCGCACTCGCTGTCGAGCGTGCAGGGGGCCACGCAGTGGCCGGCCTTGCAGATTCCGCCGCCGGTGCACTGGCTGTCCTGGTTGCAGGCCGGGACGCACAGGTTCTGCTCGCAGACGCGGCCGCTGACGCACTGGTCGTCGCTCAGGCAGTTGTCGCGGCAGACGCCGTTGACGCAGGCGGCGCTGGCTTGGCAGTCCGCGGCGCTCTTGCAGGCCGGCGGCGGGATGACGACGCAGACGTGGTCGGTGCACTGGTAGCCGGCGGCGCAGTCGGAGTTCTGGGCGCACAGCTTGCCGCAGACGCCGTTGATGCAGTCCTCACCGGCGTTGCAGTCGGCCTTGGTGGTGCAGGTGACCTGGATGGAGGTGCACGAGCCGTCCTTGCAGCGCTCGCCGGCGGCGCAGTCGGCGTCCATGGTGCAGCCGCCGGTGCAGGTGCCCGCCAGGCACTTCTGGCCGCTGGCGCATTCGTAGTCGGAGGTGCAGCGCACCGGGGTGCACTTGCCGTCGCGGCAGATCTCGGAGGGGGCGCACTCGCTGGTCTGGGTGCAGACGTCGGGGGGGACGCCGTAGGTGCACACGCCGGAGGCGTCGCAGAAGTAGCCGGCGGGGCAGTCCGAGTGATCGAAGCAGTAGGTCACGGGCGGCGGGTTGCAGCCGTCGTAGCCGCAGCAGCCTTCGTCGTAACAGGGGTGGTTGCGGTCGGGAATGCAGATACATCCCGGGAGGACGACGAAGCCAGCCAGCAGGAACGAGAGCAGGGTCAGGTGCTTCATGGGTGCCTCCCGGGACGGTTTCCGTTTCGCGCGGCCAGAACAGCAACGCATGTGCCACCAACAGTGCCCGGCGAGTCGCGGCGCGAAACGGCTGGAATCACGCGTGGATTCCTCGCCTGCCGGAAACCGCTGAGGCGCGGCTGCCGGGATGGGCGCGACAGGCCTGTCAGAATTCCCGGCGCAGCGAGCAGCCCTCGGCACAGAGCCGGGAGCAGGGCGCTTCGCCTTGCCGGAAACTCCGACATGGAGTGGGACCGTGGTCCTTCGCGGCACTCGCCGCCAAGGCTTTGTAAGGACGACCCGCCACCGAGACGAGGTGCGCAAGCGGTAGCAACGAAGTGGGAGCGGGGCGCCATCGAGCAGTTGGTTGCCGCAGGTTCGAAAAGCGATCGACGACCTGCGACGAACGGGGAACCCGGGCGGAACCGCAGAGGTTTCCGGGTCACCCTGGCTCGAGCACCAACAGGTCCGTGTGCCGAGCGGCTGCGAACCATTCGAGGCCCGCCTCTGGAGACACTCCGGCCCGGATCTCTCTGGCGTGATCCTCTCCGGGCAGGGAGGGCTCCCGGGAGGAGCCTGGAACCAGGCGCCGCTCTCCACGAGCCCGGGCGGGACCAGGCGAGGCGAGGTCGATGTCGGTGGTGGAGAAGGGCCGGAGTGAGCTCCGAACCCCAAAAAAACATCCGCTCGCTCCCCGGGGCCGGCCGAGGAGCGAGCGGTGGGTATCCGCCTATCGGATACCCAACCATCTCTCACCGCCATCCGGGCGATCGGCCGCACCGGACAGGGTGGGCAGCCTCAGGAGTCCTTCGGATTTCTCTGAGCGCCGCCTTCGCCCAAACAACCGAGCAACCGATATGCCACGGCCTGTAGCGGGGCGAGCGCTCGTCGGAACCTGCGGGAAGGACTGGGGAAGGCGGAAAAGCGTGATCCCGCGCACACTTCCGGCCGCCCCTGGTTTCGCGACAACCGTGTCAGGGACTGGCCGAAGAACGTCGGTCCTTCAGTGCTTCGGAGCCGGTTTCTCGGACTTCTTCGGCTCGGGCTTCTTCGGATCCACTTTTTTCGGATCCGGCTTCCTCGGCTCAACTGCCTTGGCCGTCTCGACCTTCTTGGGGTCGGTCTTGGCCACCACCGGCTTGATCTTCGGGTCCGCGGCCTTGGGATCCAGCTTCGGGTCGACCGGCGGCTTGGGGTCGACCCTGGGCACCTCCGCCACGCGCACCGGTGGAGGCGGCTCGACCGGCGGCTGGAGGCGCACCTCGAAGGCCAGCTGCCTGAACTCGCAGGAAGCCTCGATGCAGGCCACCGCGGGCTGGGGTGTGCCGCCCAGTGCACTGCGCCATTCCATGCCCAGGCGGACCTGCTCCCCCAGGGGCTGCGCTCTCTTCTCCGGGCCCAGGCCGGCGCGCAGGGTTCCGTCGCGGCCGATGGTGATCTCCACCCGGGTCTCCGGGGCGGGCAGCACCGGGCCCATGGTGACCCCGCGCCGCGAGCCCAGGCTCCACTCGAGAAAGGTGTTCTGGGTGGTGGCCACCAGCGCGACATAGCGGCCGGGGTCGCCCTGGAGCATCAGCGCGCTGCGCGGCTCGGGCGCCTCGCCCAGGATCCAGCGGCGCAGCGTCGTGGCCCACAGCTGGGGGGCGGCCCGCGGGGGCGAGAGCAAGGCGGAAATCTGCACGTTCTCGCCGTCGTTCCAGGCCAGCGGGATGGTGGCGCGGCCGGCGTCGCTGACGTCGGCGTTGGTGAAGGCGATGGAGTCGGAGGAGACGGTCGCGATGCGGCCCGAGGCGGCCACGGCGATTTCGGGCGGCAGGTTGGGCAGCAGCGCCAGCGTCCGCTCCGCGGCCTGGGTGTCGACGCGGCCGGTCGCCTTGCCGCCACCCATCGCCGGCAGCTCCTGGGCGGCCTCGCTCGCCAGCAGCATCCGCTCCCGGGGCGCGCGCCGGGCACGGATGCCGGCGACGGTGAGGACCAGCACCGCGCAGATCAGCAGCGCGATGGTCCCCATGCGGATGGCGAAGTGCGCCGCGCGCGAGAGCGCCCGCTTGACCTTCTGGGGACGGGTGAGCTGCCGCGGGCTGGGGGCGCGGGTGACGAGCCCGGGGATGAGCGGCTCGAGGCAGGTGATGAGCTCGGCGACCGAGGCGTAGCGGTCGTTGGGCGCCGCCCGCAGGCACTTCTCGACGATGCCGTCGAGGCGCTTGTCAACCGTGGGCTTGATCACCGACGGAGGGTCGAAGTGGCCGCGCGGCACGTCGCCGACGAGCAGCTCGTAGATCATCACGCCCAGCGAGAAGAGGTCCGCCCGGCCGTCGACCTCCTTGGCGTTGATCTGCTGCTCCGGCGCCATGTAGGCCAGCGTGCCCATCGAGACGTGCGTGTCGGTGAGCGCGAAGTTGCGCTGGCCCTCGCCCTTGACGAAGCCGGCCAGGCCGAAGTCGGTGACCTTGGGGATGAACCCGGCCTGGGTGTCGAAGAGGATGTTCTCGGGCTTGAGGTCGCGGTGGATGACGCCGCGGCCGTGCGCGTAGTCGATGGCCCGCGCGATGTCGATGACGTAGCGGACGGCGTCGGTCCACTGCAGGTTCTTCTCGCGCATCACCTCGCGCAGCGAAGGCCCGCCGACGAACTCCATGACCAGGTAGTAGGTCTCGCCGCTCTTGCCCTTGTCGACGATGGAGACGACGTTGGGGTGGGACAGCGAGGCCAGCGCCGCGGCCTCCTTCTCGAAGCGGGCGACGAAGGACTCCTCGCGGGCGAACTCGGCGGGGAGCAGCTTGATGGCCACCGGCCGCAACAGCGACAGCTGCGTCGCCTTGTAGACCTCGCCCATCCCGCCCTTGCCGATGAGCAGCTCGAGCCGGTATCCGGGGATCAACTCGGAATCCGGCAGCTTGTGGGCTGTCGAGATCGATGTGGGGGGAATGGCGTCCATCCGGGCGAAGAGTCTACCCCACGGGCCGGGGGAGGTCTTGCCTCCCCTCTCCCGTCCGCGGCCCGGGTGGCCGACCGCGGCCAGGGGAGCGAGAATCGGGGGCATGCGACTTCTCTCCACCTGCGGTCTGGCTGCCGTGCTCGCCGCCTGCGCCGGCGCCAACGCCAACGCCACTCTCGACGCGGGGTTCGGCATGCCCGACGACGACGGGGGAGGGCGCCCCGGGGCGGACGCCTCGGTCAATCCGGCCGGCGCGGATGCCGGGGCCCCCGCCGACCCGACGAGCGCGGCGTGGCTCAAGGAGCACAACGACGTGCGCGCCGGCGCCCAGCCGACCCCGTCGCCCGCCCTGCCTGCGCTGACGTGGTCGGCGCAGGCGGCGTCGGTGGCCAGCGCCTGGGCCGCCAACTGCAACTGGAGCCACAACAAGAACCGCGGCAACTACGGCGAGAACATCTCCGCAGCGACCTACCCGCAGACCCCGGCCGACGTCGTGGCGAGCTGGGCCAAGGAGGCCGCCAACTACGACTACGCCACCAACGGCTGCGCCGGCGTCTGCGGCCACTACACGCAGATCGTCTGGCGCAACACGACCGCCGTGGGCTGCGCCATCCAGAAGTGCACCACCGGCTCGCCGTTCTCCTCGGGCACCTGGTACTTCGCGGTCTGCGACTACTCGCCGCCGGGAAACTGGAACGGCGAGAAACCCTATTGATCCGGGTGCTTGGATGTCCCCCGGCCGGGCGCCCTGGCTCGTCCTGCTGGCGGCGCGGGCGCTGGGGAAGGAGCGCGGGGCGGGCGGCCCGCTCAGCGCGGCCGTCGCCTTCGCGGCGGAGCAGCCGAAGCGACTCGACCCGTTCGACAAGTCCCCTGGTCCGCGCAAACGCCGGCGGGGAGCACACCCACCTCGTCGCGCGCAGCATCGCCCTCGCGATCCAGTGGACCGAGGCCTTGCTCGCCGGAGTGGCGGCGCCGACCTGCACCACGACCGGACTGCCCACCTGCACGCCGTGAAGTAGCATGGCGTCCTCCTCCAGCTGGGAGAGCCGGTGGCCGAAGCGCTGCAGTGTCCCAAGTGCCAATCGCCGATGGCGTCGAGGCTCGACGTCGACGGCCTGCAGCACTCCGTGCACGCCCGGTGCGAGAAGTGCGGCTTCGAGCTGGACGTGGCCGACCGGTCGGCGTCGAAGCTCGGGGCGCTGGACCTGCTGGCGATGGCGCTGACGGGCCTGGCGCTGTTCGCGCTGGTGGCGGTCGCCTCCTCGCTCGAGCAGTTCGAGAAGATGGCCGCCGACGTCGGGACCCGGCTGCCGGCGCTGACGCAGCTGACCATGAAGTACCAGCTGCCCCTGCCGTTCCTCCTCGTCAGCGGGGTGGTGTCCGGCTTCGGCGCCTGGCGCAAGGCCAAGGGGCTGCGCGGGGGCAGGGCGCTGCTGTGGGGCGGCTGCGCGCTGGGCCTGCTCGGCGCGGCGATCTGCGTCTGGGGGCTCTACGGGCCGATGTTCGAGATGGTCGGGCAGGTCAGCGACTCGGACTGACCCGCCGCCCGCGCGAGCTGCCTCAGGCCGAGGCCCGCTTCGCGCTGGGAGCGACGAGGTCCCGCGCCTTCGCCGCCAGATCCGGATGGACGCCGAACACGATGGCCACGGTCTCCAGCGGAGCTTCCGCCAGGAACTCGTCGCCGCCGGGGACTTCCAGCGCGGCGCGCAGCAGCTCTTCCGGGGTGGCGGGGACGGGCGGCGCAGGAGCGACGGAGGCGGGAGCCAACGCGGCAGGCTTGCGGTTGCGCGCCCGGAGGAGCGCCTCGGCGAGCAGCTTGCGCTGCGCCTTGGAGCCCATCCAGCCGCGGACCTCGTCGACGACCGCCGGGTGCGCGCCGAAGAGCACCGAGACCGACTCCAGGTGGCCTTCGCGGAGCAGCTCCACGCCGGAGGGCAGCGCGACCACCGCCTCGAGGAGGCTGTGGTGCTCGGACGACAGCGGCAAGGCGTCGGGCATGTCGTGTCTCCCCTGGAACCGCCGGCAGATTAGCCAGTCCGGCCGGCCAGGATCAATCCGGCCCGGGGTTCCCGGTTGGGGTGCGAAGGCCGGCGCGCGCCCGAGCGGCCGGATGGCTGGCCCCCGGTCAGCCTCGAGCCCGCTGGCGTCGAAGCGGGTCTCGGGCGCCGACCGCTCGCCTTGCTCTACAATCCCCGACCCGTGTCCGACTTCACCGAAGCGCTCGAGGCCCGCGACCTCGCCCGAATCACCCGGATCCCCAAGGGCGATCTGCACAACCACGGGACCCTGGGCGGGCGCCTCGAGGACGTGCGGCGGCTCACCGGCCGCGAGCTGCCCAGGCCGCCCGCGACGCTGGACGGCATCCGTGGGCTTTCGGCCTGGACCCGCGAGAACGTCCACCCGATCTACGAGACGGTGCAGGGCTTCGAGGCGCTGGTCGCGGCGGCGTTCCTGCAGGCGCGGCGCGACGGGGTGACGCGCCTGGAGATGAGCATCGAGACCTCGCTCGTGCCTCGCTACCCCGGAGGCGCGCGGCAGATCACCGACGTCGTGCGAAAGGCGCACCGCGAGCACGCGCCGGAGGTGGACTTCGTCCCGGAGCTGGGGCTGAAGCGCCAGCTCGATCCCGTGGAGCTGCGGCGCTACGTCGAGCAGTTCCTGGAGACGGGCTACTACCGCTCCATCGACCTGTACGGCGACGAGCTGTCGCGGCCGGCGCGCGCCTACCGCGAGATCTTCCGGATCGCCGCGAAGCAGGGGCTGAAGCTGAAGGCGCACGCCGGCGAGGTCGGCACGGCCGAGGACGTGCTCGACACCGTGGAGGTGCTGGAGCTCGACGCCGTCCAGCACGGCGTGGCGGCGGCGCGGTCGGAGGACGTGATGCGGGCGTTGGCCGACTTCGAGATTCCGCTGCACGTCTGCCCCACCAGCAACGTCTGCCTCGGGGTCGCGCGCTCGCTGGGAGAGCACCCGTTGCGGCAGCTGCTGGACGCGGGCGTCGCGGTGACCCTCGCCACCGACGACGTGCTGCTCTTCGACCGCGGCCTCTCGCAGGAGTACCTGGCGCTCTACGAGACGGGGCGGTTCGGCGCCGACGACCTGGACGCGATCCGCGAGAGGTCCTTGGCCCGCTGATCAGACCCGGTAGGTGTTGGCGAAGCTGGAGACCTGCGCCGAGACGCCCGTCAGCGTCTTCACCATCGCCGCGTTGGCCTCGAGCCGCTTGATGGTGTCGTCCATCATCCGGGTCAGCTCCGTCACAGCGCCGAAGATCTGGCTGACGCCGGCGTTCTGCTGGCTCACCGCCGCGGCGATCTGCCGGACGGCGGCGGTGTTCTCCTTCACGATCTCGGAGAGCTGCTGCAGGTTCTCGCCCGAGGCCTTCACCTGCGCGAGGCCGCCCTCCATCCTCTGGACGCCCTGCTTGCTGATGGAGACCGCGACGTCGATGGACGCGGTGATGTCGTCGAGGATCTCGCGCACGCGCTCGGTCGAGTGAATGGACTGGTCCGCCAGGCTGCGCACCTCGCGGGCGACCACGGCGAAGCCCTTGCCGTGCTCGCCGGAGCGCACCGCCTCGATGGCGGCGTTGAGCGCGAGCATGTTGGACTGGTCGGCGATGTCCTTGACCGAGTTGGTGATCTTGCCGACCTGCCGGGTGCGCCCGCCCAGGTCGCGGATCTTCTCGGCGATGGCCTCGGCCTGGGAGCGGATCTCCACCAGCCCGGCCATGCTCTGCTCGACGGCCGCCTCGCCCGAGCGGCTGAACTCGTCGGCCCTGGCGGTGACCTGCAGCACCGACTCCGCCTTCTGCGCCGCCATCAGCGAGGTCTGCTTGATCTCCTGGGCGGTGACCTGGGTCTCCTGTAGCGCCGCGGCCTGGCGGGTCATGGCCTGGTTCTGCTCGGTCTGCGAGGCGTTGAGCTCGTCGACCACCGAGTTCATGCGGCCGACCGAGTCGTGCAGCCCGGTCGCTATCTCGCGCATGCCGGCCACCATGGCGGAGAACGCCTTCGCCAGCTGGCCGATCTCGTCGTCGCTCTGCACCTCGATGGTCTGGCGCAGGTCCCCCGTGCTCACGGCCTGCGCGGCCTTCACCAGCGCGTGCAGGGGGCGCGTCAGCCGGCGGGTGACCAGGAACACGGTCACGCCCAGCACGAGGACGATGAGCAGCGCCGCGGCGAGGCTCCACCGGGCGGTGTCCGCCACCGCCGCCCGGACCCGGTCCGCGGTCATGTTGTAGTCGGCCTGCGGCACGGTGACGCCGATGACCCAGTCCCAGGGCGCGAAGTAGCTCACCGCCGCCACGCGCTCGGTGGCCGCCTCGTCCTTGGCGCCTCGCCACGAGAAGCGGTGGTGCGCCACCAGGTCCTCCCGGCCCGCCCCGGACAGGGCCTTCGCCTGGACGATCAGCTCCTCGTACAGCAGGCGGCCCTCCGCGTCCTTGGTCCGCAGGCCGTCCGCCGCCTCGCGGCCGCCGAAGGCGAAGACGCCCTTCTGCGCGCCGGTGCCGCCCATCGCCCAGACGTAGCCGGACTTCCCCACGACGACCGAGGTGAGGGCCTGCTCCACCGACTTGAGCAGCGAGTCCTGGAGCACGCCCACGTACAGCATGCCGATGACCTCGTGGCGGGCGTCGAAGAGGGGCTCGTAGCCGGTGATGTACCAGGCGTTGACCACGAAGGCCCGGCCCTGGAAGCGCTGGCCCGCCAGGACCGCGGCGACCACCGGGTTCGGCTCGCCGCTCTCGCTCCGGGCGGCGATGAAGGTGCCGATGGCGCGCCGGCCCCGGTCGTCGTGCACGGTGGTCGCCACGCGCAGCATGTCGCCGTGCGCGTTCATGCGCTGGAAGAGGGTGACCGTCCCGCCGGCGAGCGACTCGGCGCGGTCGAGGATGGGGGTGGGCACGCCGGGGTCGGCGTTCTGCCCGAGCCACTGCTCCCCGACCATCATCTTCGGCAGCGCCATCGTCTGCGCGACCTTGGTGATCTGGTCGACCGCGGTCCAGGTCACCTCGTCCTTGGCGGCCAGCCGCGCCCCGCCGCTCTGCTCCATCAGGTACTTCGCGGTCTGCAGGCTGCTGTTGATCTGCCCCTGCAGCGCGGTGTGCATCGTCTCGCAGAGCAGGCGGGTGTCCTGGACCACCCGGGCGGTCTCGGAGTCGGCCCGCTTGACGACGATCTCCCGGACCTCCTGCAGCAGCGAGCCCTGCTGAAGCCGGAGGATGCCGAGAATCCCCACCGTGGTGAGGACGACGGACATGAGGCTGAGGCCAGCGAAGCGGAAACCGATGGATCGGACGTTGATCACGGCTGGTTCACCCGGTCTGCCCCCTGGGTGGCCCCCGCGACGGTCACATCTTCGATAACGACTCGTGAAACTTCATGCATGGTGAAACTTTCCTGCGGCGCTGGATAGCCGTCCCCCAAACGGGAGGTCCACTGGCACCGGCGGATGTCTCCCGGAGCAGGGCGCTGGCGTTCGTGCCCTTGGAAGGTCGCTTTCCCTGCGCACGCGACAGCAGCTTCGAGCGGGGACCACTGCCCCGAGGGGCGGGTCCGGCTCCGAGTTGGCCCCAACCCAGGGCGATGGGCAAACGGACCCGCGCTCCGAACATTCGAGCCCCAGCCGGGAGACCTCTCGATGCTCGAGGGCTACGAGGTGCTGCGAAAAATCTCGGAGGGAGCGTCGGCGGAGGTCTACCTCGCGCGGCCACGGAACGGGTCTGGCCACGTCATCGCCGAAGTGATGCGCCCGGAGCTGCTGCGCGAGCCGGCGCTGGTGTCCTGCTTCGCCGCCGCGGCCAAGGCCCGATGTGCCGCCACGCATCCGAACATCGCCCAGCGCGTCCGCAGCGGGGTCGCCCCCGACGGGCGCCACTGGCTGGTCACCGAGCCCGTCGGGGAGAGCCTGGCCAGCCGGCTGGCTTCGCGCGGGGCCCTTCCCCCGGAGGCGCTGATCCCCCTGGCGCTGCAGGTCTGCGACGGCCTCGAGTTCATGCACCGGGCGGGGCTGGTCCACGGCAACCTCAAGCCGGCCACCGTCTACGTCCTCGAGCGCGCGGGCGCCCCGGGGCAGGTCAAGCTCATCGACTTCGGCCTGTCGTTCCTGCGGCCCGGCGCGGGCCTGGGACGGCCGCCGGGGGTCCTGCTCGTCGAGTCCGAGTACCTGGCGCCGGAGCGGGTCCAGGGGCAGCGGGCGACGGTCCTGGCCGACCTCTACGGGGCGGGCGTGCTCTTCTACGAGCTGCTCACCGGCTTCCCGCCCTTCACCGGCGCCGAGTCCTCGGTGGTGCGCCGCCGCCAGATCGAAGAGCCCCCGGCGCTGCTCCCGGAGAGCTGCGCGCAGCTCGCGCCGGTGCTCGAGCGCTGTCTCGCCAAGGACCCCGCTGCGCGCTTCCAGAGCGCCGGGGAGCTCCGGAGCGCCCTCCGGGAGATCCTGAAGGGGATCGCGACGGAGTCCATCGACGTCGACCTCTCGATGGATCCCTCGCCCGGGGGCCCGGCCCACCCGCCGGCGCCTCTGCCGGTCCTCGGCAGCTACGCGCTGGTGCGGACGCTGGGGCGGGGCGCCATGGGGCAGGTCTTCCTGGCGCGGCACCTCACCCTCGGCCGGCGGGTGGCCCTCAAGCTCCTGCGGCCGGAGCTCGCCCGCTCCCGCAGCGAGGTCGAGCGCTTCGTCCAGGAGGCCCAGGCGGTCAACAAGATCCGCCACGACCACATCGTCGAGATCTACGACTGCGTCGACGAGACGGCGCCCAGCGGCGAGCGGCGGGTCTTCCTGGTGATGGAGCTGCTGGCGGGCCGCTCGCTGGGAGAGACCTTGGCCCAGGGGCCGCTGCCGCTGCGTCGCGCGCTCCGGGTCATGCGCCAGGTGGCGCTGGCCCTCGACGCCGTGCACCGCGTGGGCGTGGTCCACCGCGACGTCAAGCCCGACAACATCTTCCTCACCCCGCGCGCCGGCGCCGACTTCGTCAAGGTGCTCGACTTCGGCGTAGCCAAGCTGCGCGAGCAGGGCCTGGACCTCGCCAACGGCGTCCCCGTCGTCGTGGGCACGCCCAGCCACATGGCCCCCGAGCAATTGCTCGGCCGGCTCACCGACCATCGCACCGACGTCTGGGCCCTGGGGGTCGTGTTGTACCGGCTGCTCAGCGGTCGCCTCCCGTTCGACGGCGCCCTCGAGCAGATGGTGCGGGCCATCGTCCGCGACGCGCCGCCCCCGCTGCCGGCCCGGACGCAGCGCGACGAACCGATCCCCGAGGCGCTGCGCTCGCTGGTCGCGGGCTGCCTGGAGAAGGACCCCGAGCGCCGACCCCAGACGATGGCGGAGGTGGGGGCGGCGCTCGAAGGACTGCTCGCGCCGGAGCCCGCCGCTGCCCGCCCGGCGGAACGGCGGCCGCGCAGGTTCGTGCGGCCACTCGTCGCCGCCGGACTGGCGGGAGCCCTCGCGGTGGCCGGCGCGGCGCTCGCCGGACGCGGGCCGGACTCCCCGCCGCCCGCCCTCGAGGAGCCTCGGGCATCCGAGCCGGTACCCGCACCGGCTCCGGCGCCGGCCCCTGCGCGCGACGCCCCCGCGCCGCGCCTCTCACTCGCGGTCTCCGGGCCGGCGTCAGGGGAGGTCGACGCTCGCGAAGCGCTGTGGTCGCCCGCGGCGGACGCGTCGGTCCCCGCCGAGGAGGAACCGCCGGCCAGGGCCACCTGGGAGGACCAGCGATGCGTGCCCGCGCGCGCTCCGGCGGAAGCGCCGGCGCCCAACCTCCGCCCGGCCCCCGGGTGGCGCCCCGGCGCGGCGGCGGGAGGAAGGAGAGGGATGAACCGTGATGACGTCATCGATCCGTTCCACCGCTAGGGTCCTCGCGACGGCGCTGGTGCTGACCAGCGGAGCACAGGCGGCTGCCTCGCCCAACTTGGAGGCCGCCGAGGTGGCGGTGGATGCCGCGCAGCGAGCCTACGAGCTGGGCAGGTTCGAGGACGCGTCCATCGCCTACACCAGCGCCTACGAGCTCTGCGGCCTGCCCGCGCTGCTCTTCAACCTCGCCCAGACCCACCGGCAGCTGAAGCACTACGAGCGCGCCGCCTTCTTCTACGGGCGCTACCTCGAGCTGCAGCCGCCGCCGGTCGAGAACGAGGCGCTGACCCGGAGCCTCTTGAAGGAGATGGAGGAGGCCGCTGCCGCGCACCAGCCTTCCCCGGACCTCGAGACGACGGCAGCGCTCGCGCGCGTGCTGCTGAAGGTCCTCGAGACCTCCTCGGTGCCGGCGCAGGCGCTCCCGGCGTCCCCGACGCCGGCTCCGCCCGAAGGCCCCCGGGTCCAGCCGTCGACCCCGCTGATCAAGCAGTGGTGGCTGTGGACCGTCGTCGGCGTCGTGGTCACCGGGGGTGCGGTCGCCGCCGGCATGATCGTCACGCAGGGTCACCCTGCTCCGACGCAGACCTCGCTCGGGGAGATCCACTTCTGATTGGCGCACTGACGTGCCAGCCAGCGACCGGACTCAACTGGCCGTGACGACGTGCGCCGCCAGCCCGCCTCGGCAGCGCCTTCGCCGAGGAGGGACGACCTCGGTCCGGCTCAGGCAGGCCGGATCCACAGCAGCGCCTGCCCGGGCTTCACCTCTTGCGCGTCGGTCGCGAGGATCTTCTCCACCGTGCCGTGCTTGAAGGCGTCGTGCATCGCCTGCTCGCCGGGCGCGTGCTCGCCCGGCCCGCCGAGCACGATCTGGTGGAAGCACTTCATCACCTCCACCAGCCCCAGCACCGCGCCGCGCTCGACCTTCTGGCCCTGCTCCACGTACGGCGGGCTGTCGGGGCTCCCTCGCCGGTAGAAGATGCCGAAGGTCGGCGCGCGCACCGCGAACAGGCCCTCGGGCACGGGAGCCTCGGCGGCCGCTTCGGTCTTGCCGCCGTCCTTCCTGGCGATGGCGGTCGGCTCCGGCTTGGCCAGGGCCTCGGCCAGGACGCCGCGGGTGAGGACCTCGAGGTCGTGCAGGGACCAGATGCGCGGGTTCTTCACGCGCCGGTAGCCGGTGCTCTGGTAGGCCATCTCCGCCATGGCCACGAGGTAGTCGCGCAGCTCGTGGAAGGCGACGATCTCGTCGGTGTCCATCTGCTTGGCGGAGCGGTACGGGTCCATGTCGGAGCTGATGCGCTCCTCGACGGCCTTCATCCCGGCCTCGATCTCGGCGCGCTCCTTGGGGTCCTTGGTGACGATCTGGAAGTTGTCGTCGAGCTTGGTGTTGTAGGCGCCGATGGCCAGCGTGCGGCCCTCCATCACCGCCAGGCGCGTCAGCGGAGTGGAGAGCTGCAGCACCGGGTCGTAGGGCATGCCGGCCATGGCGTAGTAGCCGGCGCCGCTGGCCTTGCGCAGCAGGACCGTGATCATCGGCGTGGTGTTGGTGGAGTTCGTGTAGATGAGGTTGCTGCCGTAGCCCAGCAGCCCCTCCTTCTCCGCCTCCAGGCCGATGTCGAAGCCGGAGATGTCCTGCAGCCAGACGATGGGGATGCCGTCGTCGTTGCAGACCCGCGAGAACGCCGAGATCTTGGCGATGCCTTCCTTGTAGAGGATGCCGCCGGGGCGCAGCTGGCCGGGCTGCTGGGGGTGCGGGCTGAGCGCCTGGTCGTTGGCGATGATGCCGACGTAGAGGCCGCCGAGGCGCGCGATGCCGGTCACCATCTCCTTGCCGGTGTGAGTCATCACCTCGCCGAAGACCGAGTTGTCGGACAGCCGCGCGATGACCTGGCGGATGTCGTAGGTCATGCGGTGGTCGCGCGGGAACAGCGCGTCGAGCTCGGCGGGATCGAAGCGGGTGGGGGCGGCCTCGGCGCCGAAGCGGTAGTAGGGCACCGCGGAGGACGGCAGGTGGGAGATCTCGCGGCGAATCTTGACGAGCAGCGTCTCGTCGTCGGGGGCGCGCTCGTCGGCGGTGTTGCTGACGTGGACGTGGATGTCCGGCCCGCCGATGTCGAGCGAGGTGATGTGCTGCGTCTTGGCGCCCTTGATGAGCGCCGCGCCGGCGATGACCATGTACGCCTGCTCGGTCATCAGCACCTTGTCGCTGATGATTGGCATGTAGCCGCCGCCGGCGATGCAGTCGCCGAACACGCCGGCGATCTGCGGGACGTGCGCGTCGGAGAGGAGCGAGTTCATGCGGAAGATGCGCCCGGCGCCGGTCTTGCCCGGGAAGGTGCGCGCCTGCTCGGGGAGGAACAGGCCGGAGCAGTCGACGAGGTAGACCACCGGCAGCTTGAGCCGCAGGGCGATCTCCTGGCCGCGCTCGATCTTCTCGGGCGTCAGGGGCCACCACGAGCCCGAGGCCACCGCGTTGTCGTTGGCGATGACCACCACGTACTTGTCGCAGACCTTCACGAAGGCGGTGATGACGCCGGCGGCGGGAGAGGTGCGCGCGTCCTCGCCAAAGGTGAGCCCGTAGTTGACGAAGGTGCCGAAGGTGAAGACGCGCGAGCCGGGGTCCTTGAGGGCCTCGATGCGCTGCCAGCTCGTCATCTTGCCCTTGGCGGTGACGCGGGCGGCGTACTTGGGGCCCCAGCCCGCGGCGATCTCGGCGCGGCGATCCTCGAGCGTCTGGTTGAGGGCCTGCATGCGCTCGCGGTTCTTGGCTACCTCTTCCGGGGCGAGGACCTTCTCCAGCGGGCTGCCGATGGGACGCAGTTCGACCTTGGCCATGTCAGGCTCCCAGCTCGGCGACCAGGCCCGTGTGGTAGCGGCCGGACGCGAAGCGCTCGTCGGAGAGGATCTTCAGGTGGATGGGGATGGTCGTCTTCACGCCTTCGATCTTGAAGGCGCCCAGGGCCTCGAGCATCGCGCGGCGGGCGGCGTCGCGGTCGGCGGCGTGGACGATGAGCTTGCAGACCATCGAGTCGTAGTAGACGGGGATCTGCGCGCCCGCCTCGAGGTAGGTCTCGACGCGCACCGTGGCCCCGGCGACGGAGGTGGGCGGCTCGAAGCGAGTGACGACGCCGGGGCTCGGCTTGAAGTTCTGCGAGGGGTCCTCGGCGTTCACCCGGCACTCGATGGCGTGGCCGGAGTGCTGGAGGTCCGCCTGCTTCCAGGAGAGCCGGTGGTTGGCCGCGACCTGGATCTGCTCCTTCACGAGATCGAGGCCGGTGAGCATCTCGGTGACCGGGTGCTCCACCTGCAGCCGCGTGTTGACCTCCATGAAGAACAGCTCGCCGCTCGTGGAGTCGAGCAGGAACTCCATGGTGCCCGCGCCCTGGTAGCCGATGGCCGAGATCGCCTTGGCGACCCGCTCGCCCATGCGCGTGCGCGTGGCCTCGTCGATGACCGGCGAGAGCGACTCCTCGATGAGCTTCTGGTGGTTGCGCTGCACCGAGCACTCGCGCTCGAAGAGGTGCACCCCGTTGCCGTAGGCGTCGCCGAAGAACTGGAACTCGATGTGGCGGCCCTTCTCGACGAAGCGCTCGAGGTACAGCCCGGGATTGCCGAAGGCCTTCTGGGCCTCCATCGCCGCCTCGGGGAAGCGCTTCTTGAGCTCGTCCTCGCTGCGGCAGACGCGCATGCCCTTGCCGCCGCCGCCGGCGGTGGCCTTGAGCAGCACCGGGTAGCCGCTGGTCCTGGCGAAGGCGACGGCGTCGTCGACCGTGGCGAGCAGGCCCTCGCTCCCCGGCACGATGGGGATGCCGACGGCCTTCATGGTGCGGCGCGCGGTGGCCTTGTCGCCCATCAGGCGGATGACGCGGGCCGAGGGGCCGATGAAGGTGAACTTGCGCTGCGCGCACAGGTCCGAGAAGAGCGCGTTCTCGGAGAGGAAGCCGTAGCCGGGGTGGATGGCCTTGGCCTCGGTCCGCTCGGCGGCGTCGAGGATGGCCTGCATGTTGAGGTAGCTCTCGGCGCTGGGCGCCGGGCCGATGCACACCGCCTGGTCCGCGTCGCGCACGTGCCGGGACTTCTCGTCGGCCTCGGAGTAGACGGCCACGGTCTCGATGCCCATGGCCTTGCAGGTGCGGATGACGCGGCAGGCGATCTCACCGCGGTTGGCGATCAGGATTCGTTTGAACATGGAGCCCCACCGGTGCTGCTGGAGAAGAGCCGGGAACTTATACCGGCCGCGTGCCGGGTGCAGGGTTGCGGTAGGGGTGAGCGTTCGATTGCGCGCACTAAAGACACCCCGAGCTTGTCGAGGGGCCGGAGCTCGGTCTTGGTGGGGACTCGGTCGCCCGTGCCACTGAAGGACGTACGGAGCCGCAAGCGTCAGCGCGCCGGAGGACACCTGCCCTGGGCAGTGAGGCGTGGCGGCGAGCACCGAGTGAAACGGCGACTATCGGGCCCCGGAGCGCTTGGCCTCCAAGCCTTCCTCGAAACCGAAGCGCGAAGAGAGCGCCTCAAGGTCCGGTCAATCTTGAGTCCGGCGCAGTCTGTGGGGCCTTGTTCCAAAGTGCTGGCCGAACGAGTTCTGGCCCCTCGACTCCGGGCTCGCGCTGCTCGCCCTACGCTCGGGGTGTCGGGTGATTAGTTCGCGGTTCTGGATGAGCAAAATCGTCGCCACCGCCCCACCCCCGCCTCCCCGTCGCGGCGGGATGCAAGGACCCAAGCCAAGTGCACTCGAGGCTCCGGGGAGGAGCCCGTTGGTTGCCTTCGGCGATCTTCGGCGTGACACGAGGACGGAGCTCCAAGCGGATTTCGGTGTCACGCAAGAGGTCGCGCCGAGCAGACGCGATCGCCTCACCGGAGCAGTGGGAGAACCTGGGCTAGTTCCGTTCTCCCGTCTGCGACGGGGAGGGACGGGAGGGGCAGTCCCCAACTGGCCGTCTTAGTTGCACCAAGTCGTCGCCACCAACGCGCCGCCCCACCCCCGCCTCCCCGTCGCGGCGGGATGCAAGGACCCAAGCCGAGTGCACTCGGGGCTCCGAGGAGGAGCCCGTTGGTTGCCTTCGGCGATCTTCGGCGTGACACGTGGACGGACCTCCAAGCGGATTTCCGTGTCACGCAAGAGGTAGCGCCGAGCAGACGCGATCGCCTCACCGGAGCAGTGGGAGAACCCGGGCTAGTTCCGTTCTCCCGTCTGCGACGGGGAGGACGGGAGGGGCAGTGAGCGCGCTCGCGCTAATTCCGTTCATCCCGTCTGCGACGGGGAGGACGGGAGGGGCAGCGAGAGCACTCGCGCTAGTTCCAATCATCCCGTTTGCGACGGGGAGGGACGGGAGGGGCAGTGAGCGCGCTCGCGCTAATTCCGTTCATCCCTGCCGCGACGGGGAGGGACAGGAGGGGCAGTCCCCAACTCCCCGTTCTGGATGACCCAAGTCGTCCCCGCGCACCGCTCCGCCAGCCCCTCGTCATGCGTCACCAGCACCAGCGCCCCCGGATACTCCGCGAGCGCCTCCTCCAGCCGCTCCACCGACGGCAGGTCGAGGTGGTTGGTCGGCTCGTCGAGGAACAGCACCCACGCCTGCCGTGCCAACCCCATCGCCAGCGAGAGCTTCCGCGCCTCCCCGGGTGACGGGCTCTCCGACTCCATCAACCTTCCAGGATCGGATCCGAGCGCGGCGACGATCGCCAGCGCGGCGTTGCGCTCCTCCGCCGGAAGCTCCCGAAGCTGCTCCAGCAGCCCCGCGGCCTCCTCCTCGGAAAGCTCCTGCGGCAGATAGAGCAGCCGCTCCTTCGGGACGCTCGTCTCCGCCCGCAGCGCCTCCAAGAGAGTCGTCTTCCCCGCCCCGTTCGCCCCCGCGATGCGCACCCGGTCCTCGCGCCGCAGGACGAGCTGCGTGCTCCCCAGCAGCCGCCGCTCTCCAGCCTTCAGCTCCGGGATGTCGAGCCGCGCGAGGACTGGCATCGGTGCTGGCACCCAGTCCACGCCGATGCTCCGCCCGCGCTCCTTCACCAGCTGCGCCTCGGAGTCCAGATCGTCGAGCCGCGACACCTCCCGCCGGGCGAGTTGCACCCGCCGGGACGCCCGCCCCTCCGCCCAGGCGGCCTTGGTGCTGGCCATGATCGAGCGCTGGTCGCTGTCGCTGCGATTCCTCATGCGCGAGCTGGTGGAGCGGCTCTTCTCCGCCGAGTCCCGCTCGCGCCGCGCATCGGCAAGCTGCTTGCGGGCGCGCTCCCGCTCGCCGGCGATCCTGCGGTGGCCCTCGACGGCGCCCGCGCGCTCGGCTTCCCACTCCTGCCGGGCCTCCGAGTACCCGCCGCGGTAGAGCCGAACCGCCCCGCGGTGGAAGCGCAGCGTGCGGACGGTGAGCGAGTCCAGCAGCTCGCGGTCGTGCGAGACGACCAGGCCGACGCCGTCGTGGCTCAGCAGCGCCTCGACCAGCAGCGCGCGAGCCTGGCCGTCCAGGTGGTTGGACGGCTCGTCCAGCATCAGCACGTCGGGCCGGGCCGCCAGCGCCGCGCCGATCTGCCAGCGCTTGCGCTGACCCGGCGAAAGGGTGGGCCAGCGGCGGATCTCCTCGGGCCCGAGATCGAGCCGCCCGTGGAGCGCGCGCGCCTCGCCGTCGACGGACTCGGCGAACCGGACGACGTCCTCGGGGAGCCGCTCGACGAGCTGCGGGCACAAGAGGACGCGCGCGTTGCGAGGCTCGAGGCGGATGCGTCCCGACTCGGGCTCCAGCTCGCCGCAGAGCAGACGCAGCAGCGTGGTCTTCCCGGCGCCGTTCTCGCCGACGAGCCCGGTCCAGCCGGGACCGAGGTCGAGGCTCTGGTCGTCGAAGAGGGGAACGGCGTCGAGGAACGAGAACGAGACGGAGTCGAAGTGGACGGACGGCATGCGGCAGCTCCAGAGGTCGACGAGGGAGCGCAGCGGAAAGCGGCCGCGCCCAGCCAGGGGGTCGAAGTTTCGGGAGCTACTTGCGCATCGGACTCCTCGGAGAGACGAACGCAGCCAATCTACGAACCTGAATCGCCGGTTGCAACGGACGAGCGCCTACTCGGGGCCCGGCTGGGGCGGGGTGCTCGCCGGCCGGAACTGCCGGTAGAGCCGCGTCAGGATCCGGTCCAAGGCGTAGAGGGCGAACGCGCCGCCGATCAGGGCCCACAGCGAGAGTCCCGAGATGTAGTCCTTCGGGCTCGGCGAATAGGCGGGAAGGGGCTTGGGCAGCAGGCCGTTCTCTTGGAACCGATCCCGCTCATCGTCGGGGAGCGGGTAGAAGCTCCCGGGGTCGCTCTTGACGCCCATCACGTACCCGTCGTCGTGGAAGTACACGCCCAGGCCGGCATAGAAGCTGGTGGTCTTGTAGGCCAGGCAGAGCGGCTCGCCCTCCTTGCCGACCACCTGCGTGTCCGCGATGCACGTCACGTTGACGTTCTCGCCGAAGTAGACCTGGACCGGGATGTGCGCCCCGCCGAGCACGACGGCGGCGAGCAGGGCAGGAAGGATGGTCATCGGACCCTCGGAGTTTCGGTGGAGCGGCGAACGCTACCACCGCGATCGGTGCGCTCCCACGGCCTACCGGTCCCGGCAGCAGCGGAAGCCGATCTCGTAGAAGTGGAAGCCGTCGCCGTGGACGGTGATGTTGTCCTGGCACGTCCGGGTGTCGGCCCAGTACCGGCCTTTGAGGTTGCCGTGGAAGCTCGGGTCGGTGGAGTTGCGGCGGCGGGCCCATTCCTCCACGTTGCCGACGAGATCCGGGATGCCGACGTCGCTGGCGCAGCCGGGGTGCGTGCCGCTGCCCTCGCCCTGGTAGAGCGCCTCGACGTGGTCCGCGGCGGCGATCGCCGCGGCGGTCCCGACGGCGCGGGCGGCGGCGAGCAGGGCGTCGAGCGAGGCGACCTGCGTGCCGTTGACCGAGGTGGGCCAACCGTTGAGCTTGGTCTGGTCGTACTGGAGCCAGACGTGGTCGTCGTTGCAGGTCCCCGGCACGCGCGTGTCGCCGTAGGGGTACTTCGTGCCCGCCGAGCCCTGGCAGGCGGACGTCCACTCGTCGTCGAAGCACAGGCGCTTGCCGCGAGCCTGGCACCAGGCCTCGCCCTCGTTGAACGAGTACATGACCAGCGGCAGCCCGCCCGCGACGTTGGGCGCCTCGTACAGGTCCATGCAGGTGGCGGCGCCGACCGGCGCCATCTCCGCCGGGCAGCTTCCGGACGGAGCCGGGGTGAAGGCGACGTCGAGCGTGAACGGGCCGGCGAGCGGCTGGGTCCCGTTGAACCACGAGTCCACGGCGATCCAGTAGGTCCCGGCCTCGACGGCCTGGGTGAGGGTGATGTTGGCGCGCGCCAGGCACGAGTTGGCGTCCGGTGCGGAGAGCAGGTGGACGTCCACGTCGACGGTGTCGCCGGATTTGTCGTCGACGGTGAGGGTCAGGGTGCCGCGCTCGGCGAGGGTGAGGACGTAGACGACCTCCGGGCCGGATTCGTCGGTGGCGGGCGAGCAGGGAGAGTAGTGGTCGGCGACGTCGACCGTGCTGGCCGAGGTGTCGCCTGAGACGGACGCGGGAAGCGAGGGGATGCAGAACGGGCGCTCCCAGCTGCCGTTGCCCGAGGCGCAGGGATCGACGCCCGCGTCGGAGCTCATGGCCGCGGCGTCCGGCGGCAGCGAAGCGGCGTCGAGACCGGCGGAAGCCGAGGCGTCGGGAGGCAGGGCGACGGAGGCGTCCTCCGGGACGGTGCCAGAGTCGGCTGGCGAGGCAGCGTCGACCGCCGGAGAGGATCCGTCGGCTTCACCGGCAGTAGGCGGCTGCCCGCACGAGGCGAGCGTCGTCAGGGCGAGGCTTGCCAGGACCAGGAGAGCAATGCGCATGGCGAGCGCATCTTGCGTGGCACGGCGAGGGAGGATCAAGGACTGGGCGGGCGCCACCCACGCCACCTCTGGCCACGCCGCAGACCTGCCGCGAGCCGGCCAGCGCCGGCCCGGGGCCCGGCTCAGCGCTTTCGGGGCCGCGGGATCGCCGCTGGCGGATCTAATGATGCGGGGCCAAGGGCCAAAACGGTGGATCTGCCAGCAAGTACCAATGGTTATCGCAAGATTGTCCCAATAATCAAAAGTGGGCTCCGCCGGCCCGCTCCGGTGTTCCCGAGGCGGGCCGGCTGCCCACTGCTCAGTTGCACTCCGTCAGTCCGGACGGTTCCGCGAGCGACGTGGCCGCACCCTGGATGGTGCGCAGCGGCGGGACGTCGCCCGAGCCCAGGCGGTTGAACACGCGGATCGAGTGGTCGCCTCCGTTGGCGACGTAGAGCTGCCCGGCGATCAGGTCGAGCACCAGGTTGCGCGGGGAGCTCAGCCCGGTGGAGACCGCCCCCTGGATCGCCGGGCGCTTGGGGGCGGTTGCACCCTCGGCGTCGACGGCGAAGACGCGCAGCGAGTTGTTCCCCGTGCACGAGACCCACAGCTCCTGGTTGGCGTCGTCGATGAGGACTCCGCTCGGCGTGCTGAGCCCGGTGGTCGCCAGCGCCGCGCCTCCTCCGAGCAGGTGCTTGGGCGTGGCGTTGCCGCTGGCGGAGACGTCGAAGATGGCGGTCGCCGCGTTCGAGGCGAGCGCGACGGCCACCTCCCCGCGCGCGGCGCTCACCGCGATGCCCCGGGGGCCGAAGTCCAGGTTGGTCGCGGCGCCGCTGATGGTGCGCAGGGGCGCCACGTTGCCGCTGGCGGCGAGCGCGAAGACCTTGATGCTGGCGCCGTCGCTGACGAACAGCTCGGAGGTCGCCGGGTTGAGGGCCAGGCCCTGGATGCTGGTCAGGCCGGTGTTGGCGCCGGAGATCACGCGGGTGGGCACCGCGTCGCCGGTCGAGCCGCGCGGGAACACGCCGATGGTGCTGCCGCCGGTGTTGGCGACGAAGAGCTCGTCGCGCTCGAAGCTGAGCGCCATCGCGCGCGGCGCGCTCAGGTTGCCGCCGTAGGCCACCGACCGCAGCGGAGCGGTGTTGCCGCTCGCCGTCCGCGCGTGCACCAGCAGCGCGTTCGAGCCGCTCGCCGCCGTCACCAGCTCCAGCCGGCCGGAGTCGTAGGCGAGGCCTCCCAGGGTCGACAGGCCGGTGGCGGCGCCGGA
Source organism: Myxococcales bacterium (assembly GCA_036504155.1). Classification (GTDB taxonomy): domain Bacteria; phylum Myxococcota; class Myxococcia; order Myxococcales; family UBA5297; genus JACRCT01. The sequence continues at coordinate 102,148 of DASXVQ010000105.1, forward strand.
GAGCGTCCGCAGCGGCGCGACGTTGCCGTTGGAGGTGCGGCCGTGGGTCACCAGCGAGCCGAGCGTCTCGTTGACGAAGTAGACCTCGCCGTTGGCGGTGTTCACGCCCACCCCGGTGATGGCCGGGACGTCGAGGCCGGTGGAGGCGCCCCAGATGGTCCGCTGCACCACCCCGGTCGTGCGGTTGAAGGCGCGCAGGAAGCCCTGGCTGCTCTGCCCGGTGCAGGGGTCGCCGGTGGCGCAGTCGCAGCCGAACGAGTAGCTCTCGTAGCCCGACACCCAGGCCTCGTTGTTGACCGGGTCCACCGCCACGCCCATGAAGTTCTCGTACATCCACCAGGTGCAGCCGTCGGTGGAGTTGGGCATGGTGAACGAGCGCAGCGGCAGCGTGGCGCCGCCAGCGGTCCGGGAGTGGAAGGTGAGCTTGCCGCCGCCGGTGGTGTTGGCGACCGCCAGCTCGTTATTGGTGGTGTCCACCCAGACGCCGCGGGGCGAGGAGAGCCCGCCGGTGAGGACGCGGATGGGCCCCGTGTTCCCGCTGGCGTTCCGCGCGAACACCAGGACCTTGTTGCCCGACGGGCTGGTCACGAACAGCTCGTTGTTGATCGGGTCGACGGCGAGGCCGGTGGGCTCGCTCAGGTTGGTCAGCGAGCCGGCGAGGACCCGCGTCGGGGCCACGTTGCCGCTGGCGGTGCCGCGCGGGTACACGCTGATCGTGTTGGTGGCGGCGTTGGCCACGTAGACCTCGTTGTTGGTCGCGTCGACGGCGACCCCGCGCGGAGTCGAGAGCCCGGTCTGGCTGCCGAAGCTGCGCTGCGGCGACACGTTGCCGCTGGAGGAGGCCAGGAAGTCGGCCACGCTGTTGCCCGAGGCGTTGGAGGTGCACACCTCCAGCGGGACGGTCGTCGCGCTCGCCACCGCGGAGTCGGTGCTCTCGCCGGAGACGTTCACCGCCCGCACCACGTAGTAGTAGGTGGTCGCGTCCGGCAGCCCGCTGTCGAGGTACGAATTCGCCGTCGGCGTGCCCACCTGGCCGAACGGTCCGCCCGGCAGGGTCGAGCGCAGCACGCGGTAGCCCGTCGTGCCGGCGGTGACGCTCCAGGACAGGCCGATGCGGTGCGCCCCGGCCTTGGCGGTCAGCCCGGTCGGCGCGGCGGGGACGGTGGAGGCGCTCACCTGCGCCGAGTTGGCGCTCGCGCCGGCGGGGCTGGTGGCGCGGACCACGTAGTAGTAGGTCACCCCGGGGGTCACGCTGGAGTCGTCCCAGCTGGTGCCGACCGGCGTGCCGATGGACGCGTAGGGGCCTCCGGAGGCGGCGGAGCGCAGCACGTCGTAGCCGGTGGCGCCGCTGGAGGCCCCCCAGGTCAGCGAGATCTTGCCCGCGCCGCCCGCCGCCATCACGCCCACCGGCGCCGGCGGCGGCTGGTAGTCGATCGAGGCCGGGGCGATGGCCGAGAGGTTGCCCGCGCGGTCGCGGAACTGGACGTTGAGGGTCTTGAGGCCGCCGCCGGAGAGCAGGTTGTCGGAGCGCGAGGGCTGGTAGGGGACCCAGCCGGTGTCGTTGACCCCGCCCCACAGGTGCATCTCGTCCGCCCCGACCGCGGAGAGCGACAGGCTGACCAGCGCGAAGACGGTGGAGGCGGCGCCGCCGTTGATGGAGAGGAACGGGGCGTAGGGGGCGCTGGTGTCGAGCGTCGTCAGGTCGCTGAGGATGGCGGTCTCGTTGCCCGCCGCGTCGCGGAACTGCACGTAGGCGACCTTGAGGCCGTCCGCGCCGGTGAAGGTCAGCGAGCCGCTGGCGGAGTAGGCGCCGTAGCTGGCGCCGGTGAAGTCGCTGCGCTCGGACAGGCGCATCTCGGTCGCCCCCAGGACGGTGAAGGCCATCGTCACCGCGGGGGCGGTGGCGTAGGGCTTCTGGTTGAGCGCCACCGAGACGACCTGCGGGGCGGCCGTGTCCAGGGTGATGCTGCCGGCGACCGGCCCGGCCACGTTCCCGGCCGCGTCGCGGACCTTGACGTTGAGGATCTTGGCGCCGTCCGGCGAGGAGAGGACCCACGGGAACCAGACCGAGTAGGCCTGCCAGGTCGTCGGCTCGGCCTGGGTCGACTCCCAGACGCGCATCGAGGCGATGTCGGCGTCGGGGAAGCCGGTGAGCGCCACCGACACCACCGAGCCGCGGGTGAGCGTGGTGCTCGGGCCCGACTTGTCCTGCCCGTTGAGCCGGGTGGAGGCGGAGGCGACGCCGGGCGGGGTGACGTCGACCAGGAAGCCCTGCGGCGGGGCGTCGGCGCCGCGGTTGCCGGCCGCGGTGCGCGCGGCGACGGTCCAGACGTGGGTGGTCTCGGCCAGCGTCGCGGCCGGGGTGAAGTTGGTCGCGGTCACGGCGGTGGCGACGCCGTCCAGCGTGACGAGGTAGTCCGCCGCGCCGGAGACCGCCGACCAGGTCAGGGTGGGCCGCGGGTTGTTGGTCGGCGAGGGGACCGCGGTCAGCACCGGGCTCGCCGGGACCGAGGAGTCGATGGTGAGCTTGCGGATGGGCGCGGAGGCCACGGTCGAGAGCGTGCCCGCCAGGTTCTTGGAGAGCACGCGCCAGTACCAGTCGCCGTCGGCGGAGAAGACGATCGTCCGCGAGGTGAGCGTCGTCTCCGCCCGCTCGTAGGTCGCCAGCGCCGCCGACTGCGAGACGTCGACGAGGTAGCTGGCGACGCCCGCCACCGCGCTCCAGGTCAGGGTCACGGTGCGGGTCGCCGAGAGGGCGTTCGCCGCCGGCGCGACCAGCGCGGGGTTGGCGGGCGGGGCGGTGTCGCGGTCGAGCGAGCCGGTGGCCGACCACGCCGAGGCGTTGCCGACCGAGTCCGCGGCGCGCACCCGCCAGTACCAGGTGCCGTCGGAGCCGAGCGGCAGCGGGTAGGAGGTGCTGCTGGTGGTCGCGCTCCCCAGGCTGGTGCCGTTGAAGGTCGCGACCTTGTCCCACTGGACCGAGTAGCTGGCCGCCTCGGCGACGCCGGACCAGGAGACCGAGGGCGTGGCCACGTTGGTCGGGTTGGGCGCGTAGGGGATGATCGACGGCACCGCCGGCGGCGTGGAGTCGACCAGGAAGCTCTGCGCCGGCGCGTCGGCGCTGCGGTTGCCGGCGGCGTCCAGCGCGGCCGCGGTCCAGGTGTGGCTGCCGTCGGCGAGGGCGCTGCCCGGCGTGAAGGAGATCGCGACGACGCTCGAGGAGACGCCGTCGAGCGTCACCGAGTAGCCCGCCGCGCCGGCGACGGCGCTCCAGGCCAGGACGGGCGCCGGGTTGTTGGTGGGGGAGAGGACCGTGGTGAGCACCGGGGTGGCCGGCGGCACGGTGTCGATCTGCACGCGGCGGATGGGGGCGCCCGCCACCGGCGAGACGTTGCCCGCGGCGTCGCGGGCGAGGACGCGCCAGTACCAGTCGCCCTCGGCGGAGACCGTCACGCCGCGGGTGGTGAAGCTCGTCTCCTGGCGGTCGTAGGTGGCCAGGGTGGGGGACTGCGAGCTGTCGACGAGGTAGGCCGCGGCGTCGGAGACCGCGGCCCAGGTGAAGACGATGGTCCGGGACGCGACCAGCGCCGCGTTGGCGGGCGTGCCGAGGGCCGGGTTGGCCGGCGCCGCGGTGTCGCGGGTGAAGGAGCCGGTCGTCGACCAGGCCGAGGCGTTGCCCACCGAGTCCTTGGCCTGCACGCGCCAGTACCAGAGCCCGTCGGTGAGGAGCGGCAGCGTGTTGGAGGTGGAGGTGGTCGTCGCGCCGCCGAAGTCGGGCCCGGCGAAGGTCGCCACCTTGTCCCACTGCACGCTGTAGTTGGCCGCGTCTGCGACGCCGGACCAGCTCACCGTCGGCGAGGCCACGCCGCTCGGGTTGGGGGCGTAGGCGACGAGGGTCGGCGCCGCCGGCGGGAGGGTCTTGATGACGAAGCTCTGCGGAGGGGCGTCGTCGCTGCGGTTGCCGGCGGCGTCGAGGGCGGCCACCGTCCAGACGTGGGTGCCGTCGGCGAGGTTGGCGGCGGGCGTGAAGCTGGTCGCCGCCTGCGAGGTCGTCGCGCCGTCCAGGGTCAGCTGGTAGCTGGTCGCGCCCGAGACCGCGCTCCAGGAGAGCGTCGGCTTGGCGAGGTTGCTCGGGGTGGGGACGGCGGTGAGCGTGGGGACGGGCGGGTGGACGGTGTCGATGCGCACGCGGCGGACCGGCGCGCTGCCCGAATCGGAGACGTTGTCCGCGGCGTCCTTGGCGAGCACGCGCCAGTACCAGGTGCCGTCGGAGAGCGTCAGGCTGCGCGAGGTGAAGGTCGCGGTCGTGCGCTCGAAGGAGGCGAAGGTCGGGCTGGAGGAGAGATCGAGCAGGTAGCTGACGGCGCCGGCGGGAGCGGACCAGGAGAAGGCGACGGCGGCCTCGGCCAGCAGCACGTCGTCGGCGGGCGCGAGCAGCGCGGGGTTGGCCGGAGGCTGGGTCATCACCTGGAAGGAAGAGGCGACGGCGAAGGCCGAGGCGTTGCCGGCGGCGTCGACCGCCTGGACGCGCCAGTGCCAGGTCCCGTCGGCCAGGATGTCGGGGGTGAGCGCCACGCCGGGCGTCGTCGCGCTGCGCAGGGGCGTCCCGCCGGGGCCGGAGTTGAAGAGCGCCGCGGTGTCCAGATCGATCCGGTAGGCGGCCGCGTCGGTGACGCTGGTCCAGGAGAGGGTGGGGCGGCTCAGCTTGGTCGGCGAGGGCACCGCGTACGGCGCCGGCACGGAAGGGGCGATGGTGTCCACGGTGAAGACGTCGGCCGGCGAGAAGGCGCTCTCCAGCCCGGCGGCGTTCCTGGCCTTCACGCGCCAGTACCAGGTGCCCTCGTGCAGCGCGGAGGCGGGGACGTAGGAGGAGGCGGCGAGGCTGGGGATCTCCAGGAGGTTGGCGCCGGTGAACGTGGCGACGTCGCACAGCTGCAGCCGGTAGGTGTCCGCTCCGGAGACGGGCGCGAAGACGAGGGTCGGCTTGGACGAGCGGGTGTAGGCGCCGACCGGGTAGAGCAGCGGGATCTCCGGCACGGTGGTGACGAGCTGGACGCTGGCCTCGAAGCGCGCCGAGAGGTTGCCGGCGGCGTCGCGCACCTTGGCGTAGACGGTCTTGGGGCCGTCGCCGGGCGAGAGCACCCAGCTGAGCACGGTCTTCGGTCCGGCCAGCGGCTGGACCACCCCTGTGACGAAGGAGGAGTCGTTGGAGAGGGTGATCTCCACCGCCTGGTCCTCCGGCTTGCCGGTCAGGGTCGAGTCCAGGCCGAGGCGGACCACCGGCGAGGTCGCATAGGCGGCGCCCTGCGTGAAGTCGTCGGGGAGCAGCGGGTTGATGGCGAAGGCCACCGAGGGCGGCGGGGTGGTGTCCACGAAGACCGTGTCGCAGGCGCCGGGCAGCGCGGCGCTGCGCGGGTCGGGACAGGAGACCGCCGAGAGGTCCGCGACCGAGGAGTTGCCGGCGCGGTCGGTCACCTTCAGGTAGAGGCTGCGCGAGCCGTCGGCACCGCCCGGCAGGTTCACGCCGTCGACCATGGATTCGCCTTCGCCGACGACCAGCGGGACCGGCGCGGCGTCGGTCGGGGAGCGGTAGAGCCAGGCCCCGGCGAGGCCCGAGACGGCGTCGCCGGCGGCGACTCCGGAACGGTCCTCGGAGGTGCTCACCAGCACGCGCACCGTCGTCGAGCGGGAGTAGGCCGCGCCGCCGTTGGCGATCGCCCCGGCGAGGATGGTGGCGGAATCGGGCTCGATGACCACCACGCCCTTGGGGGCGCGCCGGTCGAGGACCACGGGCAGCTCGAACCAGTCGGACTCGGCGCCGTCGCTGTCGCGCACGCGGACGTAGGCGGTCTTGGCGCCGTCGCAGACGGCCAGGGGATCGCCGGCGCGCGGGCAGGGCGAGGTCCGCCAGGACAGCGGCATCGCGTCCCACGGCGTCCCGACGCCGCCGGAGTACGTCAGGCCCACCCATGCGCAGTCGGCGAGCGTGAAGGTGGACGGGTCGCCGCCCAGGTGCGGCTGGATGGAAGGGGACTCGCAGAAGCGGCCCTCGACGGCGTTGGGATAGGTCCCGCGCACGCGGATCTGGGCGAGCGAGGTCGCGTCCCCCAGGGTCTGCCCGACCCCGTCCTCGAGCCACACGTCGCCGGCCTGGACCGTCAGGCCCAGCGTCGCCACCGTCGTGGTCCGCTCCGCCTCGACGACCACCGGGCTCTCGCTCTGGCGCCGGTAGCCGCCCTTGGTGGCGACCACGCTGTAGGTGCCGACCGGGACGCTGGCGAAGCGGTAGGAGCCGTTGGGCGCGGTGAAGGTGGCCTGCTGCTCCACGCCCGCCTGCTGGACCGCGACGCGGATGCCCTCGTGGTTGGTGGCGTTGGCGAGCTTGGCGCTGCCCTCGACGGAGCCCGTCGCCGGCGAGAGCGTCACCGTCCCCAGGTCGAGATCGTCGGCGGGGCCGAGCACGGCCTCGGCGAGCGTCACCGTCTGGAAGCCCAGGGACGTGAGCGTCAGCCGCCAGGTGCCGGCGGTGAGCCCGGCCAGGCTGAAGGCGCCCGCGTCGTCGGTGGTGGTGGCAGCCGTCTGCTTGCTGCCGGCCACCGAGAGCCCGGTGGCGGCGATGGCGATGCCCGAGTGCACCGAGCGCCCCTGCAGCTTGGCGAGGCCGTGCAGCGAGCCGGGGACGGGGTGCAGGACGAGGTCGGCGGCGGTGGCCACCGCCGCCTCGGTCACCTTCACCGGCGCGGAGGCGACTGCCTGCTGGAACGCGGTGCCCTTCTGCGCGGAGGGCGAGTAGCTGCCCACCTTGAGGCCGTTGAAGAGGTAGGCGCCGGAGGGATCGGTGTAGGTCACCAGGCCGGGCGCGGCCTCGACCCGGATGCCGTCGTGGTTGGTCTCGCCCTCGAGCGTGGCGCGGCCGGCGAGGTCGCCTCGCGCGGCGGCCAGCGTCAGCTCCGGGGGCAGCGCCTCGCCGCCTTCGGCGAGGACCAGGCCGGCGAGGGTGCGCGCGGCGTAGCCGGGGTGCGAGAAGTCGAGGCGGTAGGTGCCCGCGGTCAGCCCGGAGACCACGAAGCCGCCGTCGCTTCCCGCGACCGCGGTGAGTCCGGTGTCGAGGTAGCTGCCGGAGGCCGCCTCGAGCCGCCAGACCGAGACCACCGTCCCCGCGGGATCGGCCGCGTCCTCGAGCCGCACCGAGCCGCGGATGCGGGCGGAGCGATCGAGGGTGAGCGTCTGCGCGAACTCCTGCGTGAAGTTGCCGCAGGCGTCCTTGAAGCGGGCGTGGACCGTGCGCACGCCGTCGCTGCCCTCGGCCAGCCGCCACTCGAGCCGGCCGCCGGGAGGCAGCGGCTGGAACGCGGTCCCGTCCAGGCCGGCGGAGTTGCCGACCTCCACCTCGGTGGCCCCGGTCGCCTGGAAGGAGAGGGTGCACGTGAGCGAGCGGACGAGCGTGGCGCCGTCGTTCACCGAGATCGCCGGCGTGCCCACCTGCGGGCCCGCGGTGTTCACCTTCACGCTCGCCTCTGCGGCAGTAGTGCTGGTGTTGCCGGCGGCGTCGCGCAGCGCCACCAGGATCTTCCGGGCTCCGTCGGATCCCAGGTCGACCGGGTACTGCGTGTCGAAGTCCACCCAGGGCTCGTCGTCGAGCGCGCCGTCGACGGAGACCTGCATCTGGTACAGCCCGGCGCACAGCCCGGCCGAGCACGGGTCTTCGCCGTCGATCCTCAGCGAGACGAGCGGGACGTTGGTGCACGCGGCCCCGGAGGCGAGGCTGGGCGCGCGCACCGTCGGCGGCGTGGTGTCCACGAGGACCGAGGCCTCGTAGGTCGGCGAGAAGGAGCACAGCGCGGAGCGGAACTGCACGAACAGCTTGCGCAGGCCCTCGCCCGGCGGGAGCGACCACGCCCGGCTCTCCTGCGCCTGCACGAAGTCGGTGTCGCCGCGCGCCGCGTCGGAGAAGGTCGGGTCCTCGGAGAAGCGCATGCCGTTATAGAGCGGCGGGACGGCGACCTCGACGGACATCTCGAGGCTGTTGGTGGCGATGGCGGACGGGGACGCCTTCGGGTTCGCCGGCGGGCGGATCCGCGCGATCTGGTCCGCGGACAGCAGGACCAGGGTGCCCACGTCGGCCATCTCGCCCGCCTTCACCTCCACGCTCGCCGAGGACATCGCGGGGACGAAGCCGTCGCGCTCCGCGGTGGCGAGGTACGGCCCGGCGGCGAGGCCCAGGGCCACGAAGGTCCCGTCGGCCTTCAAGGTGGCGAAGACGGCCTCCTCGGCACCGGGGGCCGCGCAGTCCGCGCCGGTGGCGGGCGCTGCGAACGGCTGGACCAGGCGGATGAGCGTCACCCGCGTGTCGAGCGGAGCGGCGGCGTCCGAGGACCCGCTGCGCGCGACGACCCGGCCCTGGACCATCCCGCGGCCCGCGCGCAGCTCGAAGGTGCCCGCGTCGGTCGTCTCCTCGGGCGTGACCGTGATGCCGAAGCGGTCGACCGGGTCGAAGCCCGGGGCCGACACCTTGACCCGGTAGGTCCCGCGGGGCAGGTCCGCCGAGAAGTCCGCGCGCTGCCCGTCGACGGAGATCGCCACCTCGACGCCCTGGACGGCGTCGCCGCGCGGGGTCGTCCCCTCGATCTGCACCTGCAGGGAATCGGGCGCGAAGGCGGCCTCGGCCACCACGCGGCCCGCGAGCTTGCCTTTGACCTGGAGCGCGACCGGGGCGTCGGGGTCGTACGGGTTGGAGTGGATGACCTTGTCGTTGCAGGCGGCCAGGACCGTGAGCAGGCCGGCCGAGAGGAGAAAGCGACCAACGCGCATAGTGCGTGTCTCCAGGCAGTCGTGGGCTGGAACAAGTAGCGGCGCCGCGGCGGCCAAGCCAGACGCTCGGCAGTGCGCTCGGGCCTACAAATCCGATAGGAATCTGCCGGCTTGGTGCCCCTTCGACCTCGCCGAAGGATCCCCGGACGCGGGGAGAATCGCCCCACCGCCAATTCGCGAGATGGAACCGAGGGTTGGCCGCGTGTTTCACACACGGTGGTAGGCCACGGTGGCCAGCGAAGACCCACCCGAGAGGGTGCTGAGCTCCCGACAGCCGATGCGGCCTTCCTGGCGAGCGATCGCCCTCAGGCCCGGCACAGACTCCTGCGCGCGATCAATCCGGCTCTCCGCGGAGGAACTTGCCGAGGCGATTCCCGTAGTCCCGCTGGGCCATCGCCTGGATGTGATCGGCGCCGTCGACTCGCCAGAAGCGGGCGCTTGCGCCCAGGCCGGCGAGGAGGCGCTCCGCTTCGGCGACCGGGATGGTCCGCGTTCTACCGGATCGATCCCTGACCGGCCGCGGCGGCGCTACACCATCCCCTTGCCCAGCCGTCGCAGCATCCACAGGAAGATGGGCCCGCCGATGAGCGCCGTCAGCACGCCCACCGGCGTCGCGGTCCCCAGCGGGCGGAACAGCACGCGCGCGAGCAGGTCCGCGAGCACCAGGAAGAACGCGCCGCCCACCGCCGAGGCCGGCAGGAGCAGCCGCTGGTCCGGCCCCAGCCACAGCCGCAGCACGTGCGGCACGATGAGCCCGACGAAGCCGACGAGCCCGGTCACCGCCACCGCCGCCGCGACGCACAGCGAGGTCCCCAGGAAGAGCAGCCGGCGCACGCGCTCGACCTCCACTCCCAGCGACGCCGCGCCTTCGTCTCCCAGCGACAGGAGGTTCAAGTCCGCCGCGTACCAGATGACGAGCCCGACGCCGATCGCCTCGAACACCGCGACGCCCGCCACCGACGACCACTCCGGGTAGTCCAGAGCACCCGCCAGCCAGTAGACGAGATCGCTGAGGCGCTCCGGCGGGAGCATGGCCTTCAGGAACGTGATGGCCGCCGACGCCAGCGCGTTGAAGACGACGCCCGCCAAGAGCGCCCCGTAGGTCGAGAGCCGGTCGCCGAAGCGGCCCGCGGTGTAGACCACCAGCGAGGCCACCAAGGCCCCCATCAGAGCGGCGATCGTCGTCGGCGCCCGCGAGAGCAGCCCTCCGACGATGGACCCGAGCGGCCCGGGCAGGAGGCGCCCGGCGTTCCCGAGGGCCGTCGACAGCGCCGCTCCGCCCACCGCCAGCGACAACGTCCCGCCCAGCGCCGCGCCGCCCGAGACGCCGAGCACGAAGGGATCGGCCAGCGGGTTTCGCAGCAGCGCCTGCAGCGCGCAGCCGGACACCGCCAGCGCCCCTCCGATCACCGCCGCCAGCAGGACCCGCGGCAGTCGCAGGTCGACCAGCACCAGCCGCTCGCGCCCCGCCGCGTCGGAGAGCGCCGCGCCCAGGTCCAGCGCAGACTCGCCGAACGCGAGGGCGAAGAGCGCCGCGACGAACAGGCACGCCGTCAGGCCCCCGAGGATGGCCGCGGCGCGCGCAGGCGTCAGGCGCACGGCCGCCGCGGTCAAGGTCACGGCTTCTTCCCCGCCGCGTCCGGGTGCAGCAGGCCGAAAAGCTCCTCCACCGCCTGGCCGTAGCGAGGCCCGGGGCGGAACAGGCTGGGCGAGGCGACCGCCACCCGCGCCTGGCTCAGCCCGGGCAGCCCCAGCAGCCGCTCGCGCGGGGCCTCGCGCACGTCCGCGGCGTCGACGATGACCTGCGGCGCGGCGCGCACCGCCAGCTCGGCGCTGAAGACCGGGTAAGGAGTCTTGGCGGCGTCGGCGGCGTTGGTGGCCCCGGTGGCGTTCAGCATCCCGTCCCCGAAGCTGCCGGGTCCCGAGACCACCAGCGGGTCCCAGTCGTAGACGACCAGCGCGCGCACCGGCACGACCGCCCTCGCCCGCGCGCGCACCGCGGCCACCCGGGCCTGCGTCTCCTTCGCGAGCGCCTCGCCCTTCTCGGCCAGGCCCAGCGCCGCGCCGACCTCGCGCAGCGCGGCGCGGATCTCCTCCTCGCTGCCCAGCGGCACCGCGAGCACCGAGGTGCCCAGCGCCGCCATCCGCTCCACCGCCGTGCGATTGCCCGGCGAGGGCTCGCACAGCACCAGGTCCGGCCGCAGCGCGACCACCGCCTCGACCGAGGGATCGCTGTACCCGCCGATCTTCGGCAGGTCCTTGACCGACGGCGCGTCGTCGAAGCGCGAGACGCCCACCACCCGGTCGCCGGCGCCCAGCGCCAGCACCGTCTCGGTCAGAGAAGGCGCCAGCGTGACGATCCGCCGGGGCGCGGCGACGGCCTTGGGCCCCAGGTGCATCGGCGCACGAGGGGCCGCGCCCAGGCAGGCCAGGGCGGCGAGGGCGAGCGCCAGGCGCGGCATCAGTGGATCGCCGCGACGTCGCCGATGAACTGGAAGCAGGACTTGCTCGGGTCGTCGTTCGGGCACTTGAGCGGGCACAGCTCCACACCCGACTCGAACCCGGCGGCGACGGTGCCCTCGAGGTCGGTGACCAGCAGCCGGCCGGCGTTGTTGTCGGCGATCAGCAGCTTGTCGCCGCGCAGCGCCATGCGCCCGGGCACCACGGTCTTGCACGCCGCGGGGCCGGTCTGGAACGGGTCCGCGCAGCGGGCGAAGGTGGTGGTCTTGAGCACGGCGTCGGTGGCCGGGTCGAGCACCACCAGCGCTTCCTGGGTCGTCGCCGCGCTGCCGTAGGCGCCCAGGCAGGTCACGTACACGCGGGTGGCGGTGGCGAGCACGAAGCCCGGGTTGCGGCAGCTGTCCGGCAGAAGGACCGCCTTGGAGGTCATCGGGTTCGCCGCGGTGTCCACCACCGCCAGGTACCCGGGGCCCGCGCTGCCGACGCAGCCGGGGAGCAAGTTGCCGATGGCGACGTAGAGCTTGGTGCCCACCGCGGCCAGGCCGGCCGGGCGCGGCGAGTTGGCGGCGGCGCCGGCGTCCTTGGCGTAGTCGCCGGCGGCGAAGACGAGCTCGCGGGTCACCTTGCCCGGCACGGTGGAGACGTCCATCTCCAGCAGCCGGTTGCCGGCCGCGTCGCCGGTGGCGTCGCAGGTGCCCAGCAGCGTCACGTAGAGCTTGTCGCCGGCGAAGGCGGCGAAGCTGGGGTTGGTGTTCTGCGGCGCGGGAGGCGTGGCGGCCGAGGTGGGGATCTCGTCGAGGGTGCGGGTGGCCGCGACGCCCGAGGCCGGCGCGGGCTTGGTGAGGTCCAGCACCTGCACCACGTTGTCGCCCGAGCAGACCGCGTAGGCCTTGGTGCCCTTGACGGCGACGAAGTTGACCATCTTCGAGAGCCGGTCGGCGCCGGCGGCGCGGGCGATGGGCGTAGCCTTGGGGTCGACGCTGTAGAGCGCGTTGTCGATGGTGTCGGCGACGAGGACCTGGCCCTCGCCGTAGGCGATGGACTGCGGCCCGGCGCCGATGGCGGCCTTGGTGGCCTGCGCCTTGAGGTCGTCGCCGAGCGCGACCAGCTCGCCGGTGTTGAAGCAGGCGGCGAAGACGGTGGCGGAGCAGGCGCCGTTCACCGCGCTCTGGCCCGCGGGGCAGCCGCACTGGCCGGCGAGGCAGGACAGGCCGCCGCAGTCGATGCCGCAGCCGTTGCAGTTCTTGGGGTCGGTCGCGAGGTTCACGCACAGGTTGCCGCAGGGCACCTTCCCGCTCGCGCAGGCGCAGCCCGTGGCGGGGCACTTGCACTGGCCGTCGAGGCACAGCTGGTCGCCGCAGTCGTTGCCGCAGACGCCGCAGTTCTTGGGATCGGACTTGACGGAGACGCACACCCCGTCGCACGAGAGCGACCCGGCGGGGCAGGCGCAGACGCCTTCGACGCAGCTCTGGCCGACGGCGCAGGCGCTGCCGCAGGTGCCGCAATGCTGCGGGTCGGTCTTCAGGTCGGCGCAGACGGTGGGGGAGCAGACCGTCTTGGTGCACTGGGGGGTGCTGGAGCAGCCCTCGGCGAGCGCGAGGGCGCCGAGCAGCGAGGCGGCGAGGAGGACGGCGACGGCGGGACGACGGGTCATGGGTTACTCCGTTGCAGGGAATCGAAGCGGAGCGCCAGGTAGAAGGCGCGTCCGGGAAGGGGGTAGCCGTAGAGGTCCTGGTCGTAGGAGTCGAACAGGTTCTTGAGCTCGGCGTGCAGCGACAGGCCGACGTCGCGGTCCAGGACCACCGAGGCGCCGACGTCGAGGCGCGCGTGCCCGGCCAGCTGGTCCTGGTTGGTGCGGTTGAGGAACTGCTCGCTCTGCACGTCGACCTCGCCGTGCGCCTCCAGCCGCCACCACTCGAGGCCCAGGCGCGCGTGCAGCCGGTGGCGCGGGTGGTAGGGCAGCTCCTTGCCGTCGTAGAGCGCGAACTCCGGTCGAGACGGTTCGTGGACGCGGTGGACCGAGAAGCCGAGGGTGTAGGCCGCCGAGGCGAAGACCGGGCCCTTCTGGAAGAGCGCCTCGGCTTCGCCGCCCCACACCTCGGCGTGGCCGAGGCCGAGGTTGACCGGCCTGGCGAGGTGGGCTCCGCGCTCGTAGACGATGAGGTTCTCGTACTGGCCCCAGTAGCCGGCGATCGAGGCGGTCAACGGGCCCCAGCGCAGCTCGGGCCCGAGGTCGACGTACAGCCCGGTCTCGGGCTTGAGGGTGGGGTCGGCGAACAAGGTGCCCTGTTGGAGGTACAGCTCCCCGAACGATGGGGCTCGGAAGCTGCGCCCGGCATTGGCCTTGATGGAGACGTGCTCGCCGGCGGGGACGCCCAGGCCCAGCTTGGGGGAGAAGCCGTCTTGGCCGCCGACCCGCTCGTAGCGGAAGGCGGGGATCACCGTCAGGAACGAGAACGTGATCTCGTCGCACACGTAGGCGCCGAACGAGCCGCGGTCCCGGCTGCCGTGGAAGGAGCTCGAGAGCGACTCCCGGCCGCCGGTGAGCCCGACCTCGATGGCGTTGCGGCCCCACAGCTTGGAGACGGACACCTCGCCGAAGACGTGTGCCTCGTCCTGGGGCGAGCCGTCGCTGAAGGGGTTCCAGACGCGGAGGCGGCCGAGCCGCCCGATGAGCCGGGTCTCGACGCGCAGGCCCCAGGGAACGAAGAAGGCGAGCCGCCCCACGCCCAGCCCGCGGACGTCCTCCTGGTGATCGATGGTGCTCGGCTGCTGGGCCGTGCCCGGCAGGCCGCGGTCGCCGCCGTCGACTTCGATCAGCGCGCTGGCCTCGACCGCGCCCTCGTAGGCGAGGCGCGCCAGGGCGCCGCCCCGCCGGGCCTGGTTGTTCTCCCGCGCGTACCAGGTCTTGTCGTCGGGGGCGAACGTCGGGCGCAGCGCCACCGGGTATCCGAAGTCGCCCTCCGAGCCGCCGCCGAAGGCGGTCACCAGCGCCGAGGTGTGCTCGCCGGGGGCGAAGGAGACGCCGGTCGAGCCGGAGAAGGTCGAGAACGAGCCGTAGGAGAGCTCGCCGTACCACTCGCGCTCGCCGGCCTTGGCCGGGGCCTTGGTCGACAGCGAGACCGCCCCGCCCACCGCCCCGCCGCCGTAGCGGGCGCCGACCGCGCCGCGGATGACCGAGACGCGGTCGACGAAGGCCACCGGGACGAGCGAGAGGTCGGCCCCACCGCCGGCCGCCGGGTTGAGCGGCACGCCGTCGAGGAGCACGGCCACCTGGTCGGAGGTCGAGCCACGCAGCGAGACCGTGGCCGGCTGGTTGAGGCCCATGTCGCGGACGACGGCGCCCGGCGCGGACTGGACGAGGTCGGCGGTGCGGCTCTGCTCCGCGGGCCGGCGCGGCAGGGAGGTGGCGAACGAGGTCGGATCCTTGGACTCGACCGGCGCTTCGGGGGCGGCGGGCTCGGGCTGGCCCTGCGAGTCCACCGTGTCGAGCGGGCGATCCTCCGGCGCGGCCGCCGGCGCCGTCTGGGCGCGCGCGCTGGCGGCGGACAGCAGCGACGCCGCGACGAGCGCGAGGGCGCGACCTGCCGGCGGGGCTCGAAGGCCGAAGATCATGATTCCCGGAAACCCCCTTCGCCGGAGGGTCAGGGCTAACGGTTCCTATCGGAACCGGCCGCCGGGCAGGTTTCCTGGCTCCCGGGCCCCGCGCGAGGCGACAACCGCCTCCGCGGGAGTAGTCCTCCGGGCCTTCCCCGCGCCTGCGTCAGCGCGAGTGGCCGTTTTTGAAGGACGACATTGGGTACCCGGCTACAGTGGCGGGACCGCGACGGACTCTGACCGTCTTCCCTATTACCCCACGATTGGGCACCCGGCGGCGGGCAGGAAAATGAAGGAGCCGGCTTCGGGTGTCAAGGCCCGCTTCGGGTTGTCGGTTATCGTTGGGGAATTCGCGCGGCGCGCGTCGAGGAGCGTGGATGGCCGAGGGCCAAGAGGTCGTCAGCTTCGCCCGCCGGGCCGCCGGCGGCGCCATCGACGCCGCCGCGGTGGCGGGGCTGGCCGCCCTGCTCTTCGCCATCCCCTGGAAGCTGGGCGGCTTCTCGATGCCCATGGTCGGGGCGCTGGCGGCGATCCTCGGCTGGCACATCGCGCCGCTCGCCGCGTTCGGGGTCACGCCGGGGATGCGCGCGGTGGGCCTGCGCATGGTGGGGCTCGACTCCGAGCGCCCGGACGCCATCGAGGTGGCCTTCCGCGAGCTGCTGGGCCGCGGGCTGCTCCCGGGCACCTACCTCATCGTGGTGACCGGAGGGCTCGTCTCCACGCTGGTGGGCACCGGGGACTTCCGCGCGCCGGGCCGGTTCGGGCTGCTGCTGGTCTTCGCCAGCCTGGTCCTCGGGCTCGTCGCCGTCCTCGGGCACTTCCTGCCCCTGCTCCGGGAGGACCGGCGCAGCCTGGCGGACCTCTTCGGCCGCACCCGGGTGACGCGGCGCCGCGCGGCGGAGGCGCAGGAGCCGGAACCTGAGGACGAGGACGCCCGCCGCGAGGAGGCGGCGGGGCGGCGCCGCGGGCGGAAGATCTTCTGGGGCTTCGAGGCGTTCCTCGCCGTCGCCGCCCTGGCGGTGCCGCTGGCGCTGGGCCGGCCGGTGAAGGCGCACGCCTCGCAGCTCCTGGCCGAGCGGCTCATCCGCGAGCGCTCGGAGAAGCTCTTCGAGGCCAACCCGGGCGATCTGGAGATCGCCGACGAGGCCATCGACCGGCTGGAGAGGGCCGGGGACCTGGCCGGAGCGGCGCGGGCGCGCGAGAAGCACCGCCAGGCCGCCCAGGGGCTCGAGCGCGGCAGGGAGCTGAAGCTGCGCGAGAGCATCGCCAAGAACCCGGGCGACCAGGCCTCGGTCTTCGCGCTGGTGGAGCTGTTGCTGGAGCAGAAGCGCGAGGCCGAGGCGCGGCTGGCGGTGCTCGCCTACGTCGAGGCGGTGCACAGCGCCGCCGAGCGCGCCCGCTGCGGCGGCTGGATGCAGGAGCACGGTTTCGCCCAGGACGCCGTGACGCTCCTGAGCCGGGCCCTCGACGAGGGGGAGAACCAGCCCGAGGACTGGGCCTGGCTGGGCCTGTCGCTCAAGGCCCTGGGTCGCAACGCCGAGGCGCGCACGGCGCTCTCGCGGGCGCTCGCCCGCGGCGACGACTGGAGCGACGTCCGCAAGGCGCTCGACGAGCTGGGCGGCGCCGAAGGAGCGGCGCCGGCAGACGGTGGAGGTCGCCGGCCCGACTGATCGCGGCCGGCCGGGATCGCGGCTCAGCCCTCGTCGGGCGGCATGTCGTGGTCGCCGTGCGGAGGAGGCTCGAAGCCGCCGCCCGAGTCCACGTCGCCGGCCTCGCCCCCGCCCTGCCGCGCCAGCTCGGCTTCGATGACGGCCAGGAGCGTGCGCTCCTTGTCGTGGAAGCGGGCCTTGGAGGGGTCGTTCAGGGTGCGCTTGCAGCCGTTGGCGTAGAACTCGAGGTCGCCGCGGCTGGCGCCCGCGATGGGCAGGCCCTTGCTGCGCCCGTAGGGCGGGAAGATCGTCGGCATCGGCCCGGAGGAAGCGCTCGCGCTCGCGCTCGCGCGCGGGGCCGCGCCGGCACGGGGGGCCGCGGCCGCGTAGGCGGTCGAGGCGCCTTCGCCGCCGATGACGAGGTCGAGCTTGAGGAGGAAGCCCTCGCCGCTCCTGACGGCGGTGCCGACACGAACGGTCTCGACGCTGCCGTCGGGGCGGCGAACCTGGACGCTGACTGGGAGTTCGTTCTCGTTCATGGCCGCTCGCATCGCATCCTCGCCCATGCCCTGTCAACCGCCGCCGCGGGCTGCGCGAGCCCGGTTGATGCAAACCGTGTCGGCCGGCCGCCCATCCGACCGCCGGGCAGCCTCAGGCGGAGCCCTGTCCGCACCCGTCAGTGACAGCCATCAATCGTCACGATTGACAGGCTGCGACACCGTCCCCGCGCCGTCCTTCCCTCTAGCGGCCGAATGGTATGCCGGCTGCAATGGTCGGGGCAGAATAGGCGACGGGCCGGGTGGGAACCGCAGCGATGGGTGCGGGTGTAGCAACGGCAACAGTGGGCGTCCATTTGCCGGATGGCTGGTGACGGGACCTCGGTGGAAGCTGTCAGGCGGGAGGCTGCGATGGGCCGACGAGAAAAGGGCCAGGCCGCAGTCGAGACGGCGCTCACGCTGCCGATGTTCCTCTTCACCTTCCTCGGCATCCTCCAGATCAGCCTCGCCTACCACGCCCGCCTCCTCACCGAGTACGCGGCGTTCAAGGCCGCCCGCGCCGGCAGCGTCTACCGCGCCGACTGCACGCGGATGAAGAAGGCCGCGCTGATGGCGCTGGTGCCCAGCATGTCCACCGGCGGCAAGCTCGGCTCCACCGACCTCAAGGGCCTGCTGCAGTCCACGGTGGAGGAGGTCAAGGACAACAAGTCGCGCAAGGGCGCCCCCATCGTCTGGATCGACACCGAGCTCGAGAACACCGGCGAGGACTTCGACAAGCAGCTCGAGGCGGGCGACGACAAGGTCCAGCGCATCCGCGTCAGGGTCGCCTACTTCTTCGAGTACCGCATCCCCTTCGCCAACGCGATCATGGTCCGCTCGTGGCTGGCGACGCAGCGGAGCCTCTCCTGGTCGCTGTCGGGGCGGGACACGACGATGCTGGTGAAGAAGGCCAAGAACCCGGAGGCCAGGGGCGGCGTGAACGTGCAGCTGGTCGACCAGGTCGTGCAGAACGTCGAGGACCACAAGTCGTTCACCTCGCCCATCGTGGCCAGCTGGTCGATGCGGATGATGAGCGACCCGCTGCCGGACGCGAAGACGAGCGGGGAGTGGGACTGCAAGTAGCGCGTTGAGGCGTTGTCGATTCGGAGAGGGAGAACCCCGTTGCGCCTAGCCAGCTCGCGAAGAAGGCTGCTTGAGCGCCTGCGTGACGAGAAGGGCCAGTCGCTGGCCCTGGCGGCGCTCTTGGTGCTGTTCACCTTCATGGCGGTGATGCTGACCTTCGCCATCGGCGACCGCACCCGCCAGAAGATCAAGATGCAGGCGCTGGCCGACTCCGCCGCCTACTCCGCCGCCGTCGCCGAGGCCCGCACCTTCAACTACTTCGCCTGGTCCAACCGCGCCCGGGTGGCCCACGACGTGGCCATCCTCTCGGTCTTCTCGCACATCAGCTACATCACCAACTTCGAATACATCATGTACCAGACGGGCGCGGCCTTTAAGAAGGACGGCCAGACCTACCTGGGCTACGCGCCCCTCTGCCCGGCCACCTACGGCCGGTTGTGCTGCAAGGTCGCGCAGGACAACTCCAAGCTGCGCGACGCCGGCGACGTCTACGACGGCAACAACTACCCCGGCGCCGGCTACATGAAGAACCTGCGCGAGGCCTGGGACCGGATGGTGGGCATGGCCGCCCAGATGCACTACGGCGGCATCGGCCAGATCAAGCAGACGCAGCAGAGCATCTACGACCAGCTCAAGGGCGAGCTGCAGGGCCAGGCGATGGCCAACCGCCTCGCCCAGACGGTCGACGGGCAGATCCAGGCCCCGTCCGGCGGCGCCGACAAGCAGAACATCAAGCACCTCGAGGACGCGGTGCTGAACATGGGGCCGAAGAAGGACAAGAAGGCCAACGACGACTGGAACGAGATCGAGTCGGCGACGCGGCTGAACGACTTCGTCACCAACCGCAAGTGGATCGCCGTCGAGCCCAACTGGACCCTCGCCTACGTGATGGCCCTGGGCAAGGCCGCCAGCAATTGCTTCTTCATGCAGCCCTCGGTCAGCAACTGGGGCGGCAACGCCAAGACCGTCACCGAGGCGCCGGGCAGCGTCGGGGCGGTCAAGAGCGCCATCCACTCCGACCAGTCCGACGCCAAGAGCGGCTGGGCCGGGTCCAAGGGCTACGCCGCCGAGGACCACGCCTCGGTCACCGTCCAGGTGATCCTCTGCTACGACCCCTGCCCGTTCCCCGCCAGCGACACCAAGAGCGCCGAGGCCGGCGTCTTCGGCGACGCCGACGGCCAGTCCAAGCACTTCTGGCGCGACGGCGCCAAGAGCGAGAACGACGTCGGCAAGCACAAGTTCACCCCCAAGGACGAAGAGGGCATCTACATGAAGCACCCCCGGTACATCTGGGGCGACAACGGCGAGGACAAGGTCTGGTACCACCCGCACACGGTGGCGGTGGTCACCAAGGCCATGAGCTCGGGCAAGAAGCAGCCCTACGAGTTCGAGCTCAACATGCAGATCCCCCTGCCCATGACCTACAAGACGCGCAACAACGCGGGGGACAGCCAGGCCGACATGAAGATGGCGGCCATCGGCGGCGGGCTCGTCTACTACCACAAGCCCAAGGACAGCGACGCCTGGAAGGAGACCCCCAGCTTCTGGAACCCCTACTGGCGCGCCAAGCTGCACCCGCTGACGAAGGAGGACTGGGACGGCGCGACGAAGTCGGACCACTCGCCCTCGAACCAGGCGGGCGACTGGGCAGAGATGATCAACTACTAGCGGAGCCTGGCATGCGGCGGCATCTCAAGCGGCTGACCGAGAGCGGCGAGCGGGGCGGGGCGGCGGTGGAGTTCGCCCTGGTCACCATGCTCTGCGTGCCCATGGCCATGTACTCCATCTACGCCGGCGAGGCGTTCGTGGCCTCCATCAAGGCGCAGGAGGCCGAGATCTCCGCGGGCTGGGAGACCACCGCCTTCCTGCTGCACGACTACGAGGGCGGCGGCTCGGGCCCGCTGGCGCAGGTCGCCGAGGACGCGGCCAAGCGCGTCAAGGCCGACCTGCAGGACTTCGACTCCTTCGCCAAGGGCGCCCAGGTGGGCCTCCACGGCGTCTTCGGCCACGACACCTTCGACGAGCTCGAGTGCGAGACGCGCGGCCTGAAGGGCTTCGCGGCACCGCTGGCCGGCAACTTCCTGCACGCGGACGGCTGGGTGGGCTGCAAGGCGAAGGTCACCTTCGAGAACCGCCGCGCCCCCACCGACGCCCACAAGGAGTTCTTCCACGGCCAGCCGAAGATCATCGCCGACACCATCAAGGAGCTGAAGATGTGCGGCAGCGGCGACACGCTCAAGGGCTGCACGCCCGACGGCACCCGCGGCTTCGTCGTCTTCACCGACGACTGGGGCCTCGAGGACCCCGCCGCGGAGAAGGTCGGCGACTACGGCGGCGGCAACAAGAAGTACTGGACCGTCGGCGACACCATGTACCAGGCCACCGGCACCGGCGGGGCGCAGGGCATGCTCACCGGCGGCCTGAAGATCATCGCCACCGGCTTCGGCGACAAGGGCGACACGCCGAAGTTCAAGATGGGCTACCTCGACACCATCTGCACCACCCGGAGCTTCCCGTCGCACGGCGGCAGCATGACGGCGCACCTCTCCATCTGCCACGAGGTCGCCTCCACCGCGAACGGCAACACCGCCGACCTGTCGCAGAAGACCTACAGCACGCGCGACCAGAAGAACTACATGGCGATGCCGGACCCGAACTGGAACGAGCAATGAGAAGCGCGGGGATGCTCGCGCTCGGCCTGGCCGGCACCCTCCTCGCCTGCAACGGCGGCGAGCGGGGCAAGCCGCAGCCCGGTCCGCACGGCCCGAGCGTCTCCACCGCCCCCGCCGCCCCGGTCGCTCCGGTCGCTCCGGCGCAACCTGCGCCCCAGGCGGCCGCTCCGGCAGCAGCCGCCACCCCGGCGACGGCCCCCGCCAGCGCCGAGGACGAGGCCGCCAAGCAGGGCCCGCAATCGCGCGCCCCGGTGATGGGCCAGGAGGAGCTGCGCCGCCGCTTCCCACCGTTCCCCAAGGCGCTGACCCCCATCGAGTCCATCGGCCAGCAGATGGTGGCGCACGGGCTGCCGATGACCATCGCCTACTTCGAGACCCGGGCGCGGCCCATCGAGGTGCTGGAGTACTACGCGCGGTACTTCTCCGAGAGGAGCTACTTCATCGCCGACCCGGAGGAGTCCCGCAAGCTCATGGGCCGGCCGGCGCTGTCCGCCACCGACCCGCGGGACAAGACCCAGCTGTCGGTGCTCGTCAACCCCAACGAGGAGGGCCAGCCCACCACCGTGATCCTGGCCATCGCCGACACGAGGCTGGAGGCCCTCGTCCCGCCGGAGGGCGAGCTGCCGCCCTACCCGGGCGCCTCCGCGCCGCTGAACGTCAAGAGCTCGGAGGTCGGCGGCGCCGCCACCACGGTGTTCTTCTCGACGACGGATCCGGCGGCGGCGGTGGCCGCCTTCTACCAGAAGAAGATGCCCGAGCTGGGCTACCAGGCTTCCGGCGACGGAGCGATCCTGCTCTTCAGCAAGGCGGACCGCCGCTGGCAGGTGAGGCTCGACTCGCAGAAGGGCACGACCGCAGTGACCGCCATCGGCATGACGCGGCAGATGGCGCGAGAGGAGGAGCAGCCATGAGAGCGAGAATGAGGGCGCTGCGCGCCCACTTCCTCGACGAGTCGGGCCAGGCGATGACCGAGTACGCCAGCATCACCATGCTCTTCATCCTCGGCAGCATCGCCTCCCCGGCGACCTGGATCATCACCAAGAAGCTCTTCATCGCCCTGCAGACCTACGTCGACTTCTACTACTACTGCCTCAACCTGGCGGTGGGCTGAGCGGAGGGCTCGTGCGAACGCTCCTGGCGGCCGTGTTGCTGGTGTGCTGCGCCTCGTCCCCGGCGTGGGCCGGTTACTGCGACATCGGCTGCGGCGCGCAGACCCGGGCGACCTGCCTGGCCAACTGCGCCGCCAACAAGGAGAAGCACACCGTCGCCGTCTGCAACGCCGCCTGCGAGGACATGATGTCCAGCTGCAAGAAGGTCTGCGAGGCGGCCATGAAGCACGAGGGCAAGCCCGAGCAGATGGCCGCCGCGGCCAAGGAAGTGCTGGCGGCGAAGAAGCGGCGGTGAGGCGGGCCGGCCGGGCTCGCTCGGGCGAGTTCGAAGAGCCCTCGGGACCGGGTTCGGTCCCCCGTCCGCAGTGAGCCCCCGACCCTGCTGTCCCCCCTCAAGCTGGCGGAAGTGGGTAGAGCCGGCCCGGGCCTGCCCTGAGCCTGTCGAAGGGTGGCCGGGGCGGCAGTTGTCGGCGTTGACCACGACCAATACGACCGACCGACACGACCCCGGCGCGGAGGCCGGGCACTACCCTTCTCGCGGGACAAGTGGTGGAGACCCTTCGAAGAGAAGTGGGGTGACAGCAGGGCTCCAGCCTCCGGCGGGCGCGGGCCGCTACTTGATGAGCAGGAACGGCGCGCCCTCGTCCGAGGCGCGCGCCCAGCCGTCGCTGGTCTTGCGCAGGAGCATCCGGCCCATGAACGCTCCCTTCGAGTACTCGTAGAGCAGACACTCGGGTTCGGCGGTCTGCGGGCAGGGCGCGACCATCTTGAACGTGAACGTGAGCTCCGCCGCTCCGGGGGCCTGCTCGCCGCGCGGGCCTCGCGCGCCGCTGTAGCCGAAGGGGTAGGCCCGCCGCAGCTCGTCCTCGCGGGGTCGGTCGCCCCCTCGCGAGAGGCCGAAGGCGATCACCCCCACCACGAGGAGCCCGAAGAGGCTGGCGACGATGGCCAGCGCCTTCTGGTTGCTCTCGGACATCGTCTTCAGGTGCGAGAGAGTCTGGAACACCTTGCTCGCGCGCTGGTCCACCCGCTTGGCGCCGCGGGCGCGGCCCGGCTGCTTTTCGGGGTCCTGGACGGTGGCCTCGAAGAGGTCGGCCGAGGAGGCCAGCCGCGGCCGCTTGTCCACGAACGGGAGCGGCTTGGGCTTGGCGGGCGGCTCTTCGGGCTCGTCGGGCGGGTCGAGCTCCACCGACGCCGGGGTCGGGTCGGGACGCTCGAGCGGCGCGGGCCGGCGCGCCGCCGGGCCGCTGCCGGACCTGCGCGCGGGCTTCTCGACGCCCAGCTCCCTCTGCACGTCCTCGGGGATGGGCTTGAGGACGGTCGAGGAGTTGGCGACGTTGCCCGCCTTCCGGGGCCGCTCGATGCCCAGCTCCTCCTGCACGTCCTCGGGGATGGGCTTGAGCAGGGTGGAGGCGTTGGCGACGTTGCCGCGCCGCGGGGGCTCGGCCTCCGGGAAGTCGCCGCGCACCGCGGCGTGCGCGCCGGTGCGCCGCCGGACCGGCTCCTCGGGAGCCGCCTTGATGCTGGTGTCCTGGTTGGCGAGTCCCGGCTTGTTGCTGCTGCGTTCGTCCGCGGTCGGCGCGGCCTTGATGCGCGTCTCCTGCCCGGCGACGTCGCGGGAGGTGGGGGCGGCCCTGACGTTGGTCTCCTGGCTGGCCACGGAGATCGGCACCGCGTCGCGGGTCACCTTGGGAGACTTCCTGGCCGCCTCGGCTGCCGGGATGTTGGGGCTGGAGATCCGCCGCAGGCCATCGCGGTTCGCTCCGCGCCGCGGCGGTTCCTCGGGCTCGGGATCAGGGTCGGGCTCGGAGGGCTTCTCCGGCGGCAGCTGGTCCCGGATGTCCGGCAAGGGGGTCGTCGCCCCGAAGGCGCTCTCGCCGGATTCCCACGGCAGCGCGTCGTCGGCGGGGGCTTGGGGCGCGGGAGGCTCTGGCTTCGCCGCGGGATCCGTCCGCTCGAAGTAGCCCTTGGGCTCCTTCTGCTCCTTGGACTCCTTGGCTGACCGCGGCTCCTTGGCCTCCGGACGCGGAGGAGGAGGCGCCGGCTCGACGTGGGTGTCGCTGGAGAAGCCGCCCTTGGACTCCCTCGGCTCCTTGGCCTCCTTGGAGTCGCGGACGGGCTTGGGCTCCCTGGGCTCCGCGCGCGCAGGCGGCGCCGGCTCGACGCGGGTGTCGCTGGAGAAGCCGGGCTTCTCATCCGGGAGCAGGGACGCGAGCTTGGTCTCCGGCGCCGTCTTGTCGCCGGCGGCGGGCTTGGACGCGGGGCGCGCCGGGGGCGCTGGCTCGACGCGGGTGTCGCTGGAAAAGCCGGGCTTCTTGAGCAGCTCCGCGGGGACCATCGACTGGTCGGTGGTGTCCTCGACCTCGTCCGCGAACTCCGGATGGACGGCCATCTGGTGGGTCGGCCCGTCGTCGCGCCGCGCGACGGCCTTCTTCGCTGGATCGCCAGGCGGCTGCTTGGCCAAGGTCCGGGGCTCCTCAAGATGCTCTTCGACAGGCGACAGGAAGGGTATCAGCATCGCCAGCCCGCTTGAACGGGAAGCGCGGAGCGAAAGCCGAGAGAGGGCAGGGGTTTGCCGGGCCGGGCCGGGCCTACCCCGCGGCGGCGGCACCCGGCTCGGCGGCGACGCGCTGCGCCAGCTCGCGCGCCAGCCTGAGCATCTCCTCCGGGTACTCCAGCGGCAGGAAGTGCGACCCCGGCAGCTCGACGAGAAGGGCCTGGGGGATGCGCCGCGCCAGCGCCACCACGTCCTCGTGCGCGGTGAGCGAGTCCCGCTTGCCGGCGACGACGGTGGTCGGGCACTTCAGGAACGAGACGTCCATGGCCGGGTGCTCGCCCGCGGCCAGCGCCAGCTCGAAGTACCAGCGGAAGTCGTTGCGGAAGAACTCGGTGAGGGCCGGCAGGGTCGTCGCCGGGCGCGCCTGCGGCAGCATGAAGCCGGTGTGGGCGATGACGCTCGCCAGAAGCTCCACCTTGGGCACCCCGCGGGCCAGCGCGGAGAGGCCCGGGCCCAGGGCGCGGGCCAGGTTGCAGACGGCCACCGCGGCGGTCCGGCGCCAAGGCTTGGGGACGCCGACCGGCGCGAAGAAGCTGCCGAGCGAGCCGCCGGGGATGCCGGCCACCGAGAGCAGGCCGAGGACGCGGTCGGGCTGCTGGCGGGCGAGCTCGAAGGCGAGGTTGACGCCGATGGACCAGCCGGCGACGAGCGCGCGATCGATGCGCTCGTGATCCAGCAGGGCGACGAGGTCGGAGAGGTGGTCTTCGATGCGGATGCGCGAGCGATCGGCGGGGCGCTCGGAGCCGCCGGTGCCGCGGTAGAAGAACGTCGTTACCGAGAAGCCGCTGTCCGGCCGGATGAGCAGGGGCCAGGCTTCCGGCGGCGTTCCCAGGCCGGGGGAGAGGACGAGCGAGGGTCCGTCACCGCCGCTGCGCCAGCCCGTGATCTTGGTGCCGTCCGCGCTCTGGAACTCGAAGGCGCCGCGCGCGCCGCTGCCGGTCATATGCACCCCGTCTCGGGTCGAAGTGCCCATGATTAACGGGGATTTCGCTTGGCCGCAGCGGGTTCGAAGCGTCCTGTGGCGTTCAGCGTCGGCAAGCAAACTCGCGCGGGGCCGGACGAGATCATCCGCAAGCCGTTTACGGATTGGCGGGCTCGCAGACGTACGAGTCATTCCCGTTCATGCCGAAGAAGGCCGGGCAGGTCGGGAGCTTCTGGACTGAGCCCGAGGGGCAGGCGGCTGGGGGTATGCGGTAGACGGCGACTGGAAATTCGATGGCCGCGCTCTCGCCGTAGTCGCCGCGGAACTTGATCCCCACGAGGATGGTGCCCGGTTTGTCCGTGGCCCAGTCTTGGACCGCATTGGCAGCCTCTGAGGTGAACACCGGCATCAGCAGGACGGCCGCCTGGTCGGCGGCCACGACGGCCGAGAGCGGGACGACGGTCGGCTCGAGCGTTCTGAAGCCGGCGCAGCTGACCAGCGTGTCCTGGCAGGCGTAGCTGAACTCGGCCTCGTTGACGAGGAGGTGGTCGCGAGACCCCAGCCCGTTGTTGTCGACGACCTCGAGCTTCATCACCATCCAGTAGCCGCTGGCCACCGCGGCGTTCATCGACCCCGCGACGACGGGGATGCTGCCTGCGGTCCCGTCCCACTTGCAGTCGGGGTCCAGTGTGGCTTCGAAGGCTCCGGTGTACTCGACCCTGGGCTGCGCACAGCCGAGCATCGCGACGGCCCCGGCCAGCAAGACGATGGAAGTGCGAGAGAGGTGCATGGTGTGCCTCCCGGTGGTGGACGAGCGCGACCCGCAGTCTATCGCCTCCGCGGTCCTCGCGGCTCCTCGGTGGAGGGGTATCATGACGGCGGAGCGAGCCCATGACCGACCCCGACCTGGACGAAGTCGAGCAGGAAGAAGCCGAGGCCGAAGCCGCAGGACGCAAGAAGATGGCCTGGGCCTTCGGCGTGGTGATGGTGGTCGCGGTGATCGGCCTGGCCATCGCCGCCAAGAGCTGCACCGGCACCCGGCGCGACGCCAAGAAGCTGACCGTCGAGAACGCGGTGGCCAAGTTCGAGAAGAACCCGGTCGACCCGGAGCTGGCCAAGGCCGCGGCGGCGGAGCTCGAGGCCGCCGGCAAGCAGAAGGACGCCGAGGCGCTGCTCGCCAAGCACGAGGCGGCGGTGGCCGGCGGGGACAAGGCCAAGGAAGGCCAGCTGCGCGCCGCGCTCGAGACCAACCCCGCGGACGACGCCGCGCTGGGCCAGCTGGTGGAGATCTACGTCAAGCGCAAGGACATCCCCGGGGCGAAGAAGGTCTACGAGGACTTCGTGGCCAAGGCGGCCAGCGCCAAGCGCCACGGCAACTTCGGCTCCTGGCTGTACCGCAACGCGATGTACGAGCCGGCGGCCAAGGAGCTGGCGGCGGCGGTCAAGGGCGGGGTCGACGACGCCTACACCCGCGGGTACCTGGGGATGGCCCTGTCGGAGCTCGGCCGGAAGAAGGAGGCCCAGAAGTGGCTGGACGAGGCGCTGGAGATGGGCGCCGACATGGACGTGATGCGCATGCGCAGCTACGAGCTGGACCAGGAGCTGGGCGAGCGCGGCGCGGCGCCGGCGAAGAAGCCGAGGAGGAAGTAGCGGCGCGGCGCTACTTGGCCGCTTCGCCCTTCAGCGCCACGTCGACGCCGATGGCGCAGGCGTCCTCGATCTTGATGAACAGCAGCGACGGCCGCTCGATCTCGTAGGCGTCGAGGCTGACGTTGAACGCCGCCTTCACGCGCAGCTGCGTCGGCGAGGTCCACTCGACCTTGATGGGCACGTTCTCGGCGCGCTTGCGGCCATGCAGCTCGAGCTGGCCCTGGAGCGCGAGCTCGGTGACGGCGGGGAAGCTCGCGGGAGGAGTGAGCTGGCCCAGGCCTTTGAAGGTCACGTAGGAGTACTTGCTCGTCTCCAGGACCTCCTCCATGTGCGCGTCGCGGTTGGAGTCGCCCGACTTGAACGAGCGCACCGGCGCGCGCACCTGGACCTGCACCTTGCCGTCCGGGAGGAGCGCGGCCCTGCCTTCGACCTCGCGGCTCTCGGCGCCGACCTTGTGGAACTTGTGGACCACGCCGTACGACAGGGTGCTGCCGGCGGCGTCCACGGAGAAGACCGTCGGCGCGGTCGCCGGGGCAGGGGCCTGGGCGAGCGCGAGGGCGGCGACGGCGGCGGCGAGGGTCGAGACGGCGGTCATCGGTGACTCCGATCGTGGCGCCCTTCAGATGCGCCAGCGGCCCATCGGTCGCCGGCCCGCAAGGGGTCGCGAAGGCTCAGGATTTGCCGAGGATGTTCTCGGCGAACACCGGGGCGACCGACTCCACCTGCAGGAAGCTGTCGCCCGCGGCCAGCTCGCGGGCGCGCGGGTGGCTGTCGGTGCAGACGATGGCCTCGAACAGGCCGCTCTGCTTCAGGCGCGGCAGCGCGTCGCCGCAGAAGAGGCCGTGGGTGGTGACGACCGAGATGCCCGCGGCGCCGGCGGCCTGGTAGGCGTGGGCGGCGCCCAGGAGCGAGCCACCGGTGCGGATCATGTCGTCGTAGATGACGACGTGGGCCCCCTGGACCTGGGCGCTGACCGCGGTGACCTCGGTGGTCGAGCCGCTGGTGCGCCGCTTGTAGACGAACGAGGCGGGCACGCCGGCGTAGTTGGCCAGCGACTCGACCCACTTGGCGCGGCCGGCGTCGGTGCAGGCGATGACCATGTCGCGCTTGCCCGCCAAGCGGCGCGCGGCGGCGAGGATGAGCGGCGTGGCGCGCAGGTGGAACGGCTGCAGCGCGCCCTCGAAGTAGTAGGTGACGCCGTCGGAGTGCAGGTCGAGCAGCAGCACGCGGCTGCCGGAGCCGGGCACCGGGATGGAGGAGAGCAGCCGCGCCCGGGTCTTGGCGGTGATGACCTCGCCCGGCTTCGACATGCGCTCCATCGTCTGGTACCCGAAGAAGGGGATGGCGAGGATGAGCCGGTGCGCGCCTTCCTGCACCAGGCCGCAGGCGAGGTCGTAGAGCTCGAGGGTGTCCACCTCGGTGATGGTCCCGCCCACCAGGACCACGTCGCGCTCGTTCACCGTGGAGACGATGCGGTGGTAGCGCTCGCCGTCGGGGAACTGCTTGCGCTCGATCTCTCCCAGGCCCAGGTGCGCGGCCTCGGCGATGGCCTTCTGCAGCGGGGCGTAGGCGCGCGTTCCAAAGACCAGCGTCTGTCGGCTCATGGGGGCTCCCGCGGCAGGGCGAAGAGCGACCTTGTACACGATCCCGGCGGGCAGCGGCAGGCCCCTGCGCCCGCGCTACCGGCTTCTTGAAAGCGCCGCGACGAACGCCTCGAGCTTGCCCGCGTCGAGCCTTCCGTTGGTGCGCACGCCGGAGCACACGTCGACGGCGAACGGCTCGACGGTGCGCACCGCCTCGGCGACGTTCTCCGGCCTCAGGCCTCCGGCCAGGAACACCGGGACCTTCGCCTGCTCGCGGATGGCCCGGCTCACGCCCCAGTCGTGCGTCCGCCCGGTCCCGCCCAGCTCCTTGACCCGCAGGGCCGGGTTGCCCGAGTCCAGCAGCAGCGCGTCCACGTGGAGGCTGGCCGCGAGCGCCTCGGCGATCGAATCGGAGCCCAGGACGTGGACGACCTGGACGAGCTTGAGCGCCGGCAGCGCCTCGCGCAGCACCTGGTAGGTCGCCGGCTCGACCGAGTCGCACAGCTGCAGCACCGAGCAAAGGCACCGCCTCGCCTGCGCCACCAGCGTCTGGGCGTCCACCTCGCTGGTGAGCAGGAAGGTGGCCACGGGCGGCGGCACGCCCGGGGCGATCTCCGCGATGAGCGGCTCCTCGAGGACGCCGGGGCCGCTGGGCATGGACGAGACGAGCCCGAGCGCGTCGGCGCCCAGCGCGATCGCCAGGCGCGCCTCGTCCGCGGACGAGATGCAGCAGACCTTGAGGCGGGTCCTCATCGGGAGCTCACCGGGCGCCGGCACGCAGGCCCACCGCTACTTCGCCACCGCGTCGCACGGCGTGCCGAGCCTCTCACCCGCGTAGACGCCCAGCGACGTGTAGATGAGCTGGGCGGGGCCGAGGCCGTCGAGGTCGAGCCAGACGAGCGGCGTCTTCTGCTGCCCGACGATCCACTCGCCCTTCTTGCCCTCGTCGGCGCCGAGGAGGTGCTTGAGCCGGCCCGCGGAGGTCACGTAGATGTCCGCGGAGGAATCGGTGAGGTGGTCGAGGATCTCGAAGCCCTGCATCCTGCCCTTGGTGCCCAGGTAGAAGCGCGGGTCGAGGTTGCCGGTCTCCCGCTCGTTGCGGTCCTTGTCCAGGTAGAAGTAGTGGCCCTCCTCGTCCCGGGCGAGGGCGTGGGCCCCGCGGCGCCAGCGCGCCTTGAAGAACTTGGCGCCCTTCAGGATCTTCGCGGCCTCCGCGTCGCCGACCGGCTCGAGCTTCACCTCCACCTTCTTCTTCTGGCCGCAGGTGAGCGAGTACTTGCCGCCGCCCAGGGAGTCGAAGCTGCCGTCGACGCCAAACCCGTCGCGGAAGCGAGGGTCCCAGAGGTTGTGCGAGAAGTTGTCGGGCTGGCCGTTCGAGCCGCCGCCGCTGGTCGTCACCTGCCAGAACGACTTGCCGTCGCCGCTGAAGACGCGCACGCCGGCACTCTCCCGGGTGGGCGGGAAGGCGATGAAGAGGCCCTTGCCGTTGGTGACGAGCTTGAGGTCGTCGGTCTTGGTCCCCTTGTCGATGGGCTCGTCGAGCGCGTTGGGCCCGTACTTGTAGGGAGCGGGGGCGGCGGCGGCGGGCGCCGGGGCGGGCTCCGCGGGTTTGGCCGGGTCGGCCTTGGGAGCCTCGACGGTGCGCATCGGGCCCTTGGTGGGCGCGGCGCCGAACAGCTCGCCGACCATGGTGGGGATGAGCTCGATCATGTCGTCGATGGAGGCCTTGCGGACGTTGCGGTCCACCTGGCCGACCACGGTGGCCTTGTTGGGGTCGAGCGCCTTGAGGTTGAACATCCAGGTCTCGCCCAGCTTGGAGAGCCGGCCGGTGACGAGGCGGTCGACGCCCAGGGCGCCGCCGATCTCCGAGATGCACTTCTCGTCGCTGCAGCCCAGCAGGCCCTTCTGCCGCTCGAGGCCCAGCAGCGCGGCGATCTCGTCCTGGGTGATGAGCTTGACGCCGGGCACGCGGCGGATCTCCCCGGTGATGGCGTCGGTGATGGCCTGCGCGGACTTCTCGTTGACGCCTTCGCCGGCGGGCAGCGGGATGCGCGCGACCTTGGTGGCGCCCGAGGCGGTGCACAGCAGGGCGGCTGCGAGGGAGAGGGCGGGGGCGATCATGGGGACAAGTCCTATCGCGAACCGCGGGTGCGGGTCACGACGGCCCTCACCCCCGGCCCCTCTCCGGCAAGCGGAGAGGGGGGGCTTGGTCTCGCGACTCTGCTCGAATACCCGGCAGGAGGCTTCGTTGGGCCTCGCTAGGACTCTTCTGCGAGTTCCGAGTTCGAACACGGTTCGAAGATCGAGAGACGATCGAGCAGACCTGATTGGTAGGTAGGCCGGCGGCCCGACCTTCAGGCCGCTGTGGCCGCCTGGGACGCGGAAGCCTCGGCCACTGCGTGCGAGAGTGCAGTCATTCGCAGAAAACCCAGAAACTTTTCGGCAAATACCCAGAAA
>DASXVQ010000106.1:0-7383 GCA_036504155.1 Myxococcales bacterium
CAGAACGGCAATTGGGCCAGTTCCGGGACCCGAACCCATCGCAGTTCGTGGGCATGGAGCGCCTTGGGGACGCCCTCGACCAGCTTGGAGGCATACAGGACCAAATCGACGATCAGGTCCGCGTATTCGTGATGGACCTCGGCCAGCTTGGCGCCGACCTCGACTTCCACGTCCATCTCTTCCTTGCACTCGCGGGCAAGCGCGGCCGCTTCGGACTCCCCTGCCTCTACCTTGCCGCCGGGGAACTCCCAGAGATGCCCTCGGGCGCCTCCGGGACCGCGTTGCTGGACGAGCACCTCGTCACCGCCGCGCCGGATCAGCGCAGCGACGACGCGCACGCTCTTCTTGCTCACGGTGCGCCCCGAGCCTCGATCCCCAGGTCGTAGATGACGCCCCGGTTGGAGAGGACGCAGGCCATCGCTTGGCCGTGGATGTTGGGCTTGGCCCAGACCCCATGGCCGGGATTGAAGGACCTGCGCAGCGCGCCGGTGCCGCCGTCCAGGAACAGCAGCGGCCCGGGTCCCGTCGACGCCAGGACCAGCCCGTTGACGACGGCCATGCCCGAGACGAAGCGATCGGCGCCCAGCGTCACCGTCCAGCGGACCTGGCCGGTGCTGGCCCGGTAGCCGGCCGCGAAGCCGTTGCCGCCGACGAAGAGCTTCTTGCCGTCCGGAGAGATGGCCATGGCGCTGACGTTGGGGCGCTCGACGGTCCAGATGAGCTTGCCGGTGCCCGCCTCGAGCGCGAAGACGCCGGTGGCGAAGGAGGCGAAGTAGACCCGCCCCTCATCGTCGATCACCGGTCCCGCGTCCACGTCGGCGAACGGCTTGCCGCCGGCCAGGTCCTTGGCCCACTGCACTGTGCCGTCCTTGGCGTCCAGGGCGACCGCGTGGCCGTCGGCGAAGCCGGCGAAGACGCGGCCTTCGAAGACGAGCGGGCGGCTGGCGCCGCGCACCGTGAAATCGCTGGGCGCGTCGCGGCGGTACTGCCAGCGCCACTCGCCCTTGACCTGGTCGATGGCGTAGACGGTGTCCGAGGTCGAGGCCACCACCACCAGGCCGTCGGCGACCACGGGCTTGGTGACCAACTCCTCGCCGGCCAGGTACTCCCAGAGCTTGTTGCCGTTGGCGGGGTCGAGCGCGAGGAGTTGGCCCTTGGAGGAGGCGACGTACAGCCGCCCGTCCGCCAGCGTGGGCCCCGCGTCGAAGGCGCTGCCGACGTGGTACTCCCAGAGGTAGCGGCCGCGAGAGTCGAAGGCGCGCACCTTGCCGTCCCCGGTGCCCACGAAGACGTTGCCGCTGCGCGAGTCGACCTCGGGCTCGCCCGGCTCGACGGGCTTGTACGGCAGCTCGAAGGCCTGATCCGCGCGGGTCCACCAGTGGACGGAGAACACCCGCTCGGTCGACGCGCCGACCAGGGAGCGCTGCTCGGCGACATAGCCGCCCCAGCGGGTCTTGGCGTCGGCGCACCCGGTCAGGGCGACGATCGCGGCGACGACTGCCCAGCCGAAGAACCCACGCTCGGCCATCCGTATCGCTCCTCGCCTTGAGTCTTCGGCGCTGCTGCTTCGACGACGACTACTTCTTGTTCGCCTCGGGAGGCTTCGGCGCGTCCTTGGCCTTCTCCGGCATCGGCACGCCCTGCATGGCGAGCAAGGCCAGGCGCTCGTCGGCCTCGCGGGCGGCGGCGGCTTCCTTGTACTCGTCCTTGAGCTTCTGGTACGCGGCGGCGGCCTCCACCTTCTTGCCCTGCGCCTCGAGGATGCGGGCGACGTGGTAGGCGGCGCGGGCCTTGGCGGGCTCCCCTGCCGCTTCCTTGCTCATCTTCTCGAACGCCTCGCGGGCCTTCTCCAGGTCCTTCTTGCCCTCGTAGGCGTAGCCCAGGCCCTCGCAGGCCACCAGGCGCAGCGCGTCGTCGGGGCGGGACTCGGACAGGTACTGCTGGTAGCCGGCGATGGCGTCGTCGAGCTTGCCCAGTTGGAACTGCGCGTCGGCCCAGAAGACGGTCGCGGTGCGTCCGGCTTCCTTGCCGGCGTGCGCCTTGCGGACCTCGTCCATGGCCTTGGCGACGGCCTCGTGCTTCTCCTGGGCGGTCTTGAACTTCTGCTCGGCGGTCGGGTCCTGGAGCGCCTCCATCGAGCCCTCGACGGGCCGGCGGGAGAGCTCCATCGCGCGGGCCAGGGCGGCGCCGGCCTCCTTGGAGGAGGACTGGGTCATGCGGACCGCGCCGGCCGAAACGACGAAGACGACGAACACCGCGGCCAGGCCGAGCCCGACCATCTTCTGGTTCTCGATGAGCTTCGCCCAGAGCTGGCTGGTCACGCGGACGAAGGGATCCGGGTTGCGGATCTCCTTGCGAGAAAGCTTGTCGCTGGACACCGGAAGGCTCCTTAAATGCCCGGACGAAGGGATGGGGTCCCGGGCGATTTTTGATGGCGCGCGACTTTAGGGGGCTTGTCCCTCTGCGTCAACGCGAAACGTTGCGATTCGCCATGGAAAACGGGCGATTGTCCCTCTTCATGCCTCGCCCGCTCCGCCTTCGCGCGCCCCGACGCTTGACGAGCGAGCGCGCCGGCAGCCAGCATCGGCGCCGATGCGCCCTTCCCGCCCCCGCGCCCTGCTCGCCCCTGCCCTCTTGCTGGCGGCCGCGCTGGCGGCGCCCTCCACCGCCCGGGCGGTCGAGGTGGCGGCGCGGCTGGGGCTGAGCACTCCGGCGGGCAGCGACGTGGCGCTGGGCCCGTCGGCCGGCTTCTCGCTCAGCCTGCCGATCCGCGGCCGCCTGGGGCTGCTGACCGCCGCCGATTTCTCGAGCCACCGCGCGACCCTGCGCCAGGACATCCCCATCGACTCGCTGACCTTGGCGCTGGGGGTCGAGGCCTCCATCGACCTGGCGCCCATCGTCCCGGTGCTCGCCGTCGGCCCCGCCTTCCAGCACGCCTGGCGCCGCGGATCGCCCGCGTCGGCCGACTCCTTCGGCGGCTTCCTGTCCGTGGGCGTGCGCGCGACCGTGCTCGAGCACCTGCGGCTGGGGCTGCAGGCGCGCTACCTGACCGCCGGCTTCACCTCGGAGTCCTTCCCGGCCTTCGTGACGTTCGTGGTGGAGGTCGGCTGGACGAGCAGCGACTGACGAGCGTCCGGCCACCGCGACCCGCCCAGCCGTAATTCGCAGCACCCGCAGATGCCGGAAGCGGCACTCGGTGCCCGACGAGCAGGTCGTCACGGAGCCCTTGCCGCACTGGCCCGACCGGCAGTCGCGGCCGGGGCAGCGGCAGTCCCCGGCGGTGCGGCAGGTCCTTCAGCGAGCAGCAGCGGTAGCTCTCCAGGGAGCGGGCGGACCGTGCCGCTGCGGCAGGAGGTGCCGCCGCTGGCGCTACTGCTGGTGGTGCCGGGGCCTTCTCTTGCCCGACTTCTCCTTCATCAAGAGCACGACCGGGACCTTCAGGCCGAAGGTCTCGCGCATGCGGTTGAGGAGGTAGCGCTTGTAGTCGGTCGTGACCGCCTCGGGGCGGTTGCAGGTGATGGCGAAGGTGGGCGGGGCGCTGCCGACCTGGGCGATGTAGTAGAGCCGCACGTTCTTGTTGTTCGAGGACAAGGGCGGCGGGTGCTGGTCGACCGTCTTCTCGAGGAAGTTGTTGAGCAGGGGCGTCGGCAGGCGCGCCCGGTAGTGCTGGTAGACCTCGCCGGCCTTGTTCAGCGCCGAGAAGACGTGGTCGCCGGTCAAGGCGGAACCGAAGACCACCGGGGCCCAGGAGACGAAGGGCAGCTGGATCTTCAGCTCCTCGCGCAGCTCGGCCTGCTTCTGCTTGTCGGTGACCAGGTCCCACTTGTTGATGAAGACGACGATCGCCTTGGACTTCTCCACGGCGATGCTGGCGATGCGCAGGTCCTGGTCGACCGGCATCTCGGTGGCGTCGAGGACGACGATCACCACGTCGGCACGGTCGACGGTGCTCAGCGCGTGCATGACGCTGAACTGCTCGACCTTCTGCGCGATGGCGCGCTTGCGGCGCAGGCCGGCGGTGTCGGTGAGGACGAACTTCTGGCCCTTGTACTCGAGCTTGGCGTCGTTGGGGTCGGTGGTCGTCCCCGGGATCTCGCTGGCGACGAAGCGCTCCTCGCCCAACAGCTTGTTGATGAGGCTCGACTTGCCGACGTTGGGGCGGCCGACGATGGCCACGCGGCAGGGCGCGTCCTTGGGGCGCTGGTGCCCCCCGTCGGTGGCGCGCGCCGGGGCGTCGGGGAAGCCGACGGTGAGCTTCTCCAGCATGTCGCCCACGCCGCGGTTGTGCTCGGCGCTGACGGGGAAGGTGTTCTCGATGCCCAGGCGGTAGAAGTCGGTGAGGTACTGCTCCTCCTCGCGGCGGGCGCTGTCGATCTTGTTGACCGCGACGAAGGTGGGCTTGCTGCTCTTGCGCAGGATCGAGGCGATCTCCTGGTCCGCCGCGGTCAGGCCGGACATGCCGTCGACCACCAGGATGACCGCCTCGGCCTCCTCGATGGCCAGGCGGGCCTGGTCGCGCACCCGGCGCATCAGCTGGTCCTCGGTCTCGGGGAGGAAGCCGCCGGTGTCGACGATGGTGAAGGCCTTGCCCTCCCACTCGGTGTCGGCGTAGTTGCGGTCGCGGGTGACGCCGGGGATGTCCTCGACGATGGCGAGCCGCTTGCGGGCGATGCGGTTGAAGAGCGTGCTCTTGCCGACGTTCGGCCGCCCGACGATGGCGACGATGGGCCGCACGATCTCGGGCGCGTCGACGACCGGGGCTTCGGCTTCGGCGGCGGGGGCTTCGGGGGTCTGCTTGTCGTCGCGATCGCGCATCTTCGAACCGAGCTTTCTTGTGTCGAAACCGTCGCCTGGCGATCGGCAGGCAGGCCGATCGCGCACGAGCCGGACGGCCCGCTTACCTCTGCTGCCCGTACCCGAACCGCCGCAGGGTGTCGTGGCGCTCGCTCCAGCGCTTCTCGACCTTCACCAGCAGCGACAGGTAGACGTGCGCGCCCAGGAACCGCTCGATCTGCCCGCGCGAGGCGGCGCCGATCTTCTTGAGCATCTGCCCGCCCTTGCCGATGACGATGGCCTTCTGGGAGTCGCGCTCGACGAAGATGGTCGCGTCCAGGCGCACCAGCCCGCCCAGCCTGCCGCGGGCCGTGGGGTGCTCGGGCTCGCGCTCGCTCTCGTCGAAGTGGTCGACGACGACCGCGGTCGAGTACGGGATCTCCTCGCGGCAGAAGGCGAGGATCTGCTCGCGGACCAGCTCGCCCACCACGAAGCGCTCGGCCTGGTCGGTGACCATCTCCGGCGGGAAGAGCGGCGGGCCCTCGGGCAAGAGCTCCACCAGCGCCTTCTCGAGCTCCTCGACCCCTTCGCCCCGCTGGGCGCTGATGGGGAAGATCTCCGCGAACGGGTACTGCGCGCGGTAGGTCTCGATGATGGGCAGCACCAATTCCTTCTTGGGCACCGCGTCGACCTTGTTGATCCCCAGCACGGTCGGCTTGCCGGACTGCTTGAGCTTCTGGAGGATGAGCTTGTTGCCCTCCCCCACCTCCACCGTCCCGTCGGCCCGCGCCGCCGCCTCGATGAGGAAGAGCACGGCGTCGACGTCGGCGATGGCGCTCAGCGCGGTGTCGACCATCATCCGGTTCAGCTGGCCCTTGGCCTTGTGCACGCCGGGCGTGTCGAGGAAGGCGATCTGGTAGTCGGGGCGGTTGACGATTCCCAGGATGCGGTTGCGGGTCGTCTGCGGCTTATGGGACACGATCGCCACCTTCTCACCGATGAGTCGGTTGAGGAGGGTGCTCTTGCCCACATTGGGGCGGCCGATGATGGCCACGAACCCGGAACGATGCTGCTGCGTCATCAGTCGTAAGTCGAAAGTTCTAAGTCGTTGGTAGACGGACCGGTCCTCGACGACTTGCCGAGGACCGGCGTTGAGGCAAGCGCGGCTAGGCGTTGTTGCTGATGACGACCTTGTTGAGCGTCACCTTGCCGTTGCCGGCGCGGGTGATCTTCGGGACCAGGTCGAAGCCCTTCACGACCTCGCCGAAGATGGTGTGCTTGTTGTTCAGCCAGGTGGTCGCCACCTCGGTGATGAAGAACTGGCTGCCGTTGGTGTTCGGCCCGGCGTTGGCCATGGCGAGCAGGCCCGGCTTGCTGAAGGACTTGCCGCTCTGGAACTCGTCCTCGAACTGGTAGCCGGGGCCGCCGGTGCCCTTCCCGAGCGGGTCGCCGCCCTGGATCATGAAGTCGGGGATGACGCGGTGGAAGATGCTGCCGTCGTAGAGCGGGGCGGTCGACTTGGCCTGCGTGCGCGGGTCGGTCCACTCCTTCTCGCCGGTGGCCAGGCCCACGAAGTTGGCGACGGTCTTGGGCGCGTCCTTGGGGAAGAGCTTGATGACGATGTCGCCCATCGAGGTCTTGAAGGTCGCGTACAGGTCCTTGCCGGCCTTCACCTGATCCAACATGGCTCCCATGATTTCCTCCCTTTCCGTGGGTGGTTACTGCCTGCTCAAGGCTGCTCGGAGATGGCGATGTGCTCGATGACCACCGGCTGCACCGGCCGGCTGCCCCGCGACTCGACCCGGGCGATCTTGAAGACGTTGTCGCAGCCCGAGACCAGCTCTCCGAAGATGGTGTGGCGGTTGTTGAGGTGGGCGGGCTGCCCCTCGGTGATGAAGAACTGGCTGCCGTTGGTGTTGGGACCGGAGTTGGCCATGGCGAGCAGGCAGGGCTTGTCGAACTTCTTGCCGCTCTGGAACTCGTCCTCGAACTTGTAGCCCGGCCCGCCGGTGCCGTTCCCCATCGGGTCGCCGCCCTGGATCATGAAGCCGGGGATGACGCGGTGGAAGATGGTCTTGTCGTAGAGCGGCCGCTTGTTCATCTGGCCGGAGACCGGGTCCTTCCACTCCTTCTCGCCGGTCGCGAGGCCCACGAAGTTCTCGACGGTCTTGGGCGCGTCCTTCGAGTAGAGGAGCGCGACCATCGTCCCCTGGTTGGTCTGGAGGGTGGCGTACAGGGGCGTACCCGCGCGGGCCTTGGCCATCCACTGTCCGCCGCCTGCGGCCGCGCCCCCGTCGCCGGTCCTGGGGCAAGCGGCCAAGGCGAGCGCGAGCAGTGCGGTAGCGGCGAAGCGACGAACCATGGGGAGAAGGCTCCTGTCGGGGAAAAAGCGAAGGGGGAACATAGTCTTTCGGGCCGCTCCGGACAAGGAATCCCGGCCGGGGCCCCGAAGCCTCCGCGGGCTTCAGCCCTGCTGTCACCCCACATCTTCAGTCGGCGGAAGGGGGGTAGAGCCCGCCCTCCGTGGCGGGGGCGGCTGTTGCCGGGCGTCGACCACGACCGACACGACCGACCGACGCGCCCCCGGCACGGAGGCCGGGCTCTACCCAA
>DASXVQ010000107.1:0-18020 GCA_036504155.1 Myxococcales bacterium
GCACACGATCAACTTCTAAAACCGCCCCCCAACCCCCTCCAGCGGAGCTGGAGGGGGAGCCGTTGGTTGCCTTCGAGGACCCCGTCGGAGCTCTTGGCAAGGCCGCGTCCGTGCTCGGCTCGTTCCGTTGCTGAACTGGCGCCGGTGGTGCCCGCAGCACCGCCTGGGATGTTTCGCGTGCTGGCGACCAACCAACTTGGCGCGCCGAGATCCGACGCGCCTGAGGTCGGTGCAGGCCGCGCCGGCAAGACCAAGCCGGAAGACCAAGCCGGAAGACCGAGCCGGAAGACCAAGCCAGAAGACCAAGCCAGAAGACCAAGCCGGCAAGGGCGAGTCGGTGCCGTGAGCTCCGCAGGGAGTGCGTCGAGCAGGGTGGAGCTCCCCCTCCAGCTCCGCTGGAGGGGGTCGGGGGGCGGTTTCTAAAGCAAGAGGCGCAGCGCCCGAAAGCGCTGCGCCTCTCTCTTTCAACCGGGACTGCTACTGCCGGCGACGACTACTTCGCGCCGCAGCCGCCGCCCGCCGGGGCGCCGCCCACGGGGCCGGACAGGGTCTTCTCGCAGCCCTTGATCTCGTTCTTGTTGAAGCCGCAGAGCGCCTTCTTGATGGACTCGGCGCCGGCAGCGCTGAACTCGTTCTTGCCGTTGGCGATCCAGGTCGGCGAGGCGCCGATGCCCAGGCCGGTGGCGACCTTGAAGTCCTCCTCGAGCAGCTTCTTGCCCTCGTCGCCCGTGAAGCACTTCTCGATGACCTTGGCGTCGATGCCGTTGGTGGCGCACTGCTTCCAGTCGGTGGAGCGGATGTCCTTGTTGCGGCAGAGGACGTAGTCCATCCACTTGAAGCTCTTGTTGTAGTGCTTGGCCGCGCACAGCTCGCGGATGTCCTCGTCCACCTCGGCGTCGCCGTGCATGGAGGTCAGCTTGGTGGCCGCGGTGCCGCCGCCGATGTAGTGCACCTGGAAGTCGATCTTGTTGTCGAAGGCGTCGAGGACTTCCTTCATCGAGTCGAGGGCGCGGGTGCCGTAGGGGCACTGGCTCATCACGAACAGCTCGAGCTTCTTGGGCATCTCCTTGCGGCAGGCGAGGGAGTTCTTGCACTGCTCGAGCTGGCAGCCGTTCTCGTTGGCGCAGGCCGGGTTCCACTGGCCGCCGACGTTCAGCGAGCGGTAGCTGCCCACCGGCTGGAGGTGACGCGCGAACATCTCGGCGGTCTCCTTGTCGGCGTCGAGGCTCTGGTCGAAGAGCACCATCGGGAGGTTGGCGTTGGGGTTGCCCAGCGACTCGTAGAACGCCTTGCCCTCGGGGTCGGCGTAGTCGAGCTTCTTGATGACCGGGTTCTCGACGCGGGACTTGACCATGCCCTCCCAACGCTCGGGCGCGCACTTCTCGCAGCGCTTGTCGGTGAGGATGGTGACGTTGACCGGGGCGGGGGCGGGGATGCTGGCGCAGACGGCCGGCTTGGCCTGCGCGTTGGCCTCGTTGCAGAACCCCTTGAGGAAGCCGTTGGCGCTGCGCTTGCCGCTGTAGGGCTTGCCGTTGACGAACATCGTGGGGCTGCCGCGCGCCTTCTTCTCCTCGGCGTTCTTGAAGGAGGCGGTGAGCAGCTGCTTGCCCTCGGGGCCGGTCACGCAGGCCTTGAGCGGCTCGACCGCGATCTGGTTGTCCTTGGCGCACTGCTCCCAGTTCTTGGCCACCTCGCGGAAGTTCTTGTTCTGGCACAGGATCATGTTCAGGTACTGCGTCGGGGCGTACTTGGCCGCGCACAGCTGGACGATGTCGCCGGTGACCTCGTCGGGGCCGTGCATGGAGGTCAGCTCGCCCTGCGGGCCGACGGTGCCGATGAACTGGAGGTTGAAGTCGATGTCGGCGCCCATCTTGTCGATGGCTTCCTTGGCCTTGTTGACCACGTCGACGCCGAACGGACACTGCGACATCACGAAGAACTCGACCTTGATGGCGCCGGGATTCTTCTTGACCGCCTGAGGAGCGCTGCCGGTGGTGCCGGCAGACTTGGACTCCGGGCCCTGCGGCTTGCAGGCCACCAGGCCGAGCGCCGCGAGGGCAGCCACTGCGAACTTCCGAGCATTACCAGTCATCGAGAAAACCTCTTCCTTTCGTTCGTTCAGAACCCAGATGCCTCTTTGGGGGAGCCCCGCGAAGGCGGCCCCGCGACTTCCGGAGCCCGACAATGACCGACGCCCAACCGCCCCGCCGGTCAAAAAGTGGCGCGCAGCATAGAGGCTCCCGCGCGATGGAGCAACCGATTCCTTAAGGGGAACTCACGCTTGCACCTCTTGGGGCCGAGTCCGGCCAGGGGTTCGGCCGGCGCACCAACAGGCGGTGGCAGTACCGCATTCCCGGGGGCGCGGCGGCGCTTCGGCCGGCGGCTGCAATCCAAAGTCGATTCGCGAGGTTGCGCCGGGTCGGGCGCGAGCGCGCAGACCGGTTTTCTGCTTTCATACGTTCGCCTGTACGCGGCTCAACCCTAGGGAGGACTCATGCAGACCCCACTGCGCTCGATCGGCCTGGCCGTCGCGCTCGCCCTCGTCCCGCTGGCCGTGCCCTGCGCCGCCCGGGCGCAGGGCATGCTCATCCCCACCGACCCGTCGATGCGGCCGCTGTCCATCAAGTACCAGCGCGTCTCCGCGGAGATCAAAGACGGGGCCGCGGTGACCCGGGTCGAGCAGGTCTTCCTCAACGAGGGTCCCCGCCAGCTCGAGGCGCACTACGTCTTCCCGCTGCCCAAGGGCGCCGCGCTCAGCGAGTTCTACCTGTGGATCAACGGGAAGAAGACCAAGGGCGAGATGCTCGAGAAGCAGAAGGCGACCGACATCTACGAGGGCATCGTGCGCCGGCTGCAGGACCCCGGCCTGCTCGAGTACATCGACTCGGACGTCTTCCGCGCCCGGGTCTTCCCGGTGCCGGCCAACGGCGAGCAGAAGATCGAGCTGGCCTTCAGCCAGGTGCTCGACTTCTCCAACGGCCTCTACCACTACAGCTACCCGCTGGGCGCCGGCGGCAAGCAGCAGCTGCAGATCCTGCCGACCCGGGTGAAGCAGGACTTCACCTTCAGCGCCACCATCGGCTCGAAGGTGCCCATCCGCTCGGTCTACTCGCCCACCCACCCGCTGCAGGTGGCCAACCGCGGCGAGAACGCGGCCATCGTCGGGCTGGAGATGGGCGCGGGCACCGACCTCTCCAAGGACGTCGACCTCTACTACTCGACCTCCGAGAAGGCGATCGGCCTGTCGCTGATGACCTACAAGGAGGAGCAGGAGCCCGGCTACTTCCTGGCGCTCATCTCGCCCAAGACCGAGTTCCAGAAGGAGGAGATCCTCGGCAAGCGGATCACCTTCGTCATCGACAACTCGGGCTCCATGGCCGGGGAGCGGATGAAGGTCGCCAAGGACGCCCTCAAGTACTGCGTGCAGCGGCTCAACCCGCAGGACCGCTTCAACGTGGTGCGCTTCGCCACCGACGTCGAGGCGCTCTTCCAGCTGCCGCAGGACGCCAAGGAGGACTCGGTCAAGAAGGCCCTCGCGTTCGTGGACTCCATGGAGGCCCTGGGCGGCACCGCCATCGACGACGCCATGCGGCGCGCGCTGCAGGACGGGGTCAGCGCCGCCGGCTCCAACGGCCCGCACATCGTCATGTTCATCACCGACGGCCAGCCGACCATCGGCGAGACCGCCGAAGAGGCCATCGCCAAGAACGCCGCGGCCGGCAACAAGGGCAAGAGCCGCGTCTTCACCTTCGGCGTCGGCGAGGACCTGAACGCCAAGCTGCTCGACCGGTTGGCGGCGGACGGGCAGGGGACCAGCGACTACGTCAAGGGCGGCAAGGACTTCGAGGAGAAGATCTCCGGCTTCTACGACAAGGTGAGCCACCCGGTGCTGGCGGACGTCGCCGTCGACCTGTCGGGGATGAGCGCCTTCGACGTGTACCCCAAGAAGCTCCCGGACCTCTTCAAGGGCAGCCAGCTGGTGGTGCTGGGCCGCTACCGGACCGCGGGCGACGTGAAGGTCACGCTGACCGGCATGGTCAACGGGGTGCCCAAGAAGTTCGAGTACGGGACCACCACCTTCGCCAAGGAGCACAAGACCGAGGACTTCATCCCCAGGCTGTGGGCCATCCGCAAGGTCGGCTACCTGCTCGAGGAGATCCGCCTGCGCGGCGAGAAGGCCGAGCTTCGCGACGAGGTGGTCGCGCTGGGCAAGAAGTTCGGC
Organism: Myxococcales bacterium; assembly: GCA_036504155.1. Classification (GTDB taxonomy): domain Bacteria; phylum Myxococcota; class Myxococcia; order Myxococcales; family UBA5297; genus JACRCT01. The sequence continues at coordinate 4,223 of DASXVQ010000107.1, forward strand.
ATCGTGACGCCCTACACCAGCTACCTGGTGGTCGAGGACACCCCGATGCCGGTGGCGCAGAACCGTCCCAACCCGCCGCCTCCGCCGCAGCCGCGTTGGCGCCCGAACTGGGGCGGCGAGGAAGAGGGAGGCCGCGGCGGTGGCGGCTTCGGGCCCCAGGCCTCGCGCAAGTCGGCGGCCTCGGGCAGCGGCTCGATGGCCGACGAGAAGGCTCCCGCCCCTGCTCCGGCGATGGCCGCCCCCGCCTCCGAGGCCTTCAAGTCCGACGGAGCGGGCGCCGTCGCCATCGCCCGCGAGAACAAGAAGATGAAGGAAGAGGTCCGCGCGGTCGACGCTTCCGAGCCCGTTCGCTCGGCAGGCGGCCGGACGTACCTGTGGCGCGACGGCGGCTGGATCGACAGCGAGGCGGCCGACGGCGGCGCCAAGCAGCAGCTGAAGGTCAAGTACCTGTCCGCGGCCTACTTCTCCCTGCTCAAGGCTCGCCCGGACCTCAAGGCCGGCCTGGCGCTGGGCAACCGCGTGGTGCTGGTCGTGGCCAAGGGCAAGGCCGTGGTCGTCATGCCGAACGAGGGTGAGGAATCCGCCGACAAGGTGGCCGCCTTCCTCAAGTAGCGCCGCTTGGAAGGCCAAAGGTTCGCGGGGCCGCCCGGGGTGGATCCGGGCGGCCCCGTGTTTTGGGGGGCATCGCGTAAAGGTGCGCCACGGTTGCACTTCTTTTCCCGCGCGGCGAGGATGGGGGCCTTCCGAACAACGGTGAGGACGCACCGATGGCCTCCAAGATCGGGGAGATTCTCCAAGCCAAGGGGCGGCTGACAGGGCCCCAGCTTGAGGAAGCCCTCAAGAAACAAGCCGAATCCAAGGAAACCAAGGCTCGGCTGGGCACCCTCCTCGTCGAGATGGGCATCGTCGACGTCGACCAGGTCGCCGAGGCGCTCTCCGAGCAGCGGGGCTTCCCGCCCGCGACCCGCAAAGACTTCGAGGCGGCCACCGCCATCACCCTGGTGTGCATCCCCGCGCCGTTCGCCCAGCAATTCAAGGCGTTTCCGCTGCGTCGCGAGGCCGGCAAGCTGGTGGTCGCCTTCGCGACGCCCTACGAGCGCTCCCAGGTCGAGCCCGTCCGTTCGATGGCCGGCATGGAGATCGTGCCCTGCATCGCGCCGGAGCTGCTGCTGCTCTACTACCAGGAGATGCGCTACCGCCTGAAGCGGCCGGAGCGCTTCGCCCACTGGTCACCGGCTCCCAGCGCGCCGGGCTCCGGGGCTTCCCACCCGCCGGCGGCAACCGATCCTCGGCATGCCACGGTCCGCTTCGGCGCCCACTCGTCGGCGCCGCTGTCGTCCACGCACCCTGCCGCAGCGCCCGAACGGCAAGGCACCGCCCTGTTCGGCGCTGGGACCGGGACTCCGCTGTCGCCTGCGCCCGCCGCTGGCGCGCACGAGCGGCAAGGCACGGCTCTGTTCGGCGCGGGGACGTCTGCTCCGCTCTCGACGCCGCCCGCCCCGGCGCAGCCCAAGTTCAGCATCCCGCCGCCGTCGGCCACGCCGGGCTCCCCTTCACAGCCGGCCAGGTTCTCGCTGCTCGATCCCAAGCCAGCCGGGCTTTCCTCTCCGGCGGCGACCCCGTCGGTGCCTGCGCCGTCGCACGCTTCCAAGCCGATTCCGACGCCGTCGCCGCTGCCGGCAATTCCTGCGCCGCCGCAGGTGTCCAAGCCGATTCCCACGCCGTCGCCGCTGCCGGCGATTCCTGCCCCGCCGCAGGTCTCCAAGCCGATTCCCACGCCGTCGCCGCTGCCCGCCATCTCGTCGCCGCCCGTCGCGGAGACGGCTCCCGAGCCGGCGAAGGTGGTGGACGCGTCCGCGACCGTCCGCGTCAGCTCTCCCGTCCCCGTGGAGGCCAAGCGGTCCGAGCCGGAGCTGGCGGGCGAGACGGTGCGCGTGGCCTCGCCGACCATCCCCAAGGAGGCCAAGCTGCCGTTCAGCAGCCTCGCCTCCGAGCCCGAGCCCTTCTCGACGCCGCGCCCACCCGGCTCGGCAGGCCTGGAGGGTCCGACGACGCCCATCAGCCCCGAACTGCTGGCCATCGCCCAGCAGCCCGAGGCCCCGCCGTCCTCCTTCTTCGCCTCGCTCTCGCCGGCTGCATCCGAAGACGAGCCGCCGATCGTCCAAGGCGACCCGCTGGTCAATGATCCGACTCCGATCGCCGCGGTTGGATCGGGCCCTTCCGATTCCGTGGCGGTGTCGGGCTGGGGCGACGTGATGCCTGCGGAGATTCCCGCGCCGGCGCCCGTCATTCCCGCGCCTCCGGTCGTCTTGCCGCCCTTCGCGGCGCCCGTGCCGAGCGCCGCCGTGCCCGCCGCGGTGCCGGCCCCGACCCCGGCAGCCACCCCGGCGCCGGTCGCACCTGCGGCTGCCGACCCGGTGCCCAAGCGCATCACCAAGGAAGAGATGCCCGCGGCCATCCTGGCCAGCGAGGTGGAGACCGGGCTCAAGGTTGCCCAGAGCCGCCGGGAGGTCGACCGCGACGTCACCCTTCCGCGGATCGTCGCGGCCAGGGACCTAATGGAAGCCTCGGTGGGCAAGCCGCTGGAGTCCGGGCCCGCTGTTAAGAGCCCGGTCACCACCAGCCAGTACGGCAAGCCGGGCGTGTCGGATTCTCCGCAGACCGAAGAGACGACGCTGCCCGAGCGCATGTCTCCGCCGGTCGCCGCCGGCGCCGAGCCGGCCCTTCCCGTCGCGACTCCGGGAGCCGAGCCGAGCCTCGCGCAGCTGGCCTCCGAGCTTTCCGAGCCCATCGCCACGCCGAAGGCCGAAGCGGCGCCTTCCCCAGCCGACCTGGCCAAGACCGCTCCGCCGCCGCCGCGAAAGACCGTCAAGGAGCGGCCGGATCGCCCCTTCGAGCGCCCGGTGATGAACGCCGCTGTGGCGCCTCCGGCGGGCAACAAGCTGTTCCTGGGCGTGGGCCTCGGCGCCGCGGCCGTGCTGGTGCTGGGCGGGGTGGGCGTGCTGCTGGCCTGGCCCAAGCCGCCGCCTCCGCCGCCTGCGCCGGTCGTCTGCAAGGAATGCGCGCCGCTGCCGCCGCCTCCGCCCGAGCCGCAGAAGGCCACGCTGGAAGGCTCCGACGGCCTGGTCGAGCGCCTGGGGCTCGACGGCGAATGGGTGCCGGCCGCCGTCAACGCGGTCGTCGCCGACGGCGAGCAGGTGCGCACGGGCCAGGGCGCCCGCGCCAAGCTGCGCGTCGGCGCCGGGATGGTGGTCGTCGGCGAGTACTCGCGGATCGCGCTGCGCAGCGCCACCACCGCCGCCCACCGCTTCCGCCTCAACGCCGGCTTCGCCTCCTTCCAGTACAACTCCGCGGCGCTGCCGTTCGAGATCGAGCTGGCGGGCGGCAAGGTGGTCGCCTCCGGCAAGGCCGACCTGACGGCATTCGCCGACGACCTGCGGACGGCGCTCTCCCCGCGCGCAGGGGCGCTCACCGTCGCCGCCGCCTCGGGCGCCGGCAAGAAGGTCGACCTCGCGGTCGGCAAGCAGGTGATCGTCACGGCGGACGGCAACGTCGCCGACGCCACGGAGCTGCCGCCGAAGCTCGAGCTGAACCTCGAAGCCCCGAAGAAGGGCGACAAGGTCTGGGTGCTCGAAGGCACCGTCGTCGGCGGGCCCGCCCGGGTCGTCGTCGAGGGCACTCCGGTCCAGGTGGATGCCGCGAGCCACTTCGCGCACTCGCTGAAGATGCCCGCCAAGGGACCGTTCTCGGCGGCGGCCGTCGACGTGGCCGGCCACCGTGTGGCGCAGGAATTCCCGGCCACCGCCGCGGGTGCCCCGAAGAAGGCCCCGGCCCCCAAGAAGGACAAGAAGGGGCCCGGCAAGGGCAAATAGCACCAGCCAGGTACGAATTCGTGGCGCGATCGCGCGCCCGCTCCTAGAAATAGCACCAGCGCGGTGCTGTTTAAGGGTTCGGGTGCCAGATGGTCCGCATATCTAGGCTCAGCGACTACGGAATTCAGCTGCTCGGCGCGTTTGCCCGGCAGCCGGGCGAGGCCCTGACGTCGCACCAGGTCGCCGACGCGGCGGCCATCCCCGAGCCCACCGTCCGCAAGCTGCTCAAGGTGCTCTCGAAGGCCCAGCTGCTCGTGTCCCGACGCGGGGTCCAGGGTGGCTACCGGTTGGCGCGGGCCCCCGAGCAGATCACCGTCGCCGAGATCATCACCGCCGTCGAAGGCCCCATCGCCATGACCGAGTGCAACGTCCCCGGCGGCGAAGCGTGCGACCGCAGCAAGGACTGCCGGATGAAGGGCACCTGGCACACGGTCAATCAGCTCATCCAGGGGACGCTCTCGAACCTGACCCTGTCGCAGATGGTCGCGCCGCCGGCCCCCCAGCCGGTCGCCGAGCCCACCAGCGGAGGCACCCCGTGAACTCCACCGAGACGACCGCTCCCAGCCACGCCGCGAACGAGACCGCGCTGATCGAGGATCTCGCCAATCGCGAGTACCGCTACGGCTTCACGACCCAGCTGGACGCCGACGCCGTCCCGCCCGGCCTGTCCGAGGACGTCATCCGCACGATCTCCGCGAAGAAGGGCGAGCCCGAGTGGCTGCTCGAGTTCCGGCTGGCCGCGTACCGCCACTGGCTGACGATGACGCCGCCCGCCTGGCAGAACGTGAAGTTCGACCCCATCGACTACCAGCGCATCGTCTACTACTCCGCGCCCAAGCCGAAGAAGCCGGCGCCCAAGAGCCTGGACGAGGTGGACCCCGAGCTGCGGACGATGTTCGACAAGCTGGGCATCTCGCTCGAGGAGCAGGGGCGGCTCAGCGGCATCGCCGTGGACGCGGTCGTCGACTCGGCCTCGGTGGCGACCACCTTCAAGGCCAAGCTGCAGGAGCTGGGCATCGTCTTCTGCTCGATGGGCGAGGCCATCCGCGAGCACTCCGAGCTGGTGAAGAAGTACCTGGGCACGGTCGTGCCGCAGCGGGACAACTTCTTCGCGGCGCTCAACTCGGCGGTCTTCACCGACGGCTCGTTCGCCTACATCCCCAAGGGCGTGAAGTGCCCGATGGAGCTGTCGACCTACTTCCGCATCAACGCCGCGGGCACCGGCCAGTTCGAGCGCACGCTGCTGGTGGCCGACGAGGGCGCGCAGGTCAGCTACCTCGAGGGCTGCACCGCGCCCCGGCGGGACGAGAACCAGCTGCACGCGGCGGTGGTGGAGCTCATCGCCCTCGACGGCGCGCAGATCAAGTACTCGACCGTGCAGAACTGGTACCCCGGCGACAAGGACGGCAAGGGCGGCATCTTCAACTTCGTCACCAAGCGCGGCCGGGCGGAGAAGGGCTCGCGCATCAGCTGGACCCAGGTGGAGACGGGCTCGGCCATCACCTGGAAGTACCCGTCGGTCATCCTCCACGGCGACGACTCGGTGGGCGAGTTCTACTCGGTGGCGCTGACCAACCACCACCAGCAGGCCGACACCGGGACCAAGATGATCCACGTCGGCAAGAACACCCGCTCGACCATCATCAGCAAGGGCATCAGCGCGGGGCGGGGGCAGAACACCTACCGCGGCCTCGTCAAGGTGCTCAAGAGCGCGGAGAACGCGCGCAACTACTCGCAATGCGACTCGCTCTTGCTCGGCGAGAGGTGCGGCGCGCACACGTTCCCCACCCTCGACATCCACAACTCGACCGCCTCGGTGGAGCACGAGGCGTCGACCTCCAAGATCGGCGAGGACCAGCTGTTCTACTGCCGGCAGCGCGGGCTCTCCGAGGAGGACGCCGTCTCGATGATCGTCAACGGCTTCTGCAAGGAGGTCTTCAGGAAGCTGCCGATGGAGTTCGCGGTCGAGGCGCAGAAGCTCCTGGGCGTCAGCCTCGAAGGAAGCGTGGGCTAGCGCGGCAGATCATTCCCAACAACCTCGAAATCCATGAGAACGACGATGCTTTCCATCCAGAACCTGCAGGTCAAAGTCGGCGACAAGCTCATCCTCAAGGGCCTGAACCTCGAGGTGAAGGCGGGCGAGGTGCACGCCATCATGGGGCCCAACGGCAGCGGCAAGAGCACGCTCGCCAACGTCCTGGCCGGCCGCGAGACCTACGAGGTCGTCGGCGGCAGCGTCACCTACGACGGCAAGGACCTGCTCGGCATGAGCCCCGAGGTCCGGGCGCGCGAGGGCGTGTTCCTGGCCTTCCAGTACCCGGTGGAGATCCCCGGGGTCGCCAACATGTACTTCGTGAAGGCGGCGGTGAACGCGATCCGCAAGCACCGCGGGCTCGAGGAGCTGGACGCCATGGACTTCCTGGAGCTGGCCAAGGTGAAGGCCAAGCTCCTCGAGGCGCCCAAGGGCCTGCTCGAGCGCGCCGTGAACGAGGGCTTCTCCGGCGGCGAGAAGAAGCGCAACGAGATCTTCCAGATGGCCATGCTCGAGCCGAAGCTGGCGGTGCTCGACGAGACCGACTCGGGGCTGGACATCGACGCGCTGCGCATCGTGGCCAGCGGCGTGAACGCGCTGCGCTCGCCGGACCGGGCGATGGTGGTCATCACGCACTACCAGCGGCTGCTCGACTACATCGTCCCGGACAGGGTCCACGTCCTCTCCGGCGGCAAGATCATCCAGTCCGGCGACAAGAGCCTGGCGCTCGAGCTGGAGAAGAAGGGCTACGGGCCGGCGCTGGCGCCCGCGGCCGCTTCCGGCCGGGCCTCCTCGGCGCACGCCCAGCGGTGAACGGAGACGCCATGGACGCCATCGGCCACTACGTCTCGCGGTTCAACGAGCTCCAGACCTCCGGCGCGGCCGCCGACTTCTTGGCGGACGCTCGCCGCAAGGCCATCGAGCGCTTCGCGCAGCTGGGCTTTCCGGGCCCCAAGGACGAGGAGTGGCGCGCCACCAGCGTCGCCCCCATCGCCTCGGTGCCGTTCGAGCCGGCGACGCGCGCCGCGCTCTCCCAGCCCGACTTCGAGCGGCTGGTCCCCCGCGCGCTGCGCGAGATGGCCGGCCCGCAACTGGTCTTCGTCAACGGCCTGTTCGACGAGAAGCTCTCCACCCGCGCGCTCCTGCAGGGCGTGGAGGTGACCAACCTCGCGCAGCTCCTCGCCAAGGAGCCGGCGCGGCTGCAGCCCTACCTGGCGATGGCCGGGCAGGGCGAGCAGGCCTTCGGCTCGCTCAACGCGGCCTTCTTCCGCGACGGCGCGTTCGTGCTGGTCCGCGACCAGACCTCCTTCGAGCAGCCCATCCAGCTGATCTCCATCGCCGTTCCGGGCGAGAAGCCGGTGGCGGCGATGCCGCGCAGCGTGGTGCTGGTGGGCGCCGGGGCCAAGGCCACGCTGGTCGAGACCTTCGTCAGCCAGGAAGGCGCCTCGTTCACTGACGCGCTCACGCAGATCCGCCTGGGCGACGGCGCGAGCCTGGAGCACTACCGGCTCGAGCGAGAAGGCAGGCAGGCCTTCCACGCCGGCCGCACCGAGGTCGAGCAGGGACGGGACAGCCGGTACCGCTCGTTCAGCATCGCCGACGGCGGCGCGCTCGCGCGGCACGACTTGGACGTGAAGCTCGCCGGCGAGGGCGCCTCGTGCGCGCTCGACGGCCTGTCGCTCGCCTCCGGCAAGCAGCTCATCGACCACCACACCTTCGTCGACCACGCCTTCCCGCACTGCTCCAGCGAGGAGCTGTACAAGGGCATCCTCGACGGCCAGGCGCGCGCGGTGTTCCAGGGCCGGGTGCTGGTGCGGCCCGGGGCGCAGAAGACGGACGCGAAGCAGTCGAACCGCAACCTGCTCCTCTCGCCGACCGCGCAGGCCAACTCCAAGCCCCAGCTGGAGATCCACGCCGACGACGTGAAGTGCACCCATGGCGCGGCGGTGGGCCAGCTCGACCGCGAGGCGCTCTTCTACCTGCGCTCGCGCGGCATCGGCGAAGGCGAGGCGCGCTCGCTGCTCACCGAGGCCTTCGCCGGCGAGGTGCTCGCGCGCATGAGCCTCGCTCCGGTGAAGGAACTCTTGCAGACCGCGGTGCGCGAGCGGACCCTGCGGGCCTGCGAGGAGGTCGCCTAGCCCCATGAGCTTCGACGCACAGGCCGTCCGCCGGGACTTCCCGATCCTCTTCACCGAGGTGCACGGCAAGCCGCTGGTCTACCTCGACAACGCCGCCACGACGCAGAAGCCGCGCTCGGTCATCGACGCGATCAGCGGCTACTACCTGACCACCAACGCCAACATCCACCGCGGCGTGCACCTGCTCTCCGAGCGGGCGACGCAGGCCCACGAGCAGGCGCGCAGCAAGGTCCGCCGGTTCATCAACGCGGCCGACACCAAGGAGATCATCTTCGTGCGCGGCGCGACCGAGGGCATCAACCTCGTCGCCCAGACCTGGGGCCGCCAGAACTTGAAGGCCGGCGACGAAGTGCTCGTCAGCCAGATGGAGCACCACTCGAACATCGTGCCGTGGCAGCTGCTCTGCGAGGAGAAGGGCGCCAAGCTGCGCGTCATCCCCATGAGCGACGCCGGGGAGCTGGACCTCGAGGCCTACGGGAAGATGCTGCGGCCGCAGACCAAGATGGTCGCGCTGGTCCACGTCTCCAACGCGCTCGGCACGGTCAACCCGGTCCAGAAGATGATCGCCCGAGCGCACGAGGCCGGGGCGAAGGTGCTGCTGGACGGGGCGCAGTCGATCCCGCACCTGAAGATCGACGTGCGCGCGCTCGACGCCGACTTCTTCGCCTTCTCCGGCCACAAGCTCTACGGGCCCACCGGCATCGGCGTGGTCTACGGCAAGCAGGCGCTGCTGGAGGCGATGCCTCCGTACCAGGGCGGCGGCGACATGATCCGCTCGGTCACCTTCGAGAAGACCCTCTTCAACGAGCTGCCGTACAAGTTCGAGGCCGGCACGCCGGACATCGCCGGGGCCATCGGGCTGGGCGCGGCCATCGACTACCTGGAGAAGGTGGGGCTGGAGGCGGGCGCGGCCTGGGAGCGCGAGCTGCTGACCTACGGGACCGAGAAGCTCTCCGCCGTCGCCGGGATCACGCTGGTGGGCACCGCCCGGGAGAAGGCCGGCGTGCTGGCCTTCGTGATGGGCGACATCCACCCGCACGACATCGGGACCATCCTCGACCAGGACGGCATCGCCATCCGCACCGGGCACCACTGCGCGCAGCCGGTGCTCGAGCGGCTGGGGCTGACCGCCACGGCGCGGGCGTCGTTCGCCATCTACAACACGCGCGAGGACGTCGACCGCCTCGTGCAGGGACTGCAGCGAGTGAAGGAGGTGTTCGCCTAAATGGCCGAGCTCCGCGAGCTGTACCAAGAGGTCATCCTCGACCACTCCAAGAAGCCGAGGAACTTCCGCATCCTGGACGGGCACCCTCACAAGGCCGAGGGCTTCAACGCCCTGTGCGGCGACCGCTTCACGGTCTACGTCGACCTCGACGGCCAGACCATCAAGGAAGTGACCTTCCAGGGCAGCGGCTGCGCCATCTCGAAGGCCTCGGCCTCGATGATGACCGCGAGCCTGAAGGGCAAGACGTTGGCCGAGGCGAAGGAGCTGCTCGGCAGGTTCTACGACCTGGTCACCGGCAAGGAAGACCCGACGCACCCGGTGAACCTGGGCAAGCTCGAGGTCTTCGCCGGCGTCTGCGAGTTCCCGGCACGGGTGAAGTGCGCGACGCTCGCCTGGCACACGCTGGGCGCGGCGCTCGAGGGCAAGGACGACGCGATCTCGACGGAGTAGCCATGAAGAGCGAACCCTTCAAGCTGACGCGCGACTGCCTGGCCACGGCGATCCCCAGCGGCGAGAAGCTCGAGCTGCGCAAGGGCGAGAGCGTCGTCGTCTCCCAGGCGCTCGGCGGATCGTTCACGGTGATGACCGAGGACGGCTACCTCGCTCGCATCGCGGCCGCGGATGCCGATGCGGTGGGGCAGACGCCGCCGGCGGCCAAGGACTCGGCGGCGCAGCAGGACCTGACGCTGGAAGAGCGGATCCAGGCCGAGCTCAAGACGGTCTACGACCCGGAGATCCCGGTGGACATCGTGGAGCTCGGGCTGGTGTACGGCACCGAGATCGCCGAGCTGCCGGAGGGCGGCAGCCAGGTGCAGGTGACGATGACCATGACCGCCCCCGGCTGCGGCATGGGCGACATCATCCGCGACGAGGTGCTGGACAAGCTGCGAGGGCTGCCGGGCGTCAAGGACGTGAAGGTGGAGATCGTCCTCGACCCACCGTGGGAGCCCAGCCGCATGAGCGAGGCAGCGCGGCTGGCGACGGGGATCTTCTGGTAGGACGACCCCGACGGCCGGAGCCGTGGGCGCGGCGAGCCGTCAGCCCGGCGCGGCGAGCTTGCCGGTCGTCTGCTTGCGCTCGGAGGCGGAGCGCTTCTGCAGCTCCTCGAGCAGCTTCTGGAAGCCCTGGAGCTGGCCGACGCATCGCTCCAGGGTCGCCGTGAGCTCCGCGGCGGCCCTGGCGTCGAGGCCGAGCTGGACGAAGGCGGGCCCCAGCCCGGTGCTCGGGTCCGCCCGCGCGGCCAGCTCGGCCATCGTCTGGCGGACCTGGACGAGCAGCCTGGCCGGCGCGAGCGGGGTCTCGGCGCGGGCCTTGCGCGGCTTCTTCTCGCCGACCTCCTCCTCGAGGCGGTCCACCGACCAGCGACCCTTGTCGGCCTGGTCCAGGAGCGCGCGCTGCTTCTCGACGGGCAGACCGAGGACCTCCGCGTAGTGGCTGACCCTCAGGAACCGCCACGCCCGGAAGCCGTTGTGGCTCTTCGCCATCAGCGAGACCGCGATGGTGACCCGCAGGTGCTCCCGGCCCCAGCCCGCCTTCTCCATCCCGTCCTGGGCCGCCAGGTCGCGCAACGAGTCCTCTTTGGTCGGGTCCTTGGAGTGGAAGGCCTCCTCGGAGCCGTGGAAGATCTGGCCGAAGAGATACGCGCCGATGGTCAGGGTGCTGCGCACCTCGCCGGACGCGCCCTCGCGCAGCACGAAGTCGGCCAGCTCGCGCAGCCGCTCCGGGGTGAATGCGGAGGTCCTGGCCGGCGGCTTCTCCGGGGCCTTCGGCGTCTTCTTCGGCATGGCGGCTTCCCCCTTCGGCACGGCGAGACGTGAGCGACCTCTTTTACGGTACGCGCGGGCTTCGCGGCAAGGCGTCGGTCGCCTGCGGCAAGTGGCAGGACGTCCGGTCAGTTGCGGGTGCTCGCGAGCTGCTGCGCGAGCAACTCTCGCGTCCAGGTCGGGCGCTTCCAGCCGAAGTCCTGCGGCGTCTTCCGCAGCACCGAGGTGAGCGAGGACAGGAACCCTTCGGTCAACTTCCTCTTGCCGTTGAAGCGCCGGCCGTCGAGCAGCCCGCGCCAGCCCGCTGCGAGATAGCGCCGGCGTACGCGAACCGCTGTCGCAGGAACCACGCTGAACGCAGCCGCCGTTTGTCGGCAACTCACGCCGGTGCCCATCCGCGCGACCATGCGGAAGCGCAGCGCCGTTGCCGGGTCATCCGTATGGCGGGCTTTCCGAAGGAGAACCTTTCGCTTCGCTGGCGAAAGGCGGAATACTTCGCAGTGCAAGGAGGCCTCCTCGAGCTTGTTTGCCTGGCAGCAACAAGATCGGCGGGCGCCTCCTTGTTTCTGGGAAATCGCATGACGCAGCGCGTCGATCCCGATCCACGAACTTCTATTTAGAGCCACGCCATTGAGCCCACCCTGAACTTGTCCACCGGCTAGGTCGCGGCGCCGCGCCTCCTCCTAGCGCCCAGGTAGCGGAAGATCGCAGAGGAAATCGCCAGAGCAAACTCCGCATCCTCGCGCTCGACCTGGAAGTCTATGGCCCCATGCGCGCCTTTGGTGCGGATGGTCGACATCCCCTGCATTACCTGCTTCAAGGCCTTCGCGCGCACATCTGCCTCGTTTGGGAGTGCCTTTCGCAAGAGCTCTGCGAAAGAGGCCTCTCGCTCATCTGGGGTTGTGTTCGCCCCTAGGCCGGCAGCGATGTCAATTGCACTTCGTGCCGCCACGGCAGCATCGCTCCAGTGACCCAGGCGGAACTTGTCGCTTGCCTCCGCAAGCGCCTTCATCCCAGCGGCGAGTTCCTCGACCGCCGTCAGCCTCTCCGCTGGAATCTCGATGACGGTCGTCTCACCGAACCCCATTGCCTTGAGAAGGTGCAACCACTCATCCCTGCTGACCGACATGGAAAGCTGCACATTGAGGACTGAGGGCTCCTCGAGGCTCCGGATTACTCGCTTGTTGGCTGCGCCCTTTGCGTCCCAGGAGGCCACTTCACACCGCGACACTTCCCGGTACGTGAGATTCCCGGTCATTCTCAAGGGAAGAGGACCGCCTCCCTTGCGGTATTCCTCAATCGCCTCGAGCCGCTCGCGTGGGGTCGGAAACGTGATTTGAAAATACGCTTGCGAGTCTGCCTTGAGCTCGCGCGTCGGCAAGGGCATCGTGCGCTTTGGAAATGAGCAGGCCTCGACGCCGAAAAAGCCGACGTCGAACTCGAGCGCTAGGAGTTCGACCGGTCTTTCCTCGTGCTCGACCGAAATGCTCACGGAAAGGCCCAGTTCGCCGCGATTGACGAAGAGGCCGCCGTTGGCTCTTACATTGAAGTACATTTTCACAGCCTCCGAACCCGGCCCACCTGGCTAAGTACTCCGGCCCCGAAGTTCGATGAATATATCGGCGAGCCTATAGGCGCCCAGACCTTTCGCCTCAAGGCGCCCCAGGATGCAGGGTAAACGCCGGCAAACCAAGGTTCCTCAGCGACGCGACTTGCGCCCTGGTCAGTCCTAACCCTCCAAGAAAACGGCGGACCACCTGTCTGCAAGCCCCAGCAAATGGTGCTCTTCTCTCTATGAACCGCATTACTTGCTCGACCCTCGACTTCACGTTCCTCTTCACGTACGCATCGCGGGGCACCTGCGCCAGGCGCGCGAGCGCGTCGCGCAAACCCTCAAGTTCAGCATTCAAGAGACACAGGCGCTGCTTTCTGGCCATGAACGAGTCACGCCGATCCAGCCCGAACACTTCAATCGAGACTGCCCCCTTGTCGACCGCCGCCACTGGGCGCCTTCTCGGGCGGACGACACCATTGTCGAGAAACTCGAGATGCTCGTCCGGGTCATCCTCGCAGGGATTTAGGAGCAGCCGAGTCTCTCCCGATAGGTCCCCGGGCGCCCGAACGCGCGTCCCCTCATTCTGCAAAGGGAATCGATTTCCTTTTCCGACTTTCGCCCTTCTTCCGCTAGAGAGCTCGTGGTGCCTCTCACGATTGCAGTCGATGCAACTCGGAAGCAGGTTCTCCCACTTTGCAGCCAGCCAGTAGTAGCCGGGCTTTTGAAGCACACCGCCGATCTCGACGCCGCCCTTTGGCCGAAAGTGCTCCACGTCGACCGGAGTGCCGTCAGCGTAGGAGCATTCGCAGTACGCGCACTTCGGGCCAAACATCTGCTTGAGACACTCTTCCACCTGCTCGTGCTTGTAGACCGTGTACTTGAACTTAGCGTCCTTGTTCCGGGGATCGCTGTAGAACGCAATTGCCTTTGCCGCTTCCTTCTCGCCGTCCGAACTCGGCCCATCCAGGACAGCAGGCGCCCTGATTCGACGTACGCGAATCATTCGTCAGACTCCGCCGCCGAGTCATTCCATATGTGGAGCAGCGCCGCCACACCATCGCCGTCCAGGGCTACCCGATTCGCCCCAGCACGTTTTTGGGCGATATATCGATCAGCCGCTTCCAGCAACATTCTCTCTCGTTGACTCGAACCCAACTGGTGCTTTTCCTCCAGGAGCCCCCGCAACTGCTCAATTCGCTCGCGTTCGTCGGGC
>DASXVQ010000108.1:0-18612 GCA_036504155.1 Myxococcales bacterium
CGCCGTGCGGCATCGCCGGTATCACAGCCAGACAACCCTGCGAGCGCGCACGCAACAACAGCCAGACTCAGCGTCTTGCGACGTTCCATGAGGCCCCTCCAGATGTGCTGATGTCGCGGCGAGGTTGTTCGCCGCATCGCAGTCCGTCGGGCAGCCTATGGGGCCGCAGGGCTGGCTTCAAGTGCGTTCGCGCAATAGGCGTGCCGGGGCTCCACTGGGGGTGAACCAGTTGGCGTGGCTTCGGTCCCAGCCCCGTCGTGCAAAAGTTACGGCCCCTCGGGGCCGTCCTTGGACTTCTCCTTCTCCAATTCTCCAGCGTCGCCAGCAGGGCCATGCTCACGTGCTTGAGCGGGGCCGGCTGGTCGCAGCGCAGGAGTGCGTCGCGCAGCTATTCGAGGGTCTTGGCGGGCGGACGCTCGTCCGGCGAGTGCGCGTTCGGGTGGCACTTCACCCGCGAGGCGGTGAGATTGGAGGAGCGATGCCCTGGGATCCCAGCCAGTACTTGCGCTTCGGCGCGGAGCGGCTCCGCCCGGCCCTGGACCTGCTCGCTCGCGTCCCGCTGGAGGCGCCGCGCTCGATCGCGGACCTGGGATGCGGTGCCGGGAACGTCACCCGGCTCTTGCGCGAGCGATGGCCCGAGGCCGACCTCCTCGGCGTGGATCGGTCGCCCGAGATGCTGGCGCGCGCCGCCCAGACCTTGCCCGACGCGCGCTGGGCTCGAGCCGACCTGGCGAGCTGGAGCCCCGCGAGCCCGGTGGACCTCCTGTTCTCCAACGCGACGCTGCACTGGCTCGACGACCACTCGGAGCGCTTTGCGCGCCTGGCGACCTTCGTCCGACCGGGAGGCTGTCTGGCGGTGCAGATGCCCGCCAACCACACCGAGCCCACCCACACCGCGGCGTTCGCGGTGGCCGAGGAGGGCGCCTGGCGCGCGAAGCTGGCTCCGCTGCTGCGCCGCGCCCCGGTCCACGCGCTCGCCGACTATCACCGCTGGCTGAGCCCGCGCGCCAAGGCCCTGGACCTCTGGGAGACGCGCTATCTCCACGTCCTCGAAGGCGAGGACGCAGTCGCCCAGTGGACCCGCGGCAGCTTCCTCATCCCGCTGCTCGATGCGCTGGAGCCCGCGGAGCGCGAGGCGTTCTTCGCCCGCTACGCGCAGCGGCTGCGCACGGCGTACCCGCGCCGGGCCGACGGGAAGGCGCTGCTGCCCTTCCGGCGCATCTTCCTCGTGGCTCTGTTCTAGCGGGGAGCCGGCGGCCAGCTAGTTCGCGAACTCCAGGAATCCGAAGCGCGGCAGGTGGTGGAAGTCGCCCACCAGCGGCGGCGAGAAGGCGGTGCCTTCGTTGTTCTTGCGCTCGCCCCACTGCTCCAGCCGGTAGAGGTTGAAGCGCCACTTGTCGCCGGCCTGCGGCGGCCAGCGCGGCACGGCCGCCAGGTTCTTGACCGGAATCTTCATCTCCGCGCTCCAGCCCTGGTCCTTGTCCGCGGGATTGTTGAGCGTGCCCGCCACCTTGACCGCGCTGACCATTCCCGAGTCCCACCCGAGGTCCATGCCGGTGCGGCGCGCCGGGAAGTAGGCGTCGAACTGGACGTTCTTCGGCGACAGCTCCAGCTCGTCGTAGGTCTTCCCGTCGCCATCGGCGTCGAGGAAGATCTCCACGACCTCCTCCTGGTAGAGGGGGTCGTCCTTCTTCTCCGCCTTGGCCCAGACGTCCTCGTCCTCGGCGTTGAAGGCGACGTAGAGGAACTCGTCGTCCCAGACGAGCTTGGCGTCGGTGCGGAAGTGGGCCGGGCCGCCGTCGATGGTGCGCAGGAAGGCGCCGGTGGAGGGCACGTTCTTCCAGCCCGGGTCCTCGAGCGCGCCGTCGATCTGGATCTCCCCAGAGCGCTTGGGGGCCTTGTAGGTGGGCAGGCTCGGCCCCTCGCCGCCGACCTTGAACTTCACGGCCGGGATGCGGTTGCCGCCGTCGTGGTCGCTCCGCTGGTCGATCGGCAGGCGGTCGTCGAAGCGGTAGAAGCCGATGAAGACGACCATCTCGTCGGGGGCCGTGGGCGGAACGGTGATGGTGTAGCTGTCCTCGACAATCTGGCCCGGCTGCCAGCGGTCGGTCGGATAGAGGTTGTCGACCGGGACGTGGTCGGCGTTGACGAGGATCCCGCCGTGGTTGGTGCCCTCGACGTGCACGAACATCTTCCAGCCCTTGTCGACCGGGGCGATCGACTCGAAGAAGTGCGAGATGCGCAGGGTCTGGCCGCGGGCCACCGGGTCCGGTCGCCAGTCCGAGCCCAGGTAGCGGATCTTGCCGCCGCCCAGGGTCGTCGAGGCCGGCGTCATCGGGGTCGGCTTTTGCTTGAGGAGGTGGGAAGCCACCTGGTCTGCCTGGTCGCCCGCCAGCTTGCGCGGGGGCGGCCCGACCGAGGAATCGCGGCAGGCCACGAGGGCCAAGAAGGCGAAAAGAGCCAGGAATCTGGGCGCGGCCATCGGTCCTCCGCCAGGTGCGTTCCGGAACGCCCGCTGTCCCGCTCCGGCACGCACGGTTCATCGAATGGGGCCTGTTTTCGCAGATTTCCGGCCGGCACGCCTCTTTCAAAGTGCGCCGGCCATGACCACGCTCTTCCTCAAGGCCCAGGGAACCGAGACCCCCATCGCCCTTCCCCCGGGGCTGCACACCGCGGGTGGCTCGCCGCGCGACACCATCCGGCTCGCCGGCGCCCCCGGGCAGCTCATGGAGTTCGACGTCGCCCTCGACACCACCATCGTCGCCGCCCGGGTGCCCGGCTGCGCGCTGGGCGGGCGGGAATTGAAGGTGTCCGAGCGCTGGCTGCTCCGGCCGGGCCAGGTGCTCGAGATCCACGGCAACCAGCTCCGCGTCGAGTCCGCGGCTCCCGCCAAGGCCTCCCCGATGGACCAGGGCACCGCCGCCATCGCCCGAGGCGTGCTGGGGAGCGCCGGTGTCGCGGCCGCCTCGCCCCTGCCTTCGCTGGTCTGGCTCAATGGACGCGACTGCGGCAAGCGCCTGACCCTGCTCGACGAGGCGACGTTCCTGGGCCGCGGCGACGGGACGGCCGCGCGAGTCCGCGACGCCCTGGCCTCCCGGACCCACGCCAAGCTGACGCTGCGCGACGGGACGGCGACGCTCAAGCACCTGGCCAGCGCCAACGGTCTGGTCGTCGACGGCAAGGCGGTGGACGCCGAGACTCGGGTGTTCGGCGGCGAGGTCATCCGCATCGGCGAGACCGAGCTGCTCTTCGACGCCGCGCTCCCCCGCCCCCAGCCTTCCCCCGCGCAGCCGCTGCCCGCGACGCTTCCGACGACCACCCCCAAAGCCGAGCAGCTCCCAGGGAAGCCCTGGAAGCTGCCGGTGATGGAACTGGCTCTGGTCGGCGGCGCTTCCGCGGCGGGAGCGCTGCTCACTGCGGCCATCTGGATGCTGGCGCGCTGAGTCCGGCTACTTGTTGATCTCCGCCATCCGCTGCTTGGCGATCTCCTGCAGGTTCGGCTGGGCGTCGGGCGCGCGCGACATCACGTAAGCCTGGTAGTACGGCACCGCGTCCGCCTTGCGGCCGAGCGCGTTGTACGACTCGGCGACCCCGAACAGCGGCGAGGCCATGGTGCGGTCCAACCGCATCGCCTGGCCGTAGTCGTTGAGGGCGCGGACGTAGTCGCGCATCGCGAAGTACGCGCTGCCGCGGGCGGCGAACGCCTGGGAGAAGTCCGGCTTGGCGAGGATGGCGCGCTCGAACTCCTTGAGCGCCTCCTGGTAGCGCTGCTGGCCGTAGACCTGGACGCCGTTGTTGTAGGCCTGCTGCGCCTCGGGAGTCAGCGGCAGCGGCTTGCCAGGCTCGGCCACCGGCTGGGCGGCAGGCTGCGCCGTCGCCGCGGGCTGAGCAGCAGGTTGAGCCGCCGGCTGCGCGGCCGGCTGGGCGGTGGGCTGAGCCGTCGGCTGGGCTGCCGGTTGTGCCGCGGGCTGGGCTGCCGGTTGTGCCGCAGGCTGCGCGGTTGGTTGAGCCGCAGGCTGGGCAGCCGGCTGCGCCGTCACGCCCATCTTGGCCTTGGCCTTGTCGATGTTCTGCTGGGCAGCGGCCTTGGTGCCGTCGTCCACGCTCATCGTCAGGATGCGCTGCCAACGCTCGATGGCCTGGGGGAAGTAGTTGAGCATTGCGTAGGAGACGCCGAGCTCGAAGACCGCCTGGACGTTGTTCGGGTCGGCGGTGGTCGCGTCCTGCAGCGAGAAGAGCGCGTCGCGCAGACGGCCTTCCTTGCGAGCCTTGAGGCCCTCTTCCACCTTCTGCTTGGCGAAGGCCACCTTGTCCGCGCCGACGGGCGCCGGTTGGGCGGTCGGGGCAGGCTGCGCGGCGGGCTGGGCCGCCGGCTGGGCGGCAGGTTGGGCCGCAGGCTGCGCGGTCGGCTGAGTCGCCGGTTGGGCAGCAGGCTGGGCCACAGGCTGCGCGGTCGGCTGAGCTGCGGGTTGAGCAGCCGGCTGCGCCGCAGGCTGAGCGACGGGCTGGGCCGCCGGCTGAGCGGCAACGCCGAGCTCCTTGCGCAGCGGGGTCGCGGCGGCCTCGGCCTTGGCGACGAACTTCTGGTTGTTCACGGCGGTCGCCACCTGCAGGCACTTCTCGTAGGTGGCCAGGGCGTTGGCCTTGTCCCCGGCGCCCTTGTAGGCCTCGCCCAGGCCGAAGTAGCCGGCGGGGTCCTTGGCCTCGATGCCGACGTAGGCCTTGTAGGCGACGATGGCTTCCTGGTAGCGGCCCAGCTTGCGCAGCGTGAAGCCCAGGTTGTTCTGGGCCAGGGCGAAGCCGGGGTCGTTGCCGATGGCCTTCTGGAAGAACTCCACCGCCTCGGGGAGCTTGCTCTCGCCGACGAGCAGGATGCCCAGCTCGTTGAGCGCCGCGGAGTAGCCGGGCGAGAGCTTCACGGCGTTCTGGTACGCCTCGCGGGCGCCGTTGACGTCCCCGTTCTGCGCCAGGCGATCGCCGCGCTCCTTCTCCTGCACCGCCTGGGGAAGCGGCGGCGTGGCCATGAGCGCAGCTGCGAGCAACAGGGCGACGGAATGCACGGTCATGCTCCTTGTCTCTCTCATTCGGAAGACGGGGCAACGCCTCGTCTTTCGGCCGGGTCGTACAGTTTCCTACCCACTCGGGGCCAAGAGTCAACCCTTCACAGAGCGCCCCGGTGAAAAGGGGTCCGAGATGAAGAAGATCTGGGACCTCTCGGCGCCGACGCTCACACAGGAGATGGACACCTGGCAGTGGCGCTCGATTCTATCGAGGTAGGCCCGCGCCGCCCTGGGCAGCCCGTCGAGGGAGCCGATGCCGGAGACGTCCTCGGTCCAGCCGGGCAGCTCTTCGTAGACGGGCTTGGCCGCCTCGAGATCCTCGATATCCCCGGGGAACTCTTCGATCTTCTTGCCGCCGATCTCGTAGGCCACGGCCACCTTCAGCGTCGGCAGGCCGCCGAGGACATCCAGCTTGGTGAGCATCAGCGAATCCAGGCCGTTGACGCGCACCGCGTAGCGCAGGGCGACGAGGTCCAGCCAGCCGCAGCGGCGCGGGCGGCCGGTGGTGGCCCCGAACTCGTGGCCGACCTTGCGCAGCCTCTCGCCGACCTCGTCGTTCAGCTCGGTCGGGAACGGGCCGGCGCCGACGCGGGTGGTGTACGCCTTGGCGGCTCCGGCGACGGCGTGGATGGCGTTCGGTCCGACGCCCGCGCCGACCGCCGCGCCTCCGGCGACGGAGTTGGAGCTGGTCACGAAGGGATAGGTCCCGTGGTCCACGTCGAGCAGCGTGCCCTGGGCGCCCTCGAAGAGGAGGGTCTTGCCCGCGCGCAGGCTCTCGAAGAGGAAGAGCGACCCGTCGTGCACGTAGCGCAGGAGGCGGGCCCCGAGCGCCGTGTAGTCGTCGACGATGGCCCGGGCCTCGAGCTGCGGCGGCTCGACCTTGAGCTGCCGGGCGAGGGCCGCGAGCTCCGCCTCGGCCTCCGGCAGCCGTTCGACGACGACCCGGGCGAGCTTCGCGGGGCGCACCAGGTCCCGCACGCGGATGCCGCGCCGCGCCGCCTTGTCCTCGTAGGCCGGACCGATGCCGCGGCCGGTGGTGCCGATGGCCTTGCCGGCGGCGCTGGCGCGCTCGCGGAAGGAGTCGAGCAGCCGGTGCCAGGGCATGATGACGTGCGCGTTCTCGCTGACGAGCAGCTGCGCGTCGTCGGCGAAGAACCCCTGGGACTTCAGCTCGTCGATCTCCTGGAGGAGCACCTTCGGGTCGAGCACCACGCCGTTGCCGATGACGCAGGTCTTGCCGGCGTGGAGCATCCCCGACGGCAACAGGTGCAGCACGGTCTTCTTGCCGCCGACCACCACGGTGTGGCCCGCGTTCGGCCCGCCCTGGTAGCGCACCACGATGTCCGAGCGCTCGGAGAGGACGTCGACGATCTTCCCCTTGCCCTCGTCGCCCCACTGGGCTCCCACCACGACCAGGTTCGGCATGTGCGACCCTCCCCGCTTGGCGCGTGCGCGCCGGATACTAACCCGCCTCGGCCCGCATTTCCGGCGTGCTCGCGCGGACTTCGACCCAACGCCCGCAGGCGGCTATTGTCCTCCCCATGCGTTCCGTCCTCTGCGCCACGCTCGTCTGCCTGCTCGGCCTGCCGGCTGCGCCCGCCGCCGCCCAGCCTGCCTCGCGCGGCGAGGAGCTGGAGCTCCATTGGGTCGTGGACCCGGCGATCATCGTGCTCGCCGGAGCGGGCTGGATCGGCACCGAGCTGACCAAGGAGAACCTCGCCCCCACGACCTGCCAGTGGTGCGAGCGCAACTCGGTGGACGACGGGGTCCGCAACGCGCTGCGCTGGGGAAACGTGAAGGCGGCGTCCACGACCAGCGACCTCGTGACCTACGGCGTCCTGCCCGTGCTCACCCTCGCCGGGGGCATCGTCGCCGGCGCGGCGGACGGGCGCATCGGCGAGACCCCCACCAACGCGCTGCTCGTCGTCGAGGCGGTGGCCCTCAGCTCGATGCTCAACCAGGTCGTGAAGTTCTCGGTCGGCCGCGAGCGGCCCTTCGTCGCGGCGCTGCCGGAGTCCGAGAAGTCGAAGACCGCCAAGCCCGACGACAACAACCTCTCCTTCTACTCCGGGCACACGACCCTGGCCTTCTCGCTGGTGGTCTCGGCGGGCACCATCGCCCAGCTGCGCGGCTACCGGGCGGCGCCCTACATCTGGGGCATCGGCCTGCCGCTGGCGGCGTTCGCGGCCTACAGCCGCATCGCCGCCGACAAGCACTACCTCTCCGACGTGCTGCTGGGCGCGGCCGCGGGCTCCGCCGCCGGCTTCCTCGTCCCCTTCCTCCACCGCAAGACCACCGTGGTCATGGATTCCGGGGCTTCGGTGACCTTCACCCCCACCGGCAATGGGCTCGCGGTGGGCGGGACGTTCTGACCCGGCCGATGCCGATGCTCGACGGCGCGCGGTTGACCCGGCGGCGCCGCTTCGGTAGGCAGCGGTCCATGAACAGCCCCGACTTCAAGCGTCGCTACGGCCCCTGGGCCGTCGTCGCCGGCGCCTCGGAGGGACTGGGCGCGGCCTACGCCGATGCCCTCGCCTCCCGCGGCCTGAACCTCGTCCTCCTCGCCCGCCGCGCCGCCGTCCTCGACTCGCTGGCCGGCTCGCTGCGCGGCCGCCACGGCCTCGAGGTCCGCACCCTGGCCGTCGACCTCGCCGCGGGCGATTTCGCGGAGCGGCTGGAGGCGGCCGTCGCCGGCCTGGAGGTCGGCCTGGGCGTCTACAACGCCGCGTTCTCCCCCATCGGCGCCTTCCTGGACGTCCCGCTGGCCGACCAGCTCCAGGCCGTCGCGGTCAACTGCCGCGGCCCGGTCATCTTCGGCCACGTGCTGGGCGGCCCGATGGCGGCGCGCGGCCGCGGCGGGCTGGTGCTGATGTCCTCGCTGGCGGGGCTGCAGGGCACCGCGGCGCTGGCGACCTACTCCGCGTCCAAGGCCTTCAACGTGACGCTGGGAGAGGCGCTGTGGCAGGAGCTTCGCGGCCAGGGCGTCGACGTGCTCGCCTCCTGCGCCGGCGCCATCCTCACCCCGGGCTTCCAGAAGGCCTCCTCGCGCCCCGCGCCCGGGACCCTCCCGCCCGAGGAGGTGGCCCGAATCACCCTGGCCGCCCTGGGCCAAGGCCCCACCGTCGTTCCCGGCGCCGTCAACCGCCTGGCCTCGCTGGTCCTGGGCCGGGTCCTCCCGCGGCGCCTGGCGATCCGCCTGATGGCGAGCACCACCGCCAAGGTCGTCCCCGCCCCCGCCAGGCCGCGGACTGGTTGACATTGCCGTCCCCTTGTCGCTACAAACTTCGGCGTAATTCCTCACGATCCGGGCCACCGTCACCCGCGCCACCAGGCCCAAGAAAGCCGGGGAGCATCCGATGCGATCGACCCTTCTCACCCTCGTCGCCCTGGGCGGAATCGCCCTGCAGGGCTGCTCCCACGCGGCCTACGGGCCGAGCAGCGATCAGCGCCTGGAGAGCTCCCTGAGCGAGGGCGCCAGCAGCGAAGGCTCCGACGTTTCCTCGGTCAAGTGCTCGGACCTGAAGGACAAGTTCATGCAGTCGCGCGACTCCGAGGTCCCGGAGAGCGAGCGCATGCAGAAGATGACCGAGGTCTTCCTCGCCTCCCGCGACCGCTGGCAGAAGCTCGACGACGCGGTCAGCAAGAATCCCGACCTGCTCTACAGCTCCAACGCCGACTCCATCAAGGCCAACCTGGACGAGTGCCGCTCCTTCTTCGCCGAGGTCCGCAGCGACTTCGACCGCTTCATCCGCGACGTGAGCGACCTGCCGGTCATCAAGGACGTCGCCAGCTCCAAGGACGTCGCGCGCATCGACCTGGGCGTGCTGCGCGGCGCCATCGTCGCCCTCGACCCCGACGACAAGGACCAGCTCATCGGCCGCGTCGAGGTCGCCGAGAAGAAGACCGGCTACAAGGGCTCTTCTGCTCCGAAGAAGGAAGAGCCCGCCAAGGCCACTCCGCCCGCCAAGGAAGGCAAGAAGAAGTAGCCGCCTCCCGGGCCGCGCAAAGGCAAGGATTTCAAGGGCGCCGAGGGCCGAAAGGCTCTCGGCGTTCCTGTTGGCGCTTGGGCCGTGCGCGAGCGCGAGGGAGAGCTCGCCCGGTCCGGCCAGGAGGCCCGCGGCTCCTTCCTACTACTTGGCCAGCCGCGCGGCGTCCTCGGTGGGCTTGGGCGGCACCACCGGCGCCGGCTGGACGGGCGCCGCGACCGGAAGCGCGTCGAGGGGCCTCTTGGCGGCTTCGGCGGCCTCGGCCCGCCTGGCCATCCGCTTGCGCAGGTACTTGATGGCCAGGACGGCGAAGGCGACGCCGGCCAGGACGGCCAGGACGGTGGTCTGGCCCTTGCGGACTTCCTTGATGAGCCAGTGGATGCGGCCGCCGAAGTGCCAACCCAGCAGGACGAACACCGGGGCCGAGACCATCGCCGCCAGGCCGTCGAAGCCGATGAACTTGGGGTAGCTCATGCCGGCCGCGCCGGCGATGAAGTAGGTGACGGCGCGCACGCCCGGCATGAAGCGGGCGGCCATGACGATCTTCTCGCCGTACCTGGCGAAGAGCCCCTCGACCTTGGCCTGCTTGGCCGGGGTGACGATGAGCCGGAAGGGCCAGACGCGGGTGAGCCGGTCGCCGAGGTGGCGCCCCAGCATGAAGGCGATGCTGTCGCCGCCCAGGATGCCGACGAACGCGACGAGGATCATCACGTCCAGCCGCGCCGCGCCCTCGTAGACCAGCAAGCCGCCGGTGATGAGCGCGACGTCCTCGGGCAGGGGGACCCCGAGCCCGCACAGCAGCAGGACGCCCAGGACCAGCGCGTAAGCCCCGGCTCCGGACGACCCCGTGAGGATCTGGGTGACGATTTCTTCCACGGTCGGGCGGGCCCTCCTGGTCGCCTTCCCTGCCTGGTTCGTCGCGGCTGCTTCGCTTCTGCTGCCTCTTCCCTCTTACTTCTTGCCCGGCTTCTTCGCAGGGGCAGCGGGCGACGCGGCGACAGGCTCCTTGCCCTGCTCCTTGAGGATCGCGGGCGCCGCTTCGGCCACGAAAGCCTCGAGCGTGATCGCGCCCTTGGCGAATCCGTCCACCTGCTTGACCCAATCCTTGAGCGTGGCGAAGGAGTCCCGCTGGGCGCGGGCGTCGAGCTCGGCCTCGGGCAGCGAGAGGGCGGTCGCAGCGAAGGCGCGGGCGAGCCGGTCGCAGACCAGCGCCGCGGACTCGGGCTCGGTCACCTTGGAGGCCACCAGCGGCTCCAGCCGCGAGCGGGCGACCTCCTCGGCGACGGCGAACAGGTCCGGCGCCTTCGCGGGCCCCACCACGACCCAGAGCTCCTCGTCTCCCGAGCGGGTCGAGTACGACTTGCCCTGTCCGTCCAGGAGGTTCACGACCAGCACCACGCGGGGAGGCTCGTCTTCCTTGAGCTTGAGGAGCTTGCGGACCGCCGTCACCGGGGCGTCGACGACAGCGTGGTAACCCTTCAAGGAAGCTCGGTATTCGTCCTGCACCGAGGCGAACAGGTCGCCCAGCTTGAGCCGGGCGTAGTCGTCGGCGAGCAGGTTCTCGAAGCCCTTCAGGTCGGCCGGAGCGGCGGCCGAGCGCTCGAAGGTTCCGGGGCCCTTGAGGGCCAGGACGTACCTGCCGTAGACGTCGGCGGGCTTGGCGTGGCCGTTGAAGAAGCCGTTGTGCTTCTCCTCGTCGGCAGGATCCAGCCGCAGGGCGGAGCGGACCTTCAGCCGCACGACGTGCATGTCGCGCGCGGGGACGGGGAGCGACCGGACGACGGGCGCGTCGTCGTAGCCCATGGCGTTGAGCACGGCGTAGAGGGCGAAGACCCGCTCGTCGGCGCGGAGCTCCACGCCCTCGTTGGTGTAGAGGCTGGCGAACCAGTCGGTCTCCGCGCGAGCCGGGAGTGCCGCCAAGAGGGAGGCGAGAACTGGAAGAACGGCCAGGCGAGGGCTCATCTGGGTCACTTCCTCAAAGGGTGCCGAACGACCGGATATGGGTAGCACGCACCCCCTGGCCGAACAAGGCTCGACCGGGGCGAAAGGCCGCTACTTCCACAGGCCGTCGGTGGGGATTTTCGTCTCCGGCGCCGTGGTGTCGACGGCCAGCTCGCGCACTTCGCGGGCCTGGTGGCCGCCGACGTCCAACCCCTCGGCGCTCAAGGAGTTCTTGCCCTCGCGCAGCGAGAGGCTCGCCTTGAAGCGGCCGTCCTTGTCCACCTTCGCAGGCTGGCCCGCCAGGAGGACCACCGCGCCGGGAGTGGTCTTTCCGGTCACGGTCACCTTCCGCTGGTTGATCTCCTTGGCGGCCGGCCAGTCCACCTTCAGGAACAGGCTGGTGGGGATGGCCGTGGGATCGCTGGGGGCCATCCCGGGCAGGGCCACGGACTGCTGTCCCGAGCGGAGGATGACCGCCTTGCCGGCGCTCTTGAGCTCGACCTCGCCCGCCCGCGCGCCCACGGCCACGGTCCCGGCGCCGTTGCTGGACACGGCGAAGGTGCCGTCGGTCGAGGCGGCGACCGCGTCGCTGCCGCGGGCGGAGACCTCCAGCCGCTTCCCGTTCTTGCCGTCCACGCGGGCCACGACCATGCCGAGCCCCAGCTGGACCCGGGAGAGCTGCTCGGTCAGCTCCTGGACCTCGAGCTCGGTGCCGGGCTCGACCTGGACGTCGAAGGACTGATCCGACACCAGGCGCGCGCGGCCGTCGCCGGAGGTGCGCAGGCTGTCGTCCGCCTTGAGGACCGCGCCGGGCTGGGCGGGGGTGTAGCTGCCCTTCCCGCTGCGGATCTCGACGGTGCCGGAGATCTCCGCGACCTGCAGGTCGCGGGCGCGGGGTGCCTCGGCGTCGGGCGGCTCGGGGGCCGGCGCCGCGGCATCCGGCCCGGCCTCGGCGACCGGGGGGACGTCCGGGCCGCGCAGGAAGAAGAGGTAGCCGCCCGCGAGCGCCGCGGCGAGCGCGGCGAGGGCGGCCCAGAAGACGATCGAGCCCCGGCGTTGGGAGGTTTCGCTCATGAGAGAGGCCCGAGTGAACCCGACTGGCGGCCGCGTTTCAAGGTCCGACCGCCGGCAGCTCCACGGTGAACGCGCTGCCCTTGCCCACCTCGGTCGCCACCTCGATGCGCCCGCCGTGCTCCTCGACCACCCGGAAGCTCACCGAGAGCCCGAGGCCGACGTTGGACCAGACGTCCTTGGTGGTGAAGAACGGCTCGAAGATGCGCGGCAGGACCTTCCCGTCGATGCCCTTGCCGGTGTCGCTCACCGTCAGGTGCACCTTGCCGGCCTCCGACCTGGTCGACACGGTCAGCCTCTTCGGCGCCGCCTTGAGCATGGCGGTGCGGGCGTTGGAGACCAGGTTGAGCAGCACCTGGGCGAGGTGGCCGGGGTCGCCCTTGACCGGGGGCAGGCCCGCGGCGAGCGCCAGGGCCAGCTCGACGCCCTCGGCCTTCACCTGCGTCTCGACCAGGGTCAGCGTCTCCTTGACCAGCTTGTTCAGGTCCACCGGCTTGAAGTCGGCCTGCTGGCGCTGCTGCGAGAAGCGCAGCAGGTTGGCGGTGATCTCCTTGGCGCGCTTGGCCTGGGTCTCGATCTTCTTGAGGACGGCGATGTCGCGGTCGCCCTCGGGCCGGTCCAGCAGCAGCAGCTGGGTGTTGCCGAGGATGCCGGCCAGCGGGTTGTTGATCTCGTGGGCGACGCCGGCGCCCAGCTGGCCGATGGCGGCGAGCTTCTGCGCCTCGAGCAGCGCGGCCTGGGCGGCCTTCAGCTCGCGGGTGCGCTCCTCGACCTTCTGCTGCAGCTCCTCGTTCCAGCGCTCGAGCTTCTTGCGCGAGACGTCCAGCTCCGAGCCCATGGCGTTGAAGACGCGGGCCAGGTCCCCCACCTCGTCGACGCCCGACTCGGGCACGCACACGTTCTGCTCGCCCCGACCGAGGGCGCGCGCCCCCTCGGCGACGACCTCGATGCGCCGCGAGAGCGAGCGGGTGAAGGCGAAGCCCAGGGCGAGCAGCAGCGCCAGCATCGCGCCCATCGAGCCCAGCACCGTGCCGACCATGCGGTCGATCGGGGCCAGCGCCACGGCCTCCGGCACCACCACCAGCGCGAACCAGCCCGGCCTGCCGGCGACCGCGGCGACGGCCGCCATCTGGACGCCGCCCCGAGGTCCTTCCCGCCAGGCCTTGGAGGACTCCTTCAGCCCCTTGGCGATCTCCACCGCGCGCGCCGGGATGGGCGCCTCGAGCCTCTCCGTCGACGGGGCCGCCAGGGCCTTGCCGCTGCCGGCGTCGAAGAACCACAGCTCCCCCGCCCCGCTGCGCGCCGAGTCCTTGGAGCGCTCCATCAGCGCGCGCAGCGAGAACTCCACCGCGACCACGCCGCCCTGGACCGACACGGCCAGCGAGGAGGCGCGGGCCCCGACGCGCAGGTAGGCATCCGACATTGCCACCGCGCCCGGCTCGGCCTTGGCCAGCTCCGCCAGCGGCAACGAGGCCTTGAACGGCGCGAGGTCCTCGGGCCCGCCGCTGACCTTGAGCGAGGTCTCGCCGCTCGTCGAGTCGATGACCGAGGCGACCACGAAGTGCCGCGACTGGCCGACCAGCAGCCGCAGCGCCCCGGCGCGCTCGTCGCCGCTCAGGTCCGCCCAGCGGATGGACGAGGCGGTGCGGGTCAGGCTCTCCACCGCCTCCTCCACGTCGCGCGCCGCCAGCTCCGCCGCGGAGACCGCCACCGAGAGCTGCTGCTCGGTGATGCGCGAGCGCAGCTCGTCCTGGGCGCGCCCGAGCAGCGCGAAGCCCACCACCGCCACCGGCCCCACCGCCGCGGCCAGCATGAAGAGGACCAGCTTCTGGTACAGGCGCATGGGGGCTCGCTATCCGGACTTCGCCACGGGCGGCTCGGCGGGCGGCGGGACCACCGGAGTGGTGCGCGTGCGCGAGGCGAAGCTGCCCTCTCGGTCGCTGCGGATGAACTTGCTGCCGGGGATCTGCTTGGCCTTGAGCTTCAGGTCCGCCGCGGCCCGGGCGATCTCCGCGTGGCTGCCGAAGCGGCCGTCGTTGACCACCGCCGCCACCGAGACGCTCATGATCGGGAAGCGCCGGCGCTGCTTGTAGCGGTCCTCGGCGTCGATGAAGCCGCTCTTGCGGTCGTCGGCGTCGTAGTAGAGCGGGATGACGCGGTCGAAGGCGTCCACCACCTGCTGGCAGATCTCGTCCACCCGCTCCACCGGGACGATGTAGACGAAGTCGTCGCCGGCCACGTGGCCCAGGAACGTGCCCGGCTCGCCGGCGACCACCTCGCGCAGGAGGTCGCCGGTCTGCTGCACCACCCCGTCCGCCTTGGCGTAGCCGTAGTGGTCGTTGTAGGCCTTGAGGTTGTCGAGGTCGAGGTAGCACAGCGCGAAGCGCTCCTTGGCCTCGAAGCGCCGCATCACCTCGCGCTCGATGGACACCGAGCCCGGCAGCCGGGTGGTCGGCGAGGCGCCCAGCTCCGCCTCCTTGCGCCGCAGCACCGTCTCCACCCGCGCCGCCAGCTCCAGGGCGTCGAAGGGCTTGACCAGGTAGTCGTCGGCGCCCAGCTTGAGCGCCCGCACCTTGCTCGACGTCTCGCCCTTGGCGGTGATGAAGATGGCCGACATGTGCCGCGCCGCGCGCTCCTCCTTGAGCTCCTCGAGGAAGGCCAGGCCGTCGCCGTCGGGCAGCACGATGTCGAGCAGCAGCATGTCCGGGTGCTGCTCGCGGACGACGCCGCGCGCCTGCACCATCGTCCCCGCCTCGATCACGCGGTAGCCGACGTTGGCGAGCACCTCGGAGCAGATGGCGCGGATGGCCGGGTCGTCGTCGACCACCAGCACGGTCGCCGTGGCGGCGCCGGCGCGCTGCTGGACGAGCCCGTCCACCGTCGCCAGCAGGCGCGGCACGTCGATGGGCTTCTGCAGGAAGGCGCTGGCGCCCGCCCGGAACGCCCGCTCGCGCTCGTCGAAGACCGAGACCACCACCAGCCGCGCGTGGCGGGTCTCCGGGTCGTGCCGCAGGATCTCCGCCAGCGAGAGGCCGTCGACCTCCGGCATGCGCACGTCGCAGGTCACCACGTCGGGGTGGTGCTTGCGCGCCAGGCTGAGCGCCTCCTCGGCGCTGAAGGCCACCAGGGCCTTGTGCCCGCGCGAGAGCAGCAGCGCCTTGAGGATGTAGGCGATGTCCGGCTCGTCGTCGACCACCAGCACGGTCCCGGTCCGCCCGCCGGCGGGCTGCGCCGGGGCGGGGTCCTCGCCGTCCTCGGCGACGGCGAGCTCGTTGCCGGGCTCGATGGGGACCACCACCACGAAGCGCGCGCCCTTGTCCTGGGCGCTCTCGGCCCAGATGCGCCCGCCGTGGGCCTGGACGATGGACCGGCAGATGGCCAGGCCCAGGCCGGTGCCGCGCACCGCGCGGGTGCGCACCGAGCCGCCCTGCTCGAACTTGTCGAAGATGCGCTCCAGGTCGGCCTCGGCGATGGCCTCGCCGTCGTTCCAGCAGCTGACCACCGCGAAGCGGCCCAGGTGCGCCGGGCGCTTGAGCTCCACCTCGACATGCCCGCCGGCGGTGCTGAACTTGATGGCGTTGGTGAGCAGGTTGTTGAGGACCTGCGAGAGCCGCACCGGGTCGGCGACCACCTTCACCGGCTCGGGCGGCACGCGCACCCCGAGGTGGATCTTCTTCTCGGTGGCGGCCGCGCCGTAGCGCTCGACCGCGGCCTTGACCTGCTCGTCGAGGTAGACCACCTCGAAGCTCATGCGCATCTTGCCGCGCTCGAACTTGGCCAGGTCGAGCAGGTCGTCGACCATGGTGTTGAGCTTGTCGGTGGAGTCCCGGGCCATGTCCAGGAAGCGCCGCTGCTTGTCGTTGATGTCCCCGGCGATGTTGTTGAGGACCAGGTCCAGGGCGCCGCTGACCGCGGTGAGCGGCGTGCGCAGCTCGTGGGAGAGGATGGAGACGAACTCCTCCTTGCGCGCCTCGAGCTTCTTCTGCTCGCTGATGTCGCGCAGCACGACCACCACCCCGGCCAGCTGCCCGCTGGCGTCGGTGACCGGGCTCACCGTCGAGTGCAGCGTGCGCTCGAAGATCTTCACCTCTTCCCGGAGGATCTGCGCGCCGCCGTACTCCCAGCCGCGCACCAGCTCGAAGGGGTAGAAGCCCAGCACCTCCTGCAGGTACTTGGCGGTCGCCTTGGCCGGGTCGTCGATCTGCAGCAGCGACCGCGCCGCGGGGTTGATGACCACCAGCTCGTTGCGGGCGTCGGTGAGGATGACGCCGTCGGCCATGCACTCGACCATGCGCTCGATGCGCCGGCGCTCGGTGCCCAGGACCGCGGCGAGCCCGCGCACGGTGGCGGCGGTCTGGTTGGCGAGCACCTCGAGCAGCCGCGCGTCGTCCTCGCTGAAGGCGTCCGGGCGGCTGGCGAGCAGCAGCAGGACGCCGGCGGGCTTGCCGTCCACGGCCAGCGGGGCGGTCAGGACGCTGGGGAGCGCGGCCAGGGCGGTCGACGCGGCCGCGGCCCCGCGGCCGGAGACCCGGGTGACCACCTTGTCTTCCTTGAGCCGCTCCCCGGTCAGCGAGGCCCAGGCCGCGAGCGCCTGGTCCTTGGCCAGCAGCAGCGCCGCCTCGCCCGACTCGGCCTGCCGGTGCAGGAGCAGCGAGGCGTTCTTGCCCGGCTCGACGACGATCAGCGCCGCCGCGAGGTCGAAGGGGATGATGCGCGGCACCGCCTCCACCACCCGGGCGATGATGGTCTCGTACGAGACCGGGGCGGCCCCGGCGCGGGTCACCTCGTGCAGCAGGTTGAGCGCGTCGAGCCGCTTGGTCAGCTCCTTGACCAGCCGCTCGCGCTCCTGGCGCAGCGCGTGGTGGTCCAGCGCGTTCTTCACCGTGACGAAGAACTCGGTCACGTCCCAGGGCTTGGTGATGTAGCGGAAGACCTGGCCCTTGTTGATGGCGTCGATGAGGTCCTGCGGGTCGGTGTAGCCGGTGAGCAGGATGGCGGTGAAGTCCAGGCCCGCCTCGCGCGCGCGGCCCACCAGCTCGATGCCGGTGCAGCCCGGCATCTTCTGGTCCGTGACCAGCAGGTCGAACGGGCGGGACTTGAGCATCTCCAGCGCCTGCTCCGGGCTGGTGGCGGTGGCCACCTCGTAGGTGCGCTCGAAGGTGCGGGCGAGGATGTCGACGACATCGGCCTCGTCGTCGACGAAGAGGATGGCGGGGCGTCGGGCTGCAGTGGTCATGGAGGCCTGTAAGCCTGCCACGCAACCCCTCGAATGGCGAGACACGGCGGCGTCGGGCGGCGAACGCTCGTCCGGCCGGGCGGAGGGCCTCGGTGGCGTCCCGTCCGGGCCGGCGTTACGCAGCAATCCAGGGGGTTTGCGATGCGCTCGTTCCGCCGCCTCGTGGGGGTCTCCGGGCTGCTCTTCGCGCTGGGGTCGTGCTCGGGCTCGCCGGCCCTGTGCAACGGCTGCCCGGACGTGGCGGGGGCCTACTCGCTCACGCGCACGCTGTCCGGCCAGATCCAGTGCCCCGGCGCGCCGCTGCCCGGCGCGGTGCGGGCGCTGGTGACGCAGAACGGCTCGCGCCTCACCTACGAGATCGAAGGCGCGGTGCTGAAGGGCTACCTGTACGAGGACCTGTCTTGCTCGGCCGCGGGGAAGCGCAGCCGGGACGGCACCGAGACCTCGGTCGAGCTGTCGGGCTCGTTCCTCGAGGACTCGGCCCAGCCGGGCGGGTTGCTCCTGCGCGCGGACGTCATCGAAACCACGACGCAGGGCAACCCGGGCCGGAGCTGCCAGGTGCGCGCCTTCCTGGAAGGCGCGCGCTGAAGTTCTGCTCGGGCGCTACTTCTTGGCGGCGGGCGCCTTCTTCGCGGCCTTCTTCCGCTTCACCTTCGCCTTGTGCTGCTTGGCGCGGACGTTCTTGACGCGGATGTGCTTGCTCTTGCTGCGGGCCATTCGGCTCTCCTTGTTCGAGTCAGTCAGACGGCAATCGCGCTCGCTTGTCGCCTGCCCGGCGAGCCAATGTCAAGAAGCCTTTGCGATCTCGCCCGATTGCAGCGGCGGCGCGCAGTCCGCGGCGTGGCGCGCCAGGTGCCGATCGTGAAGCCATCCGAGGCTCGCCTGGGCCAGCATCGCGCCGACGAGGCACATCAGCATGTCGGCCTGCGCGTCCCACGGATCGCCCTGCGAGCCCAGGAAGGCGTCGGCGCTCGCGCCCTGGGCAACGGCCGTCCACCACTCGATCAGCTCATAGAGGGCGCTGATGGCCAGGCACACGCAGGTCGACAGGAAGAAGACGAGCTTGCCCTTCGCGAGCGGGCTCTGCCGCAACAGGAACTCGCGGACGATGATCGCCGGCACGAAGCCCTGGAAGAGGTGGCCGAGCCGGTCGTAGTGGTTGCGCGAGAGGTCGAACGCGTCGCGGACCCAGAAGCCGACGGGGACCTCGGCGTAGGTGTAGTAGCCCCCGACCATCAGCACCACCGCGTGCAGCGCCATCAGCCGGTTCGTCAGCCGGGTGAACTTGAAGCGCGGCCAGGCGATGGCCAGCGCGACG
>DASXVQ010000109.1:0-31986 GCA_036504155.1 Myxococcales bacterium
CCAAGGGCCCCATCGTGCCAGCAAAGCAGCCGGACCGGCCAGCGTGCCGGCTCGTCGCGAGCGGCGGGCCGCCACAGCTTGGCAGCATGGACGCCGTGCTCCCGGACTCGCGCGAGCGAGCGCAGGCCAGCCTGCGGATCGACGAGCTGCGCGCCCTGCTGCGCCGGGCCGATGACGCCTACTACCTGCTCGACCGGCCGATGATGCCGGACGCCGATTACGACGCCCGCATTCGCGAGCTGCGTGCGCTCGAAGTGCGGTACCCCGAGTTGGCGTCCCCCGACAGCCCGACCCAGCGCGTGGGCGGGCGGCCGTCCGATCTGTTCGCGCCGGTGCGGCACGCCGCTCCGATGCTCTCGCTCGACAACGCCTTCACGCTCGAGGAGCTGCAGGCCTGGTACGCGCGAGTCGAGCGCGAGGTCGGCCTGGCGCCCGCGCTCTTCTGCGAGCTGAAGATCGACGGGCTGGCAGTGGCGCTGACCTACGAGCAGGGCGCCTTCGCCGTCGGCGCCACCCGCGGGGACGGGGAGGTGGGCGAGGACGTGACCGCCAACCTGCGCCGCGTCCGGGACGTCCCCCCGCGGCTCGCGCTCGAGGCGCCGCCGCGGCGTCTGGAGGTCCGCGGCGAGGTCTACCTGCCCTTCGCCGCCTTCGAGGAGCTCAACGCCGAGCTCACGTCCCAGGGACAGCGCCCGTTCGCCAACCCGAGGAACGCCGGCGCCGGCTCTCTGCGCCAGAAGGACCCGAGCGTCACCGGTCGCAGGAAGCTCGGTCTCTGGACCCACGGGATCGGGGCGGCCGAAGGCCTCCGGTTGGAGAGGCACTCCGAGGCCTTGGGCTGGCTCTCTCGCGCGGGGCTGCCGGTGAACCCCAGCTCCTCTCCGGCGGCGTCGCTGGAAGAGGCGTGGGCCTTCTGCAGGCGCTGGGAGGCGGGCCGCGGCGCGCTCGACTACGCCATCGACGGGGTCGTGCTGAAGGTCGACGGCCTGCGCCTGCGCGAAGAGCTGGGCGCGACCGCGCAGGCCCCGCGCTGGGCCATCGCCTACAAGTTCGCGCCCGAGGAGCGCGCGACGCTGCTGCACCGCATCGAGGTGCACACCGGGCGCAGCGGCAAGGTCACGCCCTTCGCCTTCCTCGAGCCCGTCTCGGTCGGCGGGGCCACCGTGAGCCTCGCCACGCTGCACAACGAGGACGAGGTGCGGCGAAAGGACGTCCGGGACGGGGACACGGTGGTGGTGCGCCGGGCCGGCGAGGTCATCCCGGAGATCGTCGGGCCGGTGCTCGATCTCCGGCCTGCCGGCTCTCGCTCCTGGCCCTTCCCGGCCACCTGCCCGTCCTGCGGCACCGCGCTGGTGCGAGCGGAGGGGGAGGCCGACTGGCGCTGCCCGAACCGGACCGGCTGCCCCTCGCAGTCGGTCGAGTGGCTCTTTCACTTCGCCTCGCGCGGCGCGATGGACATCGACAAGCTCGGCTACCAGACCGGACTCGCGCTGCTCGAGCGCGGCCTGGTGAGGGACCCCGCGGACCTGTACTTCCTGACGGACCGACAGCTGGCCTCGCTCCCCGGGCTCGGGCCGCGCTCCGTGCGCGCGCTGCTGGACGCGATCGAGCGGTCCAAGGACCGTCCGCTCTGGCGGCTGCTGGTGGCGCTGAACCTCCGGCACGTGGGACCCGGGGTGGCCCGGAAGCTGGCCGCCGCTTTCCCTTCGCTGGACGCGCTGGCGTCGGCCTCCGCCGAGGAGCTTCGAGCCGCCGAGAGCATCGGCCCGGAGATCGCCCGCAGCGTCCACGGTGGGCTGCGGGAGCCTTCGATGCAGGCCTTGGTCGAGAAGCTGCGGCGTGCCGGCGTGCGGCTCCGCGACCCGCTCCCGGAGCGGGCGGCGGCGGGCCCGCTGCAGGGGATGAGAGTGGTGCTCACCGGCGCCTTGCAGTCCATGTCCCGCGAGGAGGCTGAGCGAGCGGCGCAGCAGGCGGGCGGGTTCGTGGCCTCCAGCGTCTCGAAGCGCACGAGCTTCGTCGTGGCCGGCGAAGGCCCCGGGTCGAAGCTGGCCAAGGCCCGCGCGCTCGGGGTCGAGGTGATCGACGAGAGGGAGTACCTGCGCCGGCTCGGGCGAGGCTGAGCCGGGTCAGCCCTTGCGCGGGGCGCGGTCCGACATCACCGCCTCGAGCGAGTCGCGCTGCGAGGTGGCGGCCAGCGCCGTCTCCCGGCTGATGCGCCCCGTCTTCACCAGGTCGGCCAGGGCCGCCTCCAGCGTGACCATGCCCTCGTCGGCGCCGATCTCCATCTGCGTGGCCAGCAGCTGGGTGCGCCCCTCGCGGATGAGCGAGGCCACCGCGTGGTTGACGCAGAGCACGCCCACCGCCGGAGTGCGGCCTCCGTCGGTCGAGGGCAGGAGGTGCTGCACCACGACGTGGCGCAGCACCGAGGCCAGCTGCACGCGCATGGACGTGCGGTCCATCTCCGGCAGGGCGTTGACCACCCGCTCGATGGCGCCCATGGCGCTGCCGGCGTGGATGGTGGAGAGCACGAGGTGCCCGGTCTCGGCGGCGGTGAGCGCCAGCTGGACGGTCTCCGGGTCGCGCATCTCGCCGACGAGGATCACGTCGGGGCTCTCGCGCAGGGCGGCGCGCAGGCCGTCGGCGAAGCTCCTCACGTGCGTGCCGACCTCGCGCTGGTGGATGACCGCGACGCCGGCCGGGAACTGGTACTCGATGGGGTCCTCGAGGGTCAGCACGTGGCAGGGTCGCGCCTCGTTGACGATCTCCATCAGCGCCGCGAGCGTCGTGGACTTGCCGCTGCCGGTGGGGCCGGCGAACAGGACGAGGCCGTGGGGCGAGTCGACCACGCGCCTGAGCGCGCGCGGCAGGTGCAGCTGCTCGAGCGTGGGGACGACGTCCCAGATGGGCCGGAACACGCTGGTCAGCCCGGCGGCGTGGCGGAAGGCGTTGCCGCGGAAGCGGACCGGGCGCGACCGCTCGGCCACGAAGTGGCTGAGGGCGAAGTCGACGCTGCCGGACTCCTCGAGCCTGCGGCGCTTCTCCGGGCCCAGCGCGCTCGACAGGGCCGCCAGCAGCTCGTGCTCCTCCAGCACCATGCCCTGGACGCGCGCGAGCGAGCCGCGGGACTTGAGCACCGGGACGCTCCCGGAGGCGACGATCAGGTCCGAGGCGTGCGCCTCGACGGCGCGGTCGAGCAGCGGCCCGAGGAGCCCCAGGCCCTCGACGGGCGGCGACGAGGGGATGGGGGGCGGCGGCAGCGCGCTCGAGAGCGGCGGAGGGGCCCGGCGCTCCGGCTCGGGCAGGGGCATCGACGACGGAGGCGGCGGCGCCGACGACGACGGCGTGGGCGAGGGCGGCGACGAGGGTGGCGGCGGCTGGAGCGAGGCGGCGGCGGAGGCGCTCTGTCGCAGGGCCCCGCGGCGGATGACGAGCTTGATGCGGCTGCCTTCCCTGCGAGCCTTGACCACGAAGCTGCCGGCGCGGGCGCTCTTGAACTCGGTCTCCAGGGGCTGGCCGCCCGCGAGGGTCGCGCGCTGCTCCGGCGTGAACAGCTCCTCGAAGAACGAGGCCATGGTGGCCTCGTCGAGGGCAGGCATGGTGAGGGCGTAGTCGCGGCCGCCCAGCAGCGCCGGAGGCTCGCCCGCCGCGAGGATCAGCCCGTCCGCCTTGCGGAGCTCGAGCAGGCCGACCAGGGAGTCGAGTGCGCTCATGTGCGATGCCTTTCGATGCAGGCGCCGGGCGGCTGGTTGCTCCTCTTCGAACTGCCGGAGAGGGGCCATTGTTCCCGTCCGCGGCGACTTCGGGAGGGTTCGCGACTTCGCCTCGCGCCGGCGGGGCCCCGAGCGTACAAGAAGGCCATGGTCCAGACCCTGCTGCAGATCCACTCGGCGACCCGCTACGCCGTCCTCGCCGTGGCGGCCGCCGCGCTCGTGAAGTTCACCGTCGGCCTGGCCCGGAAGCAGAGGCCGGCCCTGGCCGACCGCATCCTCGGGTCGACCTTCACCGGCCTGCTCGACCTGCAGATCGTCCTGGGCCTCTCCATGGTGCTCGCGGGGCTCTTCTACAGGGCGCTCATCGGCCACATCGCGATGATGGTCCTGGCGGCCGGGGTCGCCCACGTCGCGCTCGTCGTCAACAAGAGGCGCGCCGAGCCGGGCTACGTCCTGCCGCTCGTCGCGGTGCTCGGAGCCCTGGGGCTGATCGCTGGGGGCCTCCTCGCCATCGGCCGGGGCCTCCTCGAGGCGCGGGCGCTGTAGGCCGCCGAAGCGCGCTGCGGCAGTTCAGCGGGAGGCGTGT
Source organism: Myxococcales bacterium (assembly GCA_036504155.1). Taxonomy (GTDB): domain Bacteria; phylum Myxococcota; class Myxococcia; order Myxococcales; family UBA5297; genus JACRCT01. The sequence continues at coordinate 4,297 of DASXVQ010000109.1, forward strand.
CCGTCGCCGCGGGCGATCCGCTCGCCCAGCGACAGCAGGTCCGCCGCCAGCTCGTGCGCCAGCGCGGGGGTCGCCGGGCAATCCTCGACCACCGGGACCTCACCCTGGCTCTTGGCCTTGGGCCACGACAGGTGGAAGTAGCGTCCGGTGATGGTGCAGGCCCCCGAGCCCTTGGGCAGCTCGAGCGCCGCGAGCCTCTCCACCTTGGCGCGCAGCGCGCCGTACTCCTGCACGCCCACCCGCCCCGTGCGCGAGTCGACGAAGGAGCGCAGCGTGGTCGGGGAGGTCCTGCGGAACGAGACCTGCGCCACGCCCGCGCGCGAGAGGCCCACCGAGAGCACCGGGTCGCGGTCGGTGCGGCCCTCGCCGAAGGCGTTGAGGTGCACCAGCGCCCCGCCCGCGGCGATCTGCGCGTCGGCCTCCATCGCCAGCCGCTCCTCCTCGCTCGGGTTGGGGGCCGGGTCCAGCGAGGTCCGCTTGCCCACTGCGTACTCGTCGAGCACCGCCAGCAGCCCCTGGAAGAGCTCGGGGTCCGGCGCGCAGGACCACAGCGTCCTGACCGTGAGCGCGCGGCCGTCCCTGTAGACGGTCAGCTCGCGCCGGGACTCCTCCGTCACCGTCGGCCGGTGCGCGCACTTGCTCTCCATCTCGTAGAAGCCGGCCAGCCCCAGCGCCTCGACCATCCTCTTGACCTGCTTGGACGGGACCGTGCTCTGCAGCGTCACCGCCGGCGAGTCGGGGGTCTTCTCCAGCTCGACCGTGACCTGGCCCGAGCTCGTCACGGTCAGGGCGTGCCCCTCGGGCGAGTCCCAGCCGTCCGTGTGGTAGCGGTAGACGAACGCCGGGCCGTCCTTGAACAGGTACCCCGACTCGCGCAGCGCGCAGCCCACTGCGAACACGCTGCCGCCCAGCGCAACGACCAGCAGGGCGAAGACGGTCCGGTTCATGGCCTCCGAGACGGGCGGCTAGGGCAGCCGCAGCCGGGCGCCCAGGCCCACGTGCAGCGAGTTGGTGTCGGTGGTCACGCCGCTGACGGCCAGGTAGTGGCGGAAGCCGAGGTCCAGGAACGGCTCGATCCACCGGGTGGCGGCGAGGTCCACGCCCAGCGACCCGCCGACGCCGAAGACCAAGGCGTTGTTGACGAGCAGGGTGGGCACGTCCAGCGACACGTGGAGCCCCACGATGGAAGCCAGCTCGGGCAGCCGGCCGGTGAGCCGGAAGGTCGCCGCGAAGTTCTTGCCGGCAAAGCCCGCGTGCGCCGAGACGTTGACGTACTTGAGGCCCACGCCCACGCCCAGCTCCCCGGCGAAGGTGGTGCCCGAGCCGGGGTTCAGGCGGAACTGCGGCGCGAGGCGCAGGTCGGCGAAGTAGTCGACCCCGCTGCCGCCCTCGGGCTTGGGCTCGGGCTCCACCGGGGGCGGCGGGGGAGGCGCGACCGCCGGCGCCTGGAGGGTCAGCGCCACTTCCACCGGCCGGTTGGCGTGGACCACGATCTCCTGCTTGCCGCTCGAGCGCCCGTCGGGGCCCCTGGACTGCACCTGATGCTTGCCGATGGCCACCGGCCCGGTGAACGGCACCGGCCCCAGCTTCTGGTCGTCCAGGTACACCTCGGCCGGCCCGTCGCCGGTCGCCTTCAGCTCGCCCTTGGCCTCCGCGCGCGCCTTGTCGAGCAGCGCGATGGTCGAGGGGCGCACCGCCGACGGGTTCAGCGCCGCCGCGGGGTCGGACTCGAGCGCCTTGAGGAAGGCCTCGGTGGCCTTGGCGTTGTTGGACATGCCCGCGAAGCACTGGCCGCGCAGCAGGTGGATCTTGGTGAGCATCGGGTCGGCGTTGGCCTTCTCGGCGTCCCTCACGGCCAGGTCGAGCTGGGCGATCGCCTTGTCGAACTCGCCCTTGCCGAAGGCGGCCTCGCCGGCGGCGAACTTGCCCTGGCCGGGCTCGGGGGCGGGCTTGGCCGAAGGGGCGGCGGCGAGGAGCAGGGCTGCGAGGACGGGCAGAGAGAGGGTCATGGCTTGAGCTCGATTCCGACGACGACCGGGTTCTTCCCGGCGGTCACGACGATGTCCTTGTCCACGGGCTTGAATCCGCCCCGCTCCACGTGGAGCTTGTGCTTGCCGGCCGGCAGCTCGATGGTCAGCGGCGTCTCGCCCTGCGCTGCGCCGTCGATGCTGACCGAGGCCCAGTACGGCGCGCCCTTGAGCGTGGTGGCGATGCGGACCTTGCCCATCTTCTTCGCCGGCTCCTTGGCGGGTTCCTTGACCGGCTCCTTGGCCGCCACGACCGGCTCGGGCTTCCTGGGCTCCGGCCTGGTGACGGGGGTCGGCTTCCTGGGCTCGGGCTTGGCCACCGGCGTGGGCTTCTTGGGCTCCGGCCTGGCCACCGGCTTCTTGGGCTCGGGCTTCTTCGGCTCCTCGGGGGGCTGCTTGTCGCCGGCGAGGTCGAGGCCTGCCAGGTCGATGGAGGGGTCGGGCTTCTTCGGCTCGGCCTTCTTGGGATCCAGCGGCTCGAGCGTCGGGTCCGGCGGCGGGGTGGGCTTGGCCGGGTCCAGCGCGGCGACGGGGTCGGGGTCGGCCGGCTTGGGATCGGCCGCGGGCGGCGGGTTCTCCGGAGTCTTGGTGGCGACGGGCTTGGGCGGCTCGCCGTCGGTCCCGGTCGCCGCGGGCTTGGACAGGGCGATCATCGCGACCACGACCACGACCGCGACCACCGCTCCCGCGCCGAGGCCGAGGGCGAGCAGCGGCGGCTTCTTCCCGGCCTGGGCAGGCTTCGCCGGCGTGGGGGGCTTGGAGGCCGCCTCCGGCTGCTTGTCGAAGAAGGCGTCCTCGACCCCGCCTTCCGCGGGCTGCCCGGAGGCCATCGCCGTGGCGACGAGCGCCGAGGTGGCCGACGGGGCCGTGTCGGGCGCTGGCAGGGGCTCGGAGGGGAGGGAGGGCAACAGCTCAGAGGCGACGGCACCGGGCTCGGCGGGGGCAATCGGATCCAGCTTGGGGGCAGGCGCCTTGGCGGGCTCGTGGCTGGCGCCGGTCTCGACCGCGGCGGCCAGGGCTCGCAGGTCGCGCGGGGCCGTCGGCTCGCCCAGGCCTTCGGACGCCGGGCTGGGAACGGGCGCGGTCGGCGCAGGACCGACCTTCGTCGGGGCAGTGAAGGGCGAGTCCGCAGCGCTGGCCGACGGGGACGGGGACGGGGAGGAAGGGGAGGACGGGCGCGAGGTCGGCGCGGGGCCGACCAGGGTGCGCTCCTGGTCTCGGTTCGGAGGTGCGGTGGGCGCGGGCCCGATGGCGGTGGGCACCGTGAAGATGGAGTGCTCCGGCGCGGGCTTCTCGGCGGCGAGGTCCGCCCTCTTCACCACCGCGGGGGCGGCCGGCGCGCCAGGCTGGGGGGTCGGGACAGGAGTGGCGCCGGGCATGAGGCCCGGCAGCGTCGCCGCGCCCGGAAGCGTCGAGGCGCCCGGCAGCACCGAGAAGGCCGGGACCACCAGGCCCGGCAGCGTCGCCGCACCGGGCAGCGCGTTGGAGGCCGCAGCGGCGGGCGCCGCGGGACGGGCTGCCGCGGATGACTTGGAGGGAAAGGGGACCGCCGGCGGAGGCGGCGCCCCGACTGGCGCCAGGCTGCCCAGCCCGAGGTCGAAGGTCGGAAGCGGCAGGGACGCCCCCGGCGCGCTGGCGGCGGCCGCGGCGGGAGCAGGTGCCGGCACCGGCACCGGCACCGGAGAAGTCGCCGGGGACGCGAGCGGAGGCAGCGACGAGAGCGGCGTCAGCCCGCTGGGGATGGACCAGGACGAGTCGAGCGCCGCCGGGACCGGAGCGCCCGGCGCGGTCTGGGCGGGCCAGGCCTGCTCCATGGCGGCGTAGAGGTCGGCCGTGGTCGCATACCGTTCGGCGGGCTTCTTCGAGAGGACCTTCTGCACCACCGCCCCCAGCGCCTTGGGCAGGTCGGGCGCGATGAGGGTGGGGTCGGGCGGCGGCGCCTCGGCGTGGGCGCGCATCAGCGTCATGGCGTCGCCCACGAACGGAGGCTTCAGGGTCAGGCACTCGTAGAGCAGCACGCCCACCGAGTACAGGTCGGCGCGGCCGTCGATGTTGCGCATCCCCAGCGCCTGCTCCGGGGAGAGGTAGTGGGGCGTGCCCAGCAGCGAGCCGGCGCGGGTGATGCTGCGCTGGGAGGTGTCGCGCAGCACGCCGAAGTCGAGCAGCGTGACGACCCAGTCGGTGGAGACGAAGACGTTGCCGGCCTTGATGTCGCGGTGGACGTAGCCCTTGGTGTGGATGAAGCCCAGGCCCGAGAGCAGCTGCCGGAAGATGCTGAGGACCTCGTCGCGGGAGAGCCTCTTGGCCTCGGCGGCGCGCTGCGCCACCAGCTTGGCCAGCGTCATGCCCTGCAGGGCCTTCATGACGATGAACGGCCGGCCGAAGTGGCGGCCGACGGCGAAGACCGGGACGATGTTCGGGTGCTCGAGCTTGGCGGTCATGCGCGCTTCGCGCTCGAAGCGCAGCATGAACTCGTCGTCGCTGCAGTGCTGGCCCGCCAGGACCTTCACCGCCACCTTGCGGTCCAGGGACAGGTCGTGGGCCAGGAACACCGAGCCCATGCCGCCCGCGCCCAGCTTGGACTCCAGCCGCCACTTGCTGTCGAGCACGTCGCCCACGCGCAGCCGGTGGTAGGCGGGGGCGCCGTCCTTGCCCTCGCCGTTCTGGCTGGGCGGGACGTTGGTGGCGCCGCAGATGGCGCAGGTGGTGGCGTTGGCCGGAAGAGGCTCGCCGCACTGGCTGCACCAGATGGGTTCGACGTTGTCCATGGCCATGGGCTGGGGTCCCCGACGAGAACCAGAGCCTCGCAGGGCGAGCGCCGAAGTTCAAGTGCCGGAAATGGCCAGCGGTGGCGGGGGGTTGCGCTCGGCTCAGACGGTCCGCGAGAAGGTCGGCCGGTCCTTGCCTTCCCGGTTCAGGTAGGCGTCGAACTTGGCGGCGACGTTGCGCACGAACAGGCGCCCCAGGGTGGTCAGCTCCACCTGCGAGCCGTGGCGCGTCAGCAGGCCGTCCTTCTCGAAGGAGGCGAGCTTCTCCAGCTCGGGGGCGAAGTAGCCGTCCTGGCCCAGGTCGATCCAGAAGTTGCACATGATCTGGGTGATGGCGGCGCGGCGGCGCTTGTCGTCGTCGGTGAGCACGATGCCGCGCTCGGTGGCGAAGCGGCCCGCCTCGACGGACTCGTAGTACCTGCGCAGCAGGTGCGCGTTCTGGGCGAAGGCGCCGGCGACGTCGCTGATGCCGGTCACGCCGAAGGCGATGGAGTCCTTGGACGCGGTGACGGTGTAGCCCTGGAAGTTGCGGCCCAGGACCCGCTTCTCCTGCGCGCGGGAGAGCTCGTCCTCGGGCAGCGCGAAGTGGTCCATGCCGATGGGCCGGTACCCGGCGGACAGGAACGCCTTGTAGGCCTGCAGGAACAGGCCGAGCTTGGCCATCCCCATCGGCAGCCACTCGGGCTTGATCTTCTTCTGGTGCGTCTTGACGTCGGGGACGTAGGCGAAGGAGTAGACCGCCATCCGGTCCGGGCGGATGGCGAGGACCGTCTCGAGGGTCTTGCCCCAGCTTTCGGCCGACTGGAAGGGCAGGCCGTAGATGAGGTCGAAGTTGACCCCGGAGAAGCCCAGCTTGCGCGCCTGGGCCACCAGGGCCGCGGTGTCCTCGGCGGGCTGGATGCGGTTGACCGCCTGCTGCACCTTGGGGTCGAAGTCCTGCACGCCCATCGAGAGGCGGTTGAAGCCCAGCCGGCGCAGCAGCTCCAGCTGCTCGCCGGTGGTGACCACCGGGTCGATCTCCACCGCCACCTCGGCCCCGGGGGCGATGGCGAAGCGGTCGGTGATGCCCCGGAACAGCCGCTCGATCTGCGCCGGCGTCAGGAAGGTGGGGGTGCCGCCGCCCCAGTGGATCTGCGCCAGCTTGCGCCGCTCGCCGAGGCGCGCGGCGGCCAGGTCCATCTCCAGGAACAGGTGGTCGAGGTAGACGTCGGCCTTGCCCTGCTCGCGGGTGACGATGACGTTGCAGCCGCAGTAGGTGCACATCTCCCGGCAGAACGGCAGGTGCACGTACAGGGAGAAGGGCGCGTCCGCTCGCTCGCGGCCGGCCTCCTCCAGCTTCCGGGCGTAGGCCTCGGGGCCGAAGTCGGGCTTCCACTCCGGGGCGGTGGGATAGCTCGTGTAGCGCGGCGCGGAGATCTCGTAGCGGCGGACCAGCTCTTCGGAAGGCTCGGGGAACTCGAACACGGTCGCTTGTCCTCTTCAGGGCGACTGCGCCTCCTGGTAACCGAGCAGCCTCAAATCCTCTTCGAGGAGCCACCCGAGCGCGACACCCACCCGTGAGTAAAGCGGAGAGGCCCCTTTGCGCAAGCCCGTGACGAGGTGGCCCAGGCACGAGCCTGCGTGGTTTCCGAGGAAGCGGCCCTGGACGTCGGTGAGGATGGACGCCTCCGGCAGGCTGCCGGCGACCAGGGCGTCGAGGGTCCTCTGGGCGAGCAGGCCGAGGACCCGCAGCTCGCTCACGCGCTCCTCGCCGCGCAGGACGGCCACGGCCGCGAAGGCCTCGTTGCGGTGGCGGCAGCCCGGGTTGGCGCAGCGCATGGTCACCGCCGGCGCCTCGCCGGAGAAGAGGGCGGCGAACTCGGTGGCGGCCTTCGCCGGGTCGGCCGACAGCGCCGCCTGCAGCTCGGGGATGGCGCGGTGCGGCAAGCGCTGCGCCGCGCTCAGGGTCAGCGACCGGTGCAGCTCGGCCAGGTTCGCCTCCCGGGGCGGCATCCGGAGCAGCTCGAAGAGGATCTGGTAGAGATCCGTTCGGGCGGCATGGAAGACGGTCAGCTCGTCAGGGTGGATGAGCCTGGCAGGAGAATGCATGACCGTCCGCGCAAGGGGTCTGCGGAAATCAGGACTCAAGGGCTGTGCCAGATCCGGGAATTCCGAGGAGTTGCAAGGAAATCGGCACTCTGTCGTATCCTGCCGCGCGCCGGGCCGTCTGGCTGTTACAAGGTGGTAACGCCCCGCGTAGGGGGCAGTCACAGCCAGGGAACGGTTGGGGGAGCGCCGGTGGAAGCGGTCTACGACAGCGACAGTCCTCAGGTCCCGCGCGATCCGGCGATGGCCGTGCTGCGGGTCGCCATCGTCGTCTTCGGCGTGGTGTGGGCCTTCCTGCAGCCCAGCGCCCAGCGGATGGTCCTGCTGCACGCATTCGGGGGGTATGCGGTCTACAGCGCGCTGCTCTACGCGCTGGCCTACCGCCCGCTCATCAAGGGCTCGGGGCGCAAGTTCTACCTGGTGGCAGGCGTCCTCGACCTGGCCTTCGCCGTCCTGCTCATCCAGCAGACGGGCGGCATCGGCAGCCCCTTCGTGCGGGCGCTCAACCTGTGGGTCGCCCTGCTGGCGTTCCTGTTCGGCCTGACCATCGGCTCGGTCGGCTCGGTGGTGGCGCTGGCGGTGCTGTTCGCCTTCGACCTGCAGGCCGGGCTGCCCGGCGACCCGCTGGCCGTCATCATCCGCTCCGGGGGCCTGCTCCTGCACGGCCCGCTGGTGGGCTACCTCTCCGACCGCGAGCGCGCCCGAATCCGCACCATCAGCAAGACGCGCGACGACCTGGCCGAGGCCAACCGCAGGCTGGTCGGCGAGCAGGCCAAGCTCATCCAGGCCGAGAAGCTCAGCTCCATCGGCATGCTGGCCTCGGGCGTCGCCCACGAGATCAACAACCCGCTGATGGGCGTGATGGGCTGCGTCAAGGCGCTCAGCGAGCACTCCGTCGACGAGAAGCGCACCCGCGACTACTTCGAGGCGGTCCAGGACGGGCTCGAGCGCATCCGCGGCACCGTGCAGAGCCTGCTCGACTTCGCCCGCCAGCGGCCGCCGTCGCCCTCCGCCCTCGACGCCGCCGAGGTGATCGACTCGGTCACCCGGCTCCTCCAGCCGCTGGCCCGCAAGAAGGACGTCGAGGTCGCCAGCTCGGTGCGGTCCGGCGAGGCGCAGGTGCAGGTCGACCGCACCCAGATCATGCAGGCGCTGGTCAACGTGGTGATGAACGCCCTGCAGGCGGTCAAGAACGGGGGCCGCATCCGCATCGCCGTGGTGCGCGGCAGCGGCCTCGGCGACGAGCCGCGCCTGGTCGGCCTGCGGGTCGAGGACGACGGGGTGGGCATGCCCAAGGACGTGGTGGCCAAGGTGTGCGACCCGTTCTTCACCACCAAGCCCGAGGGCGAAGGGACGGGGTTGGGCATGGCCATCACCCAGGGCATCGTGCGCGCCCACGGGGGCGACTTGACCATCGAGAGCGAGGTGGGCGTGGGGACGAAGGTGACGCTGTGGCTGCCTGCGGGGACGGTGGCGGGCGAGGGACGGGGCAGCAGCAAGGAGGCCGTCCGTGCTTGACATCCTCTTGGTCGACGACGAGCCGTTGATTCGCCTGTCGGTGGGCGACGCGCTGCGGGCCGCCGGGCACAACGTGCGGCTGGCCTCGGACGGCGCCGAGGCGCTCAACCTCATCGGCGAGAAGGTCTACGACGTGGTGGTCACCGACGTGCGCCTGCCGCGCGCCGACGGCTTCACCGTCTTCCGCAAGGCCCGCGAGATCTCGCCGGCGACCGACGTGATCATCATCACCGCCTTCGGGCAGGTGAAGGACGCGGTGGCGGCGCTCAAGGACGGGGCGCACGACTACCTGACCAAGCCCTTCGACGCCGACGAGCTGGTCCTGAGGGTGGCGCGCATCTCCGAGCGGCGGGCGCTGCAGAAGGAGCTGGCGGTGGCGCGTGACCGCGCCGCCCACGTGCACCCCTCGGGCATCATCGGCCGCGCGCCGGGGATGGTGCGGCTCCTGGAGCGCATCGAGACCGTGGCCGGCAGCGACGCCCCGGTGCTCATCACCGGCGAGAGCGGCACCGGCAAGGAGCTGGTCGCGCGCAGCCTGCACACCCTGTCCACGCGCAAGAGCAAGTCGTTCGTGGCGGTCAACTGCGCGGCCTTCCCCGAGACCCTGCTGGAGGCCGAGCTGTTCGGGCACGAGCGCGGCGCCTTCACCGGCGCGGTCAAGAAGCGCGACGGGCGCTTCAAGGCGGCGGACGGGGGCACGCTCTTGCTCGACGAGATCTCGGAGATCCCCTTGCCGGCGCAGGCCAAGCTCCTGCGGGTGCTGCAGGAGGGCGTGGTGACGCCGCTGGGCACCAACACCGCGGTGCCGGTGGACTCGCGCATCGTCTCGGCCAGCAACCGCAACCTCAAGCAACTGGTCAGCGACGGCAAGTTCCGCGAGGACCTCTACTACCGGCTCAACGTGCTGGACATCACCATCCCGCCGCTGCGCGAGCGCCGCAGCGACGTGCCGCTGCTGGTCGAGACCTTCCTGGAGCGCTACCGGCAGCCGGGCACCAAGCCGACGCTCTCTCCGCGAACCTGGGCGGCGCTGGCGGAGTACCCGTTCCCGGGCAACGTGCGCGAGCTGGAGCACGCCATCCAGCGCGCGGTGGTGCTGGCGCAGGGCAAGGAGATCGACCTCGACCACCTGCCGGTGGACATCGTGGGCAAGTCCCCGCCGTCGCCGTCGCTGGACGGCCAGGGGTCCTTGAGGCCGCTGGCCATCGCCTCCAAGGAGTTCGAGCGCGAGTACCTGCTGCGGGCGCTGACGCTGGCCGACGGCCGCAAGGCCAGGGCCGCCGAATACCTCGGCATCTCACGCAAGAACCTGTGGGAGAAGCTGCGCTCCCACGGGCTCTCCGACGCCGACATCGACGACTCGTCGGAGGGCTGAGAGGCGGGACGGGCGTCAGGCTCCGGAGCCGGAATCGGCGAGTCGATTCAACGGCTTGCCTTGCTCGCTCTGGCGCGCAGCTCGCGGACCGCGTCCATCGGCGAAGGGCACCCTAGCGCAGCAGTCGGGCAGGCGAGAGCGCATCGAGGAGCTTCGAGCGCTCGCCCTTCATGCCCGCCGCGAGCAGCTCGCCGGCCGCGACGCCCGCCGTCATCCCGTGTCCGCCCAGGCCGGCGAACCAATGCAGCCCCGCCACGCGCGGGTCCGGGCCGATGACCATGGCGCGGTCCTTGGCGAAGGTCCGCAGGCAGGCCCAACCTCGGCGCACGCCGGACTGGGCGATCGACGGAGCCAGCCGCGAGAGCTTCTCCGCCAAGAGCTCGCGAGCGTGCGGCGCCTCCGGCGGCAGGCACGGCGGGTAGGGATCCTCGTCGCAGGGGCTGGCCAGCGTCCCGCCGGACTCCGGGCGGAAATAGGCCTCGTCGTCAACGCACCAGACCACCGGCGACCGGACCGGCACCACCGCGTCGAGCTGCGCGACGTGGCGCCGCATGGGCGCCAGCTCCAGTGCGGCGTGGGCGGTCGAGGAGAGCTCCGAGGCCCAGGCGCCCGCCGCCAGCACGACCTCGCCCGCCGTGATGCGCTCGCCGCCGGCGAGGAGCACGCCGTCGACCTGCCCGTTCACCGCCAGGATCCGCGAGGCCTCCGTGCGCAGGCGGATGCTCGCCCCCGCGGCACGCGCCTCGTCGGCCAAGGCCTGGCAGATGCCGTGGATGTCCATGACGCCGTCGCCGGGGACCTCGAAGCCGAAGGTCGCGGTGCTCCCCTGGAGCGCCGGGACCCGCCGCAGCAGCTCCGAGCCGTCGAGCCGGGTGTGGGCGACCCCGTGCGCCTCGGCCAGCGAGAGCAGCTTCTGCAGCCCCGCCGGCGAGCGCGCCACGAACAGGGCGCCGGTCGCCTGGAGCCAACCGCCGCGCGAGGCCATCAGCGGGTCGAGCAGCTTCCGGCTCTGGACGGCCAGCTCGACGCCGCCGGGCGAGCCGTCGAGCTGACGGAAGATGGCGGCGTTGCGGCCCGAGCTGTGGCTGGCCAGGACCTCTTCGCGCTCCAGGAGCACGACGCGCCGGCCGCCCGCACGGGCCAGAGACCACGCGGCCGACAGCCCCGCGATGCCTCCACCCAGGATGACGACGTCGGCGGCTTTCACGGCGGCGCATCCTACGCCACGCCCGAGGACCTGTCGCTCCCCCGAAACCGCGGCCGCTCGGGGGATCGCCCCTGGTCGGTGAGGGTCGGTGCCCGCCCGCGTCCGGGGCCGCCGGAACCAACCCGCCACGAGCGTTGTCGAAGCCGGCTGGGAGGACGGGCGCCATGGCCGAAGCCGAGGAAACCACGCCGCGGATCCAGCGCTTCCGCGCGGTCGACCGCACCTTCGTGGCCATCGTCGCCGCGGTGTTCCTCTTCAACTTCGGCCTGGCCAGCGCCATCGCCAGCCGGGCCAAGACCTGGACCGACGACTGGGCGCTCGTCGAGGAGCTGACCACGGGCCGGGTGACCTCGGGTCCGCTGCTGCCGCTCCGGAAGAAGGGGAAGCCGACAGCGAAGGCCGAAGGAGAGGGCGTCAGGGTCGCGGTGGCGGGCCCGGCGCGCGGCAATGGCGGCCGCCCGAAGCCGGAGCTCGATCGCCTGGTGAAGAGCAGCGCGCTCCTCAAGATCATCGGGTCCGAAGGGCTCGGCGACGGCTGGAAGCTCGAGAACCGGCTCTGGGACGGCCACGAGGCGGCCTCGCTGGAGAAGGCGATGCAGGAGGCGCGCGGCTCGGGCGTGGCTCTCCGGCTCGATGGCGGCGGCGAGCACCGCGGGGGCTCGACGGGAGAGACCAAGTCCATCGGCGACCTACGCACCGAGGGCGGCCCCGGGGAAGGCTCGAAGCAGCTCGCGGATCGTGGCCCGACCAGGCCCAAGCCCCGAGTCACCTTCGAGGAGGAAGAGGACCCGACTCCTGCCGGCCCCGGCTGCGACCGCGCCGCCATCGCCAAGGTCGTCAAGCGCGGGCTGGGCGCCCTGCAGGCCTGCTATGAGTACGAGACCAAGAAGGTCCCCACGCTGAACGGCAAGATCGTCGTCCGCTTCGCCATCGGAGAGGCCGGCGGCGTGACCGAGGTGGAGATCGACGAGGACTCGGTGGGCAGCCCGGGCCTGCGCCGGTGCCTCGAGCGGACGTTGCGCCGCTGGCTCTTCCCGCCCGTGCCGGGCGAGTGCGTGGTCTCGCACCCCATCGTCTTCGCGCCCATCCCGTAGGGAAGTTGCGGCGCGCGGGGCGGCAGGTTAGAGATTCCTTCGATGCACGCGAACGCTTACGTCCGTTGGTTGTGGCGATGCCCGTCCCGAGGACTCGGGGCGGGTGAACCGTTGCGCTGATGCTCAGGCGGCCGACCAGGCCGCGGGTCACCCGAAAGCCGAGAGCCTCGAGGACGGGCCAACCACCCGGAATCGTCCCCTGTCTGCTCCGTGCTGTTTTCGCTTTCGAGGACCCGACCCAATGAACGCCATCACCCCCAAGTTCACCGCCAGCGGCATCCCCACCACCTTCTACAACCTGTTCGCCGACGCGAAGATCGCGCTCGAGCCGCCGCTCGACCCCGCCACCAACGAGCCGATGCGGCCGGAGAAGCTCGCCGCGCTGTTCCCGATGGCCATCCTCGAGCAGGAGATGTCGAGCGCGGCCCACGTGGCGATCCCCGAGGCCGTGCTCGACGCCTACGCCTCCTTCCGGCCCACGCCGCTGCGGCGCGCCCGGCAGCTCGAGAAGGACCTGGGGACGAAGTCGGCCATCTACTACAAGTACGAGGGCGCCTCGCCGGTGGGCAGCCACAAGCTCAACACCGCGCTCGCCCAGGCCTACGCCAACGCGCAGGAGGGCGTGAAGCACCTGGCCACCGAGACCGGCGCCGGTCAGTGGGGCACCGCGCTCTCCTTCGCCGCGCGGCGCTTCGGGCTGTCCTGCGCGGTGTACATGGTGCGCTCCTCGTTCGAGCAGAAGCCCTTCCGGCGCACGATGATGGAGCTCTTCGGCGCCTCGGTGACGCCCTCGCCGTCGCTTCAGACCGAGTCCGGCCGGAGGATCCTCGCCGCCAATCCCAAGCATCCCGGGTCGCTGGGCGTCGCCATCTCCGAGGCGGTCGAGCACGCCGTGACCCACCCCGGCACCAAGTACGCGCTGGGCTCGGTGCTCAACCACGTGCTGCTGCACCAGACGGTCATCGGCCAGGAGGCGCTGCGGCAGATGGAGGAGGAGGGCGCCTTCCCGGACGCGGTGGTCGCCTGCCACGGCGGCGGGTCGAACTTCGGCGGGCTGGCCTTCCCGTTCGTCAAGCACAAGCTCGACGGCAAGAAGCTGCGCATCGTCGCCGCCGAGCCGGCCTCCTGCCCCAGCCTGACCAAGGGCGAGTACCGCTACGACTTCGGCGACACCGCGGGCCTGACGCCCAAGGTCAAGATGCACACCCTGGGCGCCGAGTTCGTGCCCGACCCCATCCACGCCGGCGGGCTGCGCTACCACGGCGCCGCGCCGCAGGTCTCCAAGCTGCTCGACCTGGGCCTCATCGAGGCGCAGGCCTACGCGCAGGCCGACACGTTCACGGCGGCGCGCCTGTTCGCGCAGGCCGAGGGCATCGTCCCGGCGCCGGAGTCCGCGCACGCCATCGCCGCCGCGGTGAGGATGGCCAGGGAGGCCGACGCCGAGGGCGCGAAGAGGACCATCCTCTTCAACCTCTCGGGGCACGGCCTGCTGGATCTCGGGTCGTACGAGGCGTTCCTGCGCGGCAAGCTGGAGTGAGCGGAGTGGGCTCGCAGCCCCGTTCGCGCCGAGCGTAGAAGGCAGGCGCGCAGCGCGACGCCGGAGTCGAGGTGCCGGCCCTCGACTCCGGGCCTGCCTCGCCGCGCCCTGCGCGCTCGGACAGAACGCGACCTACCAGTTCGTCTCCGGGAAGGGCCGGTCCGGCCGGGCCACGAAGTAGCCCTGCACGTAGTCGCAGCCCAGGCTCACCACCGCGTCGCGCTCCCCGGCGCGCTCGATGCCCTCGGCGACGACCTGGGCGCCGACCTCCCGGCACAGCGAGGCCATCGAGCGGACGATCCGCTGGCGCAGCGAGTCCTTGTCCACGTCGCGGACGAGCGACATGTCCAGCTTGACGAACTCGGGCGCGAGGTCGGCGAAGCTGGTGAGCCCGGCGTAGCCGGCGCCGAGGTCGTCCACGGCGATCCGGAAGCCGAGCGATCGCAGCCGGCGCACCCGGTCGGCCAGCTCGCTCAGGTCGCGGATGGCGGCGCGCTCGGTGATCTCCAGCACGGTGCGCGGCGCGAAGCTCGAGAGGGTCGACTCGGGCAGGTAGAGCAGCGGGTCGAGCAGCTCCTGCGGATGGAGGTTCACGAACAGGAGCGCCTCGGCAGGGGCGTCCGAGAAGGGCAGGGGAGCGCGCGAGCGGACGAGCCGCCCGAGGTCCATCGTCCGGTCCAGCCGCTCGGCGGCATCGAGCAGCAATCCGGGGGTGGGCAGCGTCGGCTCGCTGGTGCGCAGCAGCGCCTCGTAGCCGAAGACCGCCCCGTCCTGGGCACTCACGATGGGCTGGTAGTTGAGCCACAGCTTGGCCAGCGCCAGGTCGAAGCTCTCGGACAGCGGGTCGGGCTGGGCGACGCCCGGGGAAGGCGTGGCGGACGCACCGAGCGCGGTGTTCGGCGTCTCGGTCGTCGCCGGCGCGAGGGCAAAAGGCGAGGGCATCGGGTCGCAGCTCTGCACGGGCTTCCCTTCGACGAGCGCCGATTCTCCCGGCGGGGGAGGGCGGGCAACGACCGGGAAGGTCTGGGCATCCAACCTGCCTGCGACAAGCCCAGGTTCGGGGCGACCGACAGACGGAGGCGGGCATGGCGGGCAAGATCCTGGTGCTTGGGGCGACGGGGACGGTGGGCGAGAACGTGGTGCAGGAGCTGGCCCGGAGAGGCGTGCCCGTCCGCGGCGCCACGCGGGATCCGGCGAAGCTCCACTCGGACACCCCGCAGGTGGAGTACGTCAGGCTCGACTTGCAGGACGCCTCGACCTTCAGGGCTGCGCTCGAGGGAGTGGAGCGCCTGTTCGTCATGGCCCCTCCGGGCCACTCCCAGCCCGACCGGCTGCTGGCTCCCTTCCTGGACGCCGCGCTGCCCCGGATGCGGCGGGTGGTGACGATGACCGCCTCGGGCGTCGAGGCGAGCGACGAGATCCCGCTGCGCAGGGTGGAGAAGACGGTGGAGCGCTCGGGCGCGTCCTGGACGCACCTGCGACCCACCTGGTTCATGCAGAACTTCCACTCGGTCTGGCTGCCCACCATCGAGGCCACGGGCAAGGTCATGGTTCCGGCCGCCGAGGCGAAGACGGCGTTCGTCGACGCCCGGGACATCGCCGCCGTGGCCGCCACGGTGCTGGCGGGCGACTCCGAGCTGCACACGAGGAAGGCCTACCGGCTCACCGGCCCCGAGTCGCTCACCTATGCCCAGGCCACCGCGACGCTGACGCGCGAGACGGGCCGCACCATCGGCTACCTGCCCATCGACGACGAGTCCTTCCGCAACGGGCTCCTCAAGGCCGGGCTGCCGGCCGACTACGCGGGGGTGATGGTCGGGCTGTTCCAGCACGTGCGCGCGGGGCACGCAGCCAAGCGCTCGACGGACGTCGAAGCGGTGACCGGCAAGGCACCGCGGACGCTCGTCGACTACGCGCGGCACTACAAGGACCGGTTCGCCGCGAAGGCCCGGTAGCGGCGCTCAGGCGATGACGACGCCGGCGTAGCCGACCACGCGCTCGAAGTCGCCGCTCGCTTCGCCCGAGTTGCCGTAGCGCACGAGGCGGGCGGATCTGGCGCCGAGCGCCCTTGCCGCGGCCAGCACCACGGTGGTCGGCAGGTAGCCGCACATCGAGATGTCGTTGGTCTCCACCGTCTCGTAGAGGCCTTCCGGGTCGAGCGCGAGGACCTTCTCGAGCGCCATGCCGTCGAGCCGCTTGGCGTCCTCGGCGGAGAGGTAGTGGGACAGGTCGCTGCTGGCCACGAGCAGCACGTCGGACTTGGCCGCTCCGATGGCCTCGGCGATGCCCTCGCCGATCTTCACGCAGTCGCGCACGCTCAGGGACGACAGGCAGACGGGGACGATGGAGACGTCGGGGTTGCGGGCGCGCAGGAAGGGCAGCTGCACCTCCAGCGAGTGCTCGTGCTGGTGGGCCAGGGCGTCGGGCTCGAGGCCGGCGGCCTCGCGGACCTTCTCGGCGAGCACCTCGTCGACCTGCACTTCGCCGCCCGGGATCTTCCACGCCCCGGAGGGCCAGAGCGAACGACGGGAGCCCATCCCGGTGTGGTTGGGGCACAGCACGATCGCCGACCTGGGGACCACGACCTCGGCATAGGCCGCCCCGGCGATGGCTCCGCTGTACAGGTAGCCCGCGTGCGGAGCCACGACGCCCAGCGCCGGCGCCGGCCCGGCCTTCGACTCGAGGTAGCCGGCGACGTCGCGGGCGAGCGTGCGCGCGTCGCCGGGATAGAAGCGTCCGGCGACGGCGGGGGAGCGGGTGCCGAACATGCCTGCCTCCTGGGTCTGGTCTGGTCCGGACCGAACGCTACAACAGGCCGTACCGGCCTCCCGAGGAGGCGGTGCGGCTGCGGGCGTCGAAGACGCCGGGGATGACGGCCTGGCACTTGGGGCACTGGTTGGTGCCGGCCAGCGCGTTCTTGCGGATGGCGAACCGGTCCCGCTCGATCAGCAGCTCGCGGCAGCCGTGGCAGCGGGTCGCCTCGCCTTCGGGGTCGATCACGTTGCCGGTGTAGACGTAGCGGATGCCGGCGTCGAGCGCGATGGCGCGGGCCCTGCGCAGCGTGGCCGGGGGCGTGCAGGGCACGTCCATCATCTTGAACGAGGGGTGGAAGGCCGAGAAGTGCAGCGGCACGTCGCGGCCGAGCTTCTCCACGATCCACTTGGACTCGGCCCGCAGCTCGTCCTCGCCGTCGTTGTGGCCGGGGATGAGCAGGGTCGTCAGCTCGACCCAGACGCCCTTCTTCACGCACCACTCGATGGTCTCCAGCACCGGCGCCAGGTGGCCGAGCGACAGCTTCCAGTAGAAGTCCTCGTCGAAGCCCTTGAGGTCGATGTTGGTGGCGTCGACGTGGGCGAAGAGGTCCTCGCGCGCCTCCTTGCCGAAGTAGCCGGCGGTCACCGCCACGGTGGCGATGCCGGCCTGGTGGCAGGCGATGGCGGCGTCGGTGGCGTACTCCACGAAGACCGCGGGGTCGTTGTAGGTGAAGGCGACCGAGGCGCAGCCCTCCTCCTCGGCGAGCCGCGCGACCTTCTCCGGCGGCAGGTCCATCGACTCGCGCTGGCCGGCCTTGGCGCGCGAGAGGTCCGAGTTCTGGCAGAAGCGGCAGCCCAGGTTGCAGCCCGCGGTGCCGATGCTGAGGACGGTCGTCCCGGGCAGGAAGTGGAACAGCGGCTTCTTCTCGATGGGGTCGACCGCCACGGCGCTCGGGCGGCCGTAGGCCAGCGAGACCAGCTTGCCGCCCTCGTTCTTGCGCACGTAGCAGAAGCCGTGCTGACCCTCGGAGAGGGTACAGTGGCGCGGGCAGGCGGTGCAGACCACGCGCCCTCCCTCGCGGTGCCAGTACTTCGCCTCGTGGGACGGTTCCCTCATTGCTCACCTGAACGCTTGGGTGCGACGCGTCGATTCTGGCACGCTTCGCGCCATGTCCCTGCCCGGCCCCAGTCGCCTCCTGCGCGCGGTGGGATTCGACGACGCCCCGTTCCCTCACCGCAAGGGCGCGGCGGTGCAGGTCGCCGGGGCCGTCTGCTGCGGAACGCGGTTCGAAGGCCTGGTCTGGGGGCGGGTGACGCGCGACGGCTGGAACGCCACGGGCGAGCTGGTGCGGCTGCTGGAGGGCGGCAAGTTCCTCCCGCAGATCCACCTGGTGCTGCTCGACGGGGTGGCCTTCGGCGGCCTGAACCTCATCGATCTGCCCTCGCTCGCCGAGCGGCTGCGAAAGCCGGTCGTCGCGGTGATGCGCAAGCTGCCCGACCTGGCGGCGATGGAGGTGGCCATCCGCAAGCTGCCGAACGCCGAGCGCCGCCTGAAGCTCCTGGAGCGGGCCGGTCCCATCCACCAGCGGCCGCCGTTCGTGTTCCAGGCGCACGGCCTCTCGCCCGAGGAAGCGCACGATGCGCTCAGGCGGTTGACCGACACCGGCCACGTGCCCGAGGCGTTGCGGCTGGCGCACCTGATCGGCGCGGCGGTGGTCACCGGGGTGAGCGGGAGGCGGGCATGAGACGGCTGGCGTGGCTCCTGGGACTCTTGCTCGCCGGCGCCTGCTGCAAGACGCCGCCGCCGCCGGCCGCACCCGCGCCGCGGCCCGATGCCGCGGCTGCTTCGGCGGCCATGGTCCACGACCCGGCCCACCCGCCCATCGACTGCCCGCTGCGCAAGCAGGGCATCGTGACCGAGGGCATGAAGCCCTTCGAGCAGGTCGAGAAGTACATCGAGTTCCTCGAGCGGCCGGATCGCGCGCTCTGGCAGAAGCCCGACGCCGTGGTCCAGGCGCTCGGCCTGAAGGGCGACGAGGTCGTCGCCGACCTGGGTGCCGGCTCGGGCTACTTCACCTTCCGGCTCGCGCAGGTCCTGCCGCTCGGGCGGGTGATCGCCATCGACCTCGAGCCGGAGATGCTGCGCCACATCCACCACCAGGCCATGGCCTCGGGCGCCAAGAACGTCGAGGTCCGTGCCGCCAGGCCCGAGGACCCCAACGTGCCCGAGGGCATGGGGCGGGTCTTCGTCTGCGACGTGCTCCACCACGTCCAGGACCGAGAGGCCTGGCTGGCCAAGCTGGCGGGCGAGGTCCAGCCGGGCACCCGCTTGACCGTGATCGAGTTCAAGGAAGGCGAGCTGCCGGAAGGGCCGCCGGCCGCCCTGAAGCTGCCGAGGCAGCGGATCGTCGAGCTGCTCGCAGCCGCCGGCTTCGACCTCGTGGCCGACAAGCCGGACCTCTTGCCCTACCAGACCTTCCTGGAGTTCAGGCGGCGCTGAACGCGCTCAGCCTTCTTCTTCGGGGAGCCGCGCCGCGCGCCAGGACTGCATCCCGCCCGCCAGCTGCACCGCCTCGAAGCCCGCGTCCTTGAGGATGCGGACCGCCGGAATCGAACGGTGGGCAGACAGGCAGATGGCGACCACGGGCCGGGCCTTGTCGAGCTTGAGGTTGGGCAAGAGCCTCGCGAGCGAGGAGATGGGAGCGTTGAGCGCGCCTTTGACGTGCCCGCTCTTGTGCTCGCTCTTGGTCCGCACGTCGAGCAGCTGCGGGGGGTTGGGACCGGACAGGGCCTTGGCGAGATCCTTGGCAGGCATCTCGGGCACGGTTCCAAAAGGTAGGTACGCCATGTAGTTCGGCATGCGTCTCTCTTAACGGGCGAAGGCGCCCATGACACTCCCAAGCCGGGTCATTTCCCGGTCATTCGCTCCACCAACCCCCGAAGGGCGACGATCAGCCGCCCGAGCCGGGTCTGACCGAGCGCCCGGTTCTGCTCCTCCACGCCCCTCCAGGTGTCGAACGCCCCCTCGCCGCCACAGCCGCAGCCGCCCGTCGTGACCTCGGCCTTCTGGGGGGGCTGCACGGTCGCCATGTCCGCCAGCATAGCCGTTTTAGGGGATCCGGCCGGCGTTCTTCTCAGCGGCGGGGTCGATGACGATCTTGCGGACCTGGGCGAGCGTCTCCTCGATCGCCTCGAGGTAGAGCCTCTGCGAGGTCGCCGAGCGGGCCTTGCGATAGGCCTCCCAGGTCTGCACGAAGCGCTGCGCCTCGCCGCGGGCGTAGGCGGCCCGCTCCTTGGCGTAGGCCGCCGCCTCGTCGCGCAGCCGCCCGGCGTCCGCGCGAGCCCCCGGCAGGCGCCGGTTGCGGTCGCCCTCGGCCTCCTGCACCGCCTTCTGCTTGTCCTCGCGGGCCGCGCCCACGTCCTTGAAGGCCTGGGCCACCTCGGACGGGGGCTCGATTCGCTGGATCTGCACCGACGTCAGCCGCACGCCCAGCCCCCAGGCGTCGCAGCGCCGCTGCATGTCCTCCTTGAGGGCGACCTGGAGCGCCTGGCGGCCCGAGGTGAGCAGGTCGTCCACGCTGCTCTGGGCGAAGCGCGCCACGCTGATCTCCTGCGCCAGCCGCTGCAGCAGGGTCTCGGTCGACGCGCTGCCGAACAGGAACTCGCGCGGCGACTTGACCGTGTACTGCAGCAGCAGCGAGCCCAGCACCACGTTCTCGTCGCCGGTCAGCAGCGTCTCCGCCTTCATCGGCGAGGCCGCCGCGCCGCGCCCCGGCGCCTGCGGGCCGAAGGCGACGCTCAGCGAGCGCACCTCGCTCACCGCCGGCCGCTCCACGCTCTCCACCGGGTACGGCCAGTGGTAGTGGATGCCCGGCGGGACGCTCTCCTCGACCACCCGCCCGAAGCGGCAGACCACGCCGCGCTGCTCGGGCTTGACCGAGTACAGGCCGCTGCCCGCCCACAGGACGGCCGCCGCCAGCGCCAGCCCCTGCACGCCGCGCCGCGCGGGGGCCAGCGCCCGGCGCAGGTCGGCATTCACGGGGCCTCCGGGGGCGCCTGCAGGTAGCGGAAGAGCGGCGAGTCGGCGGACAGGACCAGGGTCGTGTTCTTGTCGAGCAGCTTGCGGTAGGCCTCGAGCGTGCGGGTCAGCTTGTAGAAGGCGGGGTCCTTCTCGAACGCCTCGGCGTAGACGCGGATGGCCTCGGCGTCGCCGCGGCCGCGCTCGATCTCCGAGTCGCGGTAGGCCTCGGCGAGCAGTTGGCGCACCGAGCGGTCGGTCTCGGACTTGATCTTGGCGGCCTCCTCCTCGCCCTCGGCCCGGTACTTCTTGGCGATGCGCTCGCGCTCGGCGCGCATGCGGCTGTAGACGGCCTGCAGGTTCTGGTCGGGGAACGAGAGCCGGCGGATGCGCACGTCCTCCACCTGCACGCCGAACTCCGCGAGCGCCTGCGGGGTGGCCGCGGCGGCCACCCGCCCGGCGATCTCCGGGATCTTCGAGCCCGCCTCGTCGGTGTTGAGGATGGAGGAGAGCGGGTAGGTGCCCAGCACGGTGCCCAGCTCGGAGGTGACCAGGTCGGACAGCCGCTGCTGCGCCACCCCGCGGTCGCGCACGCTCTGGATGAAGCGGCGGGCGTCGCTGACTCGCCAGGCGACGAAGCCGCCCACCACCAGGTTCTTCTTGTCGGCAGTCAGGAACTCGGAGAGCGGCAAGTCCAGGGGCTGCAGCCTCCGGTCCAGGCGCAGCGCCGACTGGATGGGGTCAGGCCACTTGAGCAGGAGCCCGGCCTCCTCCACGACCTTCACGGTGCGCCCGAACTGGGTGACGACGACGATCTCCGTCTCGCCCACGGCCACGAACGAAGTGAAGGCGGCGAAAGCGGCGACGGCGAAGAGGGCCAGGGCGACGGTCTTGCGCATGGTTACTCCTCCGGGGACGGCAACGGCGGGGGCGGAAGGGGGGACGCGGCGGGCGGCCGGGCCACGGGGCGCGGCTCGGGCGCCGGGGCGGGAGCCTGGTCGGGCGCGAAGAGCCACAGGTGGTAGCCGCCGCGGTTCACCTTGGGCGAAGCCACGATCTTGCGCTTGCCGGCCAGGCCCACCTCCAGGGTCTCCAGGAACAGGCGCTCCCGGGTCAGGTCGGGCGAGGCGCGCTCGGCCTCGGCCTGCAAGGTGAAGCGGCGGGCGTCGCCCTCGGCGCGGGTGCTGCGCTCCAGGGCGTAGGCGCGCGCGTCGCCGAGGCGGCGTGCCTGCTCCCCGCGGGAGCGGGGCAGCGCCTCGTTCTGGTACGACTCCGCCTGGTTGAGCAGCTTGAGCTGGTCCTCGCGGGCGCTGAAGGCGTCGCGGAACGCGGCCACCGTGTCGAACGGAGGGTGCAGCTCGCGGCAGAGGACGCTGACGACCTCCACGCCCAGGTCCAGCCGCTTGGCCGCCGCGTCGATGCCCGAGCGCACCCGCTCCAGGAACTCGGCCCGGTCAGCGGTCAGCAGCGCGTCCACCGGCTCCGAAGCCAGCACCTCGCGCACCCGGGCGTCCGCCAGCGAGCGCAGCACGTGGTCGACGCCGTTGGAGCGCACCGCGAAGCGCACCGGATCGCTGGGCCGGTAATGCAGGACAAAGGAGAAGGCGAGGGCGGCCTCGTCGCCGGTGAGCGCCAGGGACTCGTCGTCCACGCGCACCCCGCCGGCGCCGGCGCGGGTGCCGTCCCACAGCAGCTCCGAGGACGGTGCGCCGGCGACCGAGCGGAACCCGACCTCCAGGCGAGCCATCGAGCGGGAGACGCGCTCGACCGTCTCGATGGGCCACGGGAGCAGCGCATGCAGGCCCGGCTCCAGCTCGGGTCCCACGCGGGCGCCGAAGCGCAGCCGCAGGCCCACCTCGTCGGGACCGATCGGCGCCAAGCCGGTCGCGAGCCAGCCCATGAAGGAGGCGGAGAGCACCACGAGGGCGAGCCTTCGCGCCTGGAGCGGCGACGGCAGGCGAGCCGGCGGCGCGGGAGGGTCCGAAGGTGCGGGAGGCTCGTCACCAGGACCAAGCTCGGGCGGGCGTACGTCCACTCTTTCCCGGCCAGGGCGGGTGAGCAGGCCCAGCAACGAGTACGACGCCGGTGCCGAGCCGCGGACGAGCCCGACGATCGAGGTGGCGAGCATCTCCAGCCCGGTGACTCCGATCAGGACTGCGATGCCGACCGCGACCAGCCCGTCCAGCTCGATCCCCGCCAGCGTGCCCATCACCGAGGCCAGGACGGCGACGGTGCTGAGCATGTCGGTCCAGCTGTGCCAGCCGTCGGCGGAGAGCGCCTTGGAGCCGGTCTCATTGCCCACGCCGAGCTTCAGCCGCGCCGCGAGCCAGCTCAGGAGGATGCAGAAGAGCAGCCCAACCACCGCGACCGGGGCATAACTGAGAGGCCGGCCGGCGCTCGCGCGGATGCTGGTGACGATCTCGTAGGGCACGTAGAGGATCGCCAGCGAGACGAGATAGGCGATGCCCGACTCGAGGCGGCCGCCGGACGGTGGAGCGGGTGGGAGCGCTCCAATCCCGGGTGCAGCCATCGCCGCGGGGGCCACCTCGGCACGCCGCTTCAGCAGGATGCTGGCGAGCACGGTGAGCGAAACGACGAGGTCGGACAGGCTGTGCCAGGCGTCGGCGGCCAAGGCGAGGCTGCCGGTGAGGGCCGACAAGGCGGCCTTGGTCGAGATCAGCACCAGGTCGATGCCGATGGAGGTCAGGGAGGCGCGCAGGACACGGTCGGAGGGCTTCATGGTCGCTTGGGGGGGAAGGACTTGGGAGGAAGGGAGCCACCGGGGAGGCGGGCGGCGGGCTCGGCGGCGGGGCGGAGCGTGCCGTCGGCACCGCGGACCTTGCGTGAGACCAGGCGGTCGGAGTCGTACTCGAGCTCCACGGCGACCTCGCCTCCCGGCAGGAACGAGCGCCAGGTCCCGTGGCGCCGGCCGCGGTCGAACCGGCGGATCTCGTTGAGCTGGGCGGAGGGATCGTCCCCGGCGAAGTCCACGAGGACGCCGTCCCAGGGTTCGCCGTCCTTGAGCACGGCACAGCCCAGCGCCGCGCCGTCCTCGGCGAAGCCGCAGCGCTCCTGGATCCTCCGGTCGCCCTCTTTCCAGTCGCGGGTGCTCTGCTTCGGCCGGCCGTTGGGCCAGCGCGAGGTCGCGGTCGGTCCGGCGCCGACGCCGACGCCGGCCGGCGACGCCGTGGCCCGGTAGAGGAGCACGGCTGCGAGCACGAGGGGCGGCAGGAGCAGCAAAAGGCCGAGCGCCAGGCGCTGGCCCGCGGGAGGCTTCACGAGCGTGTCCTCGCTGCGGCGACGGCGCTGCGAGCGGGGGGCTCGCGCGCGTGGGACCGAATCAACCGACGGAGGCGGTCGCGTTCGGCGGCGGCGAGTGCTTGGGCGCCAGGAGGAGCGCCGCGAGAGGGGCGTGGCCCGCGCGCTGGCAGAGCACCGGCTCGAGCGGCTGCCACGGGCTCGTGGACGGGGTGCGCCCGCTCGGCGCGTCGAGCATGGGGCGCAGCAGCAGGTTGGAGAACGCGCAGGCAACGTGCGTTCGCTCCCGCGGGCCGGCCGAGGTCAGCGCCGCGTGGCCGGAGGGCGTCGAAGGCGCAGCCGCGGTCGCCGCAGTGCGCGAGGCCTCGTCCTCGAAGCGCTCGTGGTCGCTGCAGAAGACGTGGTGGTGAGAGGCGGACCCCAGGTGGAGCGAGGGCGCGGCGGCTCCCGCGGCGACCAAGAAGATCTGGGCCGAGGCGAGGGCTGCGAGGCGGCTGCGCGCTCCTGGACCGTTCCTCAGCATGGGCACCGAGACCTAGCCGCCTCGGTGGGACAGGTCAAGCAGGCCTCGCTCGGCGCCCCCGAGAGGGCACGGGCCCAGAGCGTCCTTGCGACCCTGCGCCGGGTCCGTAACATGCGGGCCCCCTCGGGCGTTCCAGCCGGGCAGCATCGGAGACCTCTTGCGCTACCAGCCCCTCGCCGTCGACGCCCTCGTCCTCGCCGCCCAGAAGCCCTCCCGCTACGTCGGCGGCGAGGTGAACGCGGTCGCCAAGGACCTGAACGCCGTCCGCGTGACGTGGGCGCTGTGCTTCCCGGAGACCTACGAGCTGGGGATGAGCAACGTCGGCTTCCGCGTCCTCTACGACATCCTCAACCGGCGCGCCGACGTCGCCTGCGAGCGCGTCTTCATGCCCTGGCCGGACATGGGGGAGAAGATGCGCGAGGCGGGCGTGCCGCTCTGGGCGCTCGAGTCGCGCGCGCCGGTGCGCGACTTCGACATCCTGGGCTTCTCGCTGCAGTTCGAGGCCGGCTACACGACCGTGCTGGCGATGCTCGACCTGGCCGGCGTGCCGCTGCTCTCGAGCGAGCGCACCGAGGCCCACCCGCTGGTCGTGGCCGGAGGTCCGTGCACCTTCAACGGCGAGCCGATGGCGCCCTTCTTCGACGCCATGGCCCTGGGCGACGGCGAGGAGCTCGCCCTGGAGCTGTCCGACGCGGTGGCCGAGTGGAAGGCCGCCAAGGGCTCGCGCGCCGAGCTGCTGGAGCGCATCGCGAAGATCCCCGGCATCTACGTGCCGTCGTTCTACGAGGTGCGCTACGCCGAGGACCGCACGCTGGCGGCCATCGAGCCGACGAGGCCCGGGCTGCCGGCGGTGAAGAGGCGGATCGTCAAGGACCTCGACGCCATCTCCATGCCCGACCGGCAGATCGTCCCGTTCATGCAGGCGGTCCACGACCGGCTGCCCCTGGAGATCCAGCGCGGCTGCATCCGCGGCTGCCGCTTCTGCCAGGTGGGCATGGTCAGCCGGCCGCAGCGCCAGCGCCGGCCCTCGTCCATCCTGAAGGCGGCCGAGGCGGGCCTGGCGGGCACGGGCTGGGAAGAGGTGGGCTTCCTCTCGCTGTCGGCGGGCGACTACGGCTGCCTGAACAGCCTGCTCGAGGCCTTCTTCGCCCGCTTCGGTCCCGAGCGCATCGCCATCTCGCTGCCGTCCCTGCGCACCGAGACGATGACCGAGGCGCTGGCCCAGCAGATCGCCCAGGTGAAGAAGACCGGGTTCACCATCGCGCCCGAGGCGGCGACCGAGCGCCTGCGCAAGGTCATCAACAAGGGCAACCGCGAGGAGAACCTGCTCCAGGCCGTGCGCAGCGTCTTCAAGAACGGCTGGGGGATGGTGAAGCTGTACTTCATGATCGGCCTGCCCACCGAGACCGACGAGGACGTCCAGGAGATCTACCACCTGGCCCGGCGGGCGCTGCGCGTCGCCAAGGAGATCCGCCCGGACGCGCAGATCACCGTCGCGGTCTCCACCTTCGTCCCCAAGCCGTTCACGCCGTTCCAGTGGGAGCCGATGATCTCCGTCGCGGAGACCATCCGCCGGCACGACCTGCTGCGCTTGCTGTTCCCGCGCAAGGGCCCGCTCTCGCTCAAGTACCACGAGGCCAAGAGCTCGCTCATCGAGGGCGCGCTCGCCCGCGGCGACCGGCGGCTCTCGACGGCCATCCTCGCGGCCTACCGCTCCGGCCAGGTGCTCGACGGCTGGTCCGAGAACTTCTCGTTCGAGCGCTGGGAAGCCGCGCTGAAGGAGATGGAGCGAGTCCACGGCGTCGACGTCGCCTTCATGGCCAACCGCGAGCGGCGCGAGGACGAGGTGCTGCCCTGGGACCACCTCGACGCGGGCGTCGAGAAGAAGTTCCTGCTCAAGGACCATGCGCGCAGCCATCAGGCCGAGGCGCTGGAGGACTGCGTCTCCGGCCACTGCTCGGCCTGCGGCGCCTGCGATTTCAAGGAGTATGAGAACCGCCTGCACACGGTCAGCGACCTGCCGCCGCAGCCCCTGCCCGATCCCGCTGCGGAGAAGGTCTCGGACGCCGTCGTCGGCCAGCGGGTCAAGGGCCCCCTCGTGCGGCTGCGCTACGCCAAGCGGGCCCGCGCGATCGCCCTGAGCCACCTGGAGACGATGCACGCCATCCTGCGGGCGCTGCGCCGCTCGGCCCTGCCGGTGTCCTACTCGCAGGGCTACAGCCCCCGTCCGCGAGTGTCCTTCGGTCCGGCCTGCCCGGTGGGCGTGGAGTCCGAGGCCGAGTTCCTGGAATTCGAGCTGGCGCATCCGATGGAGCTCGAGACCGTCCGCGCCGCGCTGGCCCGCGAGATGCCGGTGCTCATGCCCTTGCTCGAGGCGCGGGTCCTCGGCGAGGGCGATCCTGCCCTGGGGCTCGATCTCGCCTCGGTGACCTACCGCGCGGAGCTCGAGGGCTCCCAGGCCGCAGACCTCGACGGGCGCATCGAGCGCTTCGCCGGCGCCCAGGCCGTCGAGGTCAACCGCGAGCGCAACCACGGCGCCCGGGCGCGGGCCATCGACCTCAAGCAGGTGGTGCTGGGCCTGCGAAGGGTGGGGGAGTCGGCGGTGAGCTTCGACCTCGTGGCAGGCAACAAGGCGAGCGCCAAGCCGTCCGAGGTCCTGGCGTCGGTGTTCGGTGGGTTCCCGGTTCGCCGTCTGCTCAAGGAAGCGGTCGCCTTCGCGCCCCACGCGCCCCCGAGCGAGCCGGAAAAAACCGAATGAGGCTTGGTTTTCGCGGACTTGGCTGCTAACGTACGCGCCGGTTTTGAAACGCTCCAGGAACGAGGGGTCGGAATCTCGGGGGGATGCCATCGAGCCCCGACGCGGTCGGGGGACGGTTCCGAGGTCGGCTCCTTGAGGAGCGCAAAGGCAAGGGTTTCCCGGTCCCAAAGGGTCCGGCGAAGAGTTTCGGAGCGAGGCGCTGCGACGCTCGCACGTCCCGCTCCCATTGAATCGAGGCCTTCTGGCCTCAAACAGGCGCCGCGCGAAGGGACGACCGGAGCGCGGCCGAGAGGTACGCACCACGGAGCACCGCCACAGCTTCCCGGAGGGCGTTCCACGCACCCCGGGACCGGGTGAGTCAGCCGAGTCGCGTGCCATGAGGCACCGCGCGTAGGGCGCTCGAGCGTCGGGCGATCACGCGCGCGTGCATCGAAGGACAGCAACAGATGGGTTCGACTCTGGTGATCAACGCCACCGGCGTGGAGACGCGCGTAGCGCTCGTCGACAACGGGACGATCAGCGAGTTCTACCTCGAGCGGAAGAAGGACAAGGGCATCGTCGGCAACATCTACAAGGGCCGCGTGGTCCGGGTGCTCCCCGGCATGCAGGCGGCCTTCGTGGACGTGGGCCTCGAGAAGGCCGCCTTCCTCTACGTCAGCGACGTCTTCTATGACCCCGACTTCAGCGAGCAGCAGTTCGAGCTGACCGAGGGCGAGCAGGAAGAGGTCGAGGACGCCTACCCCGAGGAGGGCGAGGCTGCCGCCGCCGC
>DASXVQ010000110.1:0-66525 GCA_036504155.1 Myxococcales bacterium
GGATAATGGGGCCGACCTTGGGGCGTGGATTTCACGCATTTGGCGCGTGGTGAGGATGCCAAAGGACTGGGCGCGCTCGAGCAGCCGGCGGAACTTGTCCCGGCCTGCGTCGCCATCCCCAAGGTGGAAGGCCTCGGCGCATGTGCGGCTGACGGCGAGTGCCTCCCCGGTGTCCAGCTCCAGCGAGCGCCCGTGGAAGTCGAAGGGTCCCGGCCTGTAGTTCGCCTGCCCGGCGAGCATCACGAGGATCCCCAGCTGCTCTACGTTCAGGTCCCCGGCCTTCACGCGGTCGAGCCAGGCCCGGGGCACCGGGAGCCAGCCGTCGGCGAGGTTGCGCGAACGGCGGGCCTCGGCCCCCGGGACGGGCAAGGAGGCGGCCGGCGTGCCGCCAGCGTCAGGGCGGGCCGTTTCCGGCGACGGGTGGGCCGTCATCGGCGCACCCTCGCGAGGTAGGCCTCGAGCGCGGCCGGCTCGACCCGGATCGCGTTGCTCACCCGGAGGTGGGCCATCTCGCCGCGGTCGACCAGGGCGTAGACGGTGGCGGTGCAGACCCCCAGACGTTGCGCGACCTGACGCACGGTCAGGAGCCAGGCACCGCGTCCTCCCGGGATGACGCGAACAGGGGGCTGTAGCGGATTTGCAGCGCCCTTTGCCTGGGCTCGCTTGGGCTGGCCTCGGCTGTCCTTGCGGGGAGCACCTTCGGTGCTAGCTCCGCAGAGTGAAGCCTGTCCAAGCCCAATGCTGCCTAATTGCCTGCGCTCGACTTCTAAGCCGCAGGCACCGAGTTCGAGTCTCGGCTGGCGCGCTCTCCGCGGAATCGTTTCCGAGCGAGCCGCCGCTAGTCCTGCGGCAGGACCGTCGCCATCTCCTGCGTGGCGTCCTCGAGCGGCTCCGGCTGCTTCTGCGGGACGAGCGGCTTGGCGCGCAGCGCCGTGTCGTCGAGGCGGTGATCGATCACCGTGGAGATCTGCACGCCCTTGCCCGCGCTTCGCCGGTCCTGCACCTCGAGCGCCAGGAAGAAGGCCCCGCGGATGGTCTGGCACCTGGGGCACTGCGCCGTGCCCTCCGGGCAGCACAGCGACGAGAGCAGGTTCTGCGATTGGAAGCGGATGGCTCCCACTTCCTCGTCCGTCAGCCGCTTGATCGCCATGTGCCCGCCCTCCCCTTCGACGCGGGGAAAGGCTAGCACGACCGGTTCACTGGGCGGGCGCGCGCTCGATGCGCCCGACCTTCCCGAGCGCGGCGTCGGTCACCACGCCCTGCTCGTCGAAGCGGAACGGGTGACCCCAGAGGTTGAACTCGCCCTTCTCGGGCCGTCCCCCGGGGTAGGTCCAGGTGCCCGCCGCGTGGGTGCCCTTGTTGTACCCGGTCGCCGCCCAGGTCCCTTCCTGAGGGTTGAAGGCCACGGTGTAGCGCTCGCCGCCCTTGAGGGTCCCCAGCGGCCCGCGGCTCTCGTCCGCGTCCGGCTGGACGCCGTCCAGGATCACGACGGCCGGCTTGCCCGCCGCCAGATGCCCGGTGAGGGTCCCGTCCCCGGCTTGCGCAGGCGCGGGCGCGGCCTGGCTCCTGGAGACCACGAGCGTGGCGCGATAGTCGTCGGGGCGGACCGGCTTGGCGAGCGCCAGCCCGGGGTCGATCGCCGTGAGCGTCACCGTGAAGCCGGCGACCGCCACCGTCGGCGGCGGGGAGCCGGCGGAGAGCGTCAACGACTCCGGCGGCCCCGCCTGTCCGCTCGCGTCCACCTGGACCTTGGCCTGGACCGAGCCCGCCAGGGCGCAGCGCGCGCCCGACGGGCAGCGGGAGTCGTTGGCGACGCCGATGAACCGCACCACCAGCGGAGTCTGCGAGATGGGCGCCGCATCGCCCGCGCCCAGGACGAAGGGCTGGTCGAGGACGCCGGACACATTGCCGGGCTTGCGCGCGGGCGCACGCGGAGCCGCCCCGCGCGGGGCTTCCTTGCACGCCGCGAGCGCGAGGAGCAGGAGCGCGGCGGCAATCGGCAGGCGGTTCAGTCGCATCGATTCCCCTCCTGGGGCGGGCCGGGCGGGCTCTTCAGTCGTCGGCGGGCGGCGGCGCGGACGGCGCGGCAGGCGGCTCGGCAGGCGCCGGCGCTGCTGCCTCGGGCGGGAGCCAGCCGCGCTTGCGGTGCAGCTCGTCTCGCCGCTTGCGCATCTCCGCCATCGGCACCAGCCGCCCGGCGACCTTGTCGGTGAAGAGCACGCCGTCCAGGTGGTCGACCTCGTGCTGGGCGATGCGCGCGTCCCAGTCGGCGAGCCTCGCCCGGATCCGGCTGCCGCCGCCCACCGGGTCGTAGGTGAGGATGATCCGCTTGAAGCGCCGGACCTGCCCGCCGCCGCCGTCGACCGAGAGGCAGGCTTCCCAGTCGAGCTCGGAGTCCTGGCTCACGTCCTCGATGATCGGGTTGACGAAAGCCTCGACGCGGACGTCGCCCTTGGGCCGCGTGCCGAGCTTGATCAGCACCAGCCGCCGCGACACGCCGACCTGCGGCGCCGCGAGACCGACGCCGCCGGTCCTCTCGAACTCGACCATCATGGCGTCGATGAGCTGCCGCAGCTGCGGGTCGCGCGGGTCCACGGGCTCGGCCTTGGCGCGCAGCGCCGCCGGCACCGGCTCACCGGGCTTGAAGGTCACGACGGAGGTGGGGCGCTCCTTCTCGGCGAGGGGTCTCAGGCCGCCGTGGGCGCAGGAGGCCAGGAGGAGCAGCGCGGCGAGGGGGAGGAGGCGGGAGGCGTGCATGGCCCGGCAGTCTAGCCGAAAGGTCGCGGAGGCAAGCCTGGTGGAGCGCGCTGGCCCCGCGACGAGCTGGGCCTGAAGCGGCCGAGTTCCGATAGGTTGGAGGGGCTGGTTCCCACGAATTGCCCGTCGCGGATCCAACCGGGTGAACGCGGAGAACACGTCCATGGCTGGCGACGCATCCCATCCGTCCAATCTCGCCCTCGAGCGGCTGCTCGCTGGCGAGTCGCACGACTGCGAAGAGCACGTGAAGGGATGCGAGACCTGCCGTGAGCGCGTCTCCGCGCTGGAGGCCCAGGGGGCGCAGTTCCGACGCACCCTGCACGCCGCCCGCGCGCGCAATGCCTTCGCGAGCGCGGATCACCGCTGGAGGGTCCGCCTGATGCAAACCGCGCTCGTCCCCGCCGCCGTCGCGCTCGCCGCCGTCGCCGCGCTCCTCACGCAGCCCAGGGTGCCGGTCGCGCCCCTCGCCGCCGGCGCGACCGCGGCGCCGCCGAAGGGGGCCGGGCGCACGCCCGGGCGGTCGCTGCTCGAGCCGCGGGGAGGCGAAGGTCCGGTGCGCCTGCGGGAGGTCAGCCTGCGCGGCATGCAGGTGGGCTTCGGCGGCGGCGTGCTCGAGGCGGCCAACGAGGACGACGAGACCGGCCCGACCGGCCCGTTCGTGCTCAAGCACACCGCGGTCGACGCCACCGTCTCCGGCCTCGTGGCGCGGGTCCAGGTGACGCAGGAGTTCGAGAACCCGTTCCGCGACCGCGTCGAGGCCATCTACGTCTTCCCGCTGCCCGACAACGCGGCGGTGGACGACCTGACGCTCGTCGTCGGCCAGCGGGTGATCAAGGCCGCCATCAAGAAGCGCGAGGAGGCGCGGCGCGACTACGAGGAGGCCAAGAGCCAGGGCAGGCGCGCGGCGCTGCTCGACCAGGAGCGGCCGAACATCTTCACGCAGTCGGTGGCCAACATCATGCCGGGCGACAAGGTCCGCGTGGTCATCCGCTACGTGGCTCCGCTCAAGTACGACGACGGCTCCTTCGAGTTCAACTTCCCCATGGTCGTCGGGCCCCGCTACATCCCCGGCGCGGCGCTCCCCGGCGCCTCGCAGGGCACCGGGACCGCCGCCGACAGCGTCCGCGTCCCGGACGCCTCGCGCATCACGCCCAAGACGCTGCCGCCCGGCCAGCGCTCGGGCCGCGACATCAGCATCAAGCTGCACCTGGACGCCGGGCTGCCCATCGAGGATCTGGCCTCGGTCTCGCACCGCATCTGGGTCGACCGGCCTTCGACGCGCGAGGCGGAGATCGAGCTGAACGCCGACGACCGAGTGCCGAACAAGGACCTCGTCGTGCGCTGGAAGGTGGCGGGGCGGGAGCTGCGCTCGGCGCTGATGGCGACGCGCGGCGCGGGCGGCGGCTACTTCGCGCTGATGTTCCAGCCCCCGGCCTCCGAGGCGTTCGCGCCGGTGGTCCCCAAGGAGATGGTCTTCGTCATCGACACCTCCGGCTCGATGACCGGCGAGCCGCTTCAGGCCGAGAAGAGCTTCATGCGCCAGGCGCTGAAGGCGATGAACCCGGACGACACCTTCACGCTGGTGGACTTCTCGGACAGCGCCTCGACCTTCCACCCGTCGCCGCTGGCGAACACGCCCCGGAACGTCGAGCGCGCGCTGGCGTATCTCGACGCGCTGCCGGCGGGCGGCGGGACCAACCAGCTCGCGGGCATCCGCGCCGCGCTGGTGCCGCGGACCGACCCGAGCCGGCTGCGCACGGTGCTGTTCATGACCGACGGCTTCATCGGCAACGAGGAGGAGATCCTCGCGGAGGTGGAGAGGACCCTCGGCGATGCGCGGCTGTTCTCCTTCGGCGTCGGCAGCTCGGTGAACCACTACCTGCTCGCCCGGCTCGCGGAAGTCG
Source organism: Myxococcales bacterium (assembly GCA_036504155.1). GTDB lineage: Bacteria > Myxococcota > Myxococcia > Myxococcales > UBA5297 > JACRCT01. The sequence goes on from DASXVQ010000110.1 coordinate 4,662, forward strand.
GGCGCGGGTTCTACCAGTACGTGCGCGCCGACGAGGACCAGGGCGAGGCCATCGAGCGGTTCGTGCGGCGCATCGCCAAGCCGCTGGTGACCGACCTGGAGATCGACTGGGGCGGCCTGGTGGTGAGCGAGGTGCTGCCGCGGAAGATCCCGGACCTCTTCGACCAGCAGCCGGTGATCGTGCTGGGCAAGTACGAGCAGCCGGGCCGGGCGCAGGTGGTGGTGCACGGCAGGACGGGGCGGATGTCGCGGAGCACCGAGCTGGAGGTGGAGCTGCCGGAGCGTCAGGAGGAGCACCAAGCCATCGCCACGCTGTGGGCGCGGGCGCGCATCGAGGAGCTGGAGAGGCAGCAGTACCGGGGCGAGCAGGCCGATCTGGTTCGGCAGATCACCTCGCTGGGACTCGAGCACCGGCTGATGACTCGGTACACGAGCTTCATCGCGGTGGACCAGAGCCCGGTGGCGAATCCGGACTCCAAGATCGTGACGGTGCCGGTGGCGGTCGACCTGCCGGACGGCGTGACGATGGGCGAGGGAAGGTATGGGCAGAGGCAGGCGGGTGACCGGACCATCCCGTTCGACGGAAAGAAGGCCGGCGGGAAGCAGGGGACGCTGCAGCCGAGGAGCGGAGGCGACACGGGGTTGGAGACCACCGTGGGGCCCAAGCAGCCACCGAAGCAGAAGCAGCCTGAGCAGCCAATACGGGGAAAGACGGAGACGCTGTCGTGGAGGCCGGAGGGATCCAGCTACCACTCCACCGACGGGCAAGACCCTGCGCCGGTTGCGACGAAGCCGCCGACGAGGGGAGTCGACGACGATTTCGACAAGATCTTTGGACCTGACAGGGGCGCCAAGCAGCCCGCTGCCCAGCCCGCCCCGAAGGACAAGCCGAAGACGGTCTACATCCCGCCGGCGCCGGGGCGGGGCACGGGCGAGGAAACGATCTCCGTCGGAGTGGGAGGCCAGAGGGTCATCAACGTGCCGGGCGTCGCTCGCATCGCGATTGGGGACCCGAGCATGGCCGATGTGAAGCCACTGGGGAGCACCCAGCTCCTCATCGTGGGCCAACAGGAAGGCGAGACCACTCTTCTCATCTGGAAGGCCGACGGCTCGCGCGTGACGTACCGAGTGGACACCAGGGCGCCGGGGAACAAGACCGTCTACATCCCGCCCGCAGCGGGGAGCGGCTCGGCCCCGTCGAAGGTCCAGCTCGAGCAGTCGGACATCATGTCGGTCGTCGTCGAGAACAAGGCGATGATCAAGGCCTGCGCCGACGTGGCCAAGGCCACGGACCCGACCGCCACCGGGACCATCGTGATGCGCTGGACCATCCTGCCCAACGGCGGCGTCAGCAACATCCAGACGGTGACCGAGGAGTTCCGCAAGACCCCGATCTCGGCCTGCCTTTCCGCGGGCATCAGGAAGTTCAGATTCCCCGCCTACAGCGGTCCGCAGATGGCGCCCGTCAACTTCCCCTTCAAGTTCTGAGGACGGCTTGGGACTCGACGCAGGCGAGCTCTTCGAGCGGTACCACGGCGTCGTCTACCGACGATGCCTGGCACTCCTGCGCGACCCGGAGGACGCGGCGGAGGCGGTCCAGGAGGTCTTCGAGAGGGCGCTCTCGGGCCTGGGCCGCTTCCACCTGCGCTCGGCGCCGCTGACCTGGCTCTACGCCATCGCCACGCGGCACTGCCTGCAGCAGCTTCGCAACCGCTCGGCGCACTCGCTCAAGCACACGCTGCTCGCCCACGAGCCGGACAGCATCCATCCCGACCTCGCCGCGCGGGCCGACCTCGACCGCGCGCTGGCGGCGCTCTCGGAGCGAGAGCAGGAGATGGTCGCCTACGCCTTCCGCGACGGGCTGACGCAGGACGAGATGGCCGAGGTGCTGCGGACTTCGAGGAAGACCATCGGCAAGAAGCTCAAGGCGCTGTCGGAGCGGTTACAGTTGGCGCTCGAGGCACCGCCGAGGGCGGAGAATGCGGCGGAGTTGCGGAAGACCGGGACTGCGTAGCTCTGCTTCTCCTTCCGTTCTCATCTTGAGAGCGGTGAGCGGGGGGTAGAGCTCGGCCTCCGTGCCGAGGGCGTGTCGGTCGGTCGCGTCGATAGTGGAGTGGGGTGTGGCTGTCGGTCCCGTGCTCGCGTCGTTCCGACACGACAACTGCCGCCCGCCCGTCCCCGCCACGGAGGGCCGGGCTCTACCCACCGTCGCCGGTTCACTCCGAGTCCTGCCCGAGCATCGTCCCGGTGACCCGGTCGTACATCCAATTCGGCATCCATCGCATCACCGCCATCCCGGCCTGCAGCGGCCACGGGAAGCGGATCATCGACTTGCCCCGCTGCGCGGCCCGGCAGATGACCTTCGCCGCGTCCGCCGGATCCATGATGAAGGGCATGGGGAACTTGTTCACCGCGGTCATGTCGGTGCGCACGAACCCCGGCTCCACGGTGCACACCGTGACGCCCGAGTGCCGGGCCTCGAGCCGGATGGACTCCAGGAGGTTGGTGACCGCCGCCTTCGACGCCGAGTAGGCCCCGGAGTTCGGGCCGCCGCGCTGCGCCGCCATGCTCGAGGTGCCGACGATGGTCCCGCGCCTGGCCTCGAGCATCGGCGGCAGCAGGAAGTGCAGCCAGTTCACCAGGCCCAGGATGTTCACCTCGAAGATTCGGCGCACGCGATCGGCCTTGAACTTCGAGAGCGGGAAGACGCCTCCGGCGCCGGCGTTGAGGTAGGCGAAGTCGATCGAGGACCCCCACTTCGCGACCAGCCCCGCGTACGCCGCCTCGACCGACTCGAAGTCCGCGACGTCGCCGACGAGCACGAGCGCCTCCGCGCCCCTCTGCCCGACCTTCCTGGCGACCTCGTCGAGCTGGTCCTTTCGCCGCGCGAAGAGCGCGACGCGGACGCCGGGCGCGGCGAGGTGCTCGGCGATGGCGGCGCCGATGCCGCCCGAGGCGCCGGTCACGAGGATGGTGGTGGGGGAGGGCATGGAGGAGTCCTGGCTTTCGCGGGTCGGGTGGCGGTGGTATCTCGGCACTCCCACCCGCGCAAGCCGGATAGCCCGATGCCCGACCAGCCTGTCGCACGCGCCCCAGACCTCCCGCTCCTCTTCGCCACGCGGATCCTGCGGCTGTTCGCCTACGGATTCCTCTCGGTCGTGCTCGCCCTGTACCTCTCGGCGGCCGGGCTGAACGAGAGCGAGATCGGCCTGCTGCTGACGCTGACCCTGGTGGGAGACACCCTCATCTCGCTGTGGATCACCACCCGCGCCGACCGCATCGGCCGCAAGCGGATGCTCATCGCCGGCGCGGCGCTGATGATCTTCGCCGGCGTGCTCTTCGCGCTGACCAGGTCGTTCTGGCTCCTCTTGCTCGCGGCGACCATCGGCGTCATCAGCCCCAGCGGCAACGAGGTGGGGCCGTTCCTGGCCATCGAGCAGGCGGCGCTCTCGGAGGAGATCTCGGTCGAGCGTCGGACCAAGGTCTTCGCCTGGTACAACCTCGTCGGCTCGTTCGCGACGGCGCTCGGGGCGCTGGCCGGCGGCGGCCTCGTCCAGGTGATGCAGCTTCGCGGCTACGAGGCGCTGACCAGCTACCGCGCGGTGGTCGTCGGCTACGCCATCGTCGGTGCGGCGATGGTGCTGCTCTTCGCGCGGCTCTCCCCCGCGGTGGAGGCACCGCCCGCCAAGCGCGTCACCGGGCAGATCAGCTGGATGCAGGAGAGGCTCGGGCTGCACGAGTCGCGCGGCAACGTCTTCAAGCTCGCCGGCCTCTTCACCATCGACGCCTTCGCCGGCGGCTTCGTCGTCCAGGCCTTCGTCGCCTACTGGTTCCACAACCGCTTCGGGGTCGCGCCCGCAACGCTGGGGAGCATCTTCTTCGGCGCCAACGTGCTGGCGGGCATCTCCGCGCTGTCGGCGACCTGGCTCTCCCGGAAGATCGGCCTGCTGGCGACGATGGTCGGCACGCACATCCCCTCGAACGTGCTGCTCATCCTGGTGCCGCTGATGCCCAACCTGGAGCTGGCCATCGCCATGCTGCTGTTGCGCTTCAGCATCTCGCAGATGGACGTGCCCACGCGGCAGGCCTACACGATGGCGCTCGTCACCCCTGCGGAGCGTTCGGCGGCCGCCGGGCTGACCGGCATCTCGCGGACCGTGGGCGCGGCGCTCTCGCCGCTCATCGCCGGGCCGCTCTTCGCCAGCGCGGCGCTCGCCAGCCTGCCGTTCTTCGTCTCGGGCGGGCTGAAGATCGTCTACGACCTGCTCGTGTGGCGGACGTTCCGGAAAGTGAAGCTCTAGCAGACCTCCCCCCGGCCCCCTCCAGCGGACCCCTCGACTGGCTCGGGACAGGACTGGAGGGGGGCTCGCGACCGCTCTTCCGCACCCCGGGTAGGAGCTATTGGCTCCGCCACGCCCGTGCCAGCCCGACGGAGGGCCTCGAGCACAGGTATGGCGATGCGGCGAGCTCCTACGGGACGCCGAAGGCAACCAACGGCCCCCCCCTCCAGCTCCGCTGGAGGGGGCCGGGGGGAGGTTTGCCAGTGCGCAGCCTTCAAAGCGCTGGTGTAAATCTACGGCGTGCTCCGCGCCGTCATCTTCGATCTCGATGGGACTCTGCTCGACCGCGACGCGGCCAGCGAGCGCTGGTTCCGCTCGGTCCTCCAGCGTCGCCCCGACCTCGTCCCCATGGAGAGGTGGCCCGAGGCGCTCACCCGCTTCCTCGAGCTGGACGCCCACGGCTACAACGACCGCGCCCAGTTCGGCCGCGACGTCCTGGAGGCGTTCCCCTCCTTGTCGGAGAGCACCGCCAGCTTCTGGTTCGAGTTCACGGCAGGCCTGGCCGCCTCGGTGCAGGCCGAGCCTTCTGTGCGCGCGCTGCTCGATCGCCTCGGCGCGCGCATGCCGATCGCCATCCTGACCAACGGCTCGCTGCGCACCCAGCGCGCCAAGCTCAAGGCGGCCCAGTTCGAGCACCTGGCCGCCTTCATCTCCGAGGAGATGGGCGTGGAGAAGCCCGATCCCGCGGCGTTCGCCCAGGTCCTCAAGCACCTGCGAATCGAGTCGCCCGCGGACGCGCTGTTCGTCGGCGACGACCCGGTGCGCGACATCCAGGGCGCGCGGGCGGCCGGCCTGCGCACCTGCTGGGTGTCCCGCGGCAGGACGTGGTCGCTGGAGGGCTTCTCCCCGGACCACACGGTCGCCCACGTCGCGGAGCTGGAGGGCTTCGAGGAGCTGCGCGGACGATCGACCTGAACTCCGTCGTGGGCTCCCACGACCTCCTGCTGCTTGTCGTCGTTTCGTCGAGCGCTACGTCGAGACGCCCGGGTCTGAATTCACCGCGGCGCGGCTAGCGCAGGGTCTGCATCGGCGGCGTCGGCTTCTTCAACAAGAGGAACCCGCTGGGCAACGTTCTGTCCGGCTACCTTGAGGAGAGCCACTGGAGCCCGGAGCTGGGCGTCGCCTATCCGCGCTCGTCGGAGGCGGCCCGGTAGGACTGGAATCACACCAGCCGGTCGGCGAGAGCCTTGACGACCTGGGTCCAGGCATCCCACTCGAAGGCTTTCGCTTCGGCAGCCTCGTGCAGCCCGCGGCCGGTGAGCACCGGGTTGGCGTGCGAGAAGTCGGCCTGGAGGACCTGGACCCGCGGGTGGACGTCGGCCTTGGCGGCGCCGTTGCCCATGACCACCACGTCGCTCTCGGCGGTGCGCGAGCGGGCGAGGGCGTCGGCGAGGACGGCGGGCAAGTCGGGGACGACGGCGATCTCCGCGGTGCCTTTCTCGATCCACTCGCGCAGCATCAGCGCCGCGAGCTCGCGCTCCGGCGCCAGCACGGCCTCGCCGCCGACGAAGACCACGCGGAAGAGCAGCCCCTCCTCGTTGAGCCACTCCGAGAGCCGGCGCACCAGGCACAGCACCATGCCCATCGCCAGCACCAGGCGCTGGCTCTTGGCGCCGCGGTCCTTGAAGCGCGCCCGGGTCAGCTCGGGCATCAGCGCGAAGGTGACCACGTGGCGGTTGCGCAGGAAGACGCTCTCGTCGCGCGTGTAGTAGAGCAGCTCGCCCTCGACGTAGCGCAGGTCGAACAGGTCGACCTCGCCCGGCGCCGTCTCGTCGTCCATGTAGATGAGCTCGGAGGTGACGAGGTTCTCGATGGACCCGGAGGTGGACATCGAGGAGAAGCCGCCGATGGGGTACTTGTCCTCGTCCTCGATCTGCGTGGCGGTGCGGCGGCCCGCGCGCAGGCTGCGGCGGGCGCGGCGGGGCAGGGCGCGCTCCAGTTCCTCGGCGGCCTCGGCGACCTGCTGGAGCGCCAGGCGCTGGTTGCTGGTGCGCAGGACCGCGAGGTTCTCGAGCGTGAAGACGTCGGCGTCGGTGAGCAGGTTGCCGGCGTGCCGGGCCCCGCGGGCGAGCTGTCGGTAGCCCTCGGCGAGCGCCTCGAGGATCTCGCCGGGCTGGTGGAGGCGGGCGAAGCCGCGCTCCAGGACCTCTGAGGCGGCGCGGTCGGTGAGCGAGCGGGAGATGCCGAGGTTGAAGGAGACGCCGGCGTCGTACTCGAGCCGCGAGAGCACGTTGCCCAGGAGCACCACGACGGCCTCGGGGCGCAGGTCGGCGGGCAGGCGCGCCACGGCGTCGCAGGCGGCGTCCAGGCGGGGGTCGGCGCCAAGGCGGCCCAGCACCTGGTCCTCGTAGAGGCGCAGCGCGCCGCGCAGCTCCGCGTCGGCGGTGGAGCGCGGGCCGGCCAGCTCCAGCGCAGCTCCGGAGAGCGCGTGCCCCAGGTCGGCGACGAAGCCCGGCGGCGGCAACGTGTGCAGCTCGGAGTGGGCCGCGACGATCCAGGGAGCCACCGCCTCCAGCGAGGTCGGCGACGGAGCGCACAGCCGCATCAGGCACAGGCCGGCGCCCAGCCAGTCCTCGGCGGTGGTGCGATCTCGCAGCTCTCGGCTCATCGACCTCCTGCTGGCAGGCACGGAGGCCTGCCGCCACTGGGCTTGCTTCTCATCAATGGGCAGGCGCCATGGCTTGCCTGTCCCAAGCCGGGTCGTTCAGTCCGCCCCCAGTAGCTTCGGAACCTTCTCCTCAAGCAGATCGATCTCCTCGCGCGTCTCGCCCAGGTAGCTCAAGAGCTGCAGGTCCTGTCGCTCCACCGCGCCGCCGTGCATGACCCAGGCCCGGGTGCGCAGCAGCCGGTACAGCTTGATGACCTTGCGGTCGGACACGAAGATCTTGTCCTCGCGCACCAGCGTCTTGATGAGCCGGCGCAGCTCGCGCAGCAGGTCGTCGCGGAAGTAGACGTCGCGGTCGCGCTGCTCCTTGCCGTCCGGGCCGACGTCCTTCTTGCCGAACATGAAGGTGAGGTAGCGGTGCGCCTTGAGGAAGTCGGCGAGCGTTGCGTGGCCCTCGGCCCACGGCTTGCGGTGCAGGTCCTTGTGAGTCTGGCCCTCGAGGCCGGAGTCGATGAGCTCCACGAAGAAGCGGTCCTGCACCGAGCGGCAGGCGGCCTTGAGGCAGAAGCGGTCCTTGAGCGCGGCCAGCTCGGCGTGCTCGGGGATCTCGTTGGTCGCCGCGAACAGCACCTTGAGGCGCACCGGGACCGGTTGGCCGTCCTGGTAGAACTTGCGCTCGTTGATGATGGTCAGCAGCGAATTGAGGATGGCCGAGTTGCTCTTGAAGATCTCGTCGAGGAAGACCACCCGCGCCGACGGCAGCTTGCCGCGCTCGCGGCGGATGTAGCGGCCCTGCCGCAGCAGGTTGATGTCGATGGGGCCGAGCACCTCGGACGGCTCGGTGAAGCGCGTCAGCATGTACTCGAAGTAGTCCTCGTCGCCGACCTTCATCGCCTCGCGGAAGCGGATGACGAGGTCCGTCTTGGCGGTGCCGGGAGGGCCGACCAGGAGGAGCGGCTCCTGGGCGACGGCGGAGATCGTCATCAGGTCGATGAGGTTCTGCTTGTCGATGAAGAAGCGCCCCAGCGAGGTGCGGAAGCGGTTGAGCCGCTCGCGCAGCGCGGGGGCCTCGGCCTGCAGCGCCTCGAAGGGGAGCTCGGCGACCTTGTCGGCGTCGTCGCTGGCCATCGGGGCCTCGGGGACCTTCTGGGAAACCATGGAATCCTCTCTGACGACTCTTGCTCGCATCCGAAGAAGACCAGAACCAGTGGAGGCAGGCTCAGTGGAGGCAGGCTCAGTGGAGGCGGGCCCAGTGGAGGCGGGCCCAGTGGAGGCGGGCCCAGTGTAGGCGGGCCCAGTGGAGGCAGGCCTCCGTGCCTGCTACCCAGCCGCCTCGGCGTTTTCCCGCTGGATGCGCCGGCGCACCAGGTACTCCTCCTCGTCCAGCCAGCGCCGCCCGAACTCGCCCAACGCCAAGTCCTCGCTCGCCAGGCCCAGCACCAGCGACTCCATGAAGCCCACCACCGACAAGCAGAAGTGGCTGTTGGTGTTGAAGCTGTCGGTGATGCCCTTGAGCTGCTCGGCGAGCCGCATGATGCCCGCCGCGGCGTACTCCTGCGGCGTCTGCGACAGCGCGCCGGCGCAGGCCCGGGTCAGCGCCAGCCGGTCGGGCATCTGCAGATCCTTGGCTTGCAGCGCGCGCTGCGCACGGTCGAACTCGGGCATGGCCTGGTCGAGCCGGCCCAGGTACGCCTGCCCCGAGGCGAGGTTGAGCCGCGCCGAGAGCGCCTTGGGCCCGGTGCCGGTGACGATGGCCGCCACCGCGTCGAGCAGGTGCGCGGCCTCGTTGCGCAGGCCCACGCGGCGCAGGCTGCGCAGGCAGCGGCCGATGATGCCCCCCACCTCGTTGGCGCTCTCCGGGGTCAGCCCGCCGAGCAGCTTCTCGATGGTGGCGACGATCTGCCGGACCAGCTCCGCCCGGCCGAAGTAGCCGGCCAGCATCAGCGCCTCCTCGAGCAGCGAGATGCGCCGCACGGCCTGGATGTCGTCCATCCCGCCGAGGAGCGACTGCAGCCGCGGCAGCGCCTGCGAATCGGGGAGCATGGGGAAGAAGTCCATGATCCCGTCGAAGAGCCGGGCGCTGTCCTCGGGCCGGGTCTCCTGCGCCAGCGCCACCTTCAGCAGCTTCTCGAGCTCGACGCCCAGCCGCCCGGGATCGGTCATCCCGCGCAGCGTGGCGAACTCCTCGCCGCGCGGGTCCTGGTCGCCGCGCTGGAAGGCCTGCACCGGGTCCAGCCGCTCCTGGGGCTCGAGCACGGTGGAGGCCTGGCGCAGGCGGTCGACCTTGTAGCGCAGGAACTTCTCCAGCTTGTTCAGCTCCGCCTGGATCGGCGGCGGCAGCGGCGTCTCCACCGGCAGCCCCTCGAGCGCGCAGTCGACGCGGGCGCCGAAGGAGCGCGACAGGAAGCCGTGGACGGGCTCGCCGGCGGGCAGCAGGCCCGAGGCGGTGCTGCGCAGCGAGCGGGCGCGGTCGGCGGCGCCCAGGCGCGCGAAGCCGTAGGCGAAGACGAACAGCACGTAGGCGCGGGTGAGCAAGGGCGGCGCTTCGACCGGGGAGCGCTTGCGCTCGGTGCGCTCGAAGCGGTCGAGCAGATCGCCCAGCACGGTGACCAGGCGCATCGCCCCGTCGCCGCGCCCGAGGGAGCCCAGCGGCGTCTGCGCGCCCTGGCCCAGGAAGCGCAGGAAGGTCGGCACGTCACGCTCCAGCGACAGGCCGCGGTGCAGCCGCGCGAGGATGCGGTCGCGGGTGCGCGCCACGCCCAGGCGATCGCCGCCGACGAGCTTGGAGAGCGAGCTGCGCGCCAGCCATAGCGAGCGGACGTCGAGGTTGTCGTCATTGGCGTCGAGCCAGACCTGGGCCGCGTGCGGGTCGACCGCGAGGTCGGTCTGGCCCTGGGCGGCGAGCGCCACCAGCGCAGCCATGGCGCGGGTCTGATCGCGGGTGGCGGCCTTGACGTCGAGGAGCGTGCGCAGGGCGCCGGCGGGGTCGCTGGAGCGGGTGGCGAGGAAGGACTCGCCGCGCGCCCAGCGGTCGACCAACGGACCCGCCTCGGCGGCGCCCAGCTCCCAGAACGAGCGGGTCCAGCACAGGCCGGCGTCGGCGCCGCGGCCCAGGCGGGCGTGCAGCGCGGCCATCTGCGACCAGAGGCTGGAGCGCGACGGGTGGTCGGCGGGGACGTCCATCTCCACGAACTGCTTCTCCAGCGCGTGCAGCGACTGCTCCTCCTCGCCGGTGGGCTGCAGCCGGTACTCCTCGGCGGGGGCGGGGGCCGCCGGGCGCGCCGCGGCAGGAGCGGCCTTCGGCGCGGGCGCGGGCTCGGGGGCCTCGCGCGGGCCCTTGGTCCGCTCTCGGCGGGGGCCGCGCTCTTCCCGCTCCTCCTTCTCGGGCCTGCGCGGGCCGTCGGCCCACTCCAGGCCGGCGGACTCGAAGAAGGCGAAGTCGAAGGTGGCGCGGCGCACCCAGGACTCGAGCGGGGCCGCGGCGTGGACCAGGTACTCGACCCAGTCGGAGAGCGGGGCGAAGGCGGACTCGGCGATGCGCTCCACGCGGAAGCCGTCGCCCTCGGTCGGTGCGAGCCAGGCGATCTCCTCGTTGCCGGGCGCGAGCAGGTCGCGGATCTTCTCCTTGCGCAGCGGCGGCTCCAGCGAGGCGTCGCGCGGGATGAAGAGCTGCCCGGTGGCGAGCAGCGGGAGGTAGGCCTCGCCGGTCAGCTGCAGCTCGGGCGGCGCCTGCCGGCCGGGGCGGGCGCGCAGGATGATGGTCGGGTTCTTGGGATCGCCGGTGGCCGCGAAGAGCAGCCGCTGCACCAGCTCGTCGGAGCAGCCGCGCACCAGGGCGTCGATCTGTTCGACTGCGTCCTGGCGCAGCACGAAGAGCGCGGTGGGCTCGTTGCGCGAGGCCTTGGCCAGCCGCAGGCGGACCTTCAGGGTGGGCGGGACGGGCTGCTTCTCGTGCTTCAGCGGCGCGCCGGGCACCTGCAGCTCGAGCACGGAGTAGATGCTGGTCCACGGCCCGTCGCCGACCTCGCGCCAGGAGCCGTCGCCGCCGACGAGCAGCAGGCGTCCCTCGGGCGCCTGGAGCGCGCCGGCGAGCGGGTGCGAGTGGCCCAGCTCGGTCCAGACCTTGTCCTGGCCGGGAGGGGTGGGGACGAAGGCCTGCAGCCGGCGCGAGCCGTCGAGGATGGAGGCCAGGGTGAAGTAGGGCGGGTCGATGGCGCGCAACAGGGCGGGCCCGCCGCCGGGGACGATGCAGAAGTCCTGGCGGTCGCAGCCCAGGCGCAGCATCTCGGCGCCCAGCGAGAGCGCGGAGCCGTCCTCGGGGATTACGAAGAGCACCGGGCCCTTCTCGGGCTCGGAGCCGGTGCGGCGCGGCAGGAGGATCTGTGCCCAGCAGCCGACCTGGCGCGTCGGCGCGCGCGCCTCCTTGACGAAAGCAACGCCGGCGGCGGCCAGCTTGAGCTCGGCGGCGCGCTTGAGCGACTCGCTGGGGAAGACCACGAGCTTGCCGTCGGCTTCGCGCAGCACGCCGGCGGGGGAGGCGGCGAGGTCCTCCGGGACGAGGCCGGTGGTGAGGGCGAGCTTGAGGGCCCCGTCGTTCTCGAAGAGCAGTGACTTCATCAGGACTTGCTCTGCAGGCCTTCCTGCCGCGGCTCGGCCTGCGTGGCGGACTCGCCTCGGGCCTGTTCCTGCGGCCGCTCGACGACGATCTTGCCCAGCTCCTGCGCCTTGAGGGCGCCGCCCTCGATGAGCTTGTCGACCAGGCGCCGGTGCTCGTCCTCGTGCTCGAGCGGCAGGGCGCCGGAGTCGCTCTCGTAGCTGACGATGACGTTCTTCTTGCGGGTCACCGGGTCGACCTGGAGGCGGATGGTCACGTGGGGCATGGGGAGATCCTCAGGAGGGTAGAGCCCGCCCTCCGTGGCGGGGACGGCAGTGGTCGGGCGATCGCGCGATGACACGACCGACCGACGCGGCCTTGGCACAGAGGCCGGGCACTCCCCACGGGCGCTCGCGCGATGACACGACTGACCGACACGACCCCGGCACGGAGGCCGGGCACTACCCAGTCTGCGCGTTGCGAAAAAGGGGTCGTTCGCTCCATCACGCCGCCCCCTGCGTGGCCTTCTTCTGCGGCCCCGCCAGGTGCGCGAACGCCTTGCGCTCGAGCACCTTCTTCTCCAAGAGCAGCCTGCGCAGCTCCAGGACGATGGCGCGGTTCTCGTCGAGCAGCTTCCGGGCCCGCGCGCGCTGCGCCTCGAGGATGGCGCGCACCTCGCGCTCCATCAGCTCCTTGGCCTTCTCGGACAGCGGCGCCGGTGGCACCAGGGGATCGGGGTTCACGAACAGCCGCGCGCCCAGCTCGTCGCTGCCCATGCCGAACTGCTCCACGAGCGAGCGGGCGACGTTGGTGGCGCGCTCCAGGTCGGTGGCCGAGCCGATGGAGAGGTCCTCGCAGAAGAGCTGCTCGGCTTCGCGGCCGCCGAAGAGGACCGCGACGTTGTCCAACAGCTGCCCGCGGGTGATGACGTAGCGGTGCGCGGGGTCGGCGTAGCGCACGAAGCCCAGCGCGCCGGCGAGGTCGCCGCGGATGGAGATCCGCTCGATGGGCGGCGAGTGGGGCGAGAGCAGCGAGACCACGGCGTGGCCGCACTCATGGGTGGCGACGACCAGCTCCTCGGCCGCCGTCAGCTCCGGGCGCTCGAGGTACTTGGTCATCGCCTTCTCGAGCTCGGGGATCTCGGTCGGCGCGCCGTCGAGCTTCCCGCGCAGGCGGTCGCGGGCGAGCGAGCGGCAGATGGCCTGCAGGTGGTCGCCCGAGTAGCGGCTGGCGGTGCCCTCGACGTAGTCGCTGGTCCGCTTGATCGCGTAGTCCATGGCCTCGGCGCTCAAGTTCAGCCCGAGCTTGCGGTCGTAGATGGCCAGGATGGCGCGGCGGTCCTCGGCGCTGGGGTAGGGGATCTGCAGCTGGAACTCGAAGCGGCCGGGGCGCAAGAGCGCCGGGTCGAGCATCTCCACCAGGTTAGTGGTGCCGACCACGAAGACCAGCTCCTCCTTGCGGAAGCCGTCCATCTCGGTCAGCAGCTGGTTGACCATCGAGTGCTCGACGCCGCTGCCGGTGTAGGTGCCGCGCGCCGAGGCGAAGGAGTCCAGCTCGTCGAAGATGATGATCGCCGGGGCGCTCTGGCGGGCGCGCACGAAGGTCTGTCTGAGATTTTCCTCGCTCTCGCCGACCCAGCGGCTCTTCAGCTCCGGGCCGCTGACCACGCTCACCGCGGCGCCGAGCGCGCTGGCCATGGCCTTGGCGAAGAGCGTCTTGCCGGTGCCGGGCGGGCCCCAGAAGATCATCCCGCGCGGCAGCAGGTTCTCGATGCGCTTCACCGCCTCGGGATCAGAGAGCTGATCCTTGGCGGCGAGGATGTCGATGATCTCCTTCTGCAGCTGCTCCTTCACCCGGCCGTAGCCGCCGATGTCCTGGTGCAGGTCCATCTCGGGCATCGTCAGGCTGCCGGCAATGGTGGCCTGCCGCAGCTGGCGCAGCGCGGCCTTGGAGTCCGCCGGGTAGTCCTCACCGGTGATGGAGCCCAACAGCCGCCGCAGGCGAACCGCGTTGACGCCCGAGACGTGCTTGTAGAGCAGGTACGGGTTGAAGCCCTTGCCGAACTTGCGAGCCTCGCGCTGCGTGACCAGGTAGCGCAGCCGGTCGCGGCCGACGCCGAGGATCGACTCCTTGCGAGGAAACAAGTTCTCGATGACCCGCGGCACCGGGAAGGAGGGATCCCGGAAGCCGAGCCAGAGCATCTCCGGGTTCTCGTAGAGCAGCGGGATGACCTCGCGGGCTTCGGCGGTGAGCCCGCCGCTGGCAGAGGTCAGGAGGTCGAGGTGCGGCAGCACGACGATGCGCGCCTCGACCGAGCCGCGGACCACGTTGCGCAGCTGGGCGATCATCGTGGCGATGAGCCCCTGGGGCCCCATGCCGCCGACCTGCTCCGGCGGGACGCGCCCGTCCAGGTAGACGCACTGCTTCTTGTCCTTGGACAGCCGGTCGCGCAGGCAGCGGTAGAAGTACGGCGTCAGCTCCTTGTCGCACTCGATCATCACCGGCAGCCCGCGCATCAGCGCTTCGTGGGCGCGCGAGAGCTCGGCCGGGTAGGCGGCCTCGACGGCGGCGAAGGGAGACAGATCGGTTGGGAGTTGGTCTTCCGGAATGAGGGCGCTCACAAGGCGATCAGAGCGCAAAAAGCCAGTGTTTGCAAAGGGTTGCTTGGGTGAGGCAGGGAGCGAACTGCGGCCACCATCAAGTCGTCGTCATGGCCTAATCCGTCCGCCACGCACCCTCGCCCGTCCAACCTTTGAGTTCGTCGGCGCCAGCCTTCCCGTATCCACGGTGGTAGGCCTGCGTGATGGCAGCCTTGCGGTTCTTCGAGAGGTAGTCGGCCAAGAGGCGCCGAAGGACTGCGGACCGCCCCTTGGCGCGCACCTGCGCATCCTGATCGAAGGCCCGCAGCAGGGCCTCGTCGATGGTGATCCGGACCGGCTTCATCATGCGCAAAGGCTATTCAGATGATCGAGGTGGAGCAAATGCCCACCGGACCGCAGAACGCTCAGGTGCGCACCTTGATGGTCATGGAGCCGGTCTCCGGGTCCTCGGTGATCTCCTCGATCTCCCCGAGCTGCGAGGCGCGGACCTTGAGGGCCTCGGCGGTGACGCGGTGGGTGACCTGGTCGATCTCCTGCTGCAGGTCGGCCAGGCGCTTCTCCAGCTTGCTCGTGACCTGGCTGCGCAGGCGCTCGCGCTTGTCGTCGACCTCCTGCTCCGCCGTGGCCTTGGCGCTCTTGCGCAGCGCCTCCTTCGCCTTGTTGGTGATCTCGGCGAGGGCCTGCGTGCGCTCGACCTTCGACTCGAGCTCCGCCTCCTGGACCAGCTTGACCTTGATGGAGCCGTCCTTGAGGTCGACCTCGACCTGCACGCCGTCCTCTTCGGTGCGGATCACCTTGTCGCCGTCGCGCTTGAAGCCGCGGCCCTCGAGTTCCTTGGCGAGCAGCTCGGCCATGGACTCCTTGGGCAGCACCTCGAGCAGCTCGAGCGAGGTGCAGACGCCGTCCTCCACGCGCACGTGGCGGCGGACGGACTCCGAGACGGAGATGCGGTAGGCGCGGCTCACGTTGGACTCCCTGCGGTAGAGGCTGGCGTGCCCGCTGCGTGCTGCGGCGCTCCGGCGGGAGGCGGGCTGGCGCCCGCGTCCAAGGTCTCGA
The DNA here is from genome assembly GCA_036504155.1 of Myxococcales bacterium. Classification (GTDB taxonomy): domain Bacteria; phylum Myxococcota; class Myxococcia; order Myxococcales; family UBA5297; genus JACRCT01. The sequence goes on from DASXVQ010000110.1 coordinate 19,856, forward strand.
GCTCGCGCAGCACCGATTGGGCGCGCATCAGCCCCTCGTCGCCGAACGGTTCCCACGCCCCGAGCAGCATCTGCGCGGCGGCTAAGGTGTCCTCGAAGAAGGGCGTCGCGCGCCACTGCTCGACCCAGCCGCCGAGGCGCAGGAGCGCGCGCAGGAAGCTGCCGGCGGCGCGGCGCGCGTCGTTGCGTTCGGACAGCGGGGCGCGCGGGTCGATGGTGCCCACGAAGTGGCGGCTGGAGGCGCCGGGCGGCAAGAGCTGGACGCCGGCATCGACGAGGAAGAGAGCCAGGTCCTGTCGGCCCGTCTGCTGGAGCGCGTCGAGCCAGGAGTCCAGGAGCCGCTTCTGCGTGTTCCCGAAGTCGGTGAGCGCGGCGCAGTCGCGGACGCGAGTCTTGCCGCGCTCGATGGCGACCCACCGGTTGCGCAGGTCGTCCTGGAGCGCCTCGACGAGCGGCGCCGCCGGCCCGGCGAGGAAATCCGCGAATCGCTTTGCGTCGGGAGGATGCGAGGCCCCCAGGGTCCCGCGCAGCTCGATGGGGAAGGCGAGCCAGCACAGCGCCGAGCGGCCGAAGAGGGCGCCGCGGCTCAAGGCCGACCCGCAGCCGGTCTTGAGGAGCAGGTCGCACGCCAGGTAGGCGACCAGCTCGTCGGCCGCCGTGAGCGGCTCCTTGGCTTCGATGGCAGGCAGGTCCTCGAGCGCCATCGGGTGCTCGTGCATCCAGCGGACGATGCGGATGCTGGCCTTGCCGAACCGCAGCGGCGTGTCCGGGTGCAGCTCCCAGAACCGGCCGGCGACGACCTTGCCACCATGGATGTGCCGCTTGGCGCGCCAGCCCCCGCGTCGTGCGAGCTGCAGAACGGAGCCCGCGGCGAGAGTCTGCTCGAGCAGCCGCATCGAGGTCGGGCCCTGCTTGGGGGCGAGCTGCCGGCGGGTGCGGATGATGGGCTCGACGGCCTCCACCTGCACCTCGCCGACCAGAGCGCGGGCGATGGAGAGCAGCTCCGCCTCGGAGGCGGCGACCAAGCTCATCGCGAACCTCGCGCGAGCGCGGCGGCGAGTGCGGGCCAGCCGTTGACGTTCAGGGAGTCCTTGGAGAAGCGGATCTCGACGGTGTTCGGAGCAGCGAAGGCCGGGTCGCCGGGCGAGTACCGGTCCGAGAGGAAGTGCAGGACCTGGTTGGTCGAGCCGATCCACCGCCGTCGAGTCTCCGGCAGCGATCGGTCGTAGCGCCCGTCGACGAGCAGATCGGTTTGCGCCAGAAGGTCCTGGACGTCGGGCCCCATCGTCCGAAGCTGCGCGAGCTCATAGCCGCTGAAGAGCATGACGGAGAGAGCCGGCTTGAGCCGGGTTCCCACGCGTGGCCGGGGAGCTTCAGCTCCCGGCGGGGCAGCGATTTCTCGGGACGGCCTGCCTTCTCCGCCACCTGCGCGAACGCGCCGGCAAAGCTCCGCGAGCGCCGCCGCCTGCGCCACCGGCTCGCCCCCGAGCAGCGTGATGCCCTCGATGTCGGGAGTCGCGAGGATGCGTTCGGCGAGCGCCTGGACGTCCCACTCCTCGCCGCCCTCGAACGCCAACATCTCGGGGTTGCAGCAGCCTGGGCAGCGCAGCGATGGCGGGCAGCCTTGGACCCAGAACGCGAAGCGACGACCGGGACCCTCGGCCTCGGTGCACGGGACGACAAGAGCTAGGCGCAGTGGGCGCACGGCCCACGCAGCTTAAAGCAGGGCACCGGCCGGGGCCAGACGACCCAAAAAAGGAACGAGTCCTCTCGGGCGCCTAGGGTCCGGGCAGGCGCAGAGGCCTGCCTCCACTAGGTTGCTGGTTGCGAAGGGAAAAGGAAGTAGGCGGCCACTCACCCTACAGCTGCACGAACTCCGGGCTCTCGGTTGCCGTGCGCTGCATGCTCTCCGGCAGCGGGATGTTGCGGCCGAGTAGCGTCTTGAGGACGGCCATCTCGATGATGGGCCCCTGGTCCGGCAGCAGGCGGTTGAGCTGCTGGGTGAAGATCTCGATGGCCGTGCGCGGGTCGATCTTGATGTCGCGGATGCCGGTCGCGTCTGCCTGGATGACGCTGGAGATGGAGTTGTCGGCGCCGAAGACCCGGATGGCCTCGCCGATGGGCCCGGAGCCCAGCGCCCGCCCGAGCTCCATCAACAGCTCGTTCATCGCCGCCAGGTAGTTCTCCTTCTGCTGGGCGTCGAGCAGGAGGTTGAGCCCCACCGGCAGGTTCTCGAGCCGGTCGAGGAAGTAGGGGATCCAGTCGGCGGAGATGAGGGCGCCGTGCTGCGGCGCGAGCATCAGCGGCGCCGGGTCGAGCGCGCGGATGTTGCGCACCGCCAGCGCCAGCGCCTCGTGGGTCGGCATGTAGATCTGGTGGAACGCCTTCATGCCCTCCCAGCTCTGCTCGGTCGCGAAGAAGCTGGGGACGTACGAGAGCCCGCCCAGGAGGTCGCCGGTGAAGAGGATGCGGGTCTCCGGGTCGTAGACCATCGTCGCGCCGCGGAAGTGGCAGAACGGCGTGGGCACGAAGCGCAGCTCGTGGCCGGTGGCGAGCTTGAGCGAGAGGTTCTTGAACCGCTCCACCGCGTAGTAGCGCTTGGGGTTCAGGTCGTAGAAGCGGATGAGCCGCCAGGTGTCCTCGGAGCAGACCACCGTGAGGTTCGGGTTGAGCTTCTGCAGGTAGGCGGAGTTGAAGGCGACGTCCGGGTCCTGGTGGTTGGCGAAGACCAGGTTCACGTTGCGCAGGTTCCCGGTGACGGCCCCGACCTTCTTGGCCAGCACCATCAGGTCGGCGGGCGGCCCGGGGTCGACCAGCATGTTCACCAGCGCCTTGCCGTTCTGCTTGAAGACCCGCAGGAAGATGTTGCGCTCGAGCAGCGAGCCCTCCCGCTGGCCGACCCAGTAGGTGTCGGGAGCGATCTCCACGGGTTGGCTCAGATCGATGTCGTCGGACATGAAGCCTCGGGGGTTTGGGAAGGAGGTGCCGTCTTCTAGCCGCTGGGCAGACGAACGCCTTCCCCTTGCGATGCCCCGTTCCACTCTTTGTTTCGCGGTGGGCAGACGTTCTTCGCGCACGGCTATGCGGTGCGCGCGTGCCCTACTCGCGATCGCCAGTCGAGGTTTGGAGAGGCAAGTCGGCGCGGGCGCCGGCCACTACTGCACTACTGGTCGGGGAGGGCGATGACGCCTTCGAGGAAGGGGACGCACTGTCCGCCGAGGTGGACGCGGTCGCCCTCCAGCCGGCACTCGAGCCGTCCGCCGCGCGCCGAGACCTGCTCGGAGACGAGCTTGCCCGAGCCCCGGCCCAGCCGGGCCGCCCAGTAGGGGACGAGCGTGCTGTGCGAGGAGCCGGTCACCGGGTCCTCGGGCACGCCGACGGTCGGGGCGAAGAACCGGGAGACGAAGTCCACGCCGCGGCCGGGGTCGGCCGGGGCGGTGACGATGACGGCGAAAAGGTCGAGCGCGGCGAGCTTCGTCATGTCCGGACGCAGCTCGCGCACCGCGCGCTCGCTGTCGAGGACGCAGAGCAGGTCGCGCGCCTCCAGCACCTCGCGCGGCTTGACGCCCAGGGCCTCGTCCAGCTCCGGAGGCGGCGACGACGGGGTCGGCGGGCGCGACGGGAGGTCCATCTCCAAGAGGTCGCCCTTGCGCGTGACGCGCAGCGGTCCGCTCTGGGTGTGGAAGGTGACCGACTCGCGGTCCGGCGCGAGCCGGTGGAAGAGCACGAACGCGCTGGCGAGCGTCGTGTGGCCGCACAGGTCCACCTCGGTGGACGGCGTGAAGAAGCGCAGGTGGTAGTCGGACTCGTCCTGGACCAGGAAGGCGGTCTCGGAGCAGTTGTTCTCCGAGGCGATGGCCTGCAGCGTCTCGTCGGGCAGCCAGCGCTCGAGCGGGCAGACGGCGGCGGGGTTGCCCTGGAACACGCGCTCGGCGAACGCGTCGACCTGGTAGAGGGGGATTCGGAGGGTCATGGGAGGCGGCCTCAGGGGGGCTGGGGCTGCTGCTTGGGCACGGAGTCGACGGACTGGATGCTGGCAATGACCTGCTGACCTGCTAGGCGTCGAACGCTAGCACGGCCTTTCTCGAGCGGTCATCGCCGGCGATCCGCCGGTCACAAGGTCCGTCCACGATCGGGCCAGCCGCCGGTCGCTCGTCCGTAGAGGAGGTGCCCCGACCGGTGGGGGCGCGGTGCTGGGCAACCGCCACAGAATGTGGTTCATTCACTCCCCTTCATTTCCTGAGGAAGATCGCACCCATGATGCTTCGGATCATCCTGATGGAGTCGGGCGCCACCGAGGGCCAGGTCGAAGAGGTCATCGCCCGCGTCAAGAAGCTCGGCTGCACCGGCCAGAAGGTCCCCGGGACGCAGCGGCTGGCCATCAGCGTGACCGGCAACATGACCGGCGTGGACCCGGCGCACCTGGCGCGCTGGCCCGGCGTCGCCGACGTGGTGCCGATGTCGCGCTCCTTCAAGCTCGTCTCCCGCGTGGTCAAGGTCGACGACACGGTGGTCAAGGTCGACGCGACGCCGCGGGTGGCGCAGTTCGGCGGCGGCAAGTTCGGCGTCATCGCCGGCCCCTGCGCGGTCGAGAGCCGCGAGCAGCTCTTCGCCGCCGCCGACGCCATCAAGGCGGCGGGTGCCTGCGCGCTGCGCGGCGGGGCGTACAAGCCGCGGACCTCTCCCTACTCGTTCCAGGGCATGAAGGAGGAGGGCCTGGCGCTGCTGGCCGAGGCGCGCGAGCGGACCGGGATGCCCATCGTCACCGAGGTGGTGGACACCGCCACGGTGGACCTGGTCGCCAAGACCGCCGACATGCTGCAGATCGGTGCGCGCAACATGCAGAACTTCGCGCTCCTGGAGGCCATCGGCAGCATCCGCAAGCCGGTGATGCTCAAGCGCGGCCAGTCGGCGACCATCCAAGAGCTGTTGATGGCGGCCGAGTACATCATGAAGAACGGCAACACCCAGGTGGTGCTGGCCGAGCGCGGCATCCGCACCTTCGAGACGATGACCCGCAACACCCTCGACCTGGGCTCCATCCCGCTCATCAAGCGGCTGACCCACCTGCCCATCATCGTCGACCCCTCGCACGGCACCGGCGACTGGCGGCTCATCCTCCCGCTCGCCCGCGCCGCGCTGGCGGTGGGCGCCGACGGCTTGATGATCGAGGTCCACCCCGATCCCGAGAAGGCGCTCTCCGACGGCCCGCAGTCGCTGACGCCGGAGCGCTTCGTCGAGACGATGGCCTCGCTCCGGCAGATCGCCGGGGCCGTCGGCGTCGAGCTGGCCTGAACGGCCCTGGACGGGTCCGCTCGTCCCCCATTTCGGCGAGTGGCCGGCCGTTGAAGGCCCCGTTTCCAAAGAGCTAGTGTGCCCCGCATGACTGTGCCCAAGCCACCCACCAAGGAAGAAGTTCGCCAGTTCGTGCTCGAGCACGGAGGAGACCTGTGCGGGTTCGTCTCCACCGAGCACCTGAACAAGGTGACGCCCACGATGTACAAGCCGTCCCGGCTGTGGCCGGCGGCCAAGACCGCCATCTCCATGGCCGTGCACCTGCTCGACGGGGCGGCGGCGATCGGGACCACCGAGACCGGCGTCCAGAACGCCCGGTGGATCGGCTGGCGCACCAGCGACTACCTCAACAACCTGGCGTTCGAGCTGGCGCACTTCCTGGAGCGCCGCGGCGTCACCGCGCTCGCGCTCTCGGCCGGCAACATGGCCGACCCGGGACCGACCAACGGCGGCATCTTCGGCGAGCTGTCCCACCGCCACATCGCCATCGAGGCCGGCCTGGGCATCCTGGGCAAGCCGCTCATCTGCGTGACCCCGCAGTTCGGGCCGCGCATGTACTACATCACCGTGCTCACCACCACCGAGTACGAGCCGGACCAGAAGCTCGACTGGAACCCGTGCGAGAACTGCGACCTGTGCGTCCAGGCCTGCCCGGTGAGCGCGATCGTCCCCGGCGCGCGGACCATCAAGAAGCCGCTGTGCATCCCCAACGCCATGCCCCACGGCGGCAAGATGCTGCGCGACTGGCTGGTCAAGCTGTTCAACATGAAGACCAACAAGGAGCGCATCGAGGCGCTCAGCAGCCCGGACTACACGCGGCTGCACCGGGCCACGGTCTTCGTCGTCGGCACCTTCGCCGGCTGCTTCTACTGCCTGTACGCCTGCCCGGTAGGCAAGACCCCAGCGGACCGGGCGAAGATCACCCCCGCCTCGGGCGGCAGGGCTCCCGGACACCTGCCGGCCCCCGTTCTCACCGACCCCGTCGGCAACGCGCTACCCAAGACATCGACATGAGCGACCAGGCCCCTCTCACCGCCCGCAGCACCGAGCACCCCACGCACACCGAGTGGTTCCTGACCGGGACTCCGGCGGCCGCCAAGGCCGGGCCGGCCGAGGCCAGGGCCGTCTTCGCCGAGGCCGCGAAGGTGCTCGCCGAGAAGAACGTCCAGGTGATGCAGGAGAAGGTCTACGGCCTGCGCCCGCAGCGCGAGGCCATCCTGGCCGCCCGCCGCGAGGAGTACGCGCGGCGCGACCTGGACGCCCAGGTGCCGGTGACGTTCCTGGAGGGCCCGCCGGCGGAAGGCGGCTCGTTCGCCGGCCTGCAGATCTGGGGCGCCTCGCCGAAGAAGGCGGGCGAGAAGCTGATCACGACGCTGGAGAAGGACGGCGCGCCCGTGGGCCGGCGCTGGACCGGGCCGGACTACCAGCTGCTGCACTTCGCGGCCATCGACGGCCGGGGCCCGGACGGCAAGCTGCGCGACTGCCCGTCGTGCCAGGCCCAGCAGATGTTCGAGAACGCCGCCGCGTCCCTGGCCGAGCACAAGCTGACCTACAAGGACGTGCCGCGCACCTGGATCTACCTGTCGCGCATCCTCGACTGGTACGGCGAGTTCAACCGGGTGCGCAACACGCACTACGGCCGCGTCGGCCTTTCGGCGAGCGAGGGCTCCATCTTCCCGGCCTCCACCGGCATCCAGGCGCGCAGCGGCCAGGAAGAGTGCCTGATGGACGTGCTGGCGGTGGAGCTGGGCAAGAAGAGCAGCCTGGCCGTCAAGCCGGTCATCAAGACGCCGCGCCAGGACAAGGCCTTCTCGTACGGCTCGGCGTTCTCGCGCGCGGTGGTGCTGGAGAGCGACGGCCACAAGACGGTCTTCATCTCCGGCACCGCGTCCATCAACGCCGCGGGCGCGACGACGCACCTGGGCGAGCGCGAAGCGCAGTGCCTGGACACGCTCATCGCCATCGCCGCCATCCTCGAGGACCAGGGCGGCGGGCTCGAGCACCTGTGCCAGGCCACCGTGTTCTGCAAGGACGCGGCGGTGTTCGAGGCGTACCAGAGCGCGACGCGGCGGCTGCGGGTGCCGAAGATTCCCGGGGTGCCGCTCATCGCCGACGTGTGCCGGGACAACCTGCTGGTCGAGATTGAAGCGGTGGCGATGATCTGAGGGGGAGGGAAGAAGGAGAGGCCCGCCCCCCGCCCCTCCCATTCTTGCTGACGCCTGCGATCTGCCTTGAGCGGTCCTCTGCTTTTCGAGGCGGCTGGCGCTCCGTTCTGCGAGGGAGGGGAGATCGTGGGTTGCCTTCGGCGATCCTTGGAGGAACTCGGCGAAGGATCTTCCAGATAGATCAGTCCCGAGTTCCGAGGAGGTCGCGACGAGCAGAGTGTATCGCCCCTCCCTGGTGGGCTGGAGCGACCAGCATCGAGAACTGCCCCGGGTCGTTCGAGGCAGGGCGCTTGAAGCCGACACGATTGGGAGGGGTAGGGGGCGGGCTTTCTTCTTCCTTCTTCTTCCAGCCCACCCGCCTACTTGGAGCGGAGTCGACGTCGCTGCCCTCGGCCTTCGCTGCGAACAGCGGGAGGGAAGAAGGAAAGGCCCGCCCCCCGCCCCTCCCATTCTTGCTGACGCCCACAATCTGCCTTGATCGGCCCTCTGCTTTTCGAGGCGGCTGGCGCTCCGTCCTGCGAGGGAGGGGAGAGCGTGGGCTGCCTTCGGCGATCCTTGGAGGAACTCGGCGAAGGATCTTCCAGATAGATCAGTCCCGAGTTCCGAGGAGCTCGCGACGAGCAGAGTGAATCGCCCCTCCCTGGTGGGCCGGAGCGACCAGTATCGAGAACTGCCCCGGGTCGTTCGAGGCAGAGCGCTGAAGTCGGCACGATTGGGAGGGGTAGGGGGCGGGCTTTCTTCTTCCCTCTTCTTCCAGCCCCCCCGCCTACTTGCCCGGCAAGCCGCTCTTCAGCTTCTGCTTGTCCACCTTCCCGTTGCTCAGCCTCGGCAAGCTCGCCACCACCTCGATGGTCCGCGGCACTTTGAACGGCGCCAGCTTCGCCGAGAGCGCCTCGCGCAGCTTCGCGGAGTCGACGTCGCTGCCCTCGGCCTTCGCTGCGAACAGGGCCACGGCGTTCTCTCCGAAGCGCTCGTAGGTCACCGCCGCCGCCTCGGAGATGCCGGGCACGGCCTGCGCCGCGGTCACCACCTCGTCGGTGGAGAAGCGCTTGCCGGCGACCTTCACCACGGAGTCTGCGCGGCCCAAGAGCACGAAGCCGTCGCCTTCCTTGGCCACCACGTCGTCGCAGACGTGCCACTCGCTTGGCTGCTCCTGCCACGGCGAGCGGACGACGAGCCGGCCGTCCTCCTCGGCGATCTTCCACTCGAGCTTGGGGAACGGGTGCCAGGCTCCGAAGCCGACCCGCTTGGCGATGCCACCGGTCTCCGTCGAGCCGTAGCCCTGGGTGATCGCCCGGCCGGTCTTCTCCTTGAACGCGGCGTCGATGTCCGGGGTCAGCGGCGCCCCGGAAGAGAAGTAGAAGCTCTCGGGAAGCGGCTCCTTCGTGTGCGCGGCGAGCGTGCGGTAGTGGAAGGGCACCCCCACTACCAGACTGGGCCGGCGCTCGCGCATCGCGGCGATCCACAGCGCGGGCAGGCCCTTGGGTGAGAAGGAGGCGCGGCCGCGCCCCTGCAGCGGCAGGAACAGGCCGTACACGAAGCCGAAGATGTGGAACGGGGGCGCCAGGCTCAAGAGGCTCAGGTCCTTGGGCACGCCCAGCCACTCCAGCTCCGCCTCCATCTGCTTGAAGAGCTGCCGCGCGGTCTTCTGGACGATCTTCGCCTCGCCGGTCGAGCCGGACGTGAAGAAGAGCGCCGCCACCTGCTCGCCCGCGGGCCAGACCGGGTCGAGGGGACTGGCCGAGGCGTTTTCGGTCACGATCGTGCGGCCGGGGATGGGGCCGGGCGCGTCGGCGGCGATGGCGAGGCCCGGGTAGCGCTTGAGCACCGCTTCGGGCTCGGCCTTCAGGCTCGGGTCGAGGAGCAGCGGCGCGCGGCCCAGCTTCCAGGCGGCGAGCACGCCGGCGAGGATGAAGCCCGCGGACGGCGAGCTGACGCCGACGACGCCGTGCCCGGAGGACTTCTCCGGCAGCGCAGAGGCGATCCGGGCGGCGAGCTTGAGGATGCGCTCGCCGGTCCACTCCTGGCCGTCCTCGACCAGGAAGACGGCCTCGCGGTTCTCCAGAGGGATCTTCGGGACGGTGCGCTCGGTGCTCATGCGCGGGCTCCTGCGTCGATGTGGTGGGCGAGCGCGGCGATGTCCAGGTCGAGCCGGCGGTCGGCCTCGAGCACCGGCGACCGCTTGCGGATCTCCTCGAGCAGCGCGCGCCCCGCGGCGGAGAGCTTCTCCTCGCCGCGCACGCGGGCGGCGTTGGACAGGGCGATGAGGTGCGTCGCCAGCACCTGCTGGACCATCGTCACGATCTCGCCGGCGTTCACCGCGGCGTTCAGGCCCATGCTGACCTTGTCCTGGTTGCCCACTTCGGTCGAGCGCGACTGGATGGTGTCGGAGGTGGAGCGCTGCGCGGCCAGGGCGGTCAGGGCGGTCGTCGTCAGCTCCATGCCCTTGACCCCGTTGCCGGGGTAGGAGACCAGCGTCTCGGGCAGGCCCAGGTTGAAGCGCGAGTCGAGCACCAGCGCGAACTGGCGGTCGGCGAGGTCGGCGACGCTCGCCGCGGCGATCTTCAGCAGGTCCATGGCCAGCGCGACGTGGCCGCCGTAGAAGTTGCCCGCGAAGAGGATCTGCTCGGTGTCCGGGTCCACGATGGGGTTGTCGTTGACGCTGTTCAGCTCGCGCCGCAGGCAGACCTTGGCCCAGTCGAGCGCGTCGCGCGCGGCGCCGAGGATCTGCGGGGCGCAGCGGATGGAGTAGGGGTCCTGGATGATGCGGCCCTGCTTGAGCTGGTCGACGAGGCCGCTGCCCTGCATCGCGCCGGCGATCGCCGCGGCGCTGGCCACTTGGCCAGGGTGCGGCTTGATCTTGTGGGCGGTGGGGTGGAAGGCGCCGGAGCGCGCGAAGAGGATCTCGCCGGCCAGCGCGGTGGCCCGCTCGCCCATGACGATCGATCGCTCGAAGCGCAGCGCCGTCAGCGCGGCCAGGGCGGCCATCACCGACGTGCCGTTCATCAGCGAGATGGTCTCCTTGTGCGCGAAGGGGAAGGGCTCCAGCCCCGCGCGCTTCAGGGCCTCGGCGGCGGGCAGCGTCACGCCGCGGTAGATGGCCTCGCGCTCACCCATCAGCACCGCGGCGACGTACGAGAGCGGCGTCAGGTCACCCGAGGCGCCGACCGAGCCGAGCTTCGGGATCACGGGGGTCACACCCGCGTTGAGGAGCTTGCAGAGGGCCTCGAGCAGCTCCACGCGCACCGCGGAGTAGCACTTGGCCAGGCTCACCAGCCGGGTGAAGGTGACGGCTCGCGCCTCCTCGACCGTGAGCGGCGCGCCCACCCCGCAGCCGTGGTGCTGCACCAGCATGCGGGCGTGGGCGTCGAGGGTGTTGGTGACGCCGACGGAGGAGCGGTTGCCGACGTTGGTCGACACGCCGTACACCGCCTGCCCTTGCGAGAGCGAGGCGTCCAGGATGGCCCGGCTGCGGCGCATGCGGGAGAGCCAGCGCTCGTCGGTCGAGAGCTCCACCTTCTCCCCGCCGGCGACCGCCGCCAGCTCCTCCAGCCCCACTTCGCGATCGTCGACGCGGATCATCTCTTCTCCAGGCTTCAGACGTGCGCGCGCCGGGCCGCGTGAGCAGCCCGGCGGCGCGAGGTTCGACTCAGTGGCCGGCGACTACCACGCGGTGGTGGGGACCGCGGTCATGTGGTTGAAGGGGTCCCAGACGGTGCCGAGGTCCTGCGTGAACTCGGTCTTGCCGGACTCGACGTCGACGACCTGCAGCGCGCCCTTCTCGTTCATCGCCGTGGAGCAGTAGATCTTCTCGCCGTCGGGCGAGGGATACATGCTGCCCATCACCGTGGGCTTGCTCGTCGGGGCGCCGCAGCCGCACGGCGCGGTGAGCTTGATGTGCTTGATCAGCTCCATCTTCTCGGCGCAGGCGATGTACAGGTTGTTCGGGAAGCCGGTGCAGGCCAAGAGCTTCTGGCCGCGGTGCATGAAGACCTTGTGGATGGTCAGCCGCTCCATCGTCGGGTGGGTGAAGAGGCCCACGCGCTTCATGCCGGTCTTGGTCATGCGGAACTTGTGCACCGAGGCCGGGCCGTAGATGTTCCAGTGGTACTGCTTCTTCTTCAGGAACGTCCACGGGCTCTTCTGCGGTCCGATGACGCCGTTGTGGCAGCTGAAGTAGGCGGTCTCGGGGTCGCAGGGGTCCCAGTCCACGTGGCCCGAGGGCGACCAGCCGGTGTTGTCGACCCAGGTCTCCTTCTTGGTCTTCAGGTCGAGCACGAGGATCTTCGACGGGATGACGTTGTGCTTCTCGTCGTAGAAGTCGCCGAAGTTCATCAGCGCCAGGTAGCGCTTGTCCTTGTTCATCTGCATGTAGTGCGTGTCGGTGTCGAAGTCGCCGCGCCAGATCTCCTGGATCTCGTCGTTCTTCCAGTCGTAGGTCTTGATCTTCACCGGCACGTTGAAGTGGATGGCTTCCTTGTCGTGCTTGTAGAACTCGTCCACGCCCATCTGCGTGGCGTAGTAGGTCTTGCCCGACTCGTCGTCGAAGTACTGGTAGGTCGAGAAGACCTCGCGCCGGTCGCAGTCCTCCATGTGCATCTCGATGCGCTTCTGCTTGAGGTCGATGACGTAGTAGATGGACGCCGACCACAGCGAGACGAGGAAGCGCTCGTTGCCGATGTAGGTCACCCCGTGCGGCTTGAGGACCTTGTAGAGGACCTCGAAGAACGAGATGCCGTTGTGGAACTTGCGCAGCGCCACCCGCAGGCGCGGGAAGAGGTAGTGGTTCGGGTTCATCGCGAAGGTGCACAGGTGCTCCAGGTAGTGGAGCGCCTCCTTCGAGGCCAGGCCGTTCTTCGAGGGGTATTTGATCTTCAACCCCTTGCCCGTCTTCATGTTCATGAAGAAGTAGCGCTGCTGCACGCCGTTCGAGACCGGGATGCAGACGGTCGCATCCTGCGGCTGGAAGTTGCTGGCCAGCTCGAACTGGCTGAAATTCGCGTCGACGGGTCGGATTTCCATGTGGTCACCAGGCTCTGGTTTTACTGCGGCCTCCCCAACCATTTGATGCGCCGCGGCAGAGGTTCCTCGACGGTCTGTCCGGTGTCAAGTGCGCTAAAGGACACTGTCTTTTTGGGCATGGCACCCCGCCACACCCTCTCCTGGACAGGCGGTGGGCAGGCGTGGACGAGCGTCTCAGCCGGCCCCTGGATGCAGGAACTCGGGGGTGAACCGGCGAAGCAGCGGCACGGTCGAGAAGGTGGTCGCCAGGGCCATGACCACCAGCATCGCGAACAGGCGCGGGGAGAGCAGGCCGAGGTCCAGGCCCACGTTCAGGACCACCAGCTCGACCAGGCCGCGGGTGTTGAGGAGCAGGCCCAGCGCCAGGCCCTCGCGGGCGTCGAGCTTCGCCCGGGAGGCCATCAGGCGCGTCCCGCCCACCTTGCCCACCACCGCTACGACCACCAGCCCCAGGCAGCCCAGCCAGCCCTGCCAGTCGTCGATGAGGCCCAGGTGCGTGCGCAGGCCCGACCAGGCGAAGAAGGCCGGCATCAGCGCGCGGGAGACGAACCCGGGGATGCGGTCGTTGATCCGCCGGGCCAGCGGGCTGTCGTGCGGCACCAGCAGGCCGACGACGAAGGCCCCGAAGGCCGCGTGGACGCCGATGCGATCGGTCGCCCACGCTCCGAGCCCCGCCAGGACGAGCAGCGCCACTACCGCGGGCCGCTCGGTGCGCCGGGACAACCTCGCCAACAGCGGACGGCCGAGGATGCCCATGCCGGCCAGGAACAGGACGAACAGGCCGGGGGTGAGCCAGGCGCGGCCCGGTTCGCGCTGAGCCAGCGCCGCGACGATGGCGAGCAGGCCCCAGGCCGCGACGTCGGCCAGCGCGGCGGCGCCCAGGGCGACCTGGCCGAGGCGGGTCCGGGTCAGGCCCTGGTCGGAGAGGAGCCGGGCGAGCACGGGGAAGGCGGTGACCGACATGGCGACCGCGACGAAGAGGAAGAACAGCGGGGCTTGCGCACGGCTGCCGGCGAGCTGGGGCCACAGCAGCGGCGCGACCGCCAGGCCCAGCACGAAGGGCATCACCAGGCTGCCGGCCGCGATCATGCCCAGGCTGCGGGCCTGCGCCCGGAGCGCCGTTCCGTCGACCTCCAGGCCGACCTGGAAGAGGTAGAGCACCACGCCGGCGTCGGCCAGCAGCTCCATCGGCAGGGCGGCCGGGGCGGGCAGGAGCCACTCGTTCGCCCCAGGCACCAGCGCGCCCAGGATCGAAGGGCCCAACAGGACCCCCGCGAGCACCTCGGCCATGACCGCCGGCTGGCCGAGCCTCCGCATGGGCCAGGCCAGGGCGCGGCCCAGGCCGATGACCACGGCCAGCAGTAGCAGGACGTGGAGGGCGGCCTCGAGGTGGGGCATCGATCGGGATCGGAGCCGCCGCCGCGGCGGGAGGGGGAAGCGCTAGTGCGCCAGCGGTGGCTGTTGCTGCTGCTGGCGGATGAAGCGGGCAATGGCGCCGACGTTCGCCAGGATCTCCTTGGCGGCTTCGCGGTCGGCGATCTCCACGTTGAAGTGCAGCGAGAGCATCGCCGACACCTCGAGCGCGTCCACGGAGTCCAGGCCCAGACCGGCGCCGAAGAGCGGCAGCAGGTCGTCGATCTTGTCCGGACCGATGCCCAGCTCGAGCGTCTCGACGAGGCGCTGTTTGATCTGCTGCTCGAGCGACTGTTCCATTGGCGAAACCCTAGCACGCGGCCCAAAACATCAGGAAGGACGGGGCGCTGGACGCCCCCATTCAGGTCCCCGTCTGCCCCAGGGACGGTTCGGCATCTTCGGCAGCGGCGGCGCTCGCAGGCTTCCTCAACAGGAAGGCGAGCGAAGTGCCGGTCATCAGGGAGGTGATCATCGCCATCAAGGCCAGCGCCACGAAGAGCTGCGCGCCGATGAGGCCGCGCTCCAGCGCGACGGCGCCCAGGACGATCTCGATGCCGCCGCGGGCGTTGACCGCGAAGCCGATGGCCCAGGCGTCGCGCGAGGGCACGCCCAAGAGCCGCGCCGCGCCGGCCGCGCCCAGGATCTTCCCGGCGCAGGCGACGACGAGGACGATGGCGCAGAGCGCCAGGTCGAAGTTCTTGACGAAGTCGACGTTCAGGCCGATGCCGGCGAAGAACACCGGGGCGAAGACGCCCATGACCACGTCCTTGAGCTTGCCCTTGGTCTCGATGCGCAGGTGCGGCGAGCCGCCCAGGACGATGCCCGCCGCCAGCGCGCCGATGAAGGAGTGGATGCCGATGCCCTCGGTGATGGCCGCCGAGCAGAGCGCGGTGAGGACGCAGAAGGTGAGCACCTGGTGCGGGCGGACGACGGCCAGGAGCTTGTAGAGGAGCGTCTTGCCGAGGGTGAAGAGGAACACCATGTACGCGCAGGCGCCGACGATGACCCAGCTCAGCGGCCAGCTGCCGTCACCGGTCGCGGTCACCGAGACGATCACCCCGAACACCAGCCAGCCCAGGAAGTCGTCCATCAGGCCGGCGGTCATGCCGATGACGCCGATCTGCGAGTCGATGATCTTCAGGTCGATCAGCACCTTCGCGATGATCGGCGGCGCGGAGATGGTCAGAGCGATCCCGAAGAACAGGTAGCTCATGTACGGGTGCACGCTGCTGGCGACGAAGAGGCTGGGGAAGGCCATGGCCGTCGCGATGCCCAGCGAGAAGGGCAGGACGATGCCGGCGATGCCGACCCAGACCGCCTTCGACTTCTGCGCCTTGATCTGGATGATGGGCAGCTCGGTGCCGGCCACGAACAAGAAGAGGATGAAGGCGAAGGTGTTGAAGCCCGAGATGAACGGGGCGATCTCCTTCGCCAGCGTCGTGTAGAGCGAGCTGAAGCGGCCGAAGAGCGTGGGCCCGAGCAGGATGCCGGTGAGGATCTCCCCGACGACCGCTGGCTGCTTGTAGCGCTTGAAGAGCTCGCCGAGCAGGTGGGACACGAGCAGCAGCAGGCTCAAGGCGAAGAGCATGCTGGCTGTCTGGCGAAACGACATCGCTACCGCGCCTCCGGCCCCCGGAAGAAGGGGGCACCATTGTCCAAAGGGGGACGGGCGTCAACCGGAGGGCAGGCGCGGCGCGAGGAGCCTGGCCGAGGCCCGCCGACTACTCCTGCCAGATCACCTTCTGCCCGGTGGAGTACCAGCGGTCCAGCAGGGGCTCGTACTGCTTCTCGATGACCGAGCGGCGGATCTTCATCGTGGGGGTGAGCTGCCCGCCCTCGATGGTCCAGGGCTCGCGGGCGACCGCGACGAAGGCCAGCCGCTCGAAGCCCATCACCTCGCGGTTGATCTCGTCGAGCAGGGTTTCGAGGTCCTTGGTCAGCTCGGCACGCACCGCCGGGTCCGAGAGCTTCGGGCGCAGGCTCTCGGAGAGCTGGAGCACGGCGTGGGTCGCCGGCTGGCCCGAACCCGCCACGCAGCTCAGCTCGATGCTGTGGTTGCTGTTGATCCGGTTCTCGATGGGCACGGGCGCGACGTACTTGCCCTTGCTGGTCTTGAAGAGCTCCTTGACGCGGCCGGTGAGCCGCAGCTGGCCGTCGGGCGAGATCTCGCCGCGATCGCCCGTCTTGAGGAAGCCGTCGGGAGTGAAGCTCTCCCGGGTCAGCTCGGGCTCCTTGTAGTAGCCGACCATCGTCCCCGGGCTCTTCACCAGGACCTCGCCCTCCTCGCCCAGCTTGCACTCCACCTCGTCGTAGGGGTGGCCGATGTACCCGTACAGACCGTGGCCGGGCCGGGTGACGTGCGAGTAGTTGAAGTTCTCGCTCATCCCGTAGCCCTCGAGCAGCTCCAGGCCGAGGTCGCGGTACCACTGCAGGACGTCCGCGGGGATCGGCGCCGACCCGCTGCCGGCGAAGCGGACGTGGTCGAGCCCGAGGTTGGCGAGGATCTTCCGCTTCACCACGCCCCGGAGGATCGGGATCTTCAGCAGGCGGGCGAGCTTGTGCGGCGGCATCTTGGCGAACACGCCCTGCTGGAACTTGAGCCACAGCCGCGGCACCGAAAGGAAGAACGTCGGGCGCGCGCGCTTCAGGTCCGCGATGAACGTCTCCAGGCTCTCCGCGAAGAACAGGTGCGACCCGGCGGCCATCGACACGCACTCCGACAGCCAGCGGTCCATCCCGTGGGCCATCGGCAAGTAGGACAGGTAGCGGTCGTCCGACCGGATGCCGAGGAGCTTCACGATTCCGTGGGTGGGGACCGAGATGCTCGCGAAGGAGTGCACCACGCCCTTGGGCCGGCCGGTGCTGCCCGAGGTGTAGATGATCAGCGACCAGTCGTCGGGCTGGCGCCGCGGCTCGTCTGGAATGGGCGGGTGCCTGGCGATGATCTCGCTCCACTGCGGGAAGTCGGTCTTGGGCGCCAGCGGGAACGCGACGCAGGGCAGGCCCGCCGGGATGGCCTTGGCGACCTCCGTCAACGCGTCGAGCTTTCCGATGAAGAGGAGCTTCGCCTCGCTGTGCTCGAGGATGAAGCGCGTCGTGTCGGCGTTGAGCGTCGGGTAGATCGCCACCGAGACGTGGCCGGTCATCCAGATCGCCAGGTCGGCGATGACGAAGTAGGAGCAGTTCTTGGAGACGATCGCGATGTTGCTGCGCGGCGGCAGGTTCAGCGAGCGCAAGTAGGAGGCCATGCGCTTCGCCTCGTCCAGCGTGCGGGCGAACGTGAAGTCCTCGGTTCGGCCCCCGCCCATGGGCTGGGTCATGTAGACCCGGTCGGGAGTACGGCGGACGTGCTCGTAGAAGTGATGGAGGATCACTACATCTTCGCGAACTGGACTCATCGGCCCCCCGAAGGTCACTAAGGTCACGCTGCACGGTCACTGCCGGCGACACCCTGGCACCTAGTCCCTGAAGGGGCCCGACGGCACGCCACATTTGGGGGGCCGGAGTGACGGCGGCAGCGCGCTCGGGCGGGCAGGTCCTCAGCAAGCCGGTTGCCCGAGCCGACAGCGGCTCGGCGGCACGACCTTTCGGGGCTCGGAGGGCCAGTCCACCGGCGCAGCGAAGCGGCCCGATCCTGCCACCCGCCCGGGTCGCGCCTCGGCACCGTGCCGGGGCCTCGCCGGGCCGATCTCAGAAGTCGGCGATTCGCTCGACGAAGTCCGGTCGATCGACGAAGGGGTTGCGCTTGGTCTGGATCGCCTCGACCCGTCCGTTGCGCGCGCGCTCCTCTGCGTCCGGCGGATCGCTCCAGTTCCAGCAGCGCAGCACTCGCTCCTCCGCCGCGTCGATGGGCAGCTCGTAGCGGACCGAGAAGTAGAAGTGGGCGCGCGCGACATCTCCCCGGCGCTCGGGGCGGACCTCGACGATCCGGTCGGACGTGGAGCCGGGAGCGTAGTCGATGTTGCTGCCGCCCTTGGACCAGAGGCAGTCCCCGCGCGCGTCGCAGGCGGTGTCGGCGAAGGGCCAGCTGCTCCTTCGCAGGTTGAAGTCGCTCTCGCTCGGGAAGAGGTGGTTCAGGTCGGCCTCGCCCTGGGCGAGGGCCGCGCCCATCTCGCTCTGCGGCCAGGTGTGCTCGACGTTCATCCCGCTGGTGAAGGCGGTGGCCGCTTCGAGCGTGAGCCCGGTGTAGATGCACTCGAGTTGTCCGCCGTGGTTGTCGACGGTGTCGCGGATCGCCCGGCGGGCGTCGTTGTAGGTGAGGGAGACGTGGTCCTTGACCAGGCCGAAGAGCGCGTCGCGCAGCGCCTGGTCGCGCAGGCCTTCGAGGTCGGCGTAGGCGTGGGCGGGATCGACGGCGGGGTAGCCGCCTTGCCCCGGACACGCACCGGCATCGCTCGATCCGCCGTCCTGCTCGCCGGCGTCGGGAAGGCCAGCGGCGTCGGGGGCGTCTCCCGCGGCGTCGGGCAGTGCGGAGGCGTCGGGGGCCACGCCCGAAGCGTCGGGCAGGCCAGAGGCGTCGGAGGGCACGCTCGCAGCGTCCGTGCCGAGGGCCGAGGCGTCGACAGGATTCTCGCCGCCGTCCGCAGGCGACGCCGGCGGCGGGCTGCACGCGCAGGCGAGAAGGAAGAGGAGGGCAGGGGCCCAGCGGGCGCGCTCGGGAATCATGGCAGCAGCCTAGCCGCGGTACTGGGGATGTTCACGAACTGCCTCGCGGCTCGACCTGAGGCAGTCGAGCCTGGAGCCACGGCCGGCTTCGGTTTCCCGCGCCACTCACCCGAGGGCCAGCGCGACCCTCGAGGGCGGGTTGAGCCACGACCGAAACCCAACGATCCCCGGTGCTTTGGGGAAGTGCGCCCGGCCCGAATCGAACGGGCAGCCTTTGGGTTCGAAGCCCAACGCTCTATCCAGTTGAGCTACGGGCGCTTGTCTTGGGAGTTGGCCCCCGGCTACCTACCGCGTCGACGGCCTCGAAGGTGCTGAAGGGTGGGTAGAGGGGCTCGAACCCACAACCCCGGGAGCCACAGTCCCGTGCTCTGCCAGTTGAGCTATACCCACCGTGATTCGTTCCCGCCGTCCGGTTGACCGGCGAGCGCGCTTTCTTAACCCAGCCCGCTCTCCGCGCCAATGGAAAAGTTCGCCCGAGTGCCGGCAGCCGTGGAAGCTTGCCGCTGCGTCAATAGCCCTCGCTGCAGCGCCGCAGGTCCGAGGGCGGGTCTTCCGGGAAGAGCTTCAGGTACAGGCTGCACATCTGCTCGGCGTCCGTGACGTCCGCCGGGTCCCCGGATCCCTGCGCCGCCTCGTGCCAGGTGGTCGCCAGGTTGTGCAGCATGCCGTCGGACTTCTTCCGGGCCTCGGCGATGGACCGCCGGTCGGCCTCGCGGGTGAAGTCGCCCTCGGCCTCGACCTTGCGGATGGAGCCCGCAAGCTCCCGCGCCGCCTCGAGAATCGCCTTCTTGTCGCTGCCGCGCATCAGGTAGCCGACCAGCCGGCAGCGGAACAAGGGCACGTCCGGCGACGCGGGCCGCTCCTTCATCAGCTGCTGGAAGAGCCGGGTCGAATCCGCGGTCCGCCCGAGCTCGTGGTAGGCGTTCGCCAGGGCCGCGAGCATGTCCCAGGAGTGCTGCGTCCCGCCGACCTTCTTGATCTCCGCGATGGCCTTGAGCGGGTCCCCGGCGCGCGCGTACACCGCCACGAACTCCTTGCGCGCCTCCTGGGCGGTCTCCGGCTCGTCCTTCTCCGCGAGGTCCACCGTCACCGCCAGGTGCTCCAGCGCCCCGGCGCCCTCGCCCAGCTCGTCGTCCACCTTGGCCAGCAGCGCGTGCGCGGCGATGGGCTCGGTGGTCTTGAGCTTGAGCGCTCTCTCCAGCGCCTCCTGCGCCTCGGCCAGCCGCGATGGCTCGCGCGAGCCTTCGTGGACGAGCCGGGCGATGCCCAGCCAGGCATCGGCAGCGGCCTTCGACTTGGGGAACCGCTCGAGCAGCCGGCGCCAGGCCGCCATCGCCTCCTTGGCGTCGCCGGCCTGCCGCAGCGCCTCGCCCAGCGAGAGCAGCACCTCGTCGACCTTGGCGTAGGCGGGCTGCGCCACGAGGACGGTGCGGTACTGCTGCGCGGCGGCCTGGGCCTGCGGCGCGCCGGCAGCCGGCGTCTCCAGCGCGAAGTGCTCCTCGAGCAGGAGGTCGCCCAGCTTGCGCTGGCTCTCCACGTCGGCCTTCCCGGACTGCACCGCCTTCTGCAGCGCCTCGATCTGCTGGCGGCGCGCGGCGGCCTCGGCCTCGACGGGCGGCGGAGGCGGCGCGACGAGCGCAGCCCCGGCGAGCAGGGAGGTCAACGCCACCAGGACCGGCACGTGCGGCATCTCGGGCTCGAAGGCGAGAGGGAGCAGCCATTGTCGCTCAATCCGGCTCTGGATCTCCACGAGGTGCGGAGCGCGCGCAGTCCTCCGCGTGGCCCCTCCTCACTCACTCATCCCCATCCCGTTCCGCGCCGAGGCCGGACGCTCTCCCGAGAGTGGGCGGGGACTTCGATTCGCGAAGGACGTGCGGTCAGGCCACCGGGTCCCGGTAGCGCAGGACCCATCCCTTGCCGTCGGCGCAGAGCTTTTCGACCAGCGCCGGGCTCCCATCCTTCTCCGCCAGCTCGCACTCCTTGGCGGTGACCGGGATGGCCCAGAGCAGCTGGACCGCGTCGCCGCGATAGGCCGGATAGGCGATCGCCGGGGCGCCCTGGGGAGCCGCCGCCAGCAGCGCGGCCTCGAAGCGCACGCCCGTCGGCGTCATCGGCAGCGCCTCGCAGGGGATGACCATCCCCGAGCCCAGCCAGCGGAAGGTGGCCCACGGCAGCTCGCACAGCCCCGCCAGCCAGCCCAGGAACGCCTTCGGCGCGCGGTCGAAGTAGGCGCTCTCCACCGCCATCGCCAGCTCGATGCGCCGCGGCGGCGCCGTCCGCGAGGTCGATCTTCGGCTGCGGCCGGATGCTCACCCCGCAGCTCGCCAGCACGGTCGCGCCCTCGCGGGGCACGCGCACCAGCGCCTTGGGCGGCCACTCGCCGCCGTCGATGGAGTAGCAGTTGAGCGACTTGCCCAGCGCCGCCTCGATGGCGGCCACGCCGGCCTGCTGGAACGGCTGCCAGAGCGCGCCGCCGCGCCACTCGGCCCAGAACTGCGCGGCGCGCTTAAGCCGCGGCAGGAGCGGGCTGTCGGGGGGCAGGGGCCAGCAGAACGGGGTCTTGGCGCGGCAGTCGCGGGCGTAGCCCTCGAAGCCCTTCAGCCCGCTCCAGCCCGGGATGATGGCCAGGACGGCCTCGCCCTCGTAGAGCGCCGCGGCGTCGCCCTCCTCGAACCAGACGACGCGCAGGTCGTTGGCGGCGAGCGCCTTGGCGCCGTCGGGGTGGGCGCAGGCCGGGGCGGGGAGCATCGGCGCCTCGCCGCCCTTCATGGCCTCGGCGTCCAGCTTCTCGGGCGCCTTCGCGAGGTTGCGGACCCAGCAGGAGCGCATGCCGAACGGCCCGCCGGCCTCGCCCGCCAGGTAGAAGTAGGCGCAGCGCTCGTCCTGCTCGACCCGGGCGATCACGTTCCCGTTCGGCGAGACGTCCTCGAGGAGCACGCCTTCGGCCATCTGGAGCCCTCCCGCGGGCTGTTCTCGGTCACTGGTCCAGGCAGACGATGAGCCGCTTGAGGTCCGGCAACAGGCTCTCGCCGACGATCATCTCCTGATCGTCGCCCCAGAAGTCGGAGTCGGTCTCCTCGTCGGGCTCGACGCGCCGGTGCTCGGCCTCGGCGTTGGCGTCCCCGAGCGCGCGCAC
Source organism: Myxococcales bacterium (assembly GCA_036504155.1). GTDB lineage: Bacteria > Myxococcota > Myxococcia > Myxococcales > UBA5297 > JACRCT01. The sequence goes on from DASXVQ010000110.1 coordinate 41,551, forward strand.
CACCACGTCGTGCAGCGCCTTGGCGACCGTGAGGCCCTCGTAGCCGAGCGCCTCGGCTCCCGCCAGCGGCAGCTCCTCTTCCAGCCGCGAGACGCAGTGCAGCGCCGCCCGCTGGAGCTTGCGGGTCGCGGTCTCCTCCTCGGCTTCGGGGACGAGGGAGCGCGTGACGACCTCCATCATCCAGTCCAGGGGGGCGCGGGCGAGCGCGGCCAGGCGCTCGTCGATCTCCGGGTCGTGCCGCTGCGCGAGCGGGAAGAGCGCGGGCCAGGTCGGCTCGGGCTTGCGGCCCTTCGCGATCTCCAGGAAGTGCAGGACGATGCGGCTGGGCGCCTTGGCGAGGCCGGCGGCGACGGCGTCGGCGCCCTCCACGTCGATCCAGTGCGTCAGCAGCCGGTTGCGCAGGCCCGGGTCCCGCTCGCCCAGGAGCAGCTCGAGCATCTCGGGCGTGAAGCGACCGCGGGCGAATCCGCGCCGGATGGCCGCCTCGAGCGCCGCGCAGCGCAGCTCCAGCACGTCGCTCCTGAGCGCCAGCAGGCACCCTTCCCAGGCGCGCTGCGGCGACTTCTCGGTCAGCCCGTCCATCACCGCCATCTGCACGTCGCGCTGCCGCGCGTCGCCGAGCGCCTGGACCAAGAGGTCCCAAGCGCGCTCGTCGTCGACCGGGGAGATCCGTGCCAGCAGGCGGCAGGCCGACGAGCGCACGGACGAGTCGGGATCCAACCTCGCGAGCGAGGCCAGCGTGTCGCGCTCTCCCAGCCCGGCGAGGACGGTGGCGGCATGCCGGCGCACTCCGGCGGAGGGCTCGGCGCCGACGACCGTCTTCAGCTCGGCGGCGACGGTGGAGGCGGAGGTGAGCGCCAGGGACCAGATCGCCCAGACCCGCTCGACGGGCTCGCCGCCGGCGAGCAGCGCCCGCACCTCTTCGAGGGGGAGCGCCGAGACCTGGCGATAGTCCGTGAAAGCCATCTCTCGCGTCCCCTACGAGCCATCCACCAGCAGGAAGAAGTATCCCTTCGCGCGCGGCATGGCCAGCCGCAACTCCTCCAGGCTGGCCGGCGCGCCCTTTTGGCCGAACAGCAGCGTCAGGTCGATCTTCCCGCCGGCCGGCAACGCCTCATAGCTCCTGGGGACCCTGGGCTGGGGCTCCAGCAGGACCATCCCTTCGCCGGTGGTCCTCCGACGCGCGGAATCCAGGAGCGAGATCTCCCGCAATTCCAGGGGCTTGAAGGACTGAACCGAGGTCGAGCGGTTCTGCAGGCGCACGTGGGCCGAGTGCGTCCCGCACAGCAGCAGGGGCAGCCGGCTCTTGCCCAGGATCGCGTCGAGCAGCTCGGGCGCGACGGACGTGCTCGCCTTCCTTGCCCGGCTCGAGCGTCGCTGACGAATCGACGTCGGCGGCGCGGCCGCGAGCGTGGCGAGCGCAGCGGCCGCCAGGGCCAGGCGTCCGTCGCAGGCGCATCAGTGGACGGGGAGCATGCCGTCCTTGGCGAGGATCTCCTGCCCGGACTTGCCGAGCACGAACTGCACGAACTCCTCGGCCATCTTGGGCGGCTTCATGTAGACGGCGAGGTAGAAGGCTCGCGAGAGCGGATAGCGGCCGGAGAGCATGGTCGCCCGGCTCATCTCCACGCCTTCGACCTTGATCGTCGCGACCTCCGGGTCCTTGGAGCCATCCTTGGCCCCCTTGGACTGCCGGCGCAGGGTCATGAACCCGATCGCCCCGGGCTCCTGGGCGACGTGCTCGAGCATCTCCTTGGAGGAGGCGACGGCCTTGGCGCCGGAGAACGGCTCGTCGCCGCCCAGCACCAGCTCGTTGAAGGACCGGCTGGAGCGCGAGGTCTTTTCGCGCACGTACGGGGCGAAGGGCAGGTCGGCGCCGCCCACCTGCTTCCAGTTGAGGATCTCGCCGCTGAAGATCTCGTCCAGCTGCTGGCGGGAGAGGGTGGTCACCGGGTTGGCCGGGTGGACGATGATCGCCAGGCCGTCGCGGCAGACCTGGTAGTCGTGCAGGTAGGCGTCGTCCTCCTCGGCGCCGACCAGGCGGCTCAAGGCGGCGACGTCGATGGCCCCGCGCTTGAGCGCGATGACCGCCGCAGTGCTCCCGCCGGGCTCCACCACCACGCTGGCGTTGGGGTTGCGCGCGACGAACTCCTTGACCAGGGGCTCGAGGTAGCGCGCGAGCGCCGCGTTGCCGGCGATGAGCAGCGTCTCCTTCGGCGGCGGGTCGCGACGGCAGCCGGCGCCGCAGAGCAGCGCGAGAAGGCAGGCCGCTGTGAGCAGGGGAGCGCGCATCAGTTCACCGGGACGTTGCCGTCTTTGCGGATGAGGTTCTGGCCCTTCTTGGGGTCGACGAAGTGCTCGACGATCTGGCTGGCCAGCGGCGGGGCAGGGTCGCGCTGATAGAGCGACATCTTGCGGACGATGGAGTAGCTGCCGTCGCGAACGGTTCCGGTCGAGGGGCAGATGCCGTCGATGGAGATGCCCTGGGCGATGATCATCGCCGTCGCCGGCGCGCCCTGGGCTGCGGCGGGCGCGGCGTCCTTGTCCTTCCCCTTGTTCTTGGCGGGCGCCGCTTCCTTGGCCGGGGCGGCGGGCACCGCCGGGGGCGGGGGGCTGACGCAGTCGACCTGGATGTCGCCGGCGAGCGCCTCCTCCTTCTCCTTGGCTTCCTTGCCGGCCTTGCCTTCGCCGCCGGAGGTTTCGGGCTTGTTGAGGCGCACGTACTGGGCGAGGCCGAGGTAGACGATGCCGTGGACCGGCAGCCCGGCGCGCAGCTCCTTGTTCTTCACTTGGACGGCCTTGGGGGTCATCACCGCGTCGGTGCCCAGCACCTGGCGCTTGAAGACCTCGTAGCCGGCGGAGGTGGTCGACGGGGTGAGCACCTCGATGGCCGCGTCGGGGCCGCCGGCGTCCTTCCAGTTGGTCGTCGTGCCCCGGAAGATGTCGCGCAGCTGCCGCGCGGTCAGGTTGCGCACCGGGTTCTGCGGGTTCACCGCGACGACGATGGCGTCGCGGTACAGGTCGGTGCGCTTGAGCTTGACCCCGGTGTCCAGGGCGAGCTTCTCCAGGTCCTCGGGGACCTCGTCGGTGCCCATCGCCATCCCGCAGGTGCCGACGATGAGCGCCTTGAGGCCCTGGTGCGCGCCGCAGGTCTGCACGGTGACGATGGTGCCTTCGTGCTCCTTCATGAACTGCTCGGCCACGGCCCGGGCGAGCTGGCCCATGGCGCCCGACCCGCGGATCTCCAGGCTGGTCGGCGTCGGCTGCGCGTCGATCTCGGCGTGGCCCACCGGCAGGAAGGCGCCGGCGACGCCGAGCCCGGCCAGCACGGCCAGCAGGATCATCCCCTTGCGGGCGCCCGCGGTCATGGCCGGCCCTCCGCGCGCGCGAGCAGCTGGTGCACCCGCTCGTCGCAGGCGCGCACCGCGGCCAGGCAGCGGTCGAAGAGCGCCGGGTCCTTGAAGTTGGCCTTCGAGTGGTAGCGCTCCAGGAAGCCGATGCGCAGCTCCTCCAGCCGGGAGCGCATCCTCCTCAGCTCGGCGGCGTCCAGGGAGTCCGGCGCGCCGGCGGCCAGGGCGAGCGCCTTCTTCTCCAGCGCCACCACCTCGGCCAGGCGCAGGTGGTACTCGGGGTCCTCGAAGACGACGGCCTTCTTGCCGCGCAGCCAGCGCACCACCATCAGCGCCATGCCGGCGAAGCTCATGGCCAGGCCGAAGACGCCCTGGGCCTGCTTCCACAGCTCGACGGTCAGGAACGAGTCGTTGCGGCGCAGGTAGGTGTCCACGCCCGCGGAGATGGGGAAGCCGGAGGGGATCATCATCCGCTTGGGGTCGATGGGCTGCAGCAGGCGGTTCTCCACCGACGGGCTGTAGAGCACCTCCAGCAGCCTGGCGACGGCCTTGGGGTCGGCCTTGGAGTTGGCGACCAGGTGCATGTTCACCGCCACGGTCTGGATGTTCTTCTCCGGGACCACCGGCGACAGGTCGTAGGTGTAGGCGAGGATGGTGCCGTTGCCGGCCCAGCCGTGGCGCAGGGCCAGCGACTCGGGGAAGGGGATCTCCATCACCTGGTAGCGGTGCTTCTTGACCAGCAGCTCCACGAGGTAGCTGGGCACCGACGAGACGGTGAGGATGGCGTCGGGCATCTTCTTGAGCGGCAGGGCCAAGAGCTGCTCGGCGGTGAAGTTGGTCTCGACGTAGTCGATGTTCTCGGCGTAGCCGGCGAAGCGCAGCAGGGTCAGCGCGATGGCCCGCGGCGGGCTGCCCTTGAGCCCCATGTTGATCGACCGGCCCTTCAGGTCGCCCATGCCGGTGAGGCCGGGCTTGACCAGCAGGTGCACCAGCTCCGGCATCACCGTCGCGACGTGGTCGACGTTGGGGTAGGTCTGCTCGGTCCCGCCCTGGACGAAGGCCGCGTCGAGCTTGCCCTGGGCCACGCGCTCCAAGGCGTCGGAGCCGGAGGAGACGGGCTCCACGATCAGCGTCAGGCCGAACCGGGGCGCCTCGGCCTGCAGGATCCGCGCGAGGAAGTGGCGGTTGCTGACGATGTCGCCGCCGGTGATGGTCAGGGTGTAGTGGCGGGGGATGAGGTTGTAGGCCGAGCGGCCGGCCACCAGCCCCAGGGCGCCCAACAGCAGCACCGCCAGGCCGACGCGGATGCGCCGGTCGGCCTGGAGGAAGTCCAGGGTGCGCTGGAGGAGCTTCTCGGACTCGACGTTGCTGCCCGGCGCCATTCCGTCTCCCCGTGGCCGGCCTCCCCGGCCGCCCCGAGGTGTCTAGCACGCGACGCCGGCGCAGGCCAACGCCGCGGGCGGACGGGCGATTTCGCCGCGCCGGCGCGAGCCGCAGGTGGCACGCCGGCGAGAAAGATGGTTCGATCGGCGCCCGAATGGCCGGCCACGCGCGCTACACCGTCCTGCAGAAGATCGCCGACGGCGGCATGGCCGAGATCTATCTCGGCACCCAGCACGGCGCGGAGGGCTTCCACCGCCCCATCGTCATCAAGCGCATCCGCAGCGTCCTCTCGGTCGACCCGAAGTTCCGCAACATGCTGGTCGACGAGGCGCACATCGCGATGAGCCTCGTGCACAGCAACATCGTGCAGGTGCTCGACCTGGGCACCGCGCGCGGCAGCGACTTCCTGGTGCTGGAGCTGGTCGACGGCTGGGACCTGCACCAGCTGCTCTCCCGCTCGCTGGCCTGCGACGTCCCGCTGCCCCCGGCGCTGGCGCTGCACGTCATGGTCGAGACCTGCCGCGGGCTGGCCTACGCGCACACCCGGCGCCGCGACGGGAAGCTGCTGGGCATCGTCCACCGCGACATCAGCCCGCACAACGTGCTCGTCAGCGAGCAGGGCGAGGTCAAGCTCACGGACTTCGGCATCGCCACCGCCGTCCAGAAGCGCGAGCAGACCCTGGCCGGCACGGTGAAGGGCAAGCTGGGCTTCATGTCCCCCGAGCAGGCCCGCGGCGAGCCGCTCGACCACCGCTCGGACATCTTCTCGGTCGGCACCACGCTTTACGTGCTCGTCACCGGGCGGCGGCCCTACAGCGCCGGGACCGACCTGGAGATCCTGCTGCGCATGCAGCAGGCCGACTTCCCGCCGGCCGAGAAGATCAGGCCCGACCTCGCGCCCGAAGTGGTGGGCCTGCTCCACAAGGCGATGCAGAAGCAGCCGGAGGCCCGCTACCAGTCGGCCGAGGAGATGCTGGTCGATCTCGAGCGGGTGCAGCGCGCGGTCTATGGCCCCGCGGGCCAGACCGAGCTCAAGCGCTGGCTCGCCACGCTGTCGGAGCGCGACGGGGTGCTGCCGACCAGCCTGCGCCCGCCCAAGCCCGTCCCCGAGAAGCCCGGCTCGGACCAGGACGCGCACGCCGGCAGATCCGGACACGAGATCCCCCGCGGCAGCGAGATCATGCTCGAGGAGGTCGAGCCCGACGCCATGCTCGCCTCGGGCCTGCTGCCCGCCACACCGGCCCCCGCGGTCGATCCTGCGGCCCCCAAGGCCTCCGACGCTCCGGCGGTTCCGGCCGTCCCTGCGGCCCCGGCGGCCGTCGACCCTGCGGCCCCTCCGGCTTCCGGGGCTGCGCCCGCAGCCGCGGCCGAGCCCGCTCCGCCGGTGGCTCCTCCCCCCGCCCAGAGCGCGTCGATCCCGGCGTGGTCCGCGCCGCCCATCCACCCCTCCGACGCCCACCAGGTCCACTTCGACACGACCTTCATCGACGAGCCGTACCCCGAGGGCTTCAGCCGCCGGAAGGCGATGGTGGTGGCGGGCGTGGTGGCAATCCTGGGAGCGCTGGCCTGGTGGCTGGCTCCGGTCGCGCCCGCGCTGATGGGGATGGCGCCCAGCGCCGACGCCTCGGCCGGGGGCCTGGCCTCCGCCGTGGCCCCGCAGGGCGACGCCGGCCCGGCAGCAGCGGCGGCCGAGCCCGCGGCCGCGGCGGTGGAGCCGGTGGGGTCCGACCCGACCGAGCCCCTCGCGACGGGGAGCGCGGACGCCGGCACGGAGGTCGCCGGCGAGGCCGGGGCCGAGACCGAGACCGCGCTCGAGACCGGGGACACCATCTCGGCGCGCTTCGTGAGCATCCCGGCGGGCGCCTCGGTGAAGGTGCTCGGCGAGACCTACGGCGTCACCCCCATCAACGTCCGCTTCAAGGCGGAGCTGATGTACGAGGTGGTCCTGAAGAAGGACGGCTACCAGACGCTCCAGAAGCGGATCTACGTGCCGCGCCGCAAGAACCAGGTCTTCACCTTGGTGCTCGAGAAGAAGAAGTGGTGGCAGCCCTGAAGCAAGGCTGAAAGGGAGGGATGCATCCATGGCCGCCGGCGACCCCGACAAGAAGGGCTTCGACAACCTCGAGGACGAGTACCAATCCTCCAGCTCGCGGATGGGCGCGCTGGTGTGGGCCATTATCGGCCTGCTCATCGCGGGCCTCGCCGTCGCGCTCGTGGCCCGGTCCTTCAGCGGCGACCCCGCGGCCGTGGCCAAGAAGATGCGCCTGAAGCAGGCGCTCAACAGGTTTGGCGCCGAACCGACCAACCCCGCCTACGCCAAGGAGGCGGCCGAGGCGTGGGAGGCCTCCGGCAAGCCGACCGAGGCGGAGAAGATCCGCGCGCACCACACGGCGGCCATCGCCTCGCGCGACGAGAAGCGCGAGCAGTCGCTGCGCACGCGGCTGAAGGACAACCCCAAGGACTCCGAGGCGCTGGGCCTGCTCCTCGAGTTCCTGGCCGAGCGCGGAAAGTCGGACGAGGCGCGCTCGCTGTACTCGGCCTCGGTGGCTGCCGACCCACAGCCCAAGAGGCGCGCCGCCTACGGCACCTGGCTGTGGCGCAACAAGTTCACCTCGGAGGCGGTCGCGGAGCTGACCCGGGCGCTCAAGGAGGGCTACGACACGCCGGAGACGCACGGCTACCTGGGCTTCGCGCTCTTGGACCAGGGCAAGAAGAAGGAGGCCTTCCCCGAGCTGCAGCGCGCCCTCAAGGGCAACGCCGACATCGGCCCGCTGCGCGCGCGCTACCTCGAGCTCGCCAAGGAGCTGGGCGTCCCCCTCGAATAGGGCCTTTGGCGACGGGCTACTTCACGAAGAGGATGTTGAGGTTGTAACCCTCGAGCGTCCGGTTGCACGAGTTGGCGACGAGGGCCCGGTTGCGCGTGGGGTCGATGGCGATCGCATCGGGCACGCCCTGGCCCTTGCCACCGTTGGTGCAGAAGCGGCTCCGGGCGGCGCCGACGTCGCCGAGCGAGACCTTCGAGCTCCAGTCGATGAAGTGCAGCGCGCCGGGGCCGCCGCGCATCGTGAGCAAGAGGACGCGGGCGCCGAAGTCCGTGGCGTTCATCGCCAGGCCACCCGTCATCGGGATGTTCACGCTGCCGCTGATCGAGCCGGAGGGGAACCGATAGCCCTCCGCGAAGTTGCCGCGCGCCTGCACCACCTCGTGCTCCAGCCGGTTGACGGCGAACTGGTAGCGCGTCGGGTTCGGATTGGCCTGGTTGAAGCCGAAGGGAGGCAGCGGGAACCCGGCACTGCCGCTGTAGGACAGGAAGGGCGAGTCCGGGAACAGGCCGTCGAAGCCGACGCCAAACAGCTCGGAGAGCGGGGCGCCGGTGACGGGCATCGAGAGGACGATCTGCATCGAGTTCAAGTCGAGGACCTGGAACTGGTCCGGGTTCGACGAGGCGATGAGCGCCTGCGACGTGGTGGCGTCCACGTCCAGAACGGCCGACTGGCTCGGGGCGTTGATGGGGAAGTAGCTCCCGAAGGGGAAGTCCTGGTAGACGCGGACCTCGGGGCTGTTGCTCTCGCTGAGGAGCAGCAGCTTCGGGCCCGCGGCGATGAAGGCCGGTCCCGCCCCGAGGGGGATCGTGACGGCCGCAGGGGTGAAGGTCGCCGGGTCATAGGTCTCGAGCATGTTCCGGTCGGACGAGGCGATGGCGACCAGGTCCGCGCCCGGGACGTACGCCACGCCCGTCGTCTGGCCCACGCTGAGGTCGGCGCCCAGGCTCCAGTCGTCGGGGTTCGAGTCGCCCCCGCCCCGGCCCGGGTTGCGGACCACGACCGGGTGGCCCCCGGGGGTCGCCGGCACCCGGACGGTCGCGCTGATCTTCGAGCCGTTGCCCGACCAGGAGACGGTGCCCGGGACGCCCTGGATGTAGACCTGCGAGCACTCGTTGAACCCGGTGCCGTAGAGCGTCAGGTCGAGGGACGTGCCCGGGGTGGCGCTCAGCGGCAGGAAGCCGGCGAGCTTGGGGATCTCGTTGGCGATGCAGTGGCTGTTGCAGCAGGCGGGGCCCCTCGCGCTCCCAGCGCAGTCCGCGTCGACCAGGCACTCGACGCAGGCCGCGCCGTTGCAGGCGGGCGCGGGGCCGAAGCAGGCGATGCAGGTGGGGCCGCAGTGCTCGGCCGTCTTGCACGACTGGCAGGTGTTGGCGGCGTCGCAGAACTGGCCGGTGCCGCCCTGCGGGCAATCCGTGTCCACCCGGCATTGGACGCAGCGCTCGTCGAGGCAGACTCCCGTGGCGCAGGGCACCGTGGCCGAGCACTCCACGCAGCTGCCGGTGGCACCGCAGGCGGGCAAGAGCTTCGGGCACGCGACGCAGCTGGGGCCGCAGAACTCGGGCACGTTGCAGGCGGCGCAGGCGAACGGGCCGGTCGGAAGCTGCGCGCAGTGGTTGCCCAACTCGCAGGCCAGGCAGGTGAGGCCGCACTTCTGGCTGGTGTTGCAGGGCTGGCAGGACAGGCCGTCGCAGGAGGTGCCCGGGTCGCATTGGATGCAGGTGGGCCCGCACTTGAGGACGGTGCTGCAGGGCCGGCAGCTCGTCCCGTCGCAGGAGCTGCCCAAGCCGCAGGCCGAGCAGGTCGCGCCGCACTTCTGGTCGGTGTTGCACGCCTGGCAGATGCCGCCGGGCCCGCAGAAGTAGGCGCCGAGCGCCTTGCAGTCGGAATCCAGCTTGCACCCGCTGCCCGCGTCCGGCGGCTGCACGACCGCGGCGTCGGTCGCCGGGCCGCCGTCGAACGCCGTCGGCAGGGAGCCGTCGGGCCTCTTGCCGCCGTCCGCCTTTTCGACCACGTCCGCGTCCGCGGGCTCGACGACGTCGGCGTCGGTCGGCTCGACCGCGGCGTCGTTCGCGAGCGAGGCGTCGCCGGCGATCGCGGCGTCGCGGGAGGAGACGGAGCCGTCGGTGGCCGGGGCGTCGGAGGCGACGCAGGATCCGCTGACCGGGTCGCAGCGGTAGCCGTCCGGGCAGTCCGAGGCGCTCGAGCAGGTCTTTCCCGTGAAGTCGACGGGGTCGACCAGGCAGGCCGGGGCGGCCAGGAGCGAGGCGAGCGCAACGAGGGGCATCCACGGGGAAAGCTTCATCGTGGGCCTCCAAAATCCGGCCAAGGGAAGAGAGGTCAGAAGGTCACCGAGTAGGCGACGCTGGTGGGCCCCACCATCAGGTGGGACTCGTGCGTGGGCTCGGAGCCCGAGCCGCCGGTGAACAGGGGGATGACGGCGAGCGCGATGCCCGCGGCGGCCACGACCCCTCCGGCGATGTAGCAGACGTTGGCGAGGGTGGCCGAGGACTGCGCGGAGTTGAGGCTGGTCTTGGCGCCGGCGGCGCTGGGGTCGCTGGAGGCCTGGTCGCGCTGCGACTTGGCCTGGACGCCGAAGAATGCGCCCAGCCCGACCCCGACCACGCCGACCCCGATGGCCGAGTACCCGGCGATGGAGAGGACCTTCCCGCTGCCGCCCTCGGACTGCCGGTCCACCTGGCTCGACGGCTTGAGGTTTCCGGCGGCCTTGTCCGCCGGCTTGGTCTCGGCAGGCTTGGCGTCGGCGGGCTGCGCCTCGACGACCTTGGTGTCGGTCTGGGCGTCGGCCGCGGGCTTGTCGGCCGGAGGCGGCGGCGGGGGAGTGGCCTCGGCGACCTTGGTCTCGGAAGCCTTGAGCGTCTTGATCTTGTGCGGCTTGGCCTCCGAGGCGAAGCGCGCCGGGCCGTTGCCGTTGGCGTCGTAGGCCTCGATGAAGTACTCGACGACCCCGGTCATGGCGACGTCGGGGATGGTGGCGGTGAAGGCGGCCCCGGCGCCCTTGCTCATGCTGGCGGAGAGGAAGCGCTTGGTGCCGGCGGCCCGGTAGTAGAGCGTGGGCTCGAAGATCTCGGACTCGTCGGTGATGGTGGCGTTGACGGCCAGGGACTTGCCGCCGGGTGCCTCGTTGATGGGGGTGTGGACGATCCTCGGGGGCTTGGCGTCCGCGGCAGACGCCGCGGCCGGCGTCGCCAACAGGGCGCCCAAGACCATCGCGAAAAGAACCCGGATCTTCATCGACGCCTCCCCAGCTCAGAGCCCAACTACTGTAGATGACCGGCCGGGAATGTGGAAACCGCAGCCGGGGACGGAGATCAGCCCTTCGCGAGCTCGTCGGCGAGGGCCAAGAGGTCCGCCGGAAGCGGGTCGGCGCGGCGGTCCCAGCCGGACGCCTGCAGCCGCGCCAGGAGCCGCCGGATGAGCTGCACCTCGTTGTCGCGCATCACCACCGGGGCCTCGGTCTCGCGCAGACGCTGCAGGCGCCGCAGGCTGGCCTGCAGCTTCGCCAGCGGCCCGCGCACCGCCGCCGACGAGCCGCCGGCGACCACGCCCAGCAGGTCGGGCCCGCTCAGCCCCTGGCCAATCTCGGACGCCGGCACGATCCGGAAGACCCCGGGGATCTGCCCCGGGTCGAGCGCGCTGCCGAAGTGCTCGGGCAGAAGGGTGAGCTCGTCGCCCGGCGACAGGGTCCGGCCGACCGCCGCCAGGGCCACGGCCTTGCCCATCATCAGCCCCAGCGTCGCCGAGGGGACGGGGACCTCCAGCACGAACAGCGTCGGGCAGCCCTTGGCGCCGCCGACGATGAGCGCCTTCATGTCGCCCTCCGACCGGCGCACGTCGAGCGCCCAGGCCAAGGTGTTGTGGCCGCGGTCGGTGTTCGCCGAATCGCCGAGGATCTTCCCGAGATCGCCGGCCAGGCGGTAGGCCCGGGCCTGGGCGGGATCGACGGCGGTGTACTTGTCCGTGGTTCGGCGGGAGCTCATCGCCGGCCACTCTAGCCCATCGCGGCCGGCCGGCGGGCGCGGCTCTGGGCCCCGGGCGCGCCCCGAGGGGGAGCTTCGTACTAGACTGCCGCCCTTTCTGCCCCCACGAGGTCGCCGCCATGCGCTCCCGCCTCCACCTCTTCCTCGCTGCCGCCTGCCTGCTCGCCGCCACGGGCTGCCCGAAGACCGACCCGACGCCGGAGAAGACCTGCAGCGCCGACTCCGACTGCAAGGCCGGCGAGGAGCGCTGCCTCGGCGAGAAGTGCCTGCCGGTGCGCTGCGGCGACCACCCGTGCCACGCCAACGAGGGCTGCGTCGACGGGCAGTGCCGCGCCGCGGACTGCCTGGAGGTCACCTGCGCCGCGACCGAGGGCTGCGCCTTCGGCAAGTGCCTGCCGCTCTCCTGCACCGGCACCGCCTGCGCGGCGGGCGAGGTCTGCGTCAAGGACCAGTGCGTCTGGACGGGCTGCGCCGAGAAGGCCTGCGCGGTGGGCGCCATCTGCGTCAACGGCCTGTGCAAGGGCAAGGCGTGCGGCGAGACGGCCTGCGGCGAGGGCGCGGCCTGCGTGGACGGGAAGTGCGTGGCGCCCTCCTGCGTCGGCATCCAGTGCAAGGAGACCGAGGCCTGCGCGCAGGGCCGCTGCCTGCCGCTCTCCTGCGGTGAGACGGCGTGCCCGACGGGACAGGCCTGCGTCGACGGCCGGTGCGGCGACCCGGGCTGCGCCGGGCTGACCTGCTCCACGGGCTTCCACTGCTCCGCCGGGGCGTGCCTGGCCTGCCCCGCGCACGAGACCGCCTGCGGCGACGGCAGCGACGACGACTGCGACGGGCAGACCGACTGCGCCGATTCCGACTGCGAGGCCCAGGACTGCGCCGCGGGGAAGGCCTGCAAGGCGGGCACCTGCGCGGACGAGCCCTGCGGCAACGGGAAGATCGACGGGACCGAGGAGTGCGACGACCAGAACCGCGTCGGCGGCGACGGCTGCTCGCGCGCCTGCGTCAAGGAGTGCGGTTGGGCCTGCGACGGCAAGCCCTCGACCTGCACGCCCGAGGACTTCTTCGACGTCAGCGCCAAGGTCGCCGCCGCCGCCGGGACCTCGGCGCTCAAGGCGCTCGCGCTGGCCGACGACGGCCTCTACGTCGGCGGCGAGGGCGGCAAGCTCTTCCACTTCGACCGCGCCTGCAACGTGACCGACCTCTCGCCGAAGCTCAGCGGGTTCTGGGGCGACGCGACCATCCTCTCCATGGCCTGGGACCCGGGCTCCAAGGTGCTCTACCTGGGCGGCGCCAAGCAGGGCCGGTTCGCCGTCCTCCACCCCAAGGGATGGCTGGGGACCGATCCGAAGCACCCGGGCGCGGACCAGGCCTTCGACCTCTCGGCCAAGCATGCGCTGACCACCGCGCCCTGGTCCGTCGACGCCATGGTCTTCGACCCCACCGGCAAGGCGGTCTACCTGGCCGTCAACGACACCACCGCCTGCGGGCCGTCGCACCTGGTGCGCTACCGTCCCGACGCCGACGCCTGCGACGTGGGGCTCAACAGCTGCCCCAACCCCTGCGTGGCCCCGCCCAACGCCTGCGAGGTGCGCGCGCTGGTGCTCGACGACGCCGGCCGCACGCTCTGGGCGACCGGGCGCGGCAAGCCCTGGACCGGCATCCACAAGTTCGGCGTGGACACCGGCACCTTCACCAAGTGCGCGAGCGCGAGCCTGGGCAACAACCTGCCGCGGGCGCTGGTCTGGGACGCGGCCGGCAAGGGCCTCTACGTGACCGGGACGATCTGGGACTCCCCCGGCGGCGAGTTCGTCCGCTGGGAGCCGGAGAGCGCGACCACCACCAAGCTCTCCTCGAAGCTGGAGGGGATGTGGGGGCAGAACTCGAGCGATCTCAACGACCTGTGGGCCCTGGCGGTCGACCCGGAGCACCGCGCGGTCTACGTGGGCGGACGGCTGGCCAAGATGGCCCGCTATCGCACCCCCGACGCCGGCGACCAGCCCGACACCGCCACGCTCGTCCCGCTGACCAGCACCTCCTGGCTGCCCCCGGGCACTCCGGCCACCGACGCCGCCGCGGTTCGGGCGCTGGCCTACGATCCCGCCGGGTTCATCTGGATCGCCGGTGAGAACGGGCGGCTGGCGCGCAAGGTCGCGCGTTGACGGGCGCCTCCGGCGCCTTCTACTGTCTTTGCTTCAGCCTTCGGAGGGACCCATGCGACTGGGCAAGATACTGACGACCGCGGCGATCTTCGGCTGTGCCATCGCGCTGGCGACCTGCTCCAACGGCGGCCCGAAGCCTGGAAACAGGGACGTGGGCTCGCCGGACGCCTTCGTGCCGGAGTGCGTGGAGACCTTCGACTGCGTGGAGGGCGACTGCCAGGAAGGCAAGTGCGTCAAGTGCACCGTCGAAAGGTGCCCCACCGGCACGGTCTGCGACCTCTACAACTGCCCGGCCGGCAAGGGCTGCGACCAGTACTTCAAGTGCGTCGACTGCACCATCTACACCTGCCTCGCCGCCGACGCCTCGGTGAGCACGTGCACCGCGCGCAGCGACTGCCCGGCCGACCGGATCTGCAAGAGCAAGAAGTGCCAGGTGCCCGACCCCAGCGGCACCTGCCTGACCAACGACGAGTGCCTGGCGGGCCAGGTCTGCAACTTCAACGCGAACCCCTCGGTCTGCATCGTGGGCTGCTTCTCCAACACCGACTGCAAGAACGTGGTCCTCGACGGCGGGCTGCCGGCGCCTCACTGCGACAACCTGGTCACCAACCAGTGCGGCCCCTGCATCGACGGCAACGACTGCGCCAACGGCGAGCTCTGCAAGGACCAGCGCTGCCAGGTGGCCCCGGAGTGCGTGCCGCCCGACCGCACCCCCTGCGGCAACCGGGCCTGCATCGCCGGCGACGGCGGCGGCTACATCTGCGGCCCCTGCTCCTCCAAGGACCAGTGCGGCGCCGGCTACGACTGCGTGGGCGGCAACTGCAAGCCGGTCTCCACCGGCTGCACCGACGACAGCCAGTGCAAGACCATCTCCCTGGGCCACGTCTGCGACAAGTCGACCGGCCAGTGCGAGTGGGGCTGCCTGTCGCGGCCCAGCGACGCCGGGCCGTGCCCCAACTGCTGCCCCGCCGACCAGGAGTGCAACACCGCGACGCACAAGTGCGACGGCCAGGCCTGCGCCGACTGCAACCCGCCCTGCATGGGCATGGGCGAGGTCTGCGACACCTCGACCTGCAGCTGCCGCAGCGGGACCGCCTCCGACGGCGGCACCGCCTACCCGCCGTGCAACAAGGACGACTGCTCGGGCTGCCCGTCGGGAACGTCCTGCTACTGCGGCGCGTCAGCGATGGGCCAGGAGTACAAGTGCTCGGCGCTGCTCAGCTGCAACCCGGGCATGGTCGCGCTGGAGGCGTACTGCAAGTAGCCTCGCCGAGCCGCTGATCTCCCGTTCCCACGCAAGGCCGGCCCGCGCGCCGGGCGGAGCCCTCCATGGCCGACGACCCCGCACCGCCCACCATGACGACGTCGTCGAGGCCTCGCTGCGCGGCCTGTGGGAGGTGGTCAACCAGCTGGCGAAGCTGCGGCCGCCGGCCAGCGACGAGTTCCGCGTGTCGATCTTCGGCTCGGCGCGGATCAAGCCCGGCGACCCGGTCTACGCCCAGGTCCGCGACCTGGCCCGGGAGCTGTCGGCGCGCGGCTGCGCCATCGTCACCGGCGGCGGGCCGGGGCTGATGCAGGCCGCCAACGAGGGCGCGCAGCTGGGCGACCCCAAGAACGAGCGCGCCAGCATCGGCATCCGCGTGGACCTGCCGTTCGAACAGCGCGCCAACCCCTTCGTGGAGCAGGCCTACACGCACCAGACCTTCTTCACGCGCCTGCACCACTTCGCCAGGCTCTCCAGCGCGTTCGTGGTGGTGGACGGCGGCATCGGCACCGCGCTCGAGTCGCTGATGGTCTGGCAGTTGCTGCAGGTCAAGCACCTGGAGGGCGTGCCGCTCATCTTCGTGGGGCCGATGTGGAAGGACCTGGTCGGCTGGGCCAAGAAGCACATGCTGGGAAGGGCCACGCCGCTGGCCAACGAGAAGGACCTCGACCTGCCCGTGTGCGTCGAGGACGGAGCGCAGGCGCTGGCGGTGCTGGAGAAGGCGATGACGGAGTTCCGGGCGCGGGGCGAAGCCGAGAAGGTGGGCTGAGGCACCGGACCGCTTTCAACGCCAAGGTCGCCAAGGGCTGTTGTCTCGTTCTCGCCGTCGACCCGATGTCGTCGCGCTCCGCTCGGTCGAGCTCTACGAAGCGCGGGGAACGACGCAGGGTCAACAAAGCAGGTCCCTTGGCGACCTTGGCCCCTTGGCGACCTTGGCGTTGAAAACACGCCCTGCACGAAGCCCCAACCGCGAACACGAGCCTCCCACAAAAACGAAGGCAGGCCCAAAGGCCTGCCCTCGATCCTTCGATCTCCTGGGGCCGCTCTACGGCAGGCAGTACGGCATGTTCGCGCGGTAGGCGTTGAAGACCTTCCAGGAGGCCTTCTCCACGCGCGGGATGACGCCGCCCTCGTACACGTTGGTGAAGTGGTAGGCGTGCTCGTTCCAGATGTGCGTGGTGCCGACCCAGTCGTTGGTCGAGTTGTTGATCATCTTCAGGCCGGCGCCACTGTCCTGGGTGACCAGGATGTCGGCGTGCCCGTCGTTGTCGACGTCGGCGATGACCGGGGTCTCCCAGATCGTCGCGGAGTAGCGCACGTCCTGGAAGGTGATGGTGCCGTCGGTGCCGCGGTAGACGAAGGTGTTGCCGGTGTCCTGGTAGACCGCCTCGTACTTGCCGTCGCCCTCGAAGTCGAAGGCCGCCGCGCCCGCGGCGCCGCACTGGTTCTGGTAGTCCTCGATCGGCTGCTGCCACATGATGGCGCCGGTCGTCGGCTTCATCGCGAAGAAGGTGTTGCCGGCGGGGATGGCCAGCTCGGCCATGCCGTCGCCGTCGAGGTCGGCGGCGGTGATGGGCGCGGCGCAGATGCCGTCTTCGGGCAGGCCGGTCAGGGTCCACGGGCCGTACTTCTTGGTCCCGTCGTACTTGAGGATGACGATCTCCGCGGGCGAGGTGCGCATGACGACCTCGGGCTCGGGGTCGGCGTCGACGTTGACCACGATGGACAGGCCGTCGGCACGCCCGTAGGTCCAGATGACGCGGCCGTCGGCGGCGTAGGCGCTGTTGCCGGCGATGACTTCCTGCCGCCCGTCCTGGTCGAGGTCCGCCACCACCGAGAACACGCCGTGCCCGGTCGAGCCGATGCCCGCCTTGCCCTCCCACTTGAGCGTGCCGTCGGGGTCGAAGACCGACGAGCCGATGATGATCTCGGGGACGCCGTCGGCGTCGAGGTCGGCCAGGGAGATGGAGCTGCCGTCCTCGATCTCGCTGTCGGGCCGGTTCCAGTAGTCGGAGACCCACTTGAAGGTGCCGTCGTTCTCGAAGGCCACCAGGCGCCCGGTCTTGTACTTGCCCTCCATGCCCATGTTGCCGGTGCCGGGGCTGACGAAGCGCAGCGTCCCGATGATCTCCACCTTGTTGTCGCCGTCGATGTCGCCCACGGCGATCTGGGCCTCGCTGTTGAGCGCCAGCCCGGCCTCGGCCATGGTCCACAGCTCGGCGCCGTTCTTGCCGTCGACCGCGCGCAGCACCGCCGGCGGGGTCATGTCCGTGGCCGAGGGGTCGCCCACGTTCATCTTCACGCCCTCGCTGCTGGTGAAGATCACGCTCGGGGTGTCGTCCTCGTCGATGCGGGAGTCGCCGTTGGTATCCTCGAGGGGCGCGACCATCGGGGTGATCCACACGGTCTTGAACTTCGGGGAGACGGACGGGTTCTCCCACTTCCACTTGGTGACCGGCTGGAAGACCTTCGGCGGGATGCACTTGGGGAAGTCCGGCGCCTTCGACAGCGCGTCCAGCGCGATGGTCTGCAGCGGCCGCTGGCAGTCGTTGCTGGCGATCTCGATGGTGCCGACGTCGCTGGTGACCTGGGTCGGCGAGTAGTCGACCGCCACGCGGAAGGACTCGCCCGGCTTGACCTTGGGGGGCAGGGTCTTGTGCGAGAGCGTGAACGCCGTGGAGCTGCTGGCGGTGAGCTTGATGCTGGTCAGGTCCACGTCCACGGTGCCCAGGCTGACGCAGCTGAAGGTCAGCGAGGAGGTCAGGCCGGTCGCGGTCTTGGGGAAGTGCAGCGCGGTGGGCGCGCAGTTGAGCACGCTGGTGAAGCAGCCGTTGGAGTTGGCCACCAGCACCACCGTGGCCGCGGGCTTGTTGCGGTCGTTGCTGAGCACCTTCACCCGTCCGAAGGCGGGCCCGCTGCTGCTGGCGTCCAGCTTCACCTTGACGATGGCCGTCTGCGACGGCGCGAGCTGCTGCGGGACGTTGGGCTTCTGGGTGATGGAGTAGTCGGTGGCGGTGCCGGCCTCGAGGTTGATGCCGCGCAGCTCGAGCAGGCCGGGGCCGCAGCTCTGGATGGTGAAGCCCATCTCGCGGCTGGTGCCGGGGGCCTGGACGCCGAAGTCGAGCTTCTCGGGGGTGATGCAGATGGCGGCCTCGCCGGCCACGCCGGTCAGCGCCACCGCGTAGCCCTTCATGCCCCAGGCGTTGGGCCCGGCCTGGATGTTCAGGGCGCCGACGAAGTTGCCGCCCTTGGTGGGGCTGAAGGTGACCTCGTAGCGGACCTTGGCGCCCGAGTCGATGGGCTGGGCCATGACGATGGTCGGGGAGTCGGTGAGCGCGAAGCCCACCGAGGCCGCGGTCAGCGCCGCGCTGCCCAGCCAGCACTGGTCGGTGCCGAAGTTGTAGAGGAACAGCTCCATCGCCTTGGCGCTGCCGGCGGCGACCGTGCCGAAGTTGAGGTTCGCCGGGGAGATCTGGATCTCGCAGGGGCCGGGGGTCTTGCCGGTGCCCTTCAGGGTCACCGTGACCGAGGGCTCGGCCGGGTCGTCGGAGTCGATGACGTAGCTGGCGGTCTCGGCGGTGGTGCCCGCGGGCGTGAAGCGCAGCGAGATGGAGAAGGTGGCCCCGGGCGCGACCTCGGCGCCGGGCGCGGGCGAGCTCTGCACGGCGAAGGAGGCGGCGCCGGTCAGCTCCAGCTTGGTCAGGTGGCAGGTCTTCTGGCCCAGGTTGGTGCCGAAGATCACGCGGTCGGCGAAGCCGTTGAGCGGGATCTGCCCGAAGTCGATGGACTTCGGCGAGATCTGGATGTCGCAGGTCGGCTCCTTGACGCCCTCGCCCTTGAGGAAGACGAACCCCTCGCCGGCATTGGAGGTGAAGGTCACCCGGCCGGCCACGGCGCCGAGGTCCACCGGGGAGAACTTGACCTTGAGCTTGTAGTAGACGCCCGGCGCGAGCGGCGGCATCGGCAGCTGCGGCGGCGAGGGCAGGGTGAAGGTGGGCGAGCTGCCGGCGGCGAGGGCCAGGCTGGTGATCTCCGCGGGGGTGACGCCGCAAGAGGTGATGGTGATCTCCCGCTCGTCGGAGGTGCCCTGGCCGATCTGGCCAAAGTCCAGGGTGGTCGGCTCGGCGCACAGTCGCGGGGCGTTGCCGCCGGCCTTGAGGTTGACGCGCACGAGGGTCTTGGTCGGGTCGTCGCCGGTGATCTCGAGGACGCCCTCGTCCGAGCCGCCGTCGACGGGCATGTAGGTGACGGTGACCTCCATCTGCGCCTCCGGCCCCACGTTGAGGATGCTGGGGTAGAGGACGGTGAACTCGGGCGAGATGCCGGGCTGGAAGGCGACGCCGGTCAGGTGCAGGCGGATGTCCTGCTCGTCCTTCACGGCGAGGTTCTTGATGAGCAGGGTCTTGGTGACCGGCGGGTCCTTGATGCCGATGACGCCGAAGTTGACGGAGAGGTACTGGGCCGGTTCGAGCTTGGCGGCGTCGGTGTCGCACTCGGGCGTGCCGGCGGGCGGGTCCTTGACGCAGACCTTCATGATGGGCGCCAGCGACAGGCCGATGACCTTCACGGTGATCTTCGGCGTCAGCTCGGCGTCGCCCTCGATGTCCACGTAGTCCAGCAGGCCCTCGGCGACCCGCGGCGACCAGGTCACCTTGACGTCGATCTTCCCGCCGGTCGCGACCTTGTGGGGCAGCTCCACCGGGCTGATGGCGAGCGAGGAGGTTCCCGCTCCCGCGTCGGCGGGGGCGCTGCGCAGCCCCAGCTTGTCGATGTTCCAGTCCAGGCGGCCGAGGTTCTCGATGACGATGTGCGACTCGTAGGTCGCGCCGGCGCGGACCTTGCCGAAGTCGAGGACGTACTCCTCGCCTACCTTGGCGGTCGGCTCGAGGACGTTGGGATCCGCACCGGAGGTGACGGTGCCTCCGCCGGGTCCGCCGCAGTTGCAGCCGGACAAGACGAGGGCCAGGGCCAAGGTCGACAGGAGTATGGAGCGCATGCGAGGCCTCCCCAGGGGGCGGAAAGGGGTCGTATGCTAGCACGCCTGCCTGGCCGACGGGGGAGCCCCCGGGAGGATTTCGCCCCATGACCAACACCGCCCGCGCACTCCTGGTCGCATCGGCTCTGCTCGCCTCCGCCTCCGGCTCCGCCCGGGCCGCAGGCTGGGAGAAGTACAGCGGGGGCGCCGACCCGACGGTGCTGGTCTCGCTCTCGGTCCCGGACCCCGCTCACCTGTTCGCGGCGGGGCTCCTGATGGACGGCTCCGCCTTCCCGCCCAAGGTCAGCCCGCGGGTGCTCTCCAGCACCGACGGCGGGCGCACCTGGACGGACGTCAGCAGCAACCTCGCCAGCCTCGCCTTCACCACCCTGAACGCGGTCGCCTTCGTCGACGCCAACCGCGGCTGGGTGGCCGGGGGCAAGAAGGTCTGGTCCACGGTCAACGCGGGCGCGGCCTGGGTGCCGGCGACCAGCGACGCGGGCTTCGAGGTCCAGGCGCTGCACTTCTTCGACGTGAAGAACGGGGTGGCGGTGGGCGGCGACGCCAACGACACCGCGGTGGTCATCAAGCGCACCGCCGACGGCGGCAAGACCTGGACTGCGGCGACGGTCCCGGCGGTCGAGGGCACGGCCTATTCGACCTTCTGGCTGAGCGACAAGGTGGGCTGGGCCGCCGGCCAGTCGAAGCAGACCATCGACGAGGGCAACGGGCAGACCTACGACGCGCCGAAGGAGGGCTTCACGCTGGCCACGGCCGACGGCGGCGCCACCTGGACGGTCAGCGACACCCGGGTGGCCGGCTACGGGCTGGGGCCGGCCTTCTTCCTGCGCGACGGCAAGACGGGCTGGGTGGCGGGCTACAAGATGACCGACGCGATCCGCTCCGAGGCCGCGCTCTACAAGTCCACCGACGGCGGCAAGACCTGGGTCGACGCCAAGATCCCGCTCGACGTCGCCACGATGTCGATGATGGGCCAGGCCGCGAAGATCAACACCAGCTTCTTCCAGACCCTGTTCTTCGCGAGCGAGAAGTCCGGCCACCTGGGCGGCACGGTCTACCTGTCGGACAGCGACGACGGCAGCGGCCAGACCGTCCACGTCTACAAGGTCGTGGACTACTGGACCGAGGACGGGGCGACCTGGCAGCGCACCAACCTGGGGACGATCTCGCTGACCACCCCGGTCACCAACGACGGCACGCTGGTGGCGGGCCAGATGCTCGGCCTCGGCCAGGGCTGGATGGTGGGGGACAAGGCGATGGTCTGGGGCTACAACGCCGACCCGCCGGTGCCCTGCAAGGTCGAGGGCGACTGCGCCCCGGGCTTCGGCTGCAGCGTGTTCGGCAAGTGCCAGCCGGTGACCTGCCCGGACGGCTGCCCCGAGGGCCAGGTCTGCAGCTGGCAGGTCTGCCGCACGCCGCCGGACGCCGGAACTCCGGCGGGCTCGGACGGCAGCGTGCCGGTGCAGTACGACGACGCGGGCAACCCCGTCGTGGTCCCGGGCAGCGACGGCGGGACCCCGCTCGGCGGCGACGACGGCGGCGGGCCCGCGGCCAAGGTGGACTCCGGGGCGTCGGCGGGCGGCGGCGAGACGGGCTGCGGCTGCGGCGCGGGGGCGGGTGCGATGCCGGCGCTGGCGGGGCTGGGGGCGCTCCTCTGGGCGCTGGGCGTGACGCGGCGCCCGAGGATTCGGTAGAGATGGGCCTTTCCCAGACGAGGTGTTCGATGCGTGGATGGATTGGTGCGGCGGTCGCGCTGGCGACTCTGGCGGGATGCGACTGCGGCGGCGGGAAGACCAACACGACGGCCGGCAAGCTGGTGGTCGAGGAGAGGCAGCTCGACTTCGGCGAGGTCTGCCGCAAGCCCTCGGCGGCCGGCGTCACGGTGTCGTCGGCCACGCAGATCGTGCACCTGAGCAACGAGGGCACCGCGCTGGCGTACGTGAACAAGTTCGCCATCGATCCCGCGGAGCCGCAGTTCACGTTCGACAAGGCCCAGGTGCCGGAGACGCTGGAGGCGGGCGAGACCGTGGAGATCGCGCTGCACTTCACGCCGACGGCCACCGGCAACCAGACCGCCTCGCTCCTCGTCGAGGGTGAGACCGCGGAGCAGGGTGGGAAGGTGACGCTGCTGGGCGCGGGCAACGCCAAGCCGGCCGACCCCGTGTTCACCATGAGCTGCAAGGGCGGCCTCTTCGGCCCGGACGCCGACGGGTGCGCGCCTGCGTCCGGGGTCACGCCCTACGTCTTCTTCGCCGAGACCCCGGTCGGCGCCACGGGCGAGATGACGATCAAGATCTCCAACGGCGGCTGCCCCGAGATGCAGGTGAAGAACATCGCCGCGGTCAACGTGAGCGATGCCTCGCTGGGGACCTTCGTCCTGGCGAACCCGAAGCAGACCGCGCTGACCATCCCCGGCGGCGGGTCGGCGACCATCAAGGTCCAGTTCCTCCCGCTCAGCGGCAGCATGCCGGCCGACGGCTACCTGCTGGGCTCGCTCGCCTTCGACACCGACGACCCGGCGAACGGGAAGGTGGCGCTGCAGCTCAAGGGCATCGGCATCGTGCCGCTGCTCGAGGTCAGCCCCTACGAGTGCCGCTTCGAGTCGCTCGGCCTGCCCTGCGACGGCCACTTCACCCTCAAGAACAACAGCAGCGCGGACCTGACCGTCAACGCGGTGTCCGTCGAGAAGGCCTCGCCGATGTTCCAGATTTCGCAGGCGCCGGCCGCCAACTCGACGCTGGCGGCGGGCGCGACCACCGCGGTGAAGGTCGACTACGCGCCCGCCATGGCCAAGGGCGAGGACAAGCTCGTGGTCGACTGGAGCGGCGGCAAGGTCACGGTGCGGCTCACCGGCGGCTCACCCCCGATGGCGGCCCTGGAGCCGTCCTCGACGCTCGAGTTCGACGACGAGAACCGGTTCAAGGCGGTCACCCTCCAGAACCTGGCGACCTGGAACAGGCAGCTGCCGCTCACCATCACCAGCCTCGAGCTGAGCGCGGACAGCACCGCCTTCGATCTGCCGACGAGCCCGCCCGATCCCGTGGCCTGCCCGCCGGCCCCCGCCGCCAACACCAAGGTCGCCGCCGGCGAGTCGATCAAGGCGTGCGTGCACTTCAACGGCGCCGCCGGCAGCGCGCAGTACCTGGGCCAGCTGCACGTGAAGACCGACGACCCGGCGCATGCCGACATGGAGCTCTCGCTGGTCGCCTACATGACCTGCAGCCGCCCGCCGGTCGGGATGATCACCGCGCCGGTCGCCGGCTCCACCTGCCCGTGCACCGAGGACCAGGTCTGCATCGGCACCGTCTGCCACCAGAGCAGCATGACCATCGTCAACCTCGGCGAGTTCGCGGTCGAGCTCTCGGGCGAGGGCAGCTACGACCTCACCAAGGACGCCACCACCAGCGCCTGCACCGTCGAGGACAAGAGCGCGGTGAAGTTCTGGGACTGGAGCGTCGTGCAGTCGCCCGAGGGCGCCACCGCCGCCGTCAACCCGGGCGGCAAGCAGACCTCGCCGAAGACCACGCTCACCTTCGACACGCAGGGCTGGTACCAGGTGCAGCTGGTGGTCACCGACGGCGACCTGATGGAAGGCGCCCCGGTCAGCTTCAACGTGTACGTCAACCTCTGAGCGTGTCGCTCTTCCGAAGGTCGCGATCGAGCGCGCAGGTCCTGGGAGCGCCAGTCCCGGGGCCTGCCTCGCGGCGCTAGAATGGGCCCTTCCCACGGAGGCTCTCGATGCGCCGTCCCATCGTCCTCGCCGCTCTTCTCTCGGTCAGCGTCGCCTCCTGCGGTGACTGCGGCGGCGGAGCGTCCAATCCGGACGCCTCGGTCGTCATCGGCTCCTGCGAGGTCCCCAACGTCGATCCCAAGTGCGGCTCGATCTGCAGCGGCGACCCCGACTGCCCCGCGACCCTCTATTGCCTCACCAAGAAGTGCGTCGCGGACTGCGTGGGCGTGGGCACCGCCTGCTCCTCCGGCGGGAAGTGCGCCGAGCGCGGCCACTGCGTCGTTTCCCCCGGCCCCGGCCCCGACGGCGGCGGCCTCGTCCCCGACGGCGGCGACTGCCCGCGCGTCAGCGTCACCCCCACCGAGCTCGTCCCCACCGTGCAACTGCTCATCGACCGCAGCGGCAGCATGGGCGAGGACTTCGTCCCGGGCACCAGCCGCTGGAACGCCCTGAAGAAGGCGCTCATCGATCCCGCCGAGGGCGTGGTCACCAAGCTGCAGGCCAAGGTGCGCTTCGGCGCCACGCTCTACACCAACGACGGCCAGGGAAGCTGCCCGGACCTCAACGCCATCGACCCGAAGATGGGCAACGCCGCGGACATCAAGAACCTGCTCGACTCGAACTTCCCCGGCGCGGACACCCCCACCGGCGAGGCGCTCGACCCGGTCGCCCAGAAGCTGCACGACAACGTCCCGATCGAAGGCGGCGACGGGCCGCGCATCATCGTGCTCGCCACCGACGGCGAGCCGGACACCTGCGCCAACCCCAATCCCATCGACCAAATCGAGCTGAAGGCCGCGCGCGACGTCGCCCTGGCCGCGGCGCGCAAGGGCTTCCAGCTGGGCATCCAGACCCACGTCCTCAGCGTCGGGTCCCAGGTGGCGCTGGCGCACCTGCAGGACCTGGCCAACGCCGGCACCGGGACGCCCTCGGGCAACAACGCGCCCTACTACGTGGCCAACGACCCGGCGCAGATGGTCGGCGCCTTCGACACCATCATCAAGGGCGTGCGCAACTGCGGCTTCTCGCTGAACGGCACCGTCGCCGCCGGCAAGGAGGACACCGGGCTGGTCACGCTCGACGGCCAGCCGCTCGCCTACGGCGATCCCGACGGCTGGCGGCTGATGGACGGCAAGACCCTGGAGCTGCAGGGCACGGCCTGCTCGACCTTCAAGGAGGCCGACAAGCCGACGCTCGACGCCTCGTTCGGGTGCGGGGGGATCATCAACTAGGCAACACGCTGGGCAGCCCGCTATGTTGCGCGGCCAGCGCG
>DASXVQ010000111.1:0-26413 GCA_036504155.1 Myxococcales bacterium
GCTTCGAACTCGGGCAGGGTCTTCGGGAAGTCCTCGGGAATCTCCACGACGCAGCTCTCAATCCGGCCCCTTCACCCAAGTCCTAGACTAGGCCCTGGCCCCGACATTCCCTTGCCACTGAGCCAACCGGATCCCTCCATCATCTATATGGGTCCAGGTGACCGGCGCCCTCCCTGGCCTGCCGCTGCGGCAGATCCAACCGACGGCCGGCCCGTTGAAGCCATCAATCGCTTCATCCTTCCCGGAGCCCGAAAGCCATGAGAAAGCTCGCCGCCCTGTCCCTGGTCCTCGCGCTGTGCCTCCCGCTTCGCGCGCTCGCCGCCGCCCCCAACGAGAACAAGCCGCAGGCCCGGCCGAACCGCCCGCGCATCGAGCTGGTCTTCGCCATCGACACCACCAGCAGCATGGGCGGGCTCATCCAGGCGGCCAAGACCAAGGTCTGGTCCATCGTGAACCAGATCAGCACCGGCAAGCCGACGCCCGAGGTGCGCATGGGCCTGGTGGCCTACCGCGACCGCGGCGACCAGTACGTCACCCAGGTCTCCGACCTCACCAACGACCTCGACGCCATGTACTCCAAGCTGATGGCCTTCCAGGCGGTGGGCGGCGGCGACGGCCCCGAGAGCGTCAACCAGGCGCTCGCCGACGCGGTCAACCGCATCAGCTGGAGCGAGGGCGCCTCGGCGATGAAGATCATCTTCGTGGTCGGCGACTGGCCCGGGCACATGGACTACCAGGACGACCAGAAGTTCCCGGTGACCACGCAGCAGGCGGTGCGCAAGAACATCACCATCCACACCATCCGCTGCGGCAACAACGCCGAGGCCGAGACCCAGTTCAAGGAGATCGCCGCCAAGGCCGAGGGCCGGTACTTCTCCATCGAGCAGTCGGGCGGCGCGGTGGCGGTGGTCACCCCGTTCGACGGCGACATCGCCAAGCTGGACGGCGAGCTGCGCAACTCGACGCTGGCCTACGGCGGGCGCGCCGTCCGCGAGGAGAGCAAGAAGAAGATGGCCGAGGTCGAGGCCACGATGGCCGCCGCCCCCGCCGAGGCCAAGGCCGAGCGCGCCTCCTACGCCTCGCGGGCCGCCAAGGCCGCCCCGTCGGCGGTCTACGGCAGCGCGGACCTGCTGAGCGCGGTCGAGGGTGGGGCGGTGAAGCTGGACAAGGTCGCCGAGGAGGAGCTACCCGACGAGATGAAGAAGATGTCGGCGGCCGAGCGCCAGGCCTTCTTGGACAAGAAGATCGCCGACCGCAAGGCCAAGCAGGCGCAGCTCGACGAGCTGAACAAGAAGCGCGCCGGGTTCATCACCGAGCAGGTCAAGAAGGGCGGCGCCGCGGACAGCTTCGACGCCAAGGTGCTCGACGCGGTGAAGGAGAAGAGCGCCAAGGTCGGGCTGACGTACTGACCATCATCGTCTCGAGTTTCTTCGAGGCCCCTTCTCCGCTCTCGGAGGAGGGGCTTCTTGTTTCTGTTTCCCGCGTACGGGCCGGACTTCGCGGAGTACCCGGCCTCCGTGCCGGGGGCGGCAGGTGTCGGGGCGCGGAATCGACTTACCCGGCCGTCACCCAGTCCACCCAGTCCACCCGGTCCACCCGGTCCACCGACACGGTCCACCGACACGGCCGACCGACACGACCGACCCCGCCGCGGAGGGCGGGTACTCCGCGAAACCGCGAGGTCAGTCAGGGGGAAGACAGCCTCTTCGCCGCCACCATCGGCCGCCCGTAGAGGCTCTTGAACACCGCCTCGGCCTTCTTGCGGACCTCTTCCTCGGGCAACGTGCACAGCTCCTCGATCAGCTTCGGCAATCCCTCCAGACCGGTCGGGCTCAAGGTCTCCAAGAGCAGCGTCCCGGCGTAGTGGTGCGGCGTCGCCCGCGCCTTGGCCCCGCCGGCCTGGATCGCCAGGCGGGTCACGGTGAGGCACGGCGGGACCTCCGCGTCGTGCAGCTGTCCCAGGTAGGCCCGCAGCTCGCGCTCGGCGCCGCGGGCGAACTCCAGGTCGTCCTCGCCCACCTCCATCAGCAGCGGCTCGGGAATGGGCAGGTCCCCGGGGTCGAGCGCGTGCCGCGCCTCGTGCGCCTCGGTGGCCATCGCCTCCATCTCCAGCGCCAGGTCGAGCGCGCGCCGGCCCTCCCCTTCCCGCAGCGCCTCGTCCGCGCGCTTGAGGTCGCGCACGTCTCCGGCCACCAGCAGTGGCCCGCCCTTGCGCCTGTAGTCGGTGGCCGGCATCAGCGACTCGAAGAAGTCGTCGCCCCAGGTCAGGCGCTCGGGCTCGACCACCACCACCCGCCCGTCCTGGAGGTGCCCGCGCATCGCCCGGAAGAGCCGCTCGCGCCGCGCGACCTGCGCCGCGCCCTTCGCCAGGGCCTGCGCCCCGGCCTTCGCCTCCACCGTCTTTCGCCACCAGCGCAGGGCGGCCTGGTTCACCGCGTTGCCCTCGGGCGCCTCGGCGAAGGCCTTGGCGACGGACTCCATCACCGAGGGCTCGAGCCGGTCGACCAGGACCACCGGCACGTCTCCGCCGGCGTGGCCGAGGTAGCCCATCTCGATGTTCACGTGGTCGAGCCGGCGCACGCGCAGGAGCCGCTTGGTCGCCCCCTCGAGCTGCCAGGTGGACCGGGCCAGGACCTCGTAGGTCAGCAGGTACGGCAGGTCGCGGTAGGCGACGACGTCGACCCAGTAGGCGAGCCCCGCCGCTCGGGCGGCCTCGTTGAGCTTGGCGACCGCGGCCTTGGTCTTCTCCTCGCCGGGCCAGGCCTGGTCGATGGCCGAGAGCGCCTCGACGATGCCCGGCCAGGGCCTGGCCAGGTCCTTGGCGGCCTCCATCTCGACGAAGTGCAGGTCCTTGCGCGCCCGCGCCGTGGCCCAGCCGGGGATCTTGCGCTCGAAGAGCAGGCGCTCGGGGGGCGGGGGCGGCGGCGGCTGGCTCTTCTTGAACCACCAGAAGGCCCCGGCGCCGCCGGCCGCCAGGACGATGAGCACCAGCGCGACGCTGCGGGCCACGGCTTGGACCTCCTGGAATCGACGCGAGAGGAGCCATCGTGCCGCCTTCCCGCCCCGGCTGCCAACGTGGCAGACTGCCGCTCATGTCGCTGTTCGCGCCGAAATTCCCGGACTGGCCCAAGCTCGACTGGAAGTGTCCGGCGACCAAGGCCGACGCCTGGCTCGACAAGCGGACCTTCGAGATCGCCGCGCTGGCGCGCCGCTTCGAGCTGGCCTTCACCGTGCTCGCCGAGGAGGGCAAGCTCGACCTGGGCGCGGTGGACATGGCGCTGCTCGACTGGGACAAGGCGGCGGCGCAGATCCTGGCCTACACCATCTGGGGCGAGGCCAAGCGCGTCCCCAGCGACCCCAAGTTCGTCAGGAACCTCGAGCAGATCTACCTGACGGTCGGCCGGGCGCGGCTGAAGGTGCTGGGCGCCTTCGGGCGCAGCGAGGCGGCGGCGGTGGTGGCCCGCGAAGAGCAGCTGATGCTCGACCCCAAGGCGCTGCGCCCCGCCCCGGCCTCGCCCATCCCGACCAACTTCGCCCGCTTCACCGGCGAGTTCCAGGCCTTCACCACCTCCGACGCCTTCAAGTCGATCGACGGCTTCAAGATGGTCCCGGTCTCGGCCGACGAGGTGCTCAAGCGCACCTCGGCCGAGTCGAAGATGCTGCCCGAGTCGCGGCAGCTGGGCGCGCTCCTGGCCATCCTGCCCAGCGAGTGGGTCAACGCCACCTTCGAGCAGCTCAAGCTCAAGCTGGACGAGGACGCGGAGCTGTCCGCCGCCTCGCGCAGCTCGGCCAAGCGCGGCGCCATCTACGAGTTCCTGATGAAGCCCGAGAACCTCGCGGCGCTGGTGGGCAAGCTCAAACCCGAGGAGCAGGAGCTGCTGACCGACCTGCTCGTGCACGAAGGCTGGCTCCCCTACCGGCGCCTGCGCGACGCCTACGGGCTGGACGAGTCCGACGGCTTCTACTGGAACACCCGGCCGCCCGCGGGCCCGCTCTCGAAGCTGCGGCGCAGGGCGCTGGCGTTCGTCGGCACGCGCAACGGGACGCCCATGGTCACCGTCCCCACCGATCTGTCCAAGGCGCTCATCGAGCTGATGGCCAAGCGCGCGCCGGGGTGACGGGCGCACGCCGGGTCCTCGTCATCATCGCGCTCGCGCTCAACCTGGAATTCGCGGCCACGGGGCTGGCGCAGCACCCGACCTCGGAGCTGGTCGAGGCGCTGACCGCGCTGCGCAAGGCGCCGGTGGGCTAGCGGTTACCGCTTGGCCAGCACCTGCCCCAGCTCCTCGTAGAGGTGCACCGCGCTCTTGCAGGCCTTCTCGAAGTCGCCCAGGTGCAGGCTCTCGTTCTCGGCGTGGGCGTTGGAGTACGGGTCCTCGACGCCGATGAGCAGCGCGGGCACGCCGCCCAGCTCGCGCGCGAACGGCTCGACGAACCCGATGGACCCGCCGCAGCCGATGGCGATGGCGTCGCGGCCGTAGCCGGCCTTCAGCGCGCGCATCGCGGCCTGGAACACCGGGGCCGAGGCGTCCGTGTACCACCACGACCCGTGGCCCTCGACCTGGATGTCGACCTTCATCCCCCAGGGCACCTGCTGCTTCAGGAAGGCCACCAGCGCCTCGGAGACTTTCTTCTCGTCCATGTCCGGGACCAGCCGGATGCCGACCCGCGCCCAGGCCCGGTCGCAGATGATGTTGCGCGCCTCCTTGCGGCTGCTGGCCTGGATGGCGTTGACCGCCAGCGAGGGCCGCCGCCAGTTGGTCTCGTACGGGTGCCGGCCGCCTCCGAGCAGCTCCACGCCCTCGAGCATCCCGGCCTGGCGGCGGTACTCGGCGACCGTCACCGGCAGCGACTCGATGGCCTGGCGCTCCGCGGGCGTCGGCTCGCGCACCTGGTCGTAGAGGCCGGGGATGGCGATGTCGCCGTTGGGCAGGGTCAGCGCGGCGAGCATCCGGCACAGCGCCATCGCGGCGTCGGGCACCGGCCCGCCCCACATCCCCGAGTGCACCGCGTGGTCGAGCGCGCGCACCTCGACGTCGGCGGTGACCATCCCGCGCAGCGCCGTGGTGATCGAGGGGAGCCCGGTGTCGAAGTTGCTGGTGTCGGTGAGCACCATCGCGTCGGCCTGCAAGAGCTCGCGGTACTTCTTCAGGAACTCGCCCAGGTGCGTCGAGCCCGGCTCCTCCTCGCCCTCGATGACGACCTTCACGTTGAGCGGCAGCGAGCCCGCGGTGGCGAGCCAGGCGTCGATGGCCGCGGCGTGGACGAGGATCCCCGACTTGTCGTCGGCGGCGCCGCGCCCGTAGAGCCGGCCGTCGCGGAGCGCGGGCTCGAAGGGCGGGCTCTGCCAGCGCGCCGGGTCTCCCGCGGGCTGGACGTCGTGGTGCGCGTAGAGCAGCAGCGTCGGCTTGCCGGGCGAGCCGAGCCACTCGCCGTAGACGTACGGCGGCGCGCCGGCCACCTCGAGCAGGCGCACGTTCTTCAGGCCGCGGCGCTCAAGCAGCGCCTGCACCTCGCGCGCGCTGCGGCGGACCTCCTCGGGATCGAACCCCTCGAAGGCGCAGCCGGGGATGCGCACCAGGCGCTCGAGGTCCGCGAGGTGCTCGCCGAACCGGCTCGCGAGGTGCTGCAGGGCCTGCTCGACCGCTGGGCTCGCCATGGACGCTCCTTGGGCATTCAAGACCGGCGCTCAAAGCTACGCACACGGGCGATGCCGCGCCAGGAGCCGATGGGGGACCGGCGCGACGGCCCGACGGCACGACGACCGGCGCCCCTCGACGGGTTCGCGGCGGGCTCCGGCGGGCCGGCGGCCGATGCTTCAGAGCCCGTCGATCTCGCGGATCTTCCGGCGCACCGACTCCGGCAGCGGCGCCTTGGTGCGCTTCTCGAAGTCGAACGAGACGAGCACCGCCCTGCCCATCGCCACCGCCTCGCCGCTCGCCTTGTCGAGCACGAGGTGCTCCCACTCCAGGCTGGTGGTCCCCACCCGGACCACGCGCACGCAGACCTGCAGGGTCGCGGGGAACTCGACGGGCTTGAGGTAGTCCACCTCGACGTGCGCCAGCACCGGGGTCACGCCCTCGATGGCGATGCGCTTGTCCGGCCCGAGGCCTGCGAAGTAGGCGATGCGGCCGGTCTCGAAGAAGGTGAGGTAGCGCGCGTTGTTGACGTGCCCCAGCGCGTCCATGTCGCCCCAGCGCACGGGCATGTCCACCTTGACCTTGAAGAGCGAGGCGTCGGGCACGGTCGGCGGCATGGCGGGGCGTTTCCTTCTGGGTGAGACGAGCGCGGGAAGTGTCCCCTTCCTAGCACGGCAAGAAGCGCCCGAGGCCGCCCTGTCGAGGCTGCTGCGCGCGAGCGCTCGCCTCTCCGCCCTCGCCTCGTTCCTCGACGGGCTGACGCTGCCGTCGCGCATCTCCGCCGTCCGCTCCCTCAGCCGGCGCGAGCTCGTGCTGCTCTGGGAGGTGGCCGCCCGCGGCCGCCCCCCGCCCTGGTCCGTCCGGCTCTTCTATCCCGAGGACTTCCCCCGCCGGCTCACCTTCGAGTGGGTGGGCCTGGAGGCGGGCCACCTGTTCCTGCACGAGGCGGCCCGGCGCTTCACGCGCGGACCGGCGCCCGACGAGCTGGTCGGCCACGATCCGTCCGTCCCCTGGCCGGCGGGCCCGGGCTACTTCCGGGTCAGGGCGAGCCCCGCCAGGGCCGGCGACGTCTTCTTCGACTACTCGGACGTTCCCCGCCGCGCGCCGCCCGGCTGGCCCGCGCCGCGCACCAACGAGCACGGCCTGGCGAGCCTGGCCTACGGCAACCGGCGCGACCACGTGCGGGCCGTGGGAAGCCACGTCGCGGTCGGCCGCGCCCACGATCTCGCCGGTCGCCCGCTGCGCCGCTGGCTCGTCCTCGCCCGCAGCGAGGTCCTGCCCTTTGGAGCCTGACACCAACCGTTGCTTGTCAGGTTCGAGACTCTCCGATAGAAAGGTCCGGCCTTATTCCCCTTTTTCAGGAGAGGACATGGCGACAACCCTTCGGGCATTCGTCTTCCTCGATTCTCTGCAGCCCCAGCTCGCCGCCCACGTCTGCACCACCAGCCGTGGCTATTTCCCCGTCCCTGGCGTGGCCTCGCTCTACACCGAGATCGCACCCGGGATGGCGATCCACCAGGTGATCGACACGGCCCTCAAGGGCACGTCGGTCCAGCCGGCCACGCTCGTCGTCGAGCGCGCGTACGGCATGCTCGAGGTGCACCACGAGGACAAGGGCGAGGTCCGCACCGCGGGCGACGCCATCCTCGGCTTCCTCGGCAAGAAGGAGTCGGACCGCATCAAGCCGAAGATCATCTCCAACACCATCATCCGCGCCATCGAGCCGATGCACGCGATGATCCTCGACAAGATCCGCTTCGGCTCGATGATCGAGCCCGGGCAGTCGCTCTTCATCCTCGAGACCGAGCCGGCCGCCTACGCGGTGCTGGCCGCCAACGAGGCGGAGAAGGCCGCGAACATCAAGCTCGTCGACGTCACGCCGTTCGGCGCCTTCGGCCGCCTGTACCTGGCCGGCAGCGAGGCGGAGATCGACAGCGCCGCGCAGGCCGCCATCCAGGCCCTGCAGGGCCTGACCGGCGTCGAGAAGTAGCAGTCGGCAGCCAAGGCTCGGCCGCCGCAGGTTTCTGGAACTCAAACGTAGCCGCATCCACCGGAGGAGAAGCACATGGCAGAGGCACTGGGTCTGATCGAAACGAAGGGCTTCGTCGGCATGGTCGAGGCGTCCGACGCGATGGTGAAGGCGGCCAAGGTCGAGCTGGTGGGCTACGAGAAGATCGGTGGCGGCTACGTGACCGCCATCGTCCGCGGCGACGTCGCGGCGGTGAAGGCGGCGACCGAGGCCGGCGCCCGTGGCGCCGAGCGCGTGGGCGAGCTGGTCAGCGTGCACGTGATTCCGCGCCCGCACGCCAACATCGACCTCGTCCTCCCGCTGGGCCGCCTGGCCCAGGCCAAGGCCGAGCTCGGCATCAAGTAGCACTTCGCCGCGCTTCCGCCGGCCCTCGCGCACTCGGGGCCGGCGGGTTCACGCAGCCTCAGGGGCCGCCCGGTTCGCCGGCGGCCCTCCTTGCGCCTGCCCGACACTTTTGTCCGCAGGCGCACACGGAGCCGCACCATGAACATGGGACTCGTCGTGGGCACGGTGGTCGCCACGCGCAAGGAAGAGGAGCTGGTCGGTCTCAAGTTCCTGCTGGTGCGGGCGGTCGACGCCGAGGGCAAGCCGACCGGCGCGCAGGTGGTGGCCGCCGACTCGGTGGGCGCCGGCGTGGGCGAGATGGTGCTGTGGTGCGCCGGCTCGTCGGCGCGGCAGACCAAGGTCACCAAGGACCGGCCCGTCGACGCGACGATCATGGCGATCGTCGACACCTTCGAGATCAACGGCCAGACCAAGTACCAGAAGTAACCCGCAGCAACGAAGGCCCGAGGAGCCCATGGCCATCGACGAACGGCAGATCAACGCCATCGTGGACGCAGTGGTGAACCGGCTGCAGCGTCCCAAGCCCGCCGCCGCAGTCTCGCCCGCCGCGCCGGCGCGCAAGCCCGTCTCCAGCCACGACTACGTGCCCACCTACGGCAAGAAGAGCCGCAGGGACACCGCGGGTCACGGCAAGAAGGGCGTCTTCGAGGACATGGACAGCGCGGTCGCCGCCGCGCGCGTCGCCCACGAGGCGCTGCTGGAGACCTCGCTCGAGACCCGCGCCAAGATGATCCAGGCGATGCGCGAGACCACCGCCCAGCACGTCAACGAGATCGCCAAGCGCGCGGTCGAGGAGACGGGGCTGGGCAACGTCCCCGACAAGATCAACAAGAACCTGCTGGTGGCGTGGAAGACGCCGGGCATCGAGATCCTGCGGCCGGTGAGCTGGACCGGCGACCACGGCCTCGCCCTGCTCGAGCGCGCGCCGTTCGGGGTCATCGGCTCCATCACCCCGACCACCAACCCCACCGAGACCATCCTCAACAACGGCATCGGGATGATCGCCGGCGGCAACTCGGTGGTCTACAACGTCCACCCCAGCGCCAAGAAGACCTCGCGCTGGTTCGTGGAGCTGCTCAACGAGGCCATCGTCGGCGTGGGCGGCCCGGAGAACCTGCTCACCTGCATCGCCGAGCCCACCATCGAGTCGGCCGGCCAGCTGATGAAGCACCCCGGCATCCGCCTCATCGTCGTCACCGGCGGCCCCGCGGTCGTCAAGGCGGCCATGAACAGCGGCAAGCGCGCCATCTGCGCCGGCCCGGGCAACCCGCCCGCGGTCGTGGACGAGACCGCGCACATCGACCGGGCCGGGCGGGACATCGTCACCGGCGCCTCGATGGACAACAACGTCATCTGCATCGTCGAGAAGGAGGTCTTCGCGGTCGCCTCCATCGCCGACAAGCTCAAGGCGTCGATGGTCGACGCGGGGGCCTACGAGGTCACCGGCGCGGCGATCGATCGCCTGCAGAAGCTGGTGGTCGCCGAGGACGGGCACCACCCGGCCAAGGACTGGGTCGGCAAGGACGCCACCAAGATCGCCCGGGCCGCCGGCATCCACGTCCCGGAGAAGACCCGGCTGCTGTTCGCCGAGGTCGACGCGATGCACCCGTTCGTGCAGGCCGAGCTGCTCCTGCCGGTCATCGGCTTCGTGCGGGTGCCGGACGTCGACGCGGCCATCGAGGGCGCGCTGCAGGCCGAGCACGGCTTCGGGCACACCGCCACGATGCACTCCACGAACATCGACAACCTCTCGCGCATGGCGCGGGCGGTGAACACGTCGATCTTCGTCAAGAACGGCCCGTCGCTCGCAGGCCTCGGCTTCACCGGCGAGGGCTACACCAGCTTCACCATCGCCAGCCCCACCGGCGAGGGCCTGACGACCGCGCTCTCGTTCACGCGCGAGCGCCGCTGCACCCTCAAGGACTCGTTCCGCATCGTCTGACCTGATCGGACCCCCGTGTTCCAAGGCCCCGCCATCGCGCTGTTCGAGGTCGAATCCATCGCCCGCGGCTACGTCGTGGCCGACGCGGTGGTGAAGAAGGCCCCGGTGCGCCTGCTGATGACGGACACGGTCACGCCGGGCAAGTTCCTGGTGCTCATCGACGGCGAGGTGGCGGACGTCGAGGCCAGCTTCCACGAAGGCGTGGAGGTGGCCGGGCCGCTGCTCGTCGACAAGCTCTACCTGCCGCTGGCCCACGCGGACCTCTCGCCGGCCATCCGCGGCGCCGTCGTCCCCGGCTTCATCGACAGCCTGGCGGTGATCGAGCTCTCCACGGTGGCCGCGACGTTGCTCGCCGCGGACGCCGCGCTCAAGGCCGCGCAGGTGCGGCTGCTCAAGCTGGAGCTGGCCCGTGGCATCGGCGGCAAGGGCTACTTCTCGCTGACCGGTTCGCTGGACTCGGTGGAGGCGGCGATCGCTGCCGCCTCGACCATCGTGGCGCCGGAGCTGCTCGTGAACACCGAGATCATCGCCTCGCCTCACGGGGATCTGTCGAGCCGGCTGTAGCGGCGTTGCTGAACTCCCGTCGGCGCACGGCTGCTCGTCCCCCGCGACGCGACACCCTGGCTGGCTTCTATGGAAGAGGACGGCAAGGTCCTACGTGCCCGACGCACGGCTCCACTCGGCTCGCATCTCGGCGCCTGGGCGGGGGGACGGGTGTCTCCGGCGGGAGGCCTGAGTTAATGCTCCCTGCGCTACCCCGTAAGTCGATACGGGGTAGCCGGCTACCCGTTATCCTGGCAGGCCCTTTTTCGCCCCCGCCGTAGGGCAGGCGCGAGTTTCGGCCACCTCGGTGCGCTCGCGGTTCCCGAGTTCAATCGCGTCACCCCGTCCTCCCTACAAGAAGCCCGGTGGCGATCCGCCCGGGCGCAGCAGCCTTGGCACGGACCGCCGTCCAGAGATCCGACGCGGACCGCCCCGCCCGAGCCGAGGTCACGGGTATGATTCGCCTGCCTTGAGACGCAAGCTCTTCCTCGCCGCCGCGACCCTCACCGCGCTGGAGCTCGGCTTCGACGCGCTGATCCTCCTCGCGTTCCTGCCTCTCGAGCGCCAGGACGCCATCGGCGCGGCGATCTCCCTGGCGCCGGTGCTGGCCGTCTCGACGCTCTCTTGGCTCCTGGCGCCGGTGCGCTGGCTGCGGGGCATGGAGGGCGACCAGGGCCTCGACTTCGCCCGCCGGGCGGTGCTGCGCTACCCGCGGCGCACCCTGCTCTACCGGAGCATGGGCGTTGGCGCGCTCGGGCTCGCATTGGCACCCGCCCTCGCCGGGCTCTTCGGCGTGGGCACCGAGGCCGCCTTCGTCATCGCCGGGACGATCGCCACCGTGGGCTTCGTCACCAACGTCGCCCGCGCGGGCGTCTACCGCCGGCTGCTCTCCCCGCTCGCAGAGAAGCACTGGTCCTCCGAGCCGGCGCGCTACCAGGCGCTGTGCCTGCGCGAGCGGCTGGTGGTGGCCACGGTGATGGTCGGCACCGTCGGCGTCGTCGCCTCGGGCCTCTTCGTCCGCTACGTCGTGGGCGTCCCGGCGCCGGACCTGGCCGTCGCCGCGCTCGCCGCGCCCGCCGTCATCGCGCTGACCCTCAGCGTGCACTGCCTCGACCTGTGGCTCTCGACCGCGCCGCTGGTCGCCTTCCTGGGCGGGGACAAGAAGCCCGCCGCCTCCGACGCCCTGCGCATCGCCAGCGCGGTCCCCTACCGCTCCGCGGCCTCCTCCTTCCTCGGGTGGCTCTGCTTCGCCGTGGTGTCGGCGCTGGTGCATCGCGCGCGCGGCGGCCTCTCCTCCGAAGCGCTGCAGATGCTCGCCGGCGTCTCGGCCGTCGGCATCGGCCTGATGCCCTACCAGCTCGCCTGGCATCGCCAGGTGCTCGAGCGGGTTCGCGCGGCGGCCGCCGCCTCCATCGTCGCCGGGGAGCTCTCGCCGGCGCGCTCCCGACTCTCGATCCGCACCAAGCTGGTCATCGCCTTCGTGGCCCTCATCGCCTTCGGCGGCACCTTCGCCGCGCTGGGCACCTTCGGCGAGCATGACCGCTTCCTGGCCGCCGCGGCGGGCGCCGAGGCCGCGCACCGGCGCGACACGCTGCTCGACGGGCTCGGGGAGCGGGCCAAGGCGGCCGCGGCCGATCCCGGGCGGCTGCAGCAACTCGCCCGCGAGCTCTCCGGGCCGCAGGGCCGGGTCCTGGCGCTCTACGACGGGCAGGTGCTGGGCACGCCGGAGATCGCCCTGCCGCCGCGCCTGGCCGACGCCGTGCGCCGGGGCGAGCCGGCCTACGGTGCGCTGCCGCGGCTGGCCGCGAGCCTCGCCACCCGGCCGGTCGGCCCGTCCGCGGCGCTGGGCGTGCTTCGCCCCTGGCGCGACCCGGGGCGCCGCGACATCGTCCCGCTGCTCTTCGTCTTCGCCGCCCTCGGCCTGGCCTCGGCCGGCCTCGTCCTCATCACGGTCCAGGAGCTGACCGGGCCGCTGCGTGCCCTCTCGGCGGGTGCCCGGCAGATGGGCGCGGGCGACCTGTCCCGCCCCATCGCCCCGCCGGACTCCGACGAGATGGGCGAGCTGGCCGCCGCCATGGAGTGGGCCCGCCGCGAGCTCGCCTCGAAGGTGCGCTCCATCGAGGAGCTGAACGCCTCGCTCGAGCAGCGCGTCAAGGAGCGCACCGCCGAGCTGCAGAAGGCCAACGGCGAGCTCGCCACCACCCTCGAGCAGCTGCAGGCCGCCCGCGCCGAGGTCGTCCACGCCGAGAAGATGGCCTCCCTGGGCCGCCTGGTCGCCGGCATCGCCCACGAGATCAACAACCCGCTCAACTTCGTGCAGAACGGCCTGGCCCCGCTCAAGGCCGCGCTGGGCCAGCTCTCGCAGCTGGCGGCGCTGTGCCCCCCGCCCGGCGCCAGCGAGGCCGAGCTCGTCGCCTCCGCCCGCGCCGCCTCCGAGCTGCGCTCCCGGGCCGGCCTCGACGCCACCCTCCAGGACGTCGAGGACCTGCTGCGCGTGATGGGCAACGGCGTGACGCGCATGGGCGCCATCGTCCGCGCGCTGCGGGACTTCTCGCGCCAGAGCGCCTCCGAGACCCCGGAGCCGGCGGAGCTGGAGCGGCTGGTCGACGACGCCGCGGCGCTGCTCCGCCACGACCTGAAGGGCCGCGTCGAGCTGGTCAAGAAGCTCTCGCCCACCGGCCCCGTCCTGTGCCAACCGGGGCCGCTCACCCAGGTCTTCCTGAACCTGCTCAAGAATGCGGCGCAGGCCATGGACGGGCCCGGCACCATCACCGTCTCGAGCGCCACGGTGGAAGGCGGCGTGGAGATCCGCGTGGCCGACACCGGCCAGGGCATCCCCGCCGAGGAGCTGCCGAAGATCTTCGAGCCCTTCTACACCACCAAGCCGGTCGGCGAAGGCACCGGACTGGGCCTGGCCATCGTCCACGGCATCGTCGAGAAGCACGGCGGACGAATCGCCTGCAGCAGCCGCCCGGGCGAGGGCACGCAATTCACGATCTTCCTGCCCCAGCCGATCGCCGCAGCCAGAGACGTCGCCGCCTCAGACGGCTGAAGTCTCGACTCGCCTAGGCGTGGCCAGCGGATTCGAACTCCCGGGCGATGAAGTCGCGCAGGACGCTCATGCTCTCGGTGTCGATGGCGGTGAACTGCAGCCCCATCCCCGGCGTGACCATCGGCTCGGGAGCGGCCTCCCGGACCCAGACCACCACCGCGTCGGCGGCGATCTCCAGGCGCGGGTCGTCGAGCTTGAAGCGGACCTTGGCGGGAGAGCCCTTGCGCAAGGGCGCGTAGGTGCTGATGAAGACGCCGCCCTCGGAGGCATTCACGAGCTTGGCGTACAGCGTGATCCCGTCGGCCTCACACCAGCAGCGAGACTTGAGGGGAACCCGGGGGTATCTGCGCCGCTCAGCCGACATCCGCTCCTCCGGCTTGCACGGCTTCCGCCGTACAATCCCCCCGGATTGAGCATCCCCCGCGATTTCCTGCTGGCATCTTAGCGACTTGGCTCTGGCCCCAGCAAGGGGCCGCCCGTACCCTTACGGATTTGTTGGGGGTTTCGGCGCTGGAGCGGGCGCAGGCTGAGCAGGCTGCACAGGCAGGGCAGGCCTCCCCGTCGTAGCCGTCGGCACGGGCTGTGAAAGCGGGGCCGCAGCCGCAGCGGGCCCCGGCGCGGGGCTGGTCGGCGAAGCCGCGGTCCCGCCCTGGCCGCGCAGCACCGCCTGCTGGGCGACGCGGAAGCGCTGCTGCATCACCGGAACGAGCTCGCTGCCCGGGTAGTCGATGACGCCCTTCTTGTAGGCGTCGACGGCCTTCTCCGGCTGGTTGAGCGCCTCGA
Source organism: Myxococcales bacterium (assembly GCA_036504155.1). GTDB lineage: Bacteria > Myxococcota > Myxococcia > Myxococcales > UBA5297 > JACRCT01. The sequence continues at coordinate 14,334 of DASXVQ010000111.1, forward strand.
GGGCCTGGCCGAGCAGGAGGAAGGCGTAGTCGGCACCCTTCTGGCCGCGGCCCTGGACGGTGAAGCGCTCGAGGAACGGGACGCAGCCGGTCCAGTCCTTGAGGTTGTACAGGGCGGTGCCGGCCAGGTACGAGGCCTGCACGGCGTCGGCGCCGTCGGGGCTCAGGGCGAGGTAGCGCTTGAGCTCGGCGCCCGCGGTCCTCCAGTCCTCGCGGCGGTGGGCGGCCTTGCCCTTGTCGAACGCCACCTGGCCGATCTCGACCTTGGCGACCTTGACCTTCTCGTCGAGGGCCTTCTGCTCGAGCACGTTGAGGCGGGCGCGATCCAGCTTGGCGAGCTCGTCGACGCCCTTGAGCCTCGCCTCGCCCTCGGCCTCGGTCAGCAGCTTGTAGATGGTGACCGCCCGGTCGGTCGCGGCGCGGGAGGCCTGGGTGTCCTGCTGGGCCTTGGCCAGCTGCGCGGCGAGATCGTCGGCGCGCTTCTTGGCGAGATCGGCCTCGCCCTGGGCCGACTCGACCCTGGCCCGCTCGCCGGCGTTGGAGGCGCGGGCGCCCAGCACGCCGACCGCGAGCGCCATCCCCAGGAAGACCAGGTAGGCCGCCGCGGAGGCGAACCAGGTGCGCCGGTACTGGTCGTCGTTCTTCTTGGCGACCGACTTGAGCTCGGCGAAGAGGTTCTTGAGCAGGTTGTCGGTCTTGATGACGAGGTTGCGCGACTCGAGCACTTCCCTGCGCAGCTCGGCCAGCTCCTTCTCGAGCGGCCGCTTCTCGTCCTGCCCGCTGGTCCTATCCTCCGCCATGCTCTCGCTCCCGCGCGCTTGCGCTTCGTCCCGGCCCTTCCCGAGGTCCCGGTCCCAGGTCCTCGGTCCGCGGTGTCTGCGGCGTGCCTCGGCTTCCAAGGCGGGCGCCCGTGTCGCCTTCATGCCGGCATGCAACGAGCCACCCTCCCCTCTCATTTCCCGTGTGAAGCCGCCTACCTCAGGCGGTTGTCCTCCGGGGGGAAGCCCACCTGCACCCCCAGGAAGAAGCCGTTGCCGCCTGTCTGCATGTAGCCCAGGTTCTGAATCTCCACGCGGCAGTAGGTGTAGCGGTACTCCACGAACATCGACACCGTCTTGGAGACCTCGAACACCGCGCCGAGGATGCCCACCGGCCCCTGGCCGTGGCTCTCGACCGCGCCGCCCGGCGCGTCCTGGAAGAAGTTCAGGAGGTAGCCGTAGCCCAGGCCGACGTAGGGGTAGAAGCTGCTGAAGGCGAACGGCGAGTAGCGCGCCGCCAGGGTCAGGGGCAGCTGGTGCAGCTGCATGGCCTTCTCGCCGGCGAACCCGAACTGCTCGAAGGCGTAGCCCAGCTCGATGGAGACCTCGATCTCGGTGAGCGGGCGGTAGCCGAAGCTCAGCTGCAGGGCGGGACCGCCGGTCAGCGCCCCGGTGCTGGCGTGCCCGCCCGCGGCCGCCCACTCCAGGAAGCGGGCGTTGGGCTGGTAGCGCCAGCCGGCCTGGATTCCCAGGCGGGTCGTGTTCTCCGGGGGGATGGCCTGCGCCGCCGACGGGGCCAGGGCCGCGAGGCACAGGGCGCTCGCAAAGACGGTGGCCGCCAATCGGGTCAAGGGTCGCCTCATCCAAGAAGACAGCGTTCGCTGCGTGGCAGTGAGGGTACCCCGAGAGGAGACCGGGGCAAGTTTTCGCCTTCGATCGGGGCATGGCCGCTTGACGGCCCTCCGGGCGGCCCCTATAACCCGGCAGCGTTCGACGGGCGGAAGGTGAACGGACGAGTCGCTGCCCGTCAAGCAGTCGCCGGAGTGGCGGAACTGGCAGACGCTCGGGACTCAAAATCCCGCGAGGCCCAGCCTCATGAGGGTTCGACCCCCTCCTCCGGCATCCTCATCTTCTCGTGTGGACCATGTACAACCTCCTCATCAGCCTCGGCGTTGCCCTCGCCCTGCTGGCAGGCGTGCTCGCCGCCGGCTTCAGCCCCTGGGCCGCGCCCATCCCGGCGATCCTCGGCCTGCTCCTCTCCAACTTCCTGCTCACCCGCCGGATGATGAAGAAGGTCCAGGCGCTGGCGGAGCGGGCCCAGAAGGAGCTGACCGCCGCGCAGGGCACGATGGACCCCAAGCAGCAGAAGGTGCGCTTCGACAAGGCCATCGAGACGCTCAAGGAAGGCTTCCAGTACGACAAGTGGCAGTTCCTGGTCGCCGCCGAGCTGCACTCGCAGATCGGCCTGCTCGAGTACGTGCGCAAGGACTTCGACGCCGCCAAGCCGCACCTGGAGAAGGCGAGCACCCGCGGGCCGGTGGGCGCCCGGGCCAAGGCGATGCTCGGCTGCCTGGCGTTCAAGGCCAAGGACGAGTCGGCGATGCGCGCCGCGTTCGAGCAGGCGGTCAAGGCCGGCAAGAAGGAGCCCATCGTCTGGGCGGCCTACGCCTGGTGCCTGGACAAGCTGGAGAAGCGCGACGACGCGCTCAAGGTCCTCGCCCGCGGCGTCGAGGCGAACCCCGCCGACGACAAGCTCAAGGCCTCGATGGTGGCCCTGCAGAACGAGAAGAAGTTCAAGATGAAGGCCTACGGGATGGAGTGGTACCAGTTCCACCTCGAGAACCCGCCGATGGACATGGGTCCGGGCGGGGGGCGCCGGGTCTCGTTCCAGCGCAGGTAGGCCTCGGGCCCGGGATGCAGCCGTGCCGCGCGCCCGCTCTTCGGGAGCGGGCGTTCGCGTTTCTGGCGGCTCCCGACCTCGAGCCCGAGGTCGGGAGCCTTCAGAGCCTGCTTTCCCCGGCGTCACGCGCCGGGCGGGGTCACACCCCTCAGGCACCGCCGAAGCCGGTGGTGACCCGGCCCCCGTCGACGATGAGCGGCACGTCGCGGACTCCGCCGGACTTGGCCAGGAACTCCTTCATCAGCGCCGGGTCGGACTTCACGTTGCGGTAGTCGACCTTGCGTCCCTGCTTGGCGAACGCCGCACGGGCGTCGGAGGTGTAGGGTCAACCGTCTTTCCCGTAGATGATGACGGGCTCGCTGTCGGCCATGGGCTCTCTCCTCGCAGGTGGGCTTCGCGGACGAGACGACGATGCGGCGGGGAGGATCTTGGCGGCGCTCTCTCAGGCTGGTCAAGCGTGCCCTTGCCTGCCCTGCTGCCCCGTTTGCCGGGCTTGCCCGGTTGAGGATCGTGCTCAGCTTGACTGCTCGGACGGGGGGCGGCATGCCGCGTCGGGCCCACATCATCGGCGCGAACGCCCAGGCGATGGTCGCGCCGCTGTCGGCGCTCGGTTACCTGCTGGCGGTCCGGACCAGCCCTCCCTACCCGGAGGACGTCGGCGAGGACCTGCTCGTGCTCGCGCCCGGCGCGGGCGAGGGGCTGGCGCGGGTGCGCGGGCAGCACTTCGCGGTGCTGGCGGCGCCGGGCAGCCCCGACCTCCTCTCGTCGCTGGCGTCGGGCGCGCTCGATGCCGCCTCCAGTCCCGAGGAGCTGGCCGCCCGCCTGGCTGCGCGCCTCGGTCTGCGCGCCGAGGAGGCGCCCGCCCGTCCCGCTTCGAGCCGGTCCCCGCGGATCCTCGTCGTCGAGGACGACCCCGACATCCGCGCGCTGCTCGAGCTCGTCCTGGGCTCGTACGACGTGTGCCTGGCCTCCGACGGCGTCGAGGGCCTGCAGTGCGCGCGCGCCCATCCGCCGGACCTCGTGCTCACCGACCTGATGCTCCCGGGCATGGACGGCTTCGCGCTGCTGCACGCCGTCGCGCAGGAGGCCAGCCTCGCCGACGCGCCGGTCATCATCCTCTCGGCGCGCGGGGCCGAGACCGACAAGGTCCTGGGGCTGGGCCTGGGGGCCGTCGACTACCTGAGCAAGCCGTTCTCGCCGGTCGAGCTGCTCGCGCGCGTGGAGCGCAGCCTGCGGCTCTCCCGCCAGCGCAAGGACCTGGCCGCCCTGGCGCAGACCGACGAGCTGACCGGCCTGCCCAACTACCGCGCGCTCTGCGCCCGGCTCGACGAGGAGCTCAAGCGGGCCCGCCGCTACCGCGCTCCCCTGGCCTGCCTGATGCTCGACCTGGACCGGTTCAAGGAGATCAACGACCGCTGCGGGCACGAGGTGGGCAACCAGGTGCTGGTCGGCTTCGCCCGCACCCTCTCCGGGTGCCTGCGCGAGACGGACTTCGCCGCCCGCTACGGGGGCGACGAGTTCGTGGTGCTGCTGCCCGAGACGGGCCTGGAGGAGGCCCGGGCGACGGCGGCCCGCCTGGCAGCCGACCTCGCCCGCTCGCCCGCGACCGTGCCCGGGCTGGGCACGGCGGTGCAGGCGAGCATCGGGGTCTGGGCGCAGGGGCCCGGCGAGCTGGACGCACAGCGGCTGGTGGCCGGGGCCGACGCCGCGCTCCGGGCCGCCAAGCGCAAGGACGCGGCGGGCAGCGCCCCGCCGCGGGAGCGCCGGGCGGCCGGGGCGGGCCCGGCTCCCTGAAACGCCGCGCGCGGGATGCCAACGTTCTTCCCGGAGGGCGAGGCGGCATGGCGACGATCGGGCTGGTGGATGGGACACGCGTCGCGGTGGTGGGAGCCGGCCCGTCCGGCGCGGCCTTCGCCTCGGCGCTGCTCGCCTCGGCCCGTGCCTTCGCCCGCCGCGTGGAGGTGGTGCTCTACGACGGGGGCGGCGCCCAGCGCGCGCTCGCCGCCCCGGCGCTGCTCGACATGGACACCCGCTACCGCCTGGCGGCGCTGGGCGCGCCCATCCCGCTGCGCCAGGGCGCGCTCGAGGCCCGGGGCCTGCTGGTGCACTCGGGCGGCCGCGAGGTGCTGCTCGAGCCCCCGCCCGCCGGCCTGTGGGTCCTGGACGGCGTCTCCGGCGCGCCCGGGACCCGGCTGGTGAAGCAGGTGCTCCTGTCGGCGGCGAGCCTGCGGGGCGCCACGGTGCGCCCCTGGCACGTCGACTCGGTCTCGCAAGCCGGCCAGCGCTACGTCGTCCGGGCCCAGGGCAGCGCCGAGAGCTTCGACCTGGTGGTCGGCGCCTTCGGCTCCACCAGCCCCCTGGCCGCGGGGTGGATGGAGGGCCGGCTGCGCGTGCGGCGAGGCCTGTGCACCCAGGCGCGGCTGTCGGGCGCCCCGCGCGACGACCTCCTGCGCGTCTTCGTCGCGCCCTCCCGGCGGGTCGACCTGCTTACGCTCGTCCCCTGCCCCTCCGGCGAGTCCTGGGCGCTGGCGATGGGCGAGGACGTCCCCGCCTCCGAGCTGGCCCGGACGCTGGCCGAGCTGGCGCGCGACGGGGCGCTGCCGGCAGTGAGCTTGCGGCGGGTCGAGCGGGTGGCCACGACCTGGGGCGCGGCCCGGCACACCTGCCGCGGGTCGCAGCTCGCGCTGGGGGCGGCCGCCCACGGCAGCGTGCTCACCCCGGGGCTGCTCCCCTCGCTGCTCGGGGCCATGCGCGCCTCCAACGCGGTCGTCGAGGCCGGCGCGGGGCTGGGGCTGCCCTCCCGGTTCGAGACCTCGCAGCGCGAGGTGTCGGAGCACGCCCGGCAGCAGGCCAAGGCGCTGTGGTGGGCGCGCCAGGCCGGACCGCGGACCCCGGCGGCGTTCTCCAGCGCGGTGATGGCCCCCGGCCAGCTCGGCGGCCTGCCGGTGCTGGGGCTCTCGTCGTTGAACGTGCTGCCCCTGCTCGCGGAGCTTCGCGGGCAGGCGCTGCGCCAGTGGTGGGACGCGCTCTGGAGCCGGCGCAAGGCCGGACCGGCGCACGTGCCGGCGGGCAGCCTGGTCTACGTGGTGGACGACGACGCGGACGCCCGCGGCGCTCTGGTGGAGTTCCTGCAGCGGCGCGGGACGCGGGTGCGGGCATTCGAGGACGAGCTGTCGCTGCTCGAGGCCGCGGCGAGGGAGCGGCCGGCGGCGGTCCTGCTCGACGTGGTGCTGCGCTGGGTCGACGGGCTGTCGCTGTGCCGGGCGCTGCGCGGCCACCCGGCGACGGCGCGCTCGCGGCTCATCTCCATGAGCGGGCTGAACCGGCGCTCGGATCGCGATGCGGCGCTGGCCTCGGGGGCCGACGCGTTCCTGGCCAAGCCCATCGACGTGGAGGAGCTGGAGCGTGCGCTGGCGGGGGTGCTGCGGCCACCGAGCGGCGGCGCCGCGGTGGCGCAGACCGGCAGCGGTTGAGCGTCCGTCGGCGAGCGCTCCGCGAGCGAGCGCGAGGCAGGTCCGACTAGCTAAGGCGGGAGCACGACCTCGTCCTGGCTCTCCAGCGTGAAGCGGCGCTCCAGGGTCTCGGTCTTGTCGCCGTAATGGAAGGCCACGACCGCCTGATAGTCGGCGGGAGGGATTCGCACCGCCGTCCGCAGCTGCGGGGCCGGCGGGTTGTCCTGCGAGTAGAAGAACTCCACGTGGCGGGCGCGGGTCCGCTCGGGCAGCTGGTAGAGGTCGACGCTCAGCGACCGGAGGCCGTCGCGCCGGCCGGCGAGGTCCATCGCCAGCGTCACGTCGCGCGGAGCGCCCCGGAAGTACCAGAGCGCCCCCGCGAGCAGGAGCAGGAGCGGCAGCGTCCGGCGGAGGAACGCCAGCCGCCGGGAGGGCGCCTTGGCAGGCGCGGCACTCGGGAGGGGATCCGGCACGGGGACTACCTCTTGCCCTTCTTCTTGTTGGCGGTGCGGCGCACCGTCGCCGACTTCACCCTCACGCGCGGCTCGGCCGGCTCGTCGTCGAGGCCGGGCACCGCGCTGCCGTCGGCCGGCTTGAGGCGGATCTCGGCCTTGACCTCGAGGGTCATCTGCGACAGCAGCCGGGTGACCTCGCGGCGCAGCAGCTCGCTCTCGAAGAACTTGTGCAGCTCCTCGCCGATGACGCGGAAGAGCTCGCCCTTGCTGCGCTCGGTCTGGCCCACGACGAAGTTCATCACGTCCTTGGGCAGCTTCAGGTCCTTGACGTAGGTGCGGATGCCCTCCTCGGTCATGAACACCGCGCCCAGGCCGGCGACCATCGCCTTGCGCAGCACGTCGGTGAGCCCGCGGCCCTCGGCGCCGACCTGGGAGGCTTCGACGTCCTCGAAGTCGTCGCCGCCCAGCGGCTCGACCGCGGGGGCGGCCTGCTCGGGCTCGGCGGCCTGCTCGGGCTCGGCGGCGTCCTCGACCGGGTCCAGCTCGTCCTCGATGTCCGGGCGCTTGGGGTGCTCCATGTCATCCTCGCTTGGGCCAACGGTTGGGCAGCGCGCTTTATACCCGAAGTCGGGCCGGCCGCGGCGCGCTCGGGCTCCCGGCCCTATGATCGCCTCGTGAACGTGCTCGTCGCAGGGTGTGGCTGGCTGGGGTCGGCCGTCGCGCGGTCGCTGGTGGCGCAGGGCCACCGCGTCACGGGCATCCGCCGGAATCCCGAGCGTGCGCGGGAGCTTGCGGCGTTCGGCGTCGCGCCCTTGCCGCTGGACCTGGCGCTGCCCGGAGCCGCTGACCGCCTTCCACCCGACCTCGACTGGATCGTCGCCTGCCAGGCGTCGTCCGGCGAAGGGGTCGAGGCCTACCGCACCGCCTACCTCCAGGTGAACGAGACGCTGCTCGAAGCCGCGCGCAGCCGCGGCGTCCGGGGGTTCGTCTACACGAGCTCGACGGGGGTGTTCGGGCAGAAGGACGGCCGCGACGTGGACGAGTCCACTCCCCCCGAGCCCGCGAGCGACAGCGCGCGGATCCTCGTCGAAGCCGAGCGCCTGGTGCTCGCCGCGGCGGGCAGTTGCGTGTCCACCCGCGTGGTCCGCCTCTCCGGCCTCTACGGACCGGACCGCTTCGGCGTGATCGACCGCGTGCGCAGCGGCCGGCTGGCGCTGGGGCCCGGCGACGACGCCTGGACCAACTGGTGCCACCAGGAGGATGCGGCGGCGACGGTCATCGCCTCGCTCGAGCGCGGCCGTGCCGGCGGGCTCTACCACGGCAGCGACGCGGCCCCGCTGCGCCGGCGCGAGCTGGTCGAGTGGATCGCCGGGAAGCTCGGCATCGAGCCGCCGCGCAGCGCCGATGCCTCCTCGGCGCGCGGCGCGAACCGGCGGATCCTCTCCGAGCGCACGAGGGCCGAGCTGGCGCTGACGCTGCGCTACCCGTCGGTGCGCGAGGGCCTGGCGGCCTGTTTCCGGTAGGGGCGGTCAGGACTGCCCGAACACCGGCAGCTTGACCTGCATGGCCTGCTTGGAGACCTGGCCCGCGATGTTGCGCGCCATGTCCTGGAAGGCCTTGCTCTGCGGCGAGTCCGGCATGCCCACGACGATGGGCACGCCCTTGTCGCCGCCCTGGCGGACCACGAGGTCGAGCGGGATCTCGCCGAGGAACGGGATACCCATGGCCTCGCTGGCGCGCCTGCCGCCGCCGACGTCGAAGATGGGCGTCGCCTGGTGGCAGTGCGGGCAGATGAAGTTGCTCATGTTCTCGACCATCCCCAGCACCGGGATGTTGACCTTGTCGAACATGAGCTTGGCCTTCATCACGTCGGCCAGCGAGACGTCCTGGGGCGTGGTCACCAGCACCGCCCCCGCCGCGCGGATCTGCTGCGAGATCGACAGCGGCACGTCGCCGGTCCCGGGAGGCAGGTCGACGATGAGGTAGTCGAGCGCGCCCCAGTTCACGTCGCGGAAGAGCTGGATGAGGGCGCCGTGCAGCATCGGCCCGCGCCAGATGAGCGCCTGGTCCGGGTCGACGAGCAGGCCGATGGACATGGCCTTGAGCCCGTGCGCGACGATCGGCTCGAGCGTCTTGCCGTCCTTGGAGACGGGCCGCTCCTTGATGCCGAGCATGATGGGCATCGAGGGGCCGTAGAAGTCGGCGTCGAGCAGGCCGACGGCGGCGCCCTCGTTCTTCAGCGCGACCGCGAGATTGACGGCGCAGGTGGACTTGCCGACGCCGCCCTTGCCGGCGCCGACGAGCACGACGTTCTTCACCTGCGGGAGGAGGTCTTCCTTCTGCTTGGCGGCGCCGCGGACGGTGGCCCCCATCGTGACCTGCACGCCGGAGACGCCGGGGACGGCCTTGATGGCGGTCTCGACGTCGTTCTGGATCTTGGCCTTGAGCGGGCAGGCCGGGGTGGTCAGCTCGATCTTCACGGAGACCTGGCCGCCGTCGACCTTGAGGTCCTTGACCATGTTCAAGGAGACGAGGTCGCGGTTGAGGTCCGGGTCATTGACCTTCGAGAGCGCGTTGAGGACGTCGCGCTCGGAAACCTGTGCCATGGATGTGCTCGCAATCGATAGAAGAAGGGGCGGGAAGTCGGTCGCCGGGCCCGCAGCCTCAGGCCTCTGTGCCTGACGGTCAACGTAAAGATGAACCGCGCAAGTTCCCGTTTCGTTTCGGCTACTCGACCGCGGCGATCTTCCAGCTTCCCGACTCGAGCACCAGCCGGACGGCCTTGTGCTCCGAGATGGGGAACTCGGCTATCCCCTGCTCGAGGCGGGGCTTTTCGGAGAGTGCCGCACGGGCACGCGCGAGCTTGTCTTGCGCCGTTCCGCGCACCGCCTCGAAGTCCTCGGCCAGCCGGGCCGGGGTGTACTTCTCGCGCAGCGGCCCGGAAAGAAGCTGGTAGCAGGCCGCGAAGTCCTCCTTCGCTGCGGCGGCGAGGAAGGCTTCCAGCGCGGCCTTCGCCGCCCCGGCCTCGTCGCCCGGGTGCGTCATCGGCTTCGCAGGCCCCTGCGTGGAGGGGGTTGCGGTTGGGTCGGGCTTCGGGGGCGCTCCCACACAGGCCGACACCGTGACGGCAAGCGCCACCAGCCACGGGAAAACGTCAGGTCTTCGGACACTTCGCGTGGGAGTTTCGGACGTTCCTGGCATCGGCGGACGAGGCTCCGGGAGTCGGCAAGCCAACGGCACGGCGGATGATAGCATTCGGGTTCCTGTGTTCGGTGCCTTCGGCCTCCGCGCCGAACGGGAGGGCCGCCCGTGTACTGCCAGTTCTGTGAAGAGGAGCAGTCGCCGCGGTCGAAGTTCTGCAAGGTATGCGGCGCCAAGCTGCTCGAGCGGCCGCCGGAGAAGATCGCCGCGGACCTGGCCAAGTACCGGTTCTTGCTGGCAGAGGTCCAGAGGTGGGCGGAGACGGGCAGGCTCGTCTCGGGCCTCGCAGACGACCTTCTCCTCCCCTACCGTCGGCGGCTCGAAGTGCTGGAGGTCGCGCTCGCGGTCGCGCGCGGCGGGCCGATTCCTGAGCCGGTGAAGGCGCCGGTCGCGCTGGAGACCAAGCCGGCCCTCCCCCCTGCCCCCTCCCAAACTGCGGGAGGGGGTTCGGCTCTGCTCGAAGCCTCGATGGTCGGAGCTCATGACTCCGTCACGCACTTGGTCGTCGCGGCCCCGGTGGCTCCAGCCGCCCTCGAGATCAAGCCTGCGGTCGAGGTGCTCGCCGAACCAACCAATCCTATCGATGGGACCAAGCCACTTCAGAGCCCGGCACCGACCCCTGCCGCCCCCGCCCCAGTCGCGGTGGCGGCGGCCGTGCCCGGCACCGTTCCCCAACCTTCTGGCGGGCTTCCGCCGCTGCACGCACCGCGCAACGAGGTCGCCCAGGCCGCTGCCGCCAGCGCCGCCGCGCTCGCCTCCGCTGCCGTCGAGCCGATGGACTTCCCCGACGCTCCGCCGACGCCCGAGCAGGAGATCATCGAGCGCGAGTCGACCTGGTCGAAGATCTGGAAGCCCTTTCTCTCCGAGACGGTGCTGTGGTTCACCGGCCCGTTCCTGCTGCTCGCCGGCGCGCTCTTCTTCGCCAAGGAATCCACGGGCGTCGTCCAGGCGCTCATCGTCACCGGCATCCTCGCCCTGTACGCCGGCATCTTCTGGTTCGTCGGCCGCCGGCTGGTAAAGAAGCCCAACCTGGTCGTCGCCGGCCGGATCCTTACCGGCCTGTCCGTCGCGCTCGCCCCGCTCTCGCTGCTCGCCTTGGGCTGGGGCGAGATGAGGACCGGGGCGCCCTGGCTGTTCATGGCGACGAGCGTGGTGATCTTCTTGGGCATGGTGGCGCTGGTCTGGGCCGCCGGCGCGACCTTCTCCGAGACCGGCCGCACCCACTTCACCGGGTACGCGAGCTTCCTGCTCTTCCTCTTCGCCGCCGTTCCCTTCGTCGACGGCGCCGCCTGGCTGGCCGCCCTCGACGCCGCCGCGCTCTTCGCGCTCTGGTTCTACGCGCCGGCCATCGCCGAGGTGAAATCGGACAAGGGCCACGCCGGGTTCCTGGGCGGAGGCATCGCCTGGTTCGCGCTGGTCCTCTTCGTCCGCGTCCACTACCAGGGCCACGCCGACGGCTTCGGCAGGGTCGAGTACGGCCCGCTCTTCGCGATGCTGGTGGCGGTGGTGCTGCGCGCCGAGAAGAAGCTGCTCGACTACCAGGGCGGCCCCTCCTGGATCGCGCTGCTTGCCTACGCCTCGCTCATCGTCCCGCCCGTTTGCGTCTTCGCGACCGAGGCGCGCCGGTTCGGCCCGAGCTTCGGCATCACCTGCCTCATCCTCACCGTCCTTCTGGTCCAGGGCGCCCTGCGCTGGAAGTCGCGCACGTTCCTGACCATCTCGCTCGTGGTCGGCTGGTTCTCGTTCTACACGCTCACCGGCCTGTTCAAGCTCTCGTGGCTCCTGGCCTTCCTGGGCGGCTTCAAGTCGATGACCGGCTATGCGCCCAACCAGAAGCTGCCGCTGAACTACTACTTCCTGGCGAGCCTCATCTACGTCGCCGGACTGGCGTGGGCTTACGCGACCGCCAAGAAGGCGAACGCGACCTGGGCCACCGGAGTCATCCGCAACTTCACCTTGGCCGGCGCCATCTTCCTGATGTTCTGGGGGCACCTGGGCACCGACTTCAAGCCCGCCTTCTTCACCGCCGCCATCGTCTTCGCGGCTGCGCTGGCGCTCTCGCACTGGCTCAACCACTGGAGGCTCGCCTACCTGTCCGCCGCGGCGCTGGTCGTCGCGGGCTTCGACCTCGGGCTGGTCCTCGACCTGCATTCGGCGGCGCCCACCGTCATGGGCCTCGCCGGCGCGTCCCTGGCCGCCATCGGCATCTCGATCGTGCTGTCCGTCGAGCGCGCCCGCGCCTTCCGCGACCTGGCGATGCTGGCCTTCTTCGGCGCGGTGATGCTCGTGCCGTTCTCCGAGACCGGCTGGACCGC
>DASXVQ010000112.1:0-84403 GCA_036504155.1 Myxococcales bacterium
GGGTTCGACGAGGTCGCAGACCCCAGGAAGGGGCCCATCCGCTGGAGGCTGGGCCAGTTGCTAGTCGCGGTGGTCGTCGGGGCAATGGCAGGCTGCAGGAGCCTGCGGGAGGTGGAGGAGCTGACCGAGAACCTCTCCCGCCCGTTGCGCCTGCGGCTGGGATTCAACCGGAGACAGCCGGACACGACGCTGCGCGAGGCGCTCTGCAAGCTTTCGGTGGACGAGATGCGGGCGTGCCTGCACCGGTTGGTGTACGCGGCCTGGCGCCGCAAGGCGCTCGAGCCGGTGGGGTTGCCGTTCGGCGTCCTGGCCCTCGACGGCAAGAGCACCGCGCTGCCGTGCTGGGACGGCCAGTACGTGCAGCAGGTGCAGCCGGAGACGGGGCTGCCGTACGGCCTGGCGCGGACGGTGACCTGCACGCTGGTCTCGGCGGCGGGCAGGCCCTGCCTCGACGCCATCCCGATCCCGGCCAAGACCAACGAGATGGGGCACTTCCGGGCGGCCTTCGACAGCGTGTTCGAGACCTACGGCAGGCTCTTCCGGGTCGTCAGCTACGACGCGGGGGCGCTCTCGCAGGAGAACGCCCAGCACGTCGTGGCGAGCGGGAAGGAGTATCTGCTGGCGCTCAAGAACGAGCAGCGGACGATGGTGAAGCTGGCCGAAGAGATGCTCGACCCCGCGGAGGCCGTCGCCGAGACCGTGGACGTGCTCGACAACCACACGACCGTCACCCGGAGGCTGGTGCTGCTGACCGTCAACCAGAACTGGGCCTACGGCAACGGCAAGGGCGCGATGGAGTCGGTGTGGCAGCACGCGCGGACCTTCCTGCGCGTCGAGTCGGTGCTGACGAAGGACGGCGTGGCGGCCAAGCGTGAAGCGCGGCTCTTTGTCTCCAGCCTCACAGAGAAGGCGCTCACCCCGGACCAGTGGCTTCGGCTGGTACGCGGCCACTGGGGCGTGGAGGTGAACCACAACGCGCTGGACACCGCCTTCGCCGAGGACAGGCGGCCGTGGATCGCCGCCGACGGCAACGGAATGCTGGTCGCGCTGGTCCTGCGGCGGATCGCGTACACGATGCTGACGCTGTTCCGCAGCGTCAGCCTGCGCGGTGAGCAGAGAGGCGAGATCGCCTGGGCCAGTCTGATGCGATGGGTCTGGCAAGTGGCCGTCGCCGCGACCGACGCACACCTGGCGGCCATCCGGCCGAGAGGTGCTGCCGTCTGGAGCTGAGTAGCCGGGTCCCGCCGGTCCAGACGACGCAGACAGCGCAGGCAGCAGCTAAGAAGGACGGGCACGCCGGTGCCCGTACGTCGCGGCGTGCCTTCGTGAGGGATCGGGATCGCCTGTCGGCACCTCGCCAGGCAGCGCAGTCCCATGCAAGTCCCGCACCGGATCAAGCCTGTTTCGCGCAGGGAGAGAAGCCGTGACGTCGGAGTACAGTGCGCGCGTGCCATTCTTCGGGACTGCCTGCCCATGACCGCTCCGCTCATGACCAACGACCTGCTCGGGACCATCGTCGAGGAAGTCCGACCGCTGCTGGCCGCCGGGAAGGTCGCCGACTACATCCCCGCGCTCGCCGAGGCCTCGCCGAGCAGCGTCGGCGTGGCCGTGACGACCGCCGAAGGCGAGCACTTCTCGGCGGGCGACGCGCGGGTCCGCTTCACGGTGCAGAGCGTCTCCAAGGTGCTCAGCCTCTCGTACGTGCTCGCCGAAGTCGGCGAGGAGGCCGTCTTCGGGCGCGTGGGCAAGGAGCCGACCGGAGATCCCTTCAACTCGATCATCCGGCTGGAGACCTCGACCCTGGGCAAGCCGTTCAACCCGATGATCAACGCCGGCGCGATCGTGGTCGCGGGCCTGCTGCCCGGAAAGTCGCCGGAGGAGCGCGTGCGGCGGCTCTGCGAATTCGTCGGGGAGATCGTGGGCCGCGGCGACGTGGCGGTGGACGAGCGGGTCTTCGAGTCCGAGAGGGCGACCGCCGCCCGCAACCGATCGATTGCCTGGTTCCTGGAGGAGTTGGGGCTGCTGGAGATTGGGGTCGACGAGGCGCTCGACACCTACTTCCGCCAGTGCTCGATCACGCTCGATGCGGTCGAGCTTTCACGCGTGGGCGCCTTCCTCGCCAGGGATGGGATCTCGCCGGTCAGCGGCAAGAAGCTGGTGGAGCCGCGCGCCGCGCGCATCGTGCGCAGCCTGATGATGACCTGCGGGCTCTACACCGGCTCCGGAGCGTTCGGCATCGACGCCGGCATCCCGGCGAAGAGCGGCGTCGGCGGCGGCATCGTCGCCGCGGTGCGCAACCGGATGGGCATCGGGGTCTACGGACCGGCGCTGGACGCGAACGGCAACAGCATCGCCGGCGTGGAGACCATCATCCGGCTCTCGCGGCGGCTGGACCTCTGCGTGCTTTAGCTCGAGCGAGAAGGGCTCGCTCGCCCAGGAAGCCCGCAACGATCAGGTGGGTCGCCCCGCCGCTAGGCCCGGTAGAAGTGCCTCAAGAAGCCCGGCACCTTCTCCGCGAACATCGCGTTGGCCACGCGGTCCGTCTCCCGGATGATCGTCCTCTCGTACCAGCAGAGCACCGGCGAGACGCGTCCGGGGTCCCCGGTGAGCTCGTGGTTGGCGCAGCCGCAGCGGTTCTGGCAGCGCTCGCGCAGGTCGCACTCCTTGCACTCCGGCTCGACGGCCTCGCGCCGCTTCAGGAGCGCTCGCTGCCTCTCCACGTCGAGCCCGGATTTGAGATCCCCCAGGCAGACCGAGTCGTCGTCGTCCTCTTTCACCATCCGGTCGCACGGGTAGAGGCGCCCGCTGGGCGCGACGGCGAACTCGCGGTGCCCGTAGGCGCAGCGGATGGGCGACTTGGTCCCGCGCACCAGCTGCGAGAGCACCTTGCCGTTGAACGGGTCGAGGTTGGCGATGAACTCGCCTTCCTTGGCCTCGCGGAAGGAAGCAGCCCAGCGGTCGGCGAGCGCGGAGAGCGACTTCTCCAGCGTGTGCTGCGCGGCGTCGGTCCAGTTCGCGCCGAGGTTGGGGGCGAAGTAGACGTTGCGGGCTCCCAGCGAGAGCAGGGTCTCGTAGCTGTCGACGAGCCAGCGGGCGTTGCGCGGGTCGAGCACCGCGACGATCCGCGGCTGGATGCCGTCGGCGATGAGCCGCTTCAAGTTCAGCGAGGCGCGGTGGAACGACGAGCGGTTGTTGATGAAGAGCCGGTTGGCGTCCTGGGCGCGATGGCCGCCGTCGAGGCTGAACTGGACGCGGATGCCATTGGCCTTGATCAGCGCCAGGCGCCGGTCGTCGAGCAGCGTGCCGTTGGTGGAGAGCGAGAAGAACAGGCTCCGCTTGCGGCGCGCGGCTTCGGCCTTGGCGTGGGCGATGACCTCCTCGATGCGCGCGACTTCGAGAAGCGGCTCGCCGCCGAAGAACGAGAGCAGGAGGAACCCGGTTCCAGCCTGCTCGAACCCGAAGTCGACCGCCCGGCGCGCGACGTCCGAGGACATCGGGCGGTGGACCTTCTCGCCGTTGTAGCAATAGCGGCAGCGCAGGTTGCAGGCGTGGTTGAGGAACAGCGAAACCTTCACGCCGTCGAGGGAGTCGTCGAGAGCCATCGGGAGAAGTATCGCCGAGCTGTCGGGTCGCTGGGGATCGGAAGTTCGCTCCTAAGGGGCTTGCGGCGGCTTCTTGCCCGCGCCGGGCGGCCGCTCTGCGGGTGCACCGCCACTCAGGTCGTCGGGGCCCGAGGGGTCGGCAGCATGGCTGCCCGCGTCGGTCATGCCCTCCGTCGATGCGTCGGCTGGGGGTGGCTGCGATACGTCCCCGGAGACGCTGTCGGGAGACAGGCCTCGACAGCCGACGGCTGCAGCCGCGACCGCGCCCGCGCCGACCAGGAACGTCCGCCGCTCGAGCTTGGTCTCGGAGAGGGTGGGGTAGCTCGCGGGGTTCGAGGCGGGCTGCAGCTTCTTCGGTGCGCTCACGAGTCGCCTCCTTCGGTGCCTGCGTCAGGATCCGAATTGGCATCCTCGCCGCTGGGAGCAGAGGCGTCGAGAGCGTAGATCCCGCCGGCGTCTCCTCCGACGAGCTGGGCGTCCGCGGTGGGCCCGGCGGCATCCGCGCCGGCGTCGGCGGATTGCACGCCGGTGTCCTCGCGCGCGACGCCCCCGTCCGGTGGCGGAGTGTACGGAGGCTCGGCCCCCAGGCACGCGTTGAGCCCGACCAACGCGGCGGCGCCGAAGCCCGCCAGCACCATCCGGCGTTCGTGCTTGGAGTCCTTCAGCGTCGGGTAGGCGGCCCCGTTCCGAGCAGGGCTCAACGTCATCATCATCTTCTTCGACTCGTTCAAGACCCCTCCGCAGCGCGCCGGCCCAGGCTCACCGCCGGTGTTCATCAGGCATTACACAACCGGCAAGGGAGGGGGTCGACGAGCTCCACGCCGGAGGCCTTGGCGCACGCGAAAGGTGAAACAATCACGCGGGCTCTTCGAAAGGCAGGACGCCATGGCACGACCCCCGCTGTTCCAGGATCTGGGCCTCGAGGCTGCGCACGCGCAGGCGAAGGGCTCGGGCAAGGTCGTGTTGCTGGACGTCTTCGGCGAGCACTGCCCGCCCTGCAGGCAGATGGACCAGACGACCTGGCGCGCCCCGGAGGTCGAGGGCTGGGTGAAAGAGCACGCCGTCGCGATCCAGCTCGACCAGACCGACGCGGCCGTCGAGCCGCTGGGCGTGATGGCCGTCCCCACGATGATCGTCTTCCGCGACGGCAAGGAGCTGGACCGGTCGGTGGGTGGGCGCGGCGCGCCGGACCTCGTCGCCTGGCTCGACGGCGTGCTCGCGGGAAAGACCGAGCTGGACGCGCTGCGCGCCGTGGACACCAAGGACGTCGAAGGAAGGTTGAGGCTCGCCAGTGCGCTGGTGATGCGCAGCCGGCTCGACGAGGCCCTGCAGGAGTACCTCTGGCTCTGGGAGCACGCGGTCGAGGTCGCGCCGGAGTGGGTCGGCGTCAAGTACTCGTTCCTGCTGCAGGAGCTGGAGATGCTGGTGGACCAGCACGCCCCTGCGCGGGAGGCGTTCGCCCGGCTGCGGGACGAGGCTGCCACGAAGCAGGGGAAGGAGGAGGGCGCCCTCTCGGACTTCCTCGCGCTCAATGCGGTGCTGGGGGACCAGGACCGGACGCTGGCCTGGTGGGACTCCGTCAAGGCGTCGCCGCCGGAGGGGCTGGACCGAAGCAGCGAACTCGTCGAGCTGCTGGAGGAGCAGGAGCGGTGGGAGGACCTGGGCCGGCTGATCCGTGACCCCGTCGGCGAGCTGCGACGCGAGGGGGAGATCGTCGCGCGCAGCTTGGAGCACGAGCCGTCGGGGATGCCCGCGGAGCTGCTCGAGCAGCTGCGCTCGTTCATGACGCAGCGGCTGCGCTACCGCGCGGTGGTGCTGTGCAAGTCGATGCGCGCGGTCGGGCGCGTCGCCGACGCGGAGGCGGTGGCGGGCGAGGCGCGCAAGCTCGACGCGTCGAAGGAGATGGAGGAGGCGCTCGCGAGCAAGGAAGCGATGGGGTGAGCTTGGCCGAGTAGGCCTTGTCCCCGGTCCCGATCGGGCTTTTCCGGCGCTGGCATCGCACTGACGCTTCGCCGAGCTGCAGAAGGACGTGATCGACAAGCTGCTCCAGGGCGACGCCGACGGCGCGCTCAAGAGCCTCGACGCCAAGGACTCGCCGGAGATGTCGGTCGAGCCGCACACCACGCTCGGCGTCTCTTGCGCCCCAGGGATCTCGGTCATGGGCTTCGGCGTGGGCATGGAGTTCGAGGCCATCCGCAAGGACGTGAAGGGCACCACCGAGTTCAAAGGGCAGCCCGTCGCAGGCGGCGCGGGAGTTGGAGAAGGCGCTGCAGCCGTGCGTGGAGGTGGCGCGCACGATGCGGGCGCGGGGCCTCGCCGGGTAGGGCGCGACCGGACAGAAGACCGAGGTGAGACGGGCGCCGGGGTGGCGCCCGTCTTCACTTGAGCAAGCGCAGCGGGGGCGGAGGCGGCTGGCGCAGTTCGCGGAGCGACCTGTTGACCTCGTTGGCGTCGAAGGCCTCGGGATCCCAGAAGCCGCCGATCCACTGCACCTGCTCGTCGTGGCTGGGGTGCTCGGGCGAGGCGAGGGCTTCCAACATGCCCTGGTAGCCGTAGGGACCGCCGCAATCGTCGGGCGGGCAGGCCCGCGCGCCGCCGACGCAGAGCGGCGTCGCGAAGCGCGGGTCCTTCTGGACGGTCTCCTCCAGGAGGATCTCGAGCTCCCAGCCGTCCCCGAAGTCGTACTCGTACGAGAGAAGACCGCCGGGCTTGGTCAGGAGCATGCCGAGCTCGACGCCGTGCTCGTCCTCGGGGTCCGAGGTCATGTCGAAGTCGGTCTCGGGATCGGCGAACGTCCTCTTGGCGCCAGGCGTCTCGAACTGGTGGAGGTGCGAGTTGGACCACCTCATCGCGACTTGGATGACCTGGTGCAACTCGTAGAGGTCGATGCCTGGCGACACGAGGAGCGCGCGCCAAACCGGAGGCTCGACGTCGCGGAGGGTCACGCGGAGGCGGAAGACCGCCGCCTGTTTGGCAATCCTGGGTTTTCGCCGAGCCATCGGAGTCCTGTGGGGGCGTGAGGTCGCAGGAAGACCGTACAACGAAAGCGGGCGCCTGTAGGTGCCCGCATTCTGTTGTCCCCGAGCAGAGCCGATGTTCGCCAAGCTGGCGGCGTCGACCCTTGAAAACGGCAGGTGGGTGGCGACCCCTTGGGGCGTTTGCTGCACTCGACCAGCGTCTTCCAGCAGCGGCCGGGCTCGAGGGGCCCGCCGTCCACGATGAGCCTGGCGACCCCGAGCGCGTTCGCCTGCAGCCTTGGGGGGGCGAGCGGCAGCGCGCCGTCCTCGCTCAGCCAGTGCCACGGATCGACGACGAGCATTCCTGGTCTCATGCCCTGCTCAGCATCATGTCCACGAGATCATCAAGAGTGCCGACCTGGCGGTATTCGACGTCTTCCCAGAGCTCGTCGCTCCAGCGGTACGGCTGGAACTCCCACCGCTCCGTGGTGCCTAGGAACTTGAGCCGCCCGAGCGGGGAGTGCGTAGTCGAGCTGGTGGTGACCCGCGGCTTGGGCAGCGGCCTGCCGAAGGCCTCGCGCGCCTTGTCGGCGGTCTCCAAATAGATGAAGCACTGCTGGGCGACGACGAAGACGTCGAGGTAGTCAGCGCTGCCGCGCTTCTTGAACTCGGCTTGCACGAACTCGGTGACCGCCGAAACGACGTCTCGCGGGAGCGTCGTCTTCCCGGGCGTGCCTGGCTTCTTGCGACGGCTCATGCCCATCACCTCCTCAGAGCCAGCCGCTCCAGCGTGTCGTCGTCCAACTCCTCAGCCAGCGGCCAGACCAGCGACACGCGGCAGTTGTTCGCGATGCCCCGCGGCGAGCAGCCAGGAAGCGCGATGGCACGACGACACCCGACGGTTCCAGCCTCTTGCCGACTCGGCTAGAACTCGAAGCCGTAACCGGCGGTGAACGTGAAGCCGCTGAAGTCACCGATGGCCACGGTGCCCAGCTTGGAGAGCTGGCGGTGCGCCTCGGCGTAACGGACGTCCACGAGGATGGACCCGAGGCCCAGGTGCTTGAGCAGCCTCAGCGCCGCCACGAAGGCGTGCGCCGGTCCGCGGTCCTCCACGGTCTGGTCGAACGAGTGCAGCGAGGTGAAGGTCCACCACAGCCCGTAGCCCACGCCCAGCGACAGCCCCAGCGGCGCGCCCTTCTGCTCGTCCAGGACGTCCCCGGTGACCATCAGCTCCATCGGCATCAGCGTGGTGTTCTGCAGGAAGGCCGGGTCATAGCCGCGCCCGATGATGATCCTCGAAAGCCTCGCCCGCACCTGGGAGTACCCGATGCCCAGCGACAGCCGCAGCCGGTCGTCCAGGATAGGCAGGCGGTAGGCCAGCTCGGCCCCTGCGTACACCCCCGTCTGCAGGGGCGTGCGCGGCACCAGCGCTCCCACTCGCGGAGCCACTCGGAACCGGGTGATCGCCTTCTTCGCTGCGTCCTTCTTCGCCTCGGCGTCGGCCGCGGCCGGGTCCAGGTCGCCCTGCGCCTCGACGACCCGGGTGGTCTCGGTCTCGGTCTTCACGATGGCCGGCGGCGGGGGCAGCGGCGCCCCCTTGGCCTCGGTCGCCTTGGCCTGCGCCGGCCTGGCGGCCGGAGCCGCCGCCGGGGCCTTGGCCGCAGCAGGCGCCGGCGCCTGCTGCGCCTTGGCGGGCGCGGCGGGCGGTGCGACCAGCGGCTGGAGCGGGTCCACGCTGGCCGCAGCTGGAGCGTCGAGCTTCTTCGCCTTGGAGTTCTTCTTGGCTTTCTTCGCCTTTCCCTCCGCCGAGGCGGGCGCCTGCGCCTGCGCAAGCGCTCCGCCCGGGAGGACGAGCAAGGCCACTGCCAGCAGTCGTGCCGCGCGGGACATGGCCGTCTCCTCGCCTTCTCGCTAGAAGCAGTCCGTGGTGCTGGCCGACGGCGAGATGCGGATGATGCTGTTGAAGCCCCGGTCCGCCACGTAGAGGTCGCCGTTGTGGAAAGTCAGGCCGCGCGGGTCGTTCAGGCCCGTGGCGATGACCGTGACCTGCGGAGTCGGGTTGGCCGGGTTGCGCACGTCGATGGCGTAGATGGCGCCGGCGTTGCGGTCGGTGGCCAGCAGGCAGCCGTTGACGGGGTTGGCGCCAGGCGCCGGGCGGGTGGGCTCGAGCTCGATGTCGTAGAGGTTCTGGAACCAGGTCCCGCCGCCGCCGTTGACGGAGAAGGTCTGCACGCCGGCGTTGCCGTCCACGAAGTGGAAGCTGCGCAGGTTGCTCTGCACGCCCGCGTCCACCACGTACACGTAGAGGTCGCGCCAGTCGCTGCTCGTCGCGGTCGACATGTTCTTCACCGCCACGCCGAGCTGGGTGCGGCCCACGCCGAAGGTCGCCGACGCGCTGCCGGGCAGCGCCGCGCCCGCCAGGCCCAGGGGCAGCCGGTAGACGTTGTTGTCGCCCGACTGGCCCAGGTACAGCTCCTGGTCGTGGCCGTCGCGCAGGGTGCCGGTATTGGGGCTGACCGTGATGGCGGCGCTGCCGGTGAGCACGACGGAGTTGCCGGCGGTCCCCGTGGCCTTGGCCGACAGCACGACCCGGCTCGCGGTGGCGTTGTACGAGGCGTTGACCTCGCCAGCGGCCTGGATGGCGGTCGCCAGCGCCTGGCCGGCCGGGTTTCCGCCGGTGACCACGCAGGTCCGGCCAGCGGTGCAGCCGTTGCCGATCAGGTCGATCTCGTAGGTGGTCGCGCCGACCCTCACGGTCGCGGTGTCGATGGCGGTGGTGGCGTTGATGACGCCCTTGGCGGCCCCGGGGCCCTCCATCGTCAGCCCGCCCATGTTGCCGCCCGCCAGGGTCAGGTAGGTCGCCGCGCCGCCGAAGGAGTCCACGCGCCAGAGGTCCGGGCCCGAGCTGACGAACAGGTTGCCGTTCAGGTCCGCGGTGATGAAGTCCGAGCCCAGGTTGAAGCCGGACCACACCTGCGGGGCGGTGGTGCCGGACGGGATGGTGAGCAGGTTGGCGGCGCCGTCGTTGGCGATGAGCAGGTTGCCCCACGGGTCGAACACCATGTCCATCGGCCCGCTGACGAGCCCGCCCGAGGCGACCACGGTCACCGTGCGGCCGCCCGAAGCGAACAGGTTGACCGACAGGATGAGCTGGGCGCTGGAGGCGCGGTTGCCGGCGCCGTCGATGGCCAGGCCGACCAGCGGCACCTCCTCGATCTGCGTGTTGCCCGGCACGTTGAAGCGGAAGGGCACGGTCACTGGCAGCGGGGTGTTGGCGGCGACGAGCACGGTGCGGGTGCGCAGGGTGCCCGTGCCCGAGGTGGCGAAGTAGGCGGTGTACATCACCTCGGAGATGGACGCGTTGTCGCTGGCCACCAGGTCGAAGTCGATGGTGTCGCCCGGCGAGCAGGGGCAGGAGGGCACGGTCCCGGCCGGGACGCAGGCCACGCCGTTGACGCGCACGTTGGCGACTTGGATGGTCGGCGCCGTGGTGTCGAAGCCCATCACGTTGACGTAGGCCGAGGTGCTCACCGGTCCCGTCTTGTAGGTGGCGGTGAGGGTGTAGGTGCCCTCGGTGGCGAAGGTGAAGGTCTGGGTGAAGACGCCGCCCAGGCAGGTCAGCGTCGAGGTGGCGGACGCCGCCGGGCTGGAGGTGATCTCCATGACCGAGACGTCGACCGGGTTCGAGGCCGGGCACGCCACCGGGTTGCCGAAGGCGTCGCGGACCATGGCCATCGCCTTGACCTGCGAGGCCAGCGGAACCAGCGTGCCGGTCAGCGCCAGGCTCACCGTCGCCGGGGCGCCCGTGCCCACGAACAGCGAGCGCTTCAGGCCGCCGGAGACGCCCGCGACGTAGGCGGTGACGTCGTAGGAGGTGGCCCGCGCCATGACGAGGTTGCTGATGACGCCCGAGCCCGAGGTGCCGTCGTCGGCGATCTGCGCGGCCGGGGCGTTGGTCACCACGGTGACCGGGCCGGCACGGTCGTTCCCGTACTTGTCGACCGCCTGGTACTCGTAGGCCACCTCGGTGCCCGCTGCGACCGAGGCGGTGGTGCACTTGGTGGCCGGGGCGGTGCAGCCGGTCAGGAACAGGAAGTCGGGGATCTTCGCGCCGGGGTTGGCCGGGTCGTCCACCAGCTTCAGGCCGGCGGCGGCCGCGGGGGCGACCTCGAGGACGGCGGTCGCGGTCAGCAGCGGGCTCGTCCCGGGGGCGCTCAACGAGAACTGGAAGGTGTAGCCCGATGCCTTCACGCTGCTCAGGTCGTAGACGATGAACGTGGAGCCGACCAGGCCCTGGTTGAGGGCGACCGAGCTTCCCGGCGGGGTGAAGCTCGTCGCCGGCGCGGGGTTGACGGTGATCGGCGAGAGCGACGCGGTGGACGCGTTGCCGTAGGCGTCGGTCGCCACCGGCATCAGCAGCACCTGCTCGCCCGCCGCCACCTTCGCCTTCGACAGCCCGAGCGAGAGGTTGGTGGTCGGGCCGGGCACCACGGTCAGCGCGCGCTTGACGATGCCCTGGACGCCGGCGACCCGTCCGGCGACCTCATACGCCGCCGCGCTCGCCAAGTGCAGGTTCTCGATGAGGCCGCCGGCGACGCCGTCGTCGAACACGAGCGCGCCGGGGATGTCGGTGGCGACGGTGACCGCGCCGGGCCGCTCGTTGCCCCACGGGTCGGCCACCTTGTACTCGTAGGCGACCTTGGTGCCCGCGGCCACGGTGGCGCTGGCGCACCTGGTCGCCGGGGCGGTGCAGCCCGTCAGGAACAGGAAGTCGGGGATCTTCGCGCCGCCGGGGTTCGCCGGGTCGTCCACCAGCTTGAAGCCCGCCGCCGGCCCCGGCTCCACCTTCAGCTTCGCGCTGGCGGTGAGCAGCGGGTCGGTGCCGGGCGCGCTCACCAAGAACTCGAAGGTGTAGCCCGAGCCCGCCACGCCGGCGAGATCGTACGCCACGAAGCCAGTCCCACTCAGGCCCTGCGGCAACGCCGCCGACCCGTCGGGCGGGTTGAACGTCGCCGCCAGCGCCGGCGCCACCGCGATCGCCGACAGCGTCCCCGCCGCCGAGTTGCCCCACGCGTCGGTGGCCAGCGCCTGGACCTCCACCGCCTCACCCGCGACCGCCGCGCTCTTCGAGAGCTTCAGCGCCAGGTTCTCGGCCCTGCCCGCGATCACCGTGAAGCTCGCCGCCGCGGTCAGGGTCGTCGCCCCTTCGATCACCGCCACCACCTGGTAGTCCTTGCCCGCCAGCACCACTCCCGAGATGGTGTCGCCGGCCACGAACGCCCCGGGGGCGTCGGTTCGCAGCGACCAGCGCGTGGACAGGAGGTTGGCGCTCGGGCTGCCGTCGGTCACCACCAGCTTCGCGGTGATGAGCGAGTCCGGCGGCAGGGTGATCGCCGCGCCGCTGGTGGGCATGCCCGTGGCGTCCAGCGACTGCAGGCTCAGCTCCGCGCTGGCCGGCACGCCGCCCAGCACCAGCACCAGCGCGCTGTCGCTCACGCCCGCCAGGGTCGCCGTCAAGGTCCACAAGCCCGCCTTGGACAGCCCGGCCAGCGATGCCTTGGCGAAGCCCAGGTTGTCGGTCTTGGCGGTGGCCTCGGACTTGGTCGTCCCGTCCTCGTGCAGCGCCGAGAAGGCGACGTCGAGCCCGGCGAGCGACACCGCCTCGTCGGTGAGGATCTGCGCGGCCACGGCAGCCACCGGCCGGTCGGCGCTCAACGGGTCGAGCGGCACGGAGAGGCGCACCGCCTTGGGCGTGAACGCCACGCGCTCCAGCTTCACCGTCGCCGCCTCGCTGGCGTTTCCCGCCGCGTCGGTCGCGGTGAAGCTGAAGGTGTTCTCGCCCATCTCCAGCGGCGCCTCGAGCTCGAACTCCGCGGTGAACGGGTCCGCGGTCAGCTCCGGCCCCGTCCACGACGGGTTGCGCGTCACCGCGATCTTCGCGCCGTACTCCGCCGTGCCCTTGAACACGACCTTGTCCAGCGAGGTCGGCGTGCGCAGCGTCGCCAGGCGCGGCTTCGGCGGCGCCTCCTGGTCCTTGACCTCGCAGCCTGCCGCGAACAGCACCGCCACCAAGGCGACCCAAGCCAGCCGATTCCCGTTCATCAGGTCCTCCAGAGCATGGGGAAGCTCGAGGCGCCCCCGCACGTCAGAGCGGTGTGCCCCGTCAACGTTCAATTGTCGGAACCGAAGCGAATCCGTCACAGCGGGCCGGCGCCGCACCGCCGGCCGGGGGCCGGAAGCGCCAACTGCCCGATTTCAGGAGCGCCTTTCAGGCGTCGGCCCGGACGGGTTTGCTCCGGCTCACTGGCACAGGTCGTCGGCGCAGGAACCGGCGGCGCACCAATCGCCGACGCAGCAGGGCTGTCCGGGCAGGCCGCAGGCCTCGCACGCGTCGGCCCTGCACGCGAACCCCGGGCCGCAGTAGTGGCCGTCGCCGGAGGCGCAGCAGGGCTGGCCGCCTCCGCCGCAGGCGGCGCAGGTGGCGCCGCCGCTGGCGCTGGCGCTGAAGGGCGCCGTGCACCCGCTCTGCGCGCACTCGGGCTGGCCGAGGCCGCCGCAGACGCCCGCCGCCCCGCCCACGCAGCTCCCCGCGGCGCACGTGCCGTCGCCGCCCGCGCACGCGCCCCCGGTGCCGAGGCAGACCGTGGTCGCGCCGCAGCACCCGCCGGCCTCGCACCAGCGCCCTTCGCAGCACGGCTCGCCGGGCGCGCCGCAGGCGGCGCAGGCGGCATCCCCGCACACGAGCCGCGCACCGGTGCAGAAGTCGTCGCTCCCGTCCGTGCAGCACGGCTCGCCCGCGGCGCCGCAACCGCCGCAGCTGCCGTTGTCGCAGGCGCCCAGAGCGGCGGTGCACGGCTGCCCCGACGCGACGCACACCTGCCCGGAGCAGCATCCGCCCGCCTCGCAGCTCGCCGACGCGCAGCAGGGCTGGCCGGGCCCGCCGCAGGCCTGGAACGCGCCGGCCACGCAGACGGAGCCCGGGGCCGTGCCCCCCAGGCCCGGCGGGACGCAGGACGCGCCGTCCGCGCAGGCGCCGCCCGCGCAGCCGGTGCCCGGGCACGGCGGCTGGAAGGGCAGTCCGCAGGCGCCCCCGTCGGCGGCCGCAGGGCCGGAGTCGGCCGGGCCCCCGACGTCGGCTCCGGCCGCGCCGGAGTCCGGCAGCGCGCCGTCGGGCGCGAGCGGGCCCGCGTCGGAGGGCGACGAGCCGTCCGCCGCGAGTGGGCCCGTGTCGGGGTTCGTCCCGCCGTCGGCTGGCACCGCGCCGTCGGGCCCGCCGTCGGCCGGCACCGAGCCGTCGGGCCTCCCGCCGTCGAAGACGTCTGCGTCCGAGCGGACGCTCGTGGCGTCCGGTCCCCACCCGTCGGCGATGTCCACCAGCTGGTCGCAGCCCTCGGCAGCGCCCAGCGCCGCGAGCGACAGCAGCAGCGGGAGGCTCGCAGTGGACGCTCGGGGGCTCATGGAAACCACCCTACTCCGGCAGCGGCGGGGCCTGGGGGAGCGAGGCGAGCGCCTTGCGCACGCTGGGGAGCGAGAGGCTCTCGGGGAAGCGTCGCTCGAACTCCGCCCCGGCCCGGCACGCCTCGTCGAACCGCCCCGCGCTCACCAAGGCCTGGACCCGGAGCGCCTCCCGCTCCTGGACGAGCTGGCCCTCGGGGAACCGCTCGGCGTGGAGGTCCACCAGCGAGAGCGCCTCGGCCGGCTGGCGGCCGAGCGTCTCCTGGGCCTGCCGCAGGATGCCTGCCTCCTCGGCGAGGCCGCGGTTCGGGTCCGCCGGCGCGCGCCCGCTCGGCCGGGCCGGCATCGCCGCGGGCCGCTGGGGGGCCGTGGGGGCCGTGGGGGTCGTGGGGGCCGTGGGGGCCGGGCGCGCGGGCTCGGGGGCCGGCGAAGGCGCGGGCGCGACCGGCGAAAGCGGCACGACCACCGCAGGGGCGGCGGCGAGCGCGGTGGGCGCGGCGGGCCGGGGCAGCTCCTGCAGAGGCGGAGGCCAGACGTGCAGCGCCAGCGACGCCAGCGCCGCTCCGGAAGCGCCGCCGAGCGCGAACATCACCACCCCGACGATCAGCTTGCTCGCGAAGAAGGCCTTGATCCCGGCCGCCGTCTGCGCACCCGTGGCCAGGGCGCCGCTCGCCGAGGCTCCCGCAGCGGTCACCACGCCCGCGGCCACCGCCGCCTCGATGGCGGCCAGCACCTGCGCCTGCTCGCCCGAAGGCGGGGACAGCAGCGGCCGCTCGCGGTCGAGCAGCGCCTGCAGGTGCGGAGCCAGCGGCTCGAGTTCGTGCGCGCTCATGGCCTCTTCCCCTGGCTCGGCTCGCTGCGTGGCGAAGCGGGAGCGCCCACGGCGGGCGCGGAACGGGCGTCGAGCACCGCCTGCGCGAAGCACTGCCGGGCCAGCCGCAGCCTCGAGTACGCGGTGTTGAGCGGGATGGCGAGCTCCCGCGCGATCTCGGGCATCCCGCTGCCGTCGAGGTCGTGCATCACGAACACGGCGCGCTTGTCGAGGTCCAGCGCGTCGAGCGCCTGGGCGACGAGCGCCCGGTCCTCCGCGGCGCTGGCGGCCTGCTCGGGCCCCGGCGCCGGGCAGGCCAGGGATTCCACCGGGAACTCACCGGCCGTCCCCGGCCGGCCCGCCTCGCGCCGCCTGCGGTTGCTCACCACCCGGTACGCGACTCCGAACAGCCACGGACGCACCGGCCGCGCCGGGTCCAGCTCGGCGAACCGGCGGTAGACGATCAGGAAGACGTCCTGCGCGAGGTCCTTGAGGTCCGTCCTCGGGATCCCCAGGCGGCGCAGGGTGTTCCACACGTAGGCGTACTCGGCCTCGTAGACGATGTGGAAGGAAGGCGCCATGGCTCTCTTGGTACTTGTCGCGAGCGCTCGCTTCCGTCAACGCAGCTTCAACAGCCCCGTCAGCCCGAGGCTGCCGCCCACGACCGGCATGCTCCATGCGATCCCGCCACCCACTCGAAGCGTCGTCCGCGCCAGGGGCACGCGCAGGTCGCCCTGGAAGCGGAGCCAGAGGGGCCCGTGGAGCGCGATGTCGAAAGTGGCTCGGGCACCGACGTCGACGTAGGCTGTGGTCGACCCTCGAGCGCCCGGGATGTCCGACGCGGAGGCGAGGAGCGCTCCGCCCGAGACGAGCGCGCAGATCCCCGCGAGGCCGACCCTGGCGCAGGGCACGAGCGAGGCCATCAGAAGGGAGGTCCCCAGCCGCCCGCCCGCGTAGCCCCCCGAAGAGGGCAGGTCCGCGCGCCCCTCCAGGCCCATTCGGAACCAGCCCGCGCCCGCCTCCGCGCCGAGCGCCGCGCCGGCGGCGACGACGCCAGGTGCGGACCCGAGGCCGGCGACGACCCCCACGTGGATGGACGCCTCGACCGGCGCGCCGCCGCCGGCCGCCGGCGCCCCCGCGTCCGCCGGCGCCGGGGGCATCCCCTCGCCCCACGCCGGCGCGACGGCGTCCACCTCGTGGATCGCGATCTCCGGTCCGGCGTCGGACGCGCCGGCGTCGGCGGGCTCGCTCTCGCCGCCGGCGTCGAGCTCCGTCGCGTCGGGGGTCGTCGCGTCGGGCGCGGCCTCGGGGGCAAGCGCATCGGTCTCCTCCGCGGGCCCGGAGTCCATGAACCCGGCGTCGGGCGGGTCGAGGTCCGGCGGGCGTGCGTCCGGGACCTCTCTGAAGGGCTCTGGAGGCTCTCGAGGAGGCGGCGGCTTGGCGAGGCAGAGCGGGTCGATGGCGATGCTGATGGCCAGCTCCATGGCGGAGGCGAGCTCGGCGCAGCCCCGGCCGCGCGAGTCCAGCACGCGGCTGCCGCGGGGCTCGCCACTCGAGGTGGCCGCCTCCACCCGTGCGGTCAGCCCGGTGCGGGCGGGCCCGACGCTCGCCCGCAGCACCAGCTGCGCCGGCTCGCCGAACGGGTCGCGGCCCACGCGTGCGGCGACCGCGCGGCGGAGCGCCGCCTCGTCCGGGCAGCCAAGTGCTTCCGGCGCGCGCGAGTAGAGCAGGCGGACGGTCGGCAGCTCGTCTTCGGAGGCCGCCTGGGCACCGAGCACGAGCAGCCCCACCAGTGTCAACGCCACGCCTGACATGCGGGGCGGACTCTACCGTCCGCTCGCGCCCGTGGCGAGCGGACCGACCCGTCGTGGGCCCAGTCAGGGCCGGGCTCGCGCGTCCCATTCCCGCCGCGGGCGGGTCGGTCGACGAGCGGAGGGGGCGCCAAGCCCGCGTCGAGCCCCGAGCGCCCCGAAGCCGGCGGCGGGCAGACCGATCCGAGGCCGCCAGCCTGGTTGACGGCGATGGTGGCGGAGTCGACCGGCTCGCTGAAGGTCAAGACGGCCGTGCCGCAGGGGGCGTCGCGGCCCTTCGCCGGGTCGAACGTGACGGCGGGGAACGCGGGCGCGGTGCTCTCGACCGTGAAGGTCGCGCTGGCCCCGGCGAACGCATTGCCGGCGAGGTCCGTCAGGCCGCCCCCAGAGTGACGGTGTAGGCGACCCCAGGCCGATCGCCTTGGGCTGCGGCGAGGCGGGCGCCTCCGCCGCGGCGGGCTCGGTCGCCGAGGCGGGAGAGGCGTCCGCAGGCGCGACCTCGGGCGGCACGGCGCTCGTCTGCGGCTAAGCCGCCGCCGTCGGAGCCGGAACCAGAGCGGGAGTCGGGGTGGCCGGGGTGGCCGGGGTGGGGTCGGGAGCAGCGGCCGGCATGGCCGGGCCGGCCCTCTCGGCGCCCGCCTTCCCAGCGGGGGCCGCCTTCTTGGCGGGCGGGGCCCCGGCGCGCGCGTCCCCGGCACGGGCCGTCACGGCCGAGCACAGGACCGCCACCGCGACGAACGGCGCTAGACGGCACTCCATCGGCGACCTCCTTCTGGAGCCTGGCCCGCCTGCGGCCCGTCCGGGTGTTCACCTGGAATGAGTTCTCACGACCGAGGCGAGCCGTCACTGGCGCGCCCCCGCGCGGTCGGCGTGAGGGACTCCCGCCGGCGCAACAACGGCGACCATCGAAGAGTCCCTCGGCCCGAACACGGTCGGGGAGAGCAGCGCCGCCTCTCCCCGACCACGTACGGGCTTCAGCGCCGCGCGCTCACTGGCACGTGCCGAAGGTGCACGCGCCTCCGCTGCACACCTCGCCGAGGCAGCACGGCTGGCCCAACGCCCCGCACCTCGCGCACGAGCCACCGCCGCAGGCGTACCCGGCTCCGCAGAAGTCGCCGGCCGAGGACGGGCAGCAGGGCTGCGCCTCGCCGCCGCAGGCCACGCACCGGCCTCCGGAGCTCACCGTGAACGGCGCGGTGCACCCGTTGCTGCAGGGCGGCTGGCCCAGCCCGCCGCACGCCCCCAGGGCGCCGCCGACGCAGCCGCCGGCCTGGCAGGTCCCGTTGCCGTTGGGGCAGGTCCCGCTTGAGGCGACGCACTGCTGGTTGCTGCAGCACCCGCCGCCGGCGCACCAGCTCCCCTCGCAGCAGCGCTGGCCCGGGTCGCCGCACTGCACGCAGTCGCCGTTGAGGTTGCACGACAGCCCGGACCGGACGCAGAAGTCGTTGGCCCCGTTCGAGCCCGGGCAGCAGGGCTCGCCCAGGTCGCCGCAGCCGCTGCAGCTGGCGCCCCAGCCTCCGGCCGTGCAGCCTCCCAGCGCGGCCGTGCACGCGGCTCCCGACGCGACGCAGGACGAGCCGGAGCAGCACGCCCCCGTGCAGCCGTAGCTGGCGCAGCAGGGCTGGCCCGCGCCGCCGCACGCCTGGAACGTCCCCGCGACGCAGACCTGCGCCGCGCTGCTCCCGGCCTCGCCGGCCGGGACGCAGGTGAGGGCGTCCAGGCACCCGCCGCCCAGGCACGAGGTGCCCAGGCAGGGCGCCTGGTACGGCCCGCCGCACTCGACGCACTGGCCGGAGAGCTCGCAGAGCGCGGCCCCGCCCGAGCAGACCGAGCCGAGCGCCACGCAGGAGCTCGCGGCGTCGCAGCACCCCGTGTTGCAGGCGCCCCCGGCGCAGCAGGGCTGACCCGTCCC
Organism: Myxococcales bacterium; assembly: GCA_036504155.1. Lineage (GTDB taxonomy): Bacteria > Myxococcota > Myxococcia > Myxococcales > UBA5297 > JACRCT01. The sequence continues at coordinate 18,549 of DASXVQ010000112.1, forward strand.
CCCGCAAGGCGCGCAGGCGCCGGCGCTGCAGGCGTTGCCCGTGGTGCAGGCGCCGCCGGCGCAGCACGGCTCGCCCGCGGCGCCGCAGTACCGGCAGGCGCTTGCGCTGCAGACGGTGCTCGACGAGGAGCACTGGGCCCCGGAGCAGCACAGCTGCCCCGGCGCCCCGCAGGTCTGGCAGCTGCCGCCAGCGCAGACGTTGCCGGTAGAGCAGGCCGCTCCCGCGCAGCATTGCTGGCCCGCGCCTCCGCAGGCCTGGCAGCTTCCGCCGGCGCACAAGTTGCCCGTGGAGCACGTCCCGCCGGCGCAGCACTGCTCGCCCGTGCCGCCGCAGGCCTGGCAGGTGCCGGTCACGCAGCGGGCGTTGGCCCCGCAGGTGCCTCCCGGGCAGCAGGCCTGGCCGGGGGCGCCGCAGGCCGTGCAGGTGTTGGCGGCGGTGCACGCAGAGGTGGGGCTGCACAGGGCGCCGACGCCGCGGCAGACCTTCACCGCCGGGTTGGTCGCGTCGCAGCAGCCGGCGCCGCACAGGTCCCCGCCGCAGCAGGGCTGGCCGGTGCCGCCGCACCCGGCGCACGCCCCGCTGGCGAGGCAGAGGTCCCCGGCGGCGCAGACCGACCCCGCGGAGAGGCAGTTCCTCGTGCCGGCGGTGTCGCAGCACCCGGAGGAGCAGGCGTCGCCCGGGCAGCAGGGCGCGCCGAGGGTGCCACAGGTCTGGCACATGCCCGTCCGGCACACGGTGCCGGCGCCGGTGCAGACCGAGTTGGCGCAGCAGGCCTCGCCCGGGCCGCCGCACTGCTGGCAGGTGCCGTTCTGGCAGACGCTGCCCGGGGCGGTGCACTGGCCGGCGCAGCAGGGCTGGCCGGGGGCGCCGCAGCTGCCGCAGCTGCCGGCGGAGCAGGTGCCGCCGGTCGGGCAGGTCACCCCGGCGTTGATGCAGGCGCCGTTGACGCAGCAGCCGCCGAGGTCGCAGGCGCTGCCGGCGCAGCACGCCTGGCCGCCCGCGCCGCACGCGGTGCAGACGTTGTTGCGGCAGACCGAGCCCGCCGCGGTGCAGGTGTTCCCGCCGCAGCAGGCGTCGCCGAGCCCGCCGCAGACGGTGCAGGTGCCGCCGCGGCAGACGGCGCCGGCGGCGGAGCAGCTGTTCCCGGCGCAGCAGGGCGCGCCCGCCGTCCCGCAGGCGGCGCAGACGCCCCCGGCGGTGCAGACCGCGCCCGCGGTGCACTGAACGGTGCCCGCGCAGCACTGCTGGCCCAGCGCGCCGCAGGTGGCCGCGGAGCAGACCCCGAGCTGGCAGGTGCCGACGGCGCAGGTGCTGCCGCCGCAGCAGGCCTGGCCGAGGTCGCCGCAGGCGCCCGCGTCGGGGGGCGTCGCGGCGGCGTCGGGGGGCGCCGGCGAGGCGTCGGGAGGCGTCGAGGCGGCGTCGGCCGGCGCCGCCGAGGCGTCGGGCGCAGGCAGCGAGCCGTCGGAGGGCGCGAGCGAGCCGTCTGGGGCGGGCTGGGAGCCGTCCGGCGCCTCCAGCGAGGAGTCGAGGCCCGCCTGGGCAGCGTCCAGGGTCGACGGCGCCGCATCGGACGGGCCACCGGCCGCGTCGGAGGGCTTGGCCGTGGCCACGTCGCCGGTGCCGGGGGCCTCTCCCCCGCAGTTGCAGCCGCTGGCGCCCGACAGGAGCGCGCAGCCCAAGGCCACTCCGAGCAGCTTCACGTTCGGTCTCATCCGATACCTCCAACGGGTTGAGGTCTGCGCGTCTGACGCCGCGCCGCACGGGACGTCTTCGACCGCTGCCGCCGCGCGCCGCGCTTCCTTTGGCTTCGAGGCCCTCCGGCCCGGACGGCTGCGACTGGTCATTTTCGGGCGACCGACAATCCGTCACCGCAGCCGCTGCCGGCACCGCTTTGACGGATTTCCGGTTTCGCGACAATCGACCCAGACGAGCGCCGCGTGGCCGCACGCGGCCTGGGTTCCCTGGCTCGCTGACCCGCTGAGGTGTCGATGCGATCGAAGACGGTTCTCTGCTCGCTCCTGCTGGCCGCCGCGGCCCTGCCGGCCCACGCGGCGGCGCAGCCGGCGACGCCGAAGGAGGAAGAGCGCGCGGCGCCCGGCCCGGCCGACGCTCCGCCGCCGGGGCCGGAGCCCGCCCCGCCCGCGGCCACGGAGGCGCCGCCCGCCGAGCTCGCCCAAGCGCAGCCCGTCGCCGCCAAGGACATCGGCCTGGGCATCGCACTCAAGGCCCTCGTGCTCGTCCCTTCGGGCCGGACCACCGACGTGGCCGCGGACGTCTCCTCGGCCGGCGGGGTGTTCCAGAAGGCCTCGCACTCGGCGACCGGCGGCGGCGCTCTGGCGCTGAGCTACGGCCTGCCGTTCGCCGGCCGCATCGTCTCCATCCGCGCCGAGGCCGGGGTGTACCCGCTCAACGGCAAGGGCACGCGGACGTACCCCAACGACCCCGACTTCGGGACGGTGAGCTACGCCTACAGCGCCATCGAGGTCCCGGTGCTGCTGGGGGTGGCGGTGACGCTGCCCATCCCGCTGCCGGTGCCGCTGCGCATCACGCCCGAGGTGGGCTTCGCCTCGGCCTGGTCGCGCATCGAGTCCAAGTGGACCAAGGACGGGACCACCGTCGCGACCTCGCCGGTGACCGGCTGGGCGCTGGGGTTCTACGCGGGCCTCGAGCTGTCGTGGAAGCTCGGCCCCGGCGCCCTCGTCCTCGAGGGCCGCTACGTCAACGCGCGCACCAGCCTGGGCCTGGACGACAAGAACGCCATCCCCGAGTACGGCGGCGTCTACAACGCCCACCTCGGGGACGTGCAGGGCACCAACGTCCTGGTCGGATACCGCTTGGAGCTGTAGGGCCGCGCCGTCCGCTTCGCCTCTTGCCCTCTCGCCCTCTCGCTTCTGGACCCTTCGCCGTTCGTCGGAGGAGCACATGCGCCGGATCGTCGTTTCCTCGTTGATCGTCGCCGCGGCCGCCCTCGCCGCCTGCACCGACCAGCCGTTCACGGTGGACGTCGGGCTCCGGGTGGTCTCGGTCAGCCCGTCGGGGGCCGCGGTCGGCGTGGGCCGCCGCCAGCCCGTGGTCGTCACCTTCTCGGAGGCGCTCGACCCGGGGACGGTGACCGCCGACTCGGTCAGCCTCGCCACCGAGGACGGCGCCGCCGTCACCGGGGCCCTGACCTACGACGGGGTCTACGCGGTCACGCTGCAGCCCGACAAGCCGCTGGCGTACTCCGCGCACTACCGGATCACGCTGACCACCGACCTGAAGCGAAAGCGCGACGCGAGCCCGCTGTCGGTCAAGGTGACGAGCCTCTTCAAGACCGAGGATCCGCCGCCCCTGCGGCTGATCGCCTCGATCCCCTCGGGCGGCTCGGTGAGCTTCGACCGCGCCGGCACCATCCGGCTGGTGTTCAGCGAGCCGGTGCGCTGCAGCACGCTCGAGAAGGGCGCGCTGCTGACGCAGGCGTTCGACCCGCACCCGCGCACCGAGAAGGCCGACGAGCCGGTGGCCGGCACCTGGGACTGCCGCGAGCCCTCCGCCGACTCCCCCGACGCGCTCGAGGGCCCGGCCAACTGCCCGGCGGCCGACCCCTCGCTGTGCACCGTGACCTTCAAGCCCACCGACCCGGCCTTCGCCTTCGAGTGGTCCAGCCGCGTCACCATCGCGCTCGCCGGGGGCAAGGACGACCCGGCGGCGATCCAGAGCTTCCGCGCCACCGCCGACGGCGGCTGGCTCGAGGCGCCGCTGGACCTGACCTTCCGCGTGCAGGATCCCCCGGCGCTCGCCCTGACCTCGGTCGTCCCCGCCGCGGGCGCCACCGGCGTCGACCGCGCCACCTCGATCACGCTCAACTTCTCGGAGCCGGTGCGCTGCCAGACGCTGCTCGACGCGGCCGTGGTCGCCGTCTCCGACACCCTCGACCCGCACCCGCGCATCGCCGGCGCCTCCGGGCCGCTCTCCGGCGCCTGGAAGGTGGGCGGGGCGGCCATCGCCACCGCGGCCGACTGCCCGACCGCGGCCGACTACGCCTGCAAGCCGGGAGCGGCCGACGACCCCTGCGTCGCGGTCTTCACCCCCTCGGCGCCGCTGGAGTGGTCCACCCAGATCGAGTTGAAGCTCGCAGGCGGCCTGTACGAGCCGGGCAAGGCGCCGGCCGCCGAGAGGCTGCTCTCCTCGACGCGCGTGACCAGCTACGGCGGCACGCTGGTGACGAGCGCGGCCTGGTCCTTCCGCATCGTCGATCCCCCGGCGCTGGCGCTGACGGCCGTCTCGCCCGCCGCCGGGGCCACCGGCGTCCCGCGCGCCCCGAGCATCGCGCTCACCTTCTCCGAGCCGGTGCGCTGCCAGACCCTGCTCAACCCCGCCGTCGTCTCGCTGCTCGAGCAGCCCGATCCGCACCCCACGCTGGGCGGGCCGGCCAGGCCCATCGCCGGCGGCTGGAAGGTGGGCGGCGTCGCCGTCGCGGCCGCGGCCGACTGCCCCGCGCCCGCCGACTACGCCTGCAAGCCCGGCGCTGCCGACGATCCTTGCGTGGCGGTGTTCACGCCGTCCGCGGCGCTGGGCTGGTCCAGCGTGGTCAAGGTCACGCTCGCCGGCGGCGCCTACGCGCCCGGCGTGGCGCCGGCCGCCGAGTCCTTCCTGTCGAGCACCCGCGTCACCACCCGCGGCGGCACCCTCTCCGACACGGTCGCCTACTCCTTCCGCGTCGACGACCCTCCGCCGGTGCTGGTGCTCTCGGTCACGCCCGGCACGGTCGCGGGCGACCTGCGCACCGCCCCGGCCACCCTCCTGCGCGACCAGAGCATCGTCGTGACGCTGAGCGAGCCGGTGAGCTGCCAGACGGTCAACGACGCCACGGTGAAGGTCACCGAGGACCTCGACCCCACCGACGCCGTCGCCGCCCTGGACGTCCCGGTGGCCGTCGCCGAGTGCGCGGGGGCGCCCCCGGGCAGCACCAGCCCGACGCTGACGCTGACCCGCACCGCCGGGAGCTGGAGCTACAGCGCGGTGGTGAAGGTGACCCTGGCCGGCGGCCCGTTCGGCCAGGACGCCCCGGCCGCCTGGCCGCGCGACGCCTTCGAGAGCGCCATCGCCACCACCTTCGGCGGACAGCTGCTCGCGGACCACTCCTTCACGCTGGTCGTCGAGGACCCGCCGCCGCTGCGCGTGCTGTACACCACGCCCGCCTCGGGGACGAAGGGCGCGCCGCTCTCCGGCCCCATCGAGGTGGTCTTCAACCAGCCCGTGCGCATCGCTTCCCTCGCCCCGGCGGGCGTCGACCTGACCCGGGTCAACGCCTTCGACCGGACCGCGCGCGCTCGCGGCGACCTCGCCGCCGCCGACCTGCCCCACTGCGCCGTCGCCTGCCCGGACGCCGACGGCGACGGCGCCAGCGACCTCATCGATCCCGCCCAGCCGTCGCTGGGCAGCCGCTGCACCTGCACGCCGACGCTCGCCGGCGCGCCGTTCGCCTTCGACCTGTCGTCCGAGGTCGAGGGCGCCGTGGCCGCGAGCGTCACCGGGGCGCTGGGCACCTGGCGCGCCGGGGCGCTGGGCTCGGCGTACCCGTTCCACTTCCGCACCGTCGACCCGCGGCCGCTGCTGGTGGCCTCCACCTCGCCCGGCGACCACGACACCTCGGTGCCGCCGGTGGTCTATTGCGACGCAAGCGGGGCCTGCAGCGCCTCGCCGGCCGCGTCGCCGACGATGGTCCAGCGCAAGACCGGGGTCCGGGTGCGCTTCGACCGCGCCTTCGACTGCGGCTCCACCTTCGGGGCCACCGCCGCCGGCCCCAACACCGTGCTGCTGGAGGACCTGAGCGAGCTGGACGCCTCGGGCAACCCGACCCTGGTCACCGGCTCGGCCCAGTGCCTGGACGAGGCCGGCGCCGCCAGCGCCACCGCCGCCGTGAGCCTGCTGTTCATCCCCGACGCGGAGCTGGCCTGGGACCACCAGATGCGCCTGACGGTGAAGCGCGCCGACATCGCGGCCGACGCGGCCTCGGCGGCCTCCAACACCGGCGCCCGGTCGCGCGACTGGACGGACTGGGCCGCCGAGGACTCCGGGACGCTGGTGGGCGGCGACCTGGTGGTCCGCTTCCAGGTGGCCCGCAAGCCGCTGGAGATCGTCTCCACCAAGCCCGTCAACAACGCGCAGAACGCGCCGCCGTTCACCCTCGTCAGCCTCACCTTCAACCAGCCGGTGGCGTGCGACGCCACCAACGACCAGCTGCAGACCGGCTTCGGCATCGTCGGCGGCGCGGGCACCGGCGCCCTCTCGGTGAGCTTCAGCTGCGCGGACTACGACCCGGCGACCTACACCGCGACCTACACGGTGCAGGACGCCAACGCGCCGGCGGGGCAGCGGCTGGTCCCCGGGACCACCTACACCGTGACCATGCTGGGCGGGGCGCTCGGCCCGCACGACGTGTCGGGGCGCGCCTACCTGTACGCCGACTACGTCTTCAAGTTCACCGTCAGCAGCAACGAGCTGCGCGGCTACGAGATCCCGTCCGACGGGGCGACCGGCGTCGCGCCGGACCAGGTGGTCTGCGAGGTCTTCAGCGGCACGCTGGCCAACGCCTCGCCCGCGGGGCTCCTCTCGGTGAGCTTCACCGACTGCACGGGGCGCACCGTGCAGGTGCAGGGCGCCCTGCAGTTCTGGAGCTTCCCGGACGCCGCCAACCACCCGCTCACCGGCGCGCCCACCTCCTCCCCGGGCAGCGTCGCGGGCAACGCCGTCTGCCTGGTGCCCTCGGCCGCCTCGTACGACTGCTTCACCGAGCCGCAGAAGCTCCCGTACGCGACGACCTTCACGGCCACCGTGAGCGGCGCGAAGATCGGGGCGATCCAGCTGCAGGTGCCGTTCAACTGGACCTTCCGCACGGCGGACCCGCCGCAGGTCGCCCGGGCGGCGTACGTCAACGAGGTCGTGGACGAGCCGCTGCGCCCGGCGCTGGGGCCGGTCCTCGACGCCCAGGGTTACCCGCTGGCCAGCGGGGGCACCCCGGTGAGCGTGCCCGTCAACAGCCAGCTGGTCCTGGGCTTCGCCTCGCCGCTGCTCGTCTCCTCGGTCGCCGGAGCCGCCATCACCCTGGCCGAGAAGGGCGGCGGCTCGCCCCTGGCGCTCTGCCCGGCGGCCGTCACCGCGCCGTGCCTGAAGGCGAGCTTCTCGCAGCTCGCGAACGGCGACCCGGCCAAGCCGCAGGTCGTGACCCTGACGCCGACCGGGCCCGCAGGGCCGGTGAACCTCAAGTACGCCTCGGCGTACAGCTTGAAGGTCAAGGGCGGGGTCTCCGGGGTCACGGTGGTCAGGCCGGGCACGCCCGACTCCACCACCGCGCTCTCGAGCCACCTGCCGGGCGACCTCGTCTACCCGTTCGTCACCAGCCCGGCTACGCGCGTGGAGATCAACCCGGGCAGCGACCTGACGAACACCACCCCCGGCGCGTCGGTCCAGTGGCAGATCTTCCCCGACGAGGAGATCCCCCTGGTGTTCAGCCGGCCGATCCGCCTCTCCAGCGCCAACACCCGCAACATCTACGGCCGCGACCCGGCCCAGACCCCGACGCTGATGAGCGGGATCGTCGCCCTGAACGCCGACGACGTGCGCTCCGCGGTGCTCGTCCCGTCGCCGACCTTCACCAAGAGCATCCCGGGGATGGCGGTGATCGCCACGACCGGCGTCCAGGACTACCGAGGCAACCCGATGCCGCTGGGGGCCTCCGCCGACGCCGCCGACCCGCTGGCGGCGCTCAAGAGCACCTTCAACGCCGGCAACACCCCCTCGCTCTCCTCGCAGATCCCGCTGGCCATCGCCTGCGCGTCGGTGGCCCCGAACAACGGCGGGACGTGCGCCGCGGTCGCGGTGCAGGGCGACCAGGAGCTGGTGGTGACCTTCGGCGCCTCGCAGAGCCAGGCCAACCGCTTCCTGCCCTCGAGCTTCAACCCGAGCTCGGTGTCCCTGGCCGCCGCCGGCGGCGCGGGCTGCCCGGCGTCCGGGACCGCCGTGCCGGTCACGGTGCGCTACGAGATAGCCCGGGCGGTGGCCGACGGCGACCGGCTGCACGTGACTCCGGCCCAGCCCCTGGCGGCCGGGTGCTCCTACACGCTGACCCTGACCCAGGCGAGGTTCGCCAACGTCTACAACCTGGGCAACCTGGCGGCCGCCGTAACGGTGGGCCTGGTGGTCGAGACCGTGGCGCCCGTCCTGCTCTCGCAGGAGCCGCCGGCGGCCGCGGTCAACGTGGCCGGCGACGCGGCCCTGGCCTTCACCTTCGACGAGAACCTGAGCCTCGCCGTGCCGGCCGGCGCGGTGGCCGTGAAGGAGGCGCTCGCCGGGACGCCGGTTCCGGGCGCCCTCAGCCTGGGGCCGAACGCCGCGGGCACCTGCAGCAGCTGCGTGGCCACCTTCGTGCCCCTGGCCTACGCGGCAGGACCGGGCGTCCTGCAGCACGGCGTCGGCTACTCGGTGAGCCTCTCGTCCGCCCTGCGCGACGTCGCCGGCAACCCCTACGCAGGGTCGACCTCCAGCTTCACCGTCGAGTCCACCCCGCCGGCGGTCGCGGCGGTGCCGACCGTCGTCGCCGACACGCCCACGCCCGGCCAGCGCACCATCGCCGTCCACTTCACCGAGGCGGTGGACCCCGCGACGCTCGTGGCCGACGCGTTCGACGCGACCGGCGCGCTCGCCGCGGCCGGCACGGTGCGGCTCGTCGACGCCGGCGGCGCCGCCGTGGCGGGATGCGTCTGGCTCGACGCCTCCGACGCCTCGCGCCGCACCGTGCTGCTGGCCACGACCGACAACTCCGTCGCGCCGGGCGCCTACACGCTGCTGCTTCCGGCGACGGGCCCGGCGGGACAGGCCGCGGGCGGCGTCACCGACATGGCGGGCAACCGGTTGGCGGTGCCCTACCAGCAAGCCGTGTCGTTCTGAGGCTCGTTCAGGAGCGGGCCCCGGCCCGCTCCCCGAGCCCGCGGCGGCCGAAGCGTCCAGAGAGGCTTCGTCAGCACCGGAGCAGTCCTTTTCTCTGGGAGCGAGCGCGGTGCCGAGAGCGCGCGCGGGCGAGCAGCGAGGAGCCCGCCGCGACCCGAGGAGGACCGATGCCAGGGCGGGTCAGGCAATCCAGCGAGGAGGAAAGCCTGTTGCAGGGCAAGTCGGTGGAGGGCTTCGCGGTCGTCGGCGGCGTGGGGCTTGGCCGCGTTTACCGGGTCAGGCGCGGGGCACAGACCTACGCGATGAAGGTGGGGCGGCCCGTCGAAGCGGCCCCGGACCGCCCGAGCGGTCTCGAGTGCGCGTGGCGCCGCCTGCAGAGCGTGAACCACCCGAACGCCGCGCGGATCGTCGAGGTGGGATGCTTCGAGGCGTCCGACGGCTACCGGCCCTTCCTCGTCATGGAATTCGTCGAGGGGGCGCCCCTGCTCTGGTGGGTCCGGAGCGCCAACCTCCACTCCTCCGAGTTGGCCAGGGCCTTCGCCAAGGTCGCCCAGGGCTTGGAGCGCCTTCACGGCGTGGGCGCTTGCCACGGCAACCTCGAGAGCGAGACCGTCCTGGTGCGATGCGGCGATTCCGAGCCGGTGCTGGTGGGATACGGGCTGGAGCCGGCCGACGAGAGGCCCGCCTCCCGCCTCTCCCCCGAGCGGTGCGCTTGGCTGCTCGAGAGGCCCGAGGGCCCGCTGCCTGATTCCCCCACCTACTCTCCGGCGGAGGACCACTACGCGCTCGGCGTCTTGCTCTACGAGGCGCTCACCGGGAGGCGCCCCTGCCTTGCCAAGCAGCGAGACGCGCTCCGCGAGGATGTGCTCCGCCGGATCCGTGACGAGAGGGCGGCGGCGATCCGTTCCGGCGTGCCGCTGCCTCTGGCGGCCATCGTCCAGGGCCTCCTGGCCAAGGACCCGCGGAGCCGACGCCCGGCAAGCGAGGCGCTCGGCCGCCTCGGCCCAGGGCAGGCACCCTGAGACGGCCTCCGTTCGACGTACCGACCCCTTCCGAGCGCAGCAACTTCGTCTCGATGCGGCCTTGGCCTCGTCCTCGCGCCGCGGGCGCGCCTCCTCCCCGGAGCCGACCACCAGGAGCTTGCGTTCGATCAGTCCCTTTTCCACTTGGGATGGATGACCCTCTGCTCCCGCGCCGCCGAGAGGTGAGGCAGGCAACGGGTGCAGGGCCACGCCCAGGATTCCGCAGAGGTCGTCGCCGACATCCGCCAGCACGCCTCTGGAGGACCCGGAGCTCCGTCTTGCCGTCCAGCGCCGGCAGTGTCGCGTCGGGGGCAGGGTCGCCCTCCTCGAGGTCGGCGAAGGCTGCCGCCGCGACCCCTGCGCGCGGCCCGAATGCGACGAGGACGGCGGCGGTCGGCGCGAGAGAAAACGAAGGATGGAGCTCCGTGCGCGTACCGACTCCGGTGCGCCAGGCGGGCCATCCGGGCACCGCCATCGATGAGCAACCGCCTCCAAGATGGCGACGCCACCCCGGAAGACGCCCCGTTTCCGGCGGGAGGCGGGCGTCGCGCCCGGGCTCGACGGAGGAAGCGGTCCGCTACCGCGCGGTCCCCGCTTCCGGACGGAGGAGCTTGATCTCGATGCGCCGGTTGGCGGCGCGCCCGTCCTCGGTGGCGTTGTCCCGTCGGGGCCGGGTCTCGCCGAAGCCGACGACGAGGAGCTTGCGAGGGTCGAGCCCCTTCTCCTGGAATAGCCGGACGACGCTCTGCGCCCGGGCCGCCGAGAGGTGCCAGTTCGAGGGGAACTTCGCGCCGCGCATGGGCACGTTGTCGGTGTGGCCCTCGACGCGAACCGCGTTGGGGACGGTGCGGAGGATCTCGGCGATCTTCTCCAGGGGCTCGCGCGCGGCAGGGGTGAGCGCCGCCTCGCCCGAGGCGAAGGTCACGCTCGAGGGCACGCCGACGGTGATCTCCGTCTCCGAGGTCTCGACCCAGGCCTCCTTCATCTGCGCCGCCATCTGCCGGGCCTTCGCCTCCAGGTCGATCGCCTCCTCCTCCTTCTTCTTGTCCTCCTTGGGCTTCTCCACCTTGTTGAGCACCCGCAGCAGCTCGTCCTGCTTCTCCTGGCTGAGCAGGGTGAAGCTGAACATCAGCAGGAAGAAGCTGAGCAGCAGCGTGATCATGTCCGAGTAGGTGATGAGCCAGAACGTGCTGTCGTCCTCGGGCTCGACCTCCGCCGGGCGGCTGACGCGGATCATCGCTCGCCCCCGAGCAGGACGATCTCCACGCGGCGGTTCATGGCGCGGCTGGCCGGGGCGTCGTTGGGGGCGATGGGGTGGAACTCGCCGCAGCCGGCCACCGACAGGCGCTCCTTGGCGACGCCGCGGTCCTCCAGGTAGCGCACCACGCTGATGGCGCGGGCGCTCGACAGCTCCCAGTTCGAGGGGAAGGCCGCGGTGGCGATGGGGGTGTCGTCGGTGTGGCCCTCCACCCGGACTTGGTTGGGGATGCGCGCGATGGCGGTGGCGATGTTCGTCAGGACGTTGGTGGCCTTCTGCTCGAGCTGCGCCTGCCCTGGGGCGAAGAGCAGCTGGCTCTTCATGCGCACCACCACCCGGTCGGAGCCCTTGTCGATCACCATCACGTCCTTGAGGTCGCCCTCCTTGATGATCTTGTCGAGCTCCTTGACCGTGGCCGCCAGCGCGTCGGGCGGCGGCGGGGGGACGTCGGGCCGGGGCTCGGGGGACTTCAGCCCGAGCGCGGTGAGCATGAGGATGGAGAAGAGGAGCAGCTGCGTCATCAGGTCGGCGTAGCTGTAGAGCCACGTCGCGTCCTGAAGAGGGTTGGCGTCGGCCTCGTCCCCCTCCGCGGGACTCTTGGGCTTGCCGCGCAGGCTCACTGGGCCACGCCCTTCTGCGCGAAGACCTCCTGCGTCTCGCGCACTTCCTCGGCGCTCTGCCCCAGGCGGATGGCGAGCAGCCCCGCGACGATCTGGTCGCGCACCAGCCGCTCGTCCAGGTCGAGCGTGCGGATCTTGCCGGCCATGGGCAGGAAGACGAGGCCCGCCAGCAGCACCCCGTAGAAGGTGGCCATCAGCGCCACCGACATGCCCAGGCCGATGGCGCGCGGGTCGTTGAGGCCCTTGAGCATGTTGATGAGCCCGATGAGCGTGCCCACCAGGCCGAACATGGGCGAGTAGGTGCCCATCATCCGGAACATGCGCTCGGCGGCGCGCCGCTTCTCGGAGAGGATCTCCGACTCCAGCCGCATCAGCTCCTCGATGCGCGCCGCCTCCACGCCGTCCACCACCAGCGCCAGCCCCTTGCGCAGGAACCGGTCGTCGAGCGCGGTGGCCTCGGGGTTGATGGACGCGGCGCCCTGTGCCTTGGCCTGGCGCGCGAGCGCGAAGAGTTCCTCGCCCACGCGCTTGGAGGTCAGGGTCGCCGAAACGAACAGCTTGCCCAGCGCCGAGAGAGCGTGGAGCACCGTGGTCCGCGACGAGGACAGGGTCGTGGCCGCGGCGGTACCGCCCACGCAGATGAGAAGCGCCACGGTGTTGGTGAAGATGGACGAGTCGCCGCCCTTGGCGAGGACGGCGGCGTAGACGACGGAGAAGCCGACGATGAGGCCCAGGTAGGTGGTGACGCGCACGGTGTCTGTCTCTCCCTGTTGGATTCCGGCGCTAGCGCGCGCCGCGGGCGGAGGCGGCATGGTCTCGCAGGGCTTTGCGGACCGCTTCGTTGGACGGGTCGAGCTCCAGCGCCCGCTTCCAGGATGCGATGGCCTGCTCCGGCTGCTGGACGAGGAACGAGATGGAACCCAGGTAGACGTGGGCGATGGCCAGGTCGGGGGCGTCGTCGGTGACCGACTTGATGTGCGAAAGCGCCGTCAGCACGTCGTTGTCGAGGAAGGCGACGATGCCCGCGACCAGGTTGCGGTAGGCCTGGATGCGCCGGTCCGCCGCCTTGCCCGCGACGCTGGAGGTGATGCCCAGGTAGAGCTGCTGCACCAGCTCGGGGTCGACGTCGGGGATGGTCCGCTTGCGCTCCCCTGCCAACTCCAGCGCCTTGCGGACCATGTAGATGCGCCGGTCCTCGAGCTTGAGCGCCTCGGCCAGCCGCTTGTTCGCCTGGTCGAGCGGCGCGCCCGACAGCTCGCCCAACTTCTGGCGGATGGACGCGCGCTCCTCGGCGGTGCCCGCGCTGTCCAGCCCCCTGGCCGCTTCCACTAGCGCCGCCAGCGGGGTCTCCATCTCCACCAGGATGGCGTCGCGCTGCCGCAGGTAGTCCTGCGAGATCTTCAACTGCGCGTCCCCTGGGCCCATGTAGTCGGTGACGAGGCTGCCGTCCTTGGGCTTGGCGCCGGCGGCCTTGAGCGCCGGGAAGAGCGAGTTGAGGAGCCCGCGGCTGGGCGCCTTGGGCGGCTCCTCCTTGGCGGGTTCGTCGCTCTTGGTCTCGGTCTTCTCGGGCGCGGCCTGCTTCTCGGGCGCGGCCTCGGCGGAGCCGGCGTCCGGCGATGCACCCGCGTCGGGGGCGGCGGCCAGCAGCGCCGCGAGGAGGAGCGCTCCCGAGGTGGTCACTGCCGGGCCCCCGGCACCCGCTGGGGCAGCACGAACATCCCCTTGGAGTGCAGCCTGCGGAGGGAATCCTCGACCTGCTTGCGCGCGGCCTCGAACTCGGCGTCGGACTTCTCGCCGAGGTTGGCCGCCTCGGCGCCCAGGATCCCCTGGAGGCGCTTGGAGACGGACGCCATCACGTGGTCGAGCAGGGGGGCGGGCGCGCCGCGCAGCGACAGGGCCAACGTCGCCGGCTGGCAGGCGGCGGCCACCAGGCGCACGGCGGCGGCGGGCAGGTCGGCCAGGTCCTCGAACAGCGGCAGGTGGGCGCGCAGGGCGCGGGCGAGTTCGGCGTCCTTTTGGGCCAGGGCCTCCAGGACCGCCTTCTGCGCCCCTGCCGGCGCGAGGGAGAGCACCTGGGCCAGACGGGCCTCGCCGCCGAGCTTCACGTGGCGGCGGACGTCGTCGGCCTTGGCGCGGGCCTTCTGTTCGAGAGCCGTGACCTCGTCGATCGTCGCGATGCGCGACCGCCCCAGCGCCTGGGCAAGGGCGACCTGGTCCTGCGCGGAGAGCTCGGCGAGGTAGAGACGCACCGCGCCCGCGGGGGGGCTCGCTTGGTCGAGGATGGCCGCCACCGCACCGCGGTCGAGCCCGGTGAGCACCTCGACCAGCTGGTCCTGCGACAGGTCCGACAGGAACGAGAACGCACGGGGCTTGGCCTGCTCCTCGCCGCTGCCCAGTGCCTGGACCGCGGCCCGCTCCTCTGGGCTCTCCGCGAAGGCGGCCGCCCCGTTCGATTCGCCGCCGCCACCGCCACCGCCGCCGACCGCGGCATCCGAGCGGCGCCGGCCTGCGGAAAGCGAGACGGCGACGACGAGGCTGGAGAGCAGCAGCGCCAGGCTGCCGAGCAGTGCGTTCGCGTACTTCTCGAGGAACGACTGCGGCGTCACCGGCGGCGGGGGGGCGACGGCCGGGGGCGGCGGAAGCTGGCCCAGCTCGATCGAGTCGCCCTTGGTCAGGTCGAGCCCCGCGAGGTCGAGGGTGGCCTTGCGGAGGGCTTCGACGCGGTCCTCGGGCATCCCCTTCTCGACGAAGATGCGCACCGCGATCCGCTCGATGATCGTCTCGTACTTCTTCTCGGTCTCGGTGGTGCGCCGGCCCGGGAGCTTGAGCGAGATGTCGGGCGCGCCGTAGCCGCCCAGCGGCTTGTCGACCAGGGGGAGGCCCGGCAACTTGATCTCCTTGTTGGCGGCGAGCTTGAGGTCGGCGTCGGGCTCCGCCTGCTGGCGGACCAGGACCTCGCGTACGCCGGTCCTGGCGGCGACCTGGACGGTGACGAGGACGCGGTAGGGGTGGGCCATGCCCCCCAGCGCCGCCTGGAGCCACTCGGTGAGCTGGCGTCCGAGCGTGACGCGAGCCGTCATGAGCTCGGCGGACTGGCCTTCAGCAACCGGCGCGGCGGCGGGAGGCGTCGCAGCGACGGCAAGGACCGGAAGCGCGAGGGTGGCGGCGAGGACGATCTGCGTGGACAGCGGTCTCATGAGCCCCTCGTCATCGCGTGCCGAAAGCCGAGGCGATGGTGAGTGGTTGACTGCACGGGATGTTCATCCGGTGGCGCACCTGCAAGGGGTATATTAGAAAGCCTGACGCCCCGCTGCATGGTCAATTAATCGCTCCGTTGTGTCTTCATGACCCTCCGACGCACTTCCCAGGTCGGCCTTCTGCTCCTGGGCCTTGCCCTCCCAGGCTGTCCCGCCGGCTCCGACTGTCCTGACGGGCTTTCGCGATGCGGGGGCCGGTGCGTCGATTCGCTAGTGGATCCACGCCATTGCGGGTCGTGCGCAACGGTCTGCGCCTCGGGCCTGGTTTGCGCGCTGGGTGCGTGCGGATGTCCTTCCGGCCTGACGGACTGCGACGGAGTCTGCAGGGACCTGCTGGCGGACCGTCAGAACTGCACCGGGTGTGGGGTCGTGTGCGAGGCTGGCGAGGTCTGCGCGCCGGCGGGCTGCGCGGTGTCGTGTCCGGCAGGCTTCAGCGACTGCCAGGGCTCGTGCCGGGACCTGCTCTCGGACCGCGCGAGCTGCGGCGAGTGCGGAACGGCCTGCAGGGATGGCGAGGTCTGCGCCCAGGGGAAGTGCGCGTCGACCTGCCCCGGCGGCCAACTCGACTGCGCGGGCTCGTGCCGCGACCCGCGGGCGGACCGGGACCACTGCGGCGGGTGCGACAAGGCGTGCAAGGCGGGCGAGGTCTGCAGCGCCGGCAAGTGCGCTCTTTCCTGTCCCGAGGGGCTCGAAGACTGCTCCGGCTCGTGCCGGGACCTGGCCACGGACTGGGCGAACTGCGGCGGCTGCGGGGCGCCGTGCCAGGCCGGCGAGGTATGCGCGGCGAGCAAGTGCCAGCTCTCGTGCCCGGCAGACCTGAAGGACTGCTCCGGCTCGTGCCGGGACTTGCAGACCGACCGGGCGAACTGCGGCGAGTGCGGGAAGCCCTGCGGCGCCGGGGAGATCTGCGACGCGGGCAAGTGCGTCCTGTCGTGCCCGGCCGGGCAGACCGATTGCGCAGGGGTCTGCCGCGACCTCGATTCCGACTGGGCCAACTGCGGGATCTGCGGAGGGCCGTGCCTCGCCGGCGAGGTGTGCTCGGGCGCGAAGTGCCTGCTCAGCTGCCCGGCGGGGCTGGAGAACTGCACGGGTGCGTGCAGGGACACGCTGTCGGACCCCGAGAACTGCGGAGCGTGCGGCAAGCCTTGCGGACAGGGCGAAAGATGCGTCGCGGGACTGTGCGCAGGTGCGTGCCCGAGCTACCTCACCGACTGCTCGGGCGTTTGCAGGGACGCTGCGGTCGACCCGGGGAACTGCGGCGCCTGCGGCAAGGCGTGCCTCCAGGGCGAGCTCTGCGGAGCGGGACGGTGTGTCCTCTTCTGCCCGACCGGCTTCGCCGAGTGCGGCGGGTCCTGCAGGGATACGGGCTTCGACCGGGCCCACTGCGGCACCTGCGACCATCCCTGCGCGCTCGGGGAGCTGTGCCAGGACTCGGTCTGCACGCCGGCAAGTGCGTCCTGCCAGCCCGGGCTCGCCAGCTGCAGCGGGATCTGCCGCGACCTCGCCACCGACCGCAACCACTGCGGCGAGTGCGGCAAGCAGTGCGCGGCCGGCGAGATCTGCGAGGCCAGCCTCTGCGTCCTGTCCTGCCAGGTGGGCTTGGTGAACTGCTCGGGCCGCTGCAGTGACTTGATGAGCGATCCCGCCAACTGCGGGCAGTGCGGGAAATCGTGCAGCATCTGCTCGCAGGGCGGGTGCGTGGCCTCCTGCCCGGCGGGGCAGAACTCGTGCGCGGGGGTGTGCAAGGACACGCGCAGCGACCCGTTCAACTGCGGGGCGTGCGGGAACGCCTGCGCAGCGGACCTGGTTTGCAGCAAGACGGCGTGCGTGGCGGCTTGCGCTTCCGGCGAGAAGGACTGCAGCCGGGCCTGCCGCGATCCGCTGCATGACCCCGAGAGTTGCGGCGACTGTGGCGTCGTCTGCGCGAGCGACCAGGTGTGCTCGACGGGGGTCTGCGCGTTGGCGTGTCCCGGCGGGCAGGCGGCGTGCAACCGGGCCTGCCGCGACTTGGCGACTGATCATGAGAATTGCGGCTCATGCGGAAAGGCCTGCTCGAGCACCTATGCCTGCTCCCAGGGCATCTGCGTCCTGGCCTGCACAACGAGCGCGACGTGTCCACCGGCCTCGCTCTGTATCGACTCCGTTTGCCAGCCCTGCCACGATCTTGGCTACGGCGCTTGCCCCACCGGGGAGAAGGTCTACTGCGACCTGCGCCCCTTCGATCCTTTCTCGGAGAACCAGGCCAAGAAGGCGTGCGCGACGTGCGTCGGGGTTGCCTGCGAACTCCAGACTGGTGACTGCTCCGGATACGCCTATGGCGCCCCGGGCGCGGCTTGCATGCAACCCTCGTGGGGCTTCGGGAAGGGCCGCTGCGGTTCGAGCGCAGGAGTCGTCTTCCAGAACTGTTACTCGTACTCAACGTACGGAGCCTGGGCGCCGTGACCTCACGCGCCCCTCCCATTCGGGGCGTGGTCTGCCGGCGCAGGGGATGGGAGTGATGCAGGACGGTTGCTGAGCGAACTGAGGGTTGGAGAGAACATCGAGTCGACTGCACATCGCCTACGGTGGGCTTGCCGAGCGGGGGTGAGTGCGCTCGCGCTCCTAGCAGCCCTCCTGCTGAGCAGTGCGACGGCTCGCGCCGAGAGCGACACTTCGTGCGTCGCCTGCCATGGAAAGCTCGGCGGCGGGCCCGCCAAGCATGTGGGGTTCGCGACGGGAGGCTGCCGCGATTGCCACGCCTCGGGCACCGAAGCCGGAGGCTGCACGGCGACGCGCAAGAAGTGGACGGTGCGACTGGACGCCGCGCGCGTGTGCCAGAACTGCCACGCGCAGGCGATGGTCGCGCCCACCGGCTCCGGGCTGCACACACCGGTCAAGAGCGGCCAGTGCCTCGACTGCCACAGCGCACACCCTGGCAATGGCGCGCACCTGCTCAAGCTCGAGGGCAAGGAGCTTTGCCTCTCGTGCCACGGGCCCAAGGGCAGCGCGAAGGTCAAGGTCGACCCCAAGGCCAAGGGCGCCCACGCTGTCCTGCGTTCCGGCGGTTGCCTGGACTGTCACGTCTCCTCGCACTCCGCCAAGAACGACAAGCTGCTCGCCGCCAAACCACCCGAGGTCTGCTACGGCTGCCACGAGCGCGAGGCAGACCTCCGGCACGCACCGGTAAAGGAGGGGCGGTGCACCGAGTGCCACGATCCGCACCAGAGTGCGAACAAGGGCCTGCTCAGGGAAGCGGATGCCAAGCTCTGCCTGATGTGCCACCAAGGGGGCGGGGCGATTCAGACGAGGATCGACCTCAACAAGCCCAGCATCCACGCACCGGTCGCTGGCGGCACCTGTACCGACTGCCACGCCGAAGGCCACGGTGGCTCCAAGCCGAAACTACTCGTGAAGGCGCCGCCGGCCCTCTGCTACACCTGTCACGACAAGCCCGGTCCGAAGGAGAAGATCCACGCCGCGGTGAAGATGGGCCAGTGCACCGGGTGCCACGACCCACACGCCGGCGAGGCGAAGCTCATCCGCAGCGCTTCAGGGATATGCACCGAGTGCCATGAGATTGCCAAACTTGCACCGGGCGAGGAGAAGCACGCCCCCGTGGTGGAGGGGCGGTGCTTGGAATGCCACCAGGGACACAAGTCCAAGCACCGGCTGTTGCTCAAGGCCGACGGCGACGCGCTGTGCCTGTCGTGCCACGAAAAAGGGGCGCCAAAGGGCAAAGGGCGGCCCCGGGAGGAAGGGCGCGTCGACCTGAAGGCTCCGGTGATCCACACGGCCCTCAAGTCGGGCTGCTCGGGTTGCCACGAGACGGGCCACAGCGGGAACCAGCCCAAGCTCCTCCTCCGGCGCGTGGACAAGCTGTGCGCCATCTGCCACGAGCGGAAGGACAAGGACCGCTACACTCACGGAGCAGTCAAGTCCGGTGACTGCTCCGTCTGCCACGACCCGCACACGGCGAAGGACAAGAACCTGCTGCGGATGGCCGACCCCAAGCAGTCCTGTTTCGCGTGTCATGCCGACGACCTCCAAGGCAAGTCGGTGGTGCATCGGCCCGTCAAGAAGGACGGCTGCTCGGCCTGCCACGGCTCGCACGGCGGTCCCTTCCCCAACAGCCTCAAGGAGAAGGGCAAGAAGCTCTGCTACGAGTGCCACGACCCCGTCGATGAAGGCCCTGTCCGGCACGCGGTCGTCGACAGGAAGGGCTGCACGGTCTGCCACGACGCCCACGCGTCGAACACCAAGGGAATGCTGGCCAAGCCGATTAACGACCTGTGCTCGAGCTGCCACGTCGACCAGTCGGACGGGCTGCACGTTTCCTCCTCCGGCCACGTCGTCGCGGGAGGCCGCGACCCGCGGGACGTCGAGCGCGAGTTCTCGTGCATCAGCTGCCATGAGCCTCACGCCGGAAAGTCGCCCAAGCTGCTGTTCTTCGGCGAGAGCCCGGCCGACGTTTGCGACGGTTGCCATGGCGACCGCACGGGAAAGCGGCCGGAGCTGAAGGACATCACCAAGAAGTTCCGGGCAGGGGTCGAGCGAAAGCCTGGCGAGCAGGTTCCCGGCCAGCCCCAGGGGCCGGTGGTGATGCCAGAAGTCGGGCCAGGCGGCTCGCCGGCCGTTATCCTGAGATGAACGAGCTGGAGCCCCAATGTACCCATGGTTGTTGATGTTTCTGGCGGCGGCGTCGCCCGGAGCGGCTGAAGTCGCGCTTGCCCGCGTCGACGGGTTGGCCATTACCGGAGACGACCTCGCGGCGCGCGTTGCGGCGTCGAGAGGGGCCGGGAGCCAGGCGAGGGCGGCCGAGTTGCTCGAGGACCTGATCAACGACTCGCTCCTTGCAGCAGACGCGCGCCGGGCCGGGTTGGACAAGGATCCCAAGGTCACGGCGGCGATGGAAGCCGAGCGTCGTAGGCTGGCGGCCCAGGCTTTCCAGGCGGGCGAAGTCCAGGAGGCGATGACGGTCGACGAGGAGCAGCTCAGGAAGATGTACCGCTCGGGGGCCGACCAGGCGCGCCTCTACGTCATCCACCTCGCGACGAAAGAGGAGGCGGCTGCGTGCCTCGACCGACTGCAGAAGGGGGCGAAGTTTGAGGCTGAGGCGGCGAAGGGGCTGAACACAGAGGTGAGGGCTCGGGGTGGCGAGCTCGGGTGGCGGTCGCGCGCCCAGATGGAGAAGCCGCTCGAGGAGAGCGTCTTCGCAGCGAAGGTCGGTGAACCGTTCGGACCCGTCGCACTCGACCTGGGGTTTGCGGTAGTCAAGGTCGCGGAGCGGCGCCTGGGAGACGAGGCCGGCTTCGCGGAAAAGAAGGACGAGCTCACGCGTTTCGCCCAGCTCCAGGCGCGCCAACAGACCAAGACCCATCTCCAGCTTCAGAAGCGCAAGGAGGCCAAGGCTCAGGTGGACTTGGAGTTCCTGAAGTCCACTGGGACGGCGATCGAGGCTTCGGTGAAGGACGCCGAGCGCGTAGTTGTCAGCGCAGGCGCGCACAAGATCACCTACGCGCAGGTGCTCGCCTCCGTGCGGTCGCTCTCGCAGGGACGCGAAGGCAGCCACTTCTCAGGCCTCGCGGTGAAGCAGGAGATGGCTTGGCAACTCGTCGACCAGCGTCTGTTTGAGGATCTCGCGGTGGACCGCGGTTACGGCAAGGACCCCAAGACCGCGAGATCGCTCGAGCGGTTCACCCGGGACGCGCTCGCTCAAGCTCTCGCGGCGAAGATCCGTTCCGGAATCGCCAAGCCCGACGAAGTTGAGCTGGGCGCCTGGTACGCATCGCACAAGGAGGCCTTCACCCACCCCTCCGCGCGGCGCTGTGCGCACATTCTGGCGCCGACCGAGTCGCAGGCCCAGGCGGTCTTCCACAAGGCGCTCAAGGGTGATTTCGCTACCCTGGCGAAGGACTTCAGTGCTGACCAGGCGACGGCGGCCAAGGGTGGCGACCTCGGAGAGGTCAACGCGGACATCCTCCGAAACCTGGCTGGTGCGGGTGAGAAAGTGCTCGCCGATGCCCTCGCCAGCGCCCCTGCGGATCAGGTCACCGAGCCGATCAAGGGGACTTCGGGTTGGCACGTGGTGAGGTGCGGGAAGTTCACCACCATCGCGCTAACGCCGTTTGCGCAGGTCCGAGATGCCATCGAAAGACAGATCGTGATGGAGCGGGGAAACGCCGCAATCGTCCAGCGTTTCCAGGAGCTTCGAGGCAACGCCAGGATATCGATCGACCGCGATGCGCTCGAGAGAGTCGCCGCGAGCGAGTTGTGAGGAGAGCCGTGCGCAAGACCGCCATCGCCATCATCCTGGGAAGCTTGGCGCTCGCGGGGTGCGCCACCATGCCCAAGCCCTCCGAGGTCGTCTGGCCACCTCCGCCGGACAAGGCGCGCATCCGCTTCGTCCAGGCCTTCAACTCCTCGCGAATGCTGGACGACACCTCGTGGGGAAAAATCCGCCGGGCCGTCTTCGGCGACGGCAAGGAAGTGCAAGTCGTCTTTCCCGTGGGGCTTGCGATCTCCGACGACGGGAAGCGCCTCTACATCGCCGACGGCGGGCACAACAAGGTGTTGAGGGCCGACTTCGAGCGCAAGGAAGTGACCTTGATGGCCCCAGACGAGCCGTCGAGCGGGGCTTTCAACGTCGTGCTCGACGCCGACGAGAACGTCTACTTCACCGACGGACCTGCAAAGGTCGTCAGGGTCGTCAAACGCGACGGAACGCCACTGCGAGTCTTTGGCTCCGAGCACCTCGAGCGGCCCACGGGACTCGCTCTCGACAGGGAGCGAAAGCGTCTCTACGTGGCCGATGCCGCAACCAGGGAGTCCAAGAACCATCGCGTCGTCGTCTTCGACCTGCAAGGGACCAAGGTCGGAGAGATTGGGACGAAAGGCGACCAGCCCGGCGAATTCTACTTCCCCGTCTATCTGGCGCTCGACGAGCAGGGGAACCTCTACGTCGGCGACACCATGAACTTCCGGATACAGGTGTTCAACCCGGAAGGGCAGTTCGTCAGGATGTTCGGCCAGAATGGCGACGGACCTGGCTCGTTCGACAAGCTCAAGGGGCTGGCCTTCGACAAGCTCGGAAACTTGTACGCCGTCGACGGAGGCCACTCGAACGTTCAGGTCTTCAACAAGCGCTTCCAGCCGCTGACCTTCTTCGGGGGCTATGCGCGAAAGCTCGAGTACTTCGACGTCCCCAGCGCCATCGCGATCGATAAGAACACCAACCGGATCTACGTCGCCAACGAGTTCATAGCGCGGGTCAACGTCTACGAACTGATCAACACCACTGCGGAAGACTGCGGCAATGCCCCGACCACCCCTGAGGCGTCGCCCGCAGAAGTCGAGAAAGCCCCCAAGTAGGGAGCGAATTTGGGGGGCGGCGCGGCCATGCGGCTGTCAGCGGATAGCGCATCATCCCGAAATCGTTGACCAAAACCGCAAAAGTGCAAATCAGGCACACTAATCCGCCTGTATTGAATTTTCTGATGCAGGTGGCCTAGGTTTGTTTCGCTTGTTCGCTTTGCGACCAAGCGGCTTGCGCAAGCCATGAAGAACCCCTTCCCGCTAGGAGCACCGACATGAGGCACTTCGCACATCTCGTCGCCGTGGCTGCCATCCTGCTGCCCGGCGTCGTCTTCGCACAGGCAGGTATCCGCAACAGCAAGCACGACCTTTCGAACTCGAGCACCGCTGTGGTCAAGTCGACTGCGGCGAACAATCAGATCTGCATCTTCTGCCATACCCCCCACAAGGCCCAATCGACTCAGTTGCTGTGGAATCACACCCAGACGGCCGTTGCCACCTACAGCTGGGGCAATGACCTGAGTGCAAATCCACTGACGGCCACGACCCAGGGCACCCCGCTACCCACGACCTTGAGGGGCCAGTCGAAGATCTGTCTGGGCTGCCACGACGGCTCGATCGCCCTGGGCAACGTCTCGAACGCCGGCGGAGGAGTTGCCGGAACTATCGCAATCACGGCATTGGCCGGCCGGGTGGATGCCGCTGGCCTGCTCCTTCCAGCGGGCGGCTACACGATCGGCGTCGGCGGAAGCATGGGCGGCCACCACCCCGTCTCGATTCCCTACGCAGGCCAGACCGGCTACAACGGCATCGCTAGCAGTGCGACTGGCGACGGCACGCTTGGAAACTACTACAGCGTGGTCACCACGGGCTGCACGAGCGCGTCTGGCCTCTGCACCAACGCAGGCGCCCTTGATGGTCGCAACGGCCTCGCGATCAACCTGCTCCCGAATGCTGCCGGCGCGACCACCAACCTCGGCATCGAGTGCAGCAGCTGCCACGAGCCGCACAACAAGACGGGCTTCGCCAACTTCACGCTCGTCAACAACTCCTCCGCCTCGGGCCTCTGCCGCTCCTGCCACAACAAGTAACTGACCCTGGAAAGAGGCGCGGGCGCCTGTCCGCGCCTCTTTCTTTCCGCCTCGACCGCCAAATTCCACCGGAGACCGTCCGTGAGCCGACAGCGCGGCTTCAAGGGACCGGCGGGGTCGCTCCCGGTCCTCGAGACCGACGAGATCGCCGAAGACCTGGCGATGCTCATCGAGGGCGAGACGAGCGGCCGCGACCTCGATGAGGTTGTGGTCGAGTTCGGCCGGTCTCATTCGACCTACTACGAGAAGCTCCAGCGCTACCGCGAACGGGGCATCGAGGGCCTCTTGCCGCGCAAGTCCGGCCCGCGCGAGCCCTGGAAGCTCACGCTGGGGACCGCAGCGAAGATCGTTCGTCTGCGAATGCAGAATCCTCAACGCACTGCGCAGTCCATCGCCGAGGCCGTCTCTCGGGATGGCCTCCCGTTGAGCGAGCGAAGCGTCGAGCGCGTCTTGTCGCTGTTCGGTCTCACTCACTCCGCAGACTCGGGCACGTGAGGACTCGCCACCCTTGACCGCACTGGCTCTTGCAGCGACGGCCCTGGTGCTCTGCGCGGAGGCGCAGGGTGAGCCGTTCCCTGCCCGGACCGGCGAGTCGGGTTACCTCGACGTCCCCAGCGCGGAGGTTCGAGACCAGGCCAGTGGCATGATCGCCACAGAGCTGCGCTACGAGCGCAGCTCGGGCGCAAGGTATTTGCTGGGCCCTTCGCCGCTGTCGCTCACCATCGGCCTGGGTTGGAACCTCGAGGTGGGCCTCGGGCTGCGCGAGGGCGGCCTCCCAGGCGACCCGAGGCCTTCCCCGCTTCTCTTTTCCGGTGTCCTCAAGGTCAAGTTCCTCGAGGCCGAAGGTTGGCGCCCCGCGCTCGCGGTCGACCTGGGCGCCGACCGCATCAACCACCAGCTCGGCCTCTCCTCTCGCCTGGTGGCCTCGACCCGGGCCTTTGGGCCCGTGCGCTTCGCCGCCTACGCCGGCGTCGAGATGCCGGACTTCGAGCCTTTCGTCATCGGGCCGGTGGGAGGAATCGCCGCCGTCGTGGGCCTGCCCCGGGAGACCGAAGTCGTCGTGCAGGCGTTCGGGGGGCGTCAGGGCTTCGACCTCGGCGGCGCCTTCCGCTGGCGAGTGCTGCCGTACGCAGGCTTGAGCCTCGGCGTGGACTGGCAGCCCGGGATCTCCGGCGTCCGCGCCAGCGTCGGCGTCGCGTTCTACTCCCCGCCGCCTCCGCCGCGAAGACGGGCGCTTCCTCCCGATGAGATCAAGCCGGCGGAGCCGGTCAAGGTCGCGGCCGTCGAGACGCGCACGAAGTTCCGGCTGCGCATCCGCGGGAACACCGCACCGCCAGTGGAGACGCGCCATCTGCACTTCGCGTCGGAGGAGGCCGAGGAGCAGCTCGAGGTCGAAATCCCTCGGCCCAAGTCCTCGCCGGGTCTCAAGGTCCAGCCGGTGCTCGTGGAGGAAGGCGGGCCGCAAGAGGTGGCGTCCGTGGATTCGGCAAAGCCCGCCGACTCGGCGACGCCTGGGGCAGCCAAGCCTCCGGCGATCGCGAAACTCGATCTTCGCCCCACGGGGCCGACCACCCGGAGCGAGGCGGTGCTCCTCGACTTCCCGAGCCAGCTCTCGACGCTCAAGCCGGCTTCGAAGACGGCGCTCGACGCGCTGGCGGTCAACGCCGCGGCGCGAAGCGCGAAGGTCTTGGTCTGGGCCTGGGTCGAGCCGGGATCGCGACGGGTCGCGGAGGCCGCCCGTCGCGCCATCGAGGCGAAGCGCCAGCTCACGGCCGGCGGCTCCCTGCCGGCCACGCAGATCGTGGCGCAGGTCTCGACCAATCGCGACGTCCAGGGCATCCAAATCCTGGTGGGCGATCTCGCCGAGGACGGCCGGTGCCCGCCCAAGATCGCCTGTCGCCCGCCCGCTCGCCGCATCCTCCTCACGCCCGACGGCGGAGTCCTCTTGGGGGCGGCCCTCGAGGCCGTGGCGCTCCAGTTCCCCACCGAAGGCGCCAAGCTACGAAAGGCCGACCGCAACGCGATGGACCTGATCGCCCTCGAGGGGCCCAGCGTCGAGATCCACGTCTGGGGCCGGGCGCGAGAGGATCTTGCGAACCTCGAGCACGCCGGCCTGCGGGCGGCGCAGACCGCCGAACTGCTCGTCGGCTTGGGGATGAACGAAGGGCAGATCGTCTTCGACCTCTCCGTTCAGCCCGATGCGCGAGGGGTGGAAGTGCTGGTCACGAGCCACCGGCTCGCGAATGGGGGCACGCCATGAGGCGCGTCCTCCCGGTTCTGCTGGCGGCCGCCAGTCTCTGGGCCGCTCCGGCGAGCGCGGGGCTGGGCATCAGCATCGGCGGCGACGCCGGCGCGGGCTACTCCCGGACCGACGTGTTTCTGCCCTGGCATCGCTCCGGGCAGGGGCTCGACTTCGTGGTCGCGATCAACGCCTCGGGAGGCGGGCTCTCGCCCGGGCTGCTGGTGTGGCGCCTGGGCGCCGAGTACCAGCCCCGGCGCGACTCCTGGGGCGGGACCGTGGACACCACCCACAACCTGACGTTCCACCTGGACCTCGACGCTTTGCGCGAGCTTCCGGTGAACGTCCGCCTCAACGCATCTAGGACTCTGACCGACAGCACCAGTGTGGGGCTCAACCCGCGGGTCGGCACCGTGACCACGACCGCAGTGGGGGGCGCGGTGGCGCTGCGCCTGGATCGTTTGCCCTCGGTGAACGTGGGGGTGACCCACTCCGTCACTGAAACCCGAGCGCCCGGCGTCGCCGACGCCTCGGCGACGAACACCGGACTGACGGTGGGCGTCAACGAGAACCTCAAGAACTACCAGTACGATCTGGGCTACGGGACGGGGTGGAACCAGGGCAGCTACGCCGAGAACAACTACCAGTCCCACAACTTCACTTTGAACGCGCGCCTGACGCCCTCGGAAGAGGTGATGCTCTATCTGCGCGACACCTATTTCCTGCGCCAGCCAACGACGGACGCGTCGACGAACCCGCGCTTCGACAGCAACTCGCTCGGGACCGGGGTTCAGTGGCGGCCGCGGCCGACGACCACCAACGGGCTCGACTACGCCTACAGCCACGTCTTGGTCCAAGCCCAGGGAACTCCGGAAATCGAGAGCCTCAGCCAATCCGTTGGCGACACTTTGACCTGGCGCTACAGCCCGGCCCTCAGCTTCAACGGCTCGGCCTCCGTCGCCTACGGCGAGGAGCGCAGTGACGCCCTGTCGCGGAAGGCGGCGGGCGAGACGATGGGGCTGGGCGCTTTCTGGCAATACGGTAGCGGGGCGCATTCGCTGAGCCTCGGCGGAGGAGGCTCGGTGGGGTTCGTCGAACCCCTCGAGGCACCGGTCGAGGTCAGCTGGGGGGTGAGCCTCTCGACGAGCTACACCTGGGTCTACGACCTGACGCAGCTGACCCTGACCTACAGCGGCGCCTACCAGGAGGGCGGAGCAAGCCTCGCCGGCTGGTCGATGGACCATCACCTGCAGGCGCGATGGGAAGCGCTCATTGGGCGTTTGTCCCTTCGCGGAACGCTGCAGGGTGACTACGCGCGCCGGGTGGATCGCATTCTCGGGAGCACGCGGAATGACGGGGCGCGACTGGTTGTGGACGTGTACTGGTGGCGGATGGTTTTCCAAGCCTCCGCCGGAATCAGCGAAGGCGTCTCTCCCGCGATCGCCGGGCCTGGTTCCGAGCTGCTTCCCTCGAGCTTCAACACCGTGAGCAAGTTCGCGGCGGGCTCCGTCGGCCTCACGTTCGACCGCGGCAATCTCGTGTTGAGCCTGCTCGGAAACGCAACGTGGGTATCCGCGCCGGGCAGGCCCGAGCAGCAACAGCAGAGCGCCGCGGTCCAACTGAGCTACAAGTTCGGCCTCACGACGGCCTCCATCGAGGACAGGTACTCGGCGGGCGGGGTGACGGGCGTTTGGCAGCAGGGCAACACGGTGATGGCGCGGGTCACGCGCAACTTCGGGTTCGGGTTCTAGCGATGACGCTCTTCCACTCCGACCGGCAAGTCGCGAATAAGCCGACGGGGGCAGTCATCGTGGCCCTCTGGGTCGTCCTGGCCTCGTGCGCCCATGCCCCCCAGGTACAACCCCAGGTGCCGGAAGGTCCCGTTCCGACTTGGCCGCTGCCGCCCGCGGCCCCGCAGGTGCGCTGGCAGGGCGCCTGGCCTGCCCGTCAGCCGGTGCAGGTCGAAGCAGCGTGGTGGCGCCGCGCGCTCGACGCCGTCTTCGGGACCGAGTTGGCGCAGCCTGAAAGACCCGTCGCCCCCGAGCGCCCCTTCGGAGTCGCCGCTACCGAGACCGGGTTCGCCGTCGCCGACCCCGACGGCCGACAGGTCCTCAGCGTTGCCTGGCCCTCGGGGCAGACGACGGCCATCGCTTGCGCCGACCAGCCCTGGCAGATGCCGTTGGCGCTCGCGGTCTCCGAGGCGGGCGAACTCTTCGTGGCCGACGGCGGGGCCGGCGCGGTCGTGGTGGTGGCCGCCGACGGCAGGTGCAGGACCCTCGGCGAGCAGACGCTCGAGCGCCCTGCTGCCATAGCGCTGGCCGGCGACCGGCTCTACGTGGCCGATCCGCCGCTGCACCGCGTGATCGTCTATTCGCTCGCCGGCGCCGAGCTCTTCCGCATGGGCGGGCGCGGCGAAGGGGATGCTCAGCTCAACTTCCCGACCGGCGTCGCGGTGGGGGCCGACGGCAGCGTGTTCGTCGTCGACTCCATGAACTTCCGCGTCGCGCGCTACTCGGACCGGGGCGAGTGGCTGGGCAGCTTCGGGGGCGAGGGCGACGGCGGCGGGCGCTTCCACCGGCCCAAGTCGGTGGCGATCGGGCCCGACGGCCGAATCTTCGTCAGCGACGCGACCCTCGACGTCGTCGTGGTCTTCGACTCGGCGACGGCCTTCGCCCTGGCCCTGGGGGGCAGCGGGAGCTCGCCCGGAAGCCTGGCTTTGCCGGCGGGCGTCGCCGTGCGCGGGAGCCGCCTCTACGTCGCCGATTCCGGCAACAGGCGGGTCCAGGTCTTCGAGCTTCTCGGAGGTGTCCCATGAACGCTCACCTGCTTGGCGCGCTGCTCGCGATGGCCTTCACCGGCCCGGTGGGAGCGGGCGGGGTTGTGAGCAGCAAGCACAACCTGTCGGTGAGCGGCCCCGGCACCATCAAGTCGAGCACCGAGACCGAGGTGTGCGTCTTCTGCCACGGCTCGCACAACAACGCCGACGGCCACCTCAACAACCGGCCGGCCTCCAGCGCCCAATACCTGCCGTACACGTCCACGACGATGCGCTCGCCCGGCGCGCTGCGGCCGACCGGCGCCTCGAAGATCTGCCTGTCCTGCCACGACGGGACCATCGCCCTCGGGCAGATGGCGGGCAAGAAGCGCAGGCACGTCGCGAACGCCGACGCCGAGGGCCGGATGCCGCGAGGCAGGAGCAACCTCGGCACCGACCTGTCCGGAACCCATCCGTTCTCGATCCGGCCGGCACCGGGAGCCGAGCACCACGCGCCGGCCGAGCACGACGCAGTGCACCTGGACAGGTCGGGCGAGCTGCAGTGCACCAGCTGCCACGACCCGCATCGCGAGGACGCCGACCCGGTCCAGGGGAAGTTCCTCGCCAAGTCCAACCAAGCATCGGCGATCTGCGTGAGCTGCCATTCGATGGCAGGCTGGTCCTCCAACCCGTCCTCGCACCAGGCGTCGCCGACGCGCTTCGACAAGGAGCGCGGCGCCACCACGGGCTACTTCACCGTCGCGGACAATGGCTGCGAGTCCTGCCACCAGCCTCACGGCGCTACGACTCCCAAGCGGCTCGTGAAGGGCGACGAGGAGTCTGTGTGCCTCAAGTGCCACGACGGCCGCGTGTCGAGGCACGATGTGGCCGCGGACTTGCGCAAGCCCTACTCCCACCTGACCTCCCGCGAAGGCGGGACCGCCCACGACGCGTCGGAGGGCCCAGGCAACGACGAGCGCCGGCTCCCGGAGAACCGGGCGAGCCAGGCGCGGCACGCCACGTGCGTGGACTGCCATGACCCCCACGAGTCCTACGCCCGCGAGGCACGGGCGCCGCTCGCGGGTGGCTCGCTCGCGGGCGTCTGGGGCATCGACCGGGCCGGGCAGCGCGTGGAGCGGGTCGCCTACCAGTACGAAGTCTGCTTCAAGTGCCATGGCGATAGCGCCAACAAGCCCCAGGCCCGCGGCCCGACGCCGCCCGAGACGCTGCGGCGGCGCACGCCGGACGCCAACCTTCGGCGCGTCTTCGACGCCCTCTCGCCCTCGTACCACCCGGTGGCTGCACCGGGCCGCGGCGCCGACGTGCCCAGCCTCGTCGCGCCCCTGACCACCGCGAGCCAGGTCTACTGCACCGACTGCCACGCCTCGGACTCCGGGCTGGGCAACAAGGGCGCCGGCCCGCGCGGGCCGCATGGGTCGGTTTACCCGCACCTGCTGGAGCGAAACCTCTCCACCGCCGACCGCACCGTCGAGAGCCCCGCGGCCTACGCACTCTGCTACAAGTGCCACGACCGAACGGTGCTGCTCTCCGACCGGTCCGCCTTCAAGCCGCACGCGCGACATCTGGCCGATGGCATCCCCTGTACCGCCTGCCACGCCAGCCACGGCGTTTCGTCGCTGCAGGGCAACTTGCAGAACAACGCCCACCTGATCGACTTCGACATCTCCATTGCGCGGCCCACCGAGCGGGGAGACCTGCGTTACACCAGCCACGGCGCGCGGGCAGGCAGCTGCTCGGTCTCCTGCCATGGGGCGACTCACCGGGAGAAGGGCTACTGACAATCGCCGGGTGTCGCCCAATCCGGGAGGCCCAGATGACCCCCGTTGGCTCTGCATCCATTGAGGTTTCAGGTGGCGTGACCCTCGCCAGGTTGAGGGGGCATGAGACCGCCCCTCGCCGTCGCCCTGGTCCTCGGATTGCTGGCCCTCCCGAACCTGGTCTGGTCGCGCGAGGACGAGGTGCTGTGCGAACTGTCGAGGGTCGACCGCACCAAGACCCACTCGTTCACGTGCCTCGCATGCCACGACGGCAGCATCGCCACCTCCCTCCACACCAATCTCGGGGACGGCTCCCATCCCGTGGAGCGGGACTATCGCGAGGCGGCAGCGGACCCTGCTCGCAGGCTCACCCCGGTCTCGCAGTTGTCGCGGCGGCTGGTGCTCGTGGACGGCCTGGTGACCTGCACCACCTGCCACGACCCGAAGTCGTCCCGCCCTAGCCACCTGGCGATGCCCATGGAGGGCAGCGCGATGTGCATGGCCTGCCACCGGTACTGAACCGCCCTTCCAGCTTCGCGGAGGAGTGGTCCCGGCACCCCGGCGGGGGGGGCGCGTCGACCGGTGGGCCAGGGCGATACAGTGGATGCCTGCCAAGCACCTCGCCTGGAGTTCGACCGCATGGGCAAGATCCTCCTCGTTTCCCCTCCCTACGCTTGCTGGGGCGTCCAGATCATCGGCACCTGGCCGCCGCTTCAGCTTGCCTACCTTGCCGGCGTGGCCGTCGAGGCGGGGCATGAGGCGCGCATCTTCGACGCGATGAACAGGAAGGCCTCGTTCGACGACGTTCGCGCCGAGGTCGAAAGGTTCCGTCCCGATTTCGTCGTGTCGCTCGACTACCTGCCGGTCAGCGGCGCCGTGGCGACGGCGACCGTTCCGGCGGCGCTCGAGGCGTTGCGGGTCGCCAAGGAGGTCGATCCCCATATCGTGACGATCCTCGGAGGCCCGCACCCGACGTTCATGTACCGCGAGATCCTCGGTGACCCGAGGCACTGTGTGGACTTCATCCTGCGCGGCGAGATGGAGGCGACCCTCCAGGAACTCCTCGCCGCGATCCCCGAGGGGCGAGCGCCGCAGGTCCGAGGGGTCGCGTACCGAAGCGGGGGAGAGACCGTGGCCACGCCGCTGCGCCCCCACATCCAAGACCTCGACGGCCTGCGCCCCGCGTGGAACCTGCTCGACTGGAAGGACTACCACTACAACATCGAGCCCTGGGGCCGGATGGGGTCCATCCTGACGTCGCGCGGCTGCATGATGGGCTGCTCGTTCTGCAGCCACCGGGTCTTCTGGCGGGAGGAGTGGAGGGCGCGCGACCCGGGGAACGTGCTGGACGAGGTGCGGTCGCTCGTCGACCAGCACGAGGTCGAGTTCATCACGCTGATCGACCCCTACCCGACGTACGACCGCGCCCGCTGGGAGCGCCTGCTCGACCTGCTCATCGGAGCCGACCTCGGCGTCCGCCTGCTCATGGAGACGCGCGTCGAGGACGTCATCCGCGACGCGGACATCCTCGCGAAGTACCGGCGGGCGGGGGTCGTCCACCTCTACCTCGGTGCCGAGAGCAGCAACGACGAGATGCTCGCGAGCCTGAACAAGGGCACCAGTGTCGACCTGAACGCGCGCGCCCTCGCCCTCGCCCGCGAGCACGGCATCGTCACCGAAGCCTCGTTCATGATCGGCGGGCCGAAGGAGACCTGGGCCTCCATCGACAGGACGGTGGCAGAGGCGATCCGCCTCAACCCCGACATCGCCGTCTTTCCCGTGCTGACCCCGATGCCGTTCACGCCGCTCTACAAGGAGTACGAGGACCGCATACGCGTCTTCGACTGGGCGAAGTACAACCTGGTCACGCCGATCGTCGAGCCCTTCGAGATGTCGCTCGAGGACGTCACGCGCGCCCTCGGGCGCTGCTACATGGGCTTCTACTCCAAGAAGATGAAGGAGGTGCTGGCGCTACCCGACGGCTTCAAGCGCCGCTACCTGCTCAGCGCGTTCAAGCAAATGATGAAGGATTACGGCGAGCGCTTCGAATTCCTGAGGGAGGCCATGCCCGGGATGACGATGCCAGCGCGGGACGAACCCCCTTCGTCCTGATTGCCGGTCCGGCGCGCCAGGGCCCCCATTCAGGGGAGGCCCGGTGCAGTCGGAAGAGCGGCACTAGTGTGCGAGAATCAAAACCACTTACGGCCTGCCGGGGTCGTGCTTCTAGTCTTGGATTCACCGAAGGCTTCCGCCGCAGGAGCCCAGCCATGACCAAGCCCGCAGTGTGTCTTGCGGTCTTCACCGCTGCGTCGCTCCTCGCCGCCGCGGCTCTCGCGGCTGGCGCCGACCCGGTCGTCGACTCGCTCGTCGGCTCCGAGCCCGAGACCTTCCCGGATTCGAAGGTCCACCTGACCGTCGTGGCGCACGACCCGTCGAGCCTGCCGCTCACCTTCAGCTGGTCCGCCACCGGCGGCACCTTGAGCGGGACGACCGGGACCGAGGTGGACTGGGCCTCTGGCGCGACCGGCGGCTTCACCCTCACCGTGATCGCCGACAACGGCGTGGGCGGCACCGCCTCCGCGAGCCTGGCGCTCGTGGTGTCGCTGGCGAAGGCCGGCAACCCCTGGGTCCCTCCGAACGGCTCGCCGTTCGCGCCCCGGCGCATCGCGCTGGACCCCTCCGGTGCGGCCTACGTCAGCGACGCGAGCGCGTCGCGGGTGGTGGTCTTCTCCAAGCTGGGGAAATGGATGCGCACCCTCGCCGTGCCCGGCAAGCCCGCGGGCCTGGCGGCCGCGCCCGGCGGCCGGCTGCTGGTCGGCGACGTCGCGGGGCGGCAGGTGGTCAAGGTCGACCTCTCCACGGGCAAGGTCACCGGAGCGCTCGGCGCGGGCCCGGGCGAGCTGTCCAGGCCGGTGGCCATCGTGGCCGCCGACAGCGGCGAGGTCTTCGTCGCCGACGCCGACGCCCGCGCCGTGATGGCGTACTCGGCCGGGGGAGCGCTCGCCCAGCGGCTGGACATCCAGGGCCAGCCGGTGGGGCTCGCGCGGGACGCCGCCAGCGGGAAGCTGTTCGTCGCCAACGCCAACACCGGCGCGATCGAGGTCTATACCGCGGCCCTCCAGCGCGCGGGGACCGTGGGCTCGTTCGGGGCGGCGGCGGGCCAGCTCGCGCGAGCGAGCGGCATCGCGCTGGGCGCCAGGCTGTACGCCGTCGACGCCTTCCAGGGCGCCATCACCGCCTTCGACCTCTCGGGCGGCTACCTGGGCACCCTCGGGACCGAGGGGCGCGGGCGCGGCCAGCTGGCCATCCCGACCGACGTCGCGGTGGACGCCTCCGGCCGCCTGCTCGTGGCCAACAGCGACGCCGCGCGCGTCGAGGTCTTCGAGCCCCAGGGGTTCGTCGCGCCCAGCTGCGGCGGCGACTCCGACTGCGACGGCCTGCCCGACGCCTGGGAGCTCGCGGCCGGGCTCAACCCGAACGACCCGAGCGACGCCTGGGCCGACAGCGACGGCGACGGGCTCACCGACCAGCGGGAGTACGCGCTGGGCACCGACCCGCGCAAGACGGACACCGACGGCGACGGGGTGTCGGACTTCGCCGAGGTCGAGGCCGGGCAGGACCCGCGCGACCCCAAGGACAACCTCCCCGTGGCCGTGGCGCGCGCGCCGGCGCTGAGCGAGCCGACGCGGCTCTCGCTGGACGGGACGCGCTCGAGCGACCCGAACGGCCTGGCGCTCACCTACTCGTGGCGGCAGGTCTCGGGGCCCTCGACGGTGCAGGTCGCCGGGGCGCAGACGGCGGCCCCCACCTTCGTCGCCCGGGTGGCCGGCGAGTACGTCTTCGGCCTGAAGGTCTCCAACGGGCGGGCGACGAGCCTCGAGTCCACCGCGAACACCGTCCTCTCCAACGTCGCCCCGGCGGCCTGGGCGGGCGTGGACCTCGGCGGGACGGTTGGCGTCCCGGTCGTCCTCGACGGCCGCTTCAGCTCCGACGGCAACGGCGACGCCATCGCCTTCGCCTGGAAGCAGGTGGGCGGCCCCGCGGTGGCGCTGGCCGGCGCCGACACCGCGCGCCCCGGCTTCACCCCGAGCAGGGCAGGCATCTACACCTTCGAGCTCGTCGCCTCCGACGCCGAGGCGCAGGGCATCGCCTCGCGCGTATACGTCTCGATCGACGCCGCCGGCGACCACGTCCCCGTGGCGGCCGTCCTCGAGACGCCCGAGGCCCAGGTGGGCCAGAAGGTGACGATTTCGGGCCTGCCCTCGGTCGACACCGACGGCGACGAGCTGACCTACGCCTGGACCCAGGTTGCCGGCGTCCAGCAGACGCTCTCCGGCGCCGAGCGGCCCGAGGCGAGCTTCGTGCCGACCGTCGAGGGCGTCTACCGGTTCGAGCTGTCGGTCTCCGACGGCAAGCGCTGGAGCCGCCCGGCTACCGCCACGGTGGTCGTCTCGAGCGCGGACGTGCAGACGCCGCTTGCCGAGGCCGGCTTCGACCAGCGCGGCAGCGTGCTCACGAGCGTCACGCTCAACGGCACCGGCAGCCGCGTGCAGGCAGGCCAGGCCACCCGGTACCGCTGGAGCCAGGTGCAGGGCCCGTGGGCGCCCCTCTCCGACGAAGGCGCCAAGGCGAGCTTCCTGCCGCTGGACGCGGGGACGTACGTCTACGAGCTCGAGGTCTGGGGTTCAGGCGAGGGCACCAGGGACCGGGTGACGATCGTCGTCGACGGGCCGGCCGAGAAGGTGCCCGCCGCCAAGGTCGCGGCGAGCGCCAGGCCAGGAGGCGAGGTCCGGTTGACCGGCTCTGCCGACGTGTGGGCGACCGGCTTCGCCTGGACGCAGATGGCCGGGCCCCACGTGATCCTCGCGGACCCGCACTCGCTGGTGACGAGCTTCCTGCCGCCGATTCCCGGGACCTACGCCTTCGAACTGCGCGCGGACGACGGCACGGCCCTCAGCCCGCCCGCGGTCGCGACCTGGAGCGCGGGCGCGCCGGTGGCGGTGGCGGGCGGCGATCGCCTGGTCAGGCCCGGCGCGGCGGCCCTCGACGGCTCGATGAGCGTGTCGCCCAACGGCACGCCGCTCTCCATGCGCTGGAAGCAGACGGGCGGCCCGGCGGCGACGCTGACCGGCGCCGACGGCTCGACTCTGCAGCTGAGTCCGGACCTGTCGGGCTTCACGCTCCGCTTCTCGCTGACGGTGTCCGACGGGCTCCTCGTCAGCGCGCCGTCCGAGGCGAACCTGAGCGTGGTGGACGTGCCGCTGGCCCTGCAGGAGCTGGGGCCCGAGGGCGGCAGGCTGCGCGTGGCCGCCGCCGGCAGTCCCTTCGACGGCATGACCATCGACGCGCCGCCCGGCGCGCTCGACAGGCCGACCTCGATCGCCGTCGGCGAAGTCACGAGGGCCTGGTGGAAGCAGGCGGGCCGCACGCCCTACAGGAGCGCGCTGTTCCTGGGTCCGGTGGGCACGCAGCTGCTCAAGCCGCTGGAGCTGACGCTGCCGCTGGGCGCCGTGGCGCCCGACGGGCTTGCGATCGCCGCCTATGACCACGACCGCGGAGCGTGGGGGCAGGCCAACGCGGAGATCGCGTCGAAGTCGACCGTGGCGCACGTCTCCACGGACAGGCCCGCGGTCTTCCAGATGAGCGTCCCCGAGATGGAGAAGCCGCCGGTCGCTCCGCCCGGCGAGGCGCCGCAGAGCTGCGGTTGCACGGCGACGTCGGGCGCCGGCTCGATGCCGGCGTTTGGTCTCCTCGTCTCGGCGTTGCTGGCGATCGGGCTGCGAAGGCGGCGGCGGGGGGCGCTGCTGGCGGCCGGGCTCGCGCTCGGGGTGGGGTTCGTCGCCTCGCCTCGTCCTGCGCGGGCAACCGACGCGCCGCACGACTTCGCGCGGCTGACCAACGGCTGCGACGACTGCCATATCAGCCACCGCGCCGTGGGCATGGGGCTCACCACCAAGGAGGGCAACGCCAACCTGTGTTTGAGCTGCCACGCGACGATGAGCGTCGGCCACTACGACTGGAAGACGGGGGACCAGGCGGTGCCCGGCGCAGGAGGCGTGCACCACCGGTGGGACGCGCCGGCGGACAGCGCCGCTCACGGCGCCGCCGCGCCGACCGACATGGCTCTCTACCCCCACCTCGAAAGCACGACGCCGAAGAGCATCGTCTGCTCCACCTGCCACGACCAGCACATGGCGACTAAGAGCGGGTCGATGAGGGCCTCGAGCGTGAACAAGATCGCCAGCGGGGGAGGCTCGACCTCGACCAACCTCTCGCTGACCGCGACCGTCGCCGCAACGGCGAACCCGAAGGTGTACCTGGTGGAGATCGTCGAGACCGGCGGGGCGGTGGGGGTCGCCAAGTACCGGATCTCGAACGACAACGGCTCCTCGTGGTGGGGTTGGAGCGGGTCGGCCTGGGCGATCTACGCGGCCAACGCCCGGGCGACCTCGGGGACCGCGACCGCGCTCAACGACGGAACCAACGTCAGCGTGGCCTTCGCGGCCGCCAACTACGCCATCGGCGACCGGTTCGACTTCTACGTGGCCTACCCATTCCTCCGGTCGGCCGACGAGTCGAGCGCGCTGTGCCTGAAGTGCCACGGGCCGTGGCAGATGGCGGATTCGACCACGGGCGCGGACGGGGTGAAGGTCTTCAGCCACCCGGTGGGCGTGGGGCTCGCAAAGGCCTACGACCGGACCGGCGCGCTGCTCGACGCCAACGGCGCGGTGCAGGGCTCGGCGGGCAAGGATGCGATCAACTCCAATGACCTGCAGCTCGACACGACGAACAAGGTGCACTGCCTGAGCTGCCACTCGCCGCACGCCGCGGACTCCAATTCGCTCACCGAGGACGTGCGATGAGGCGGCTCCGAGGGACGAAGGCAGCGATTGGGCTCGGCGCGTTCCTCCTCTTGGCTCTGGCTCCGACGCTGAGCTCCGCAGCCGTGGCCTCCCTCGACGCTTGGACGAATCTCCAGACGAGCACCAGCCCCAACACCGTCAGCTACACGGTCACGACGACGAACACTTTTGCGATGTCGGCGGGGACCAACCGGGTCACTCTCGCGGCGGTATGTCTGGAGACGGCAGCGGCCGCGACCGTCTCGAGCATCACGGTCAGGCTCGACAATTCGACGGGGACCCAATTCACGCAGGTCGCCATGAGCACAGGCTCCCAGAGGCAGCATTGCTGGCTGGGGCGCCTCCTGGACGGCCAGGTGCCCGTGGGGACGCACGCCGTCTACCTGACCACCACGCTCTCCGCGAGCACGATCACGGGCGTGCACCTCTGGGCGGGCACGTACCAGGGAGTCGACCAGACGACCCCGGTGTCGTCCTCCGCGGCCAACAACAGTGCCGCGGTCACAGTGACCTTCGGCACCGCCGTGACCTACAACGCGAGCTCGATGACGGTGTACGCCGTCGTCGGCGGCAACACCGCCACTGCGGTCGCTCATGTGGCCGGGTTCGCGTCCGCCGGGACCTCGTGGAGCACGGACCAGTCGACGAGCATCGCGCAGGTCACCAACGCGACAAGTGGAACTTGGGCCAATACGAGCACGGTCACCTGGACCGGGGCGTCGGCGAGAGCGGCGATCGCCGTCGCCTCGCTGAATCCGTCGGCGGTCGCGGCGCCGACCGTCACGAGCCCAACCGCAGCGAGCGTCGCGGCGACGACGGCGACACTCGGGGCAAGCGTGACCTCGAACGGCGGCGCTGTGCTTACGGCTCGCGGCACGTGCTGGGGCACCACGGCAACTCCAACGGGCAACTGCGTGGCGGAGGGCGGCACGACGACGGGCGTCTTCACCCATGCCCGGACGGCGCTCACCTCAGGATCGCTGGTGTACTACCGCGGCTACGCGACCAACAGCGCGGGCACCGGGTACTCCACCGACGGCAGCTTCTACACGGACCCGACCACTCAAGCCTCCGGCGTCAATTTCACCGCGATCACGACGACTGGGATGATCGTCAACTGGACCCGCGGGACCGGCGGCGACGGCGTCGTCGTACTGATGAAGCAGGCCACCGCAGTGAGTTCCGACCCCGTCGACGGGACCTACACGACCTACACGGTGAACACGGCCTTCGGCAGCGGCGCGCAGATCGGCACTGGAAACTACGTCGTCTTCAAGGGGGTCGGCACGAGCGTTGCGGTCACCGGGCTGACGGCCGGCACGGCGTACCACGTGGCCATCTACGAGTACAAAGGCGCCAGCGACACCTCCGGCGCGAACCTCGGCACCAACTACCTGACGGCCGGCGTTGTCGGGAACGCCGCGACCACCGCGGTGAGCGCGCCCACGCTCACCTCGCCGACCGCGACGCTCGTGGCCGCGACCACCGCGACGCTCGGGGCGAACATCACCTCCAACGGCGGCGCTGCGATCTCTGCCCGGGGCACCTGCTGGGGGGCGACCGCGGCCCCTTCGACCAACTGCGCGGCGGAAGGCGGCACGGCGACCGGAGTCTTCACCCAGGCGCGGACGGGGCTCACGTCGGGCACGCTCCTCTACTACCGGGGCTACGCGACCAACAGCGCGGGCACCGGATACTCGACCGACGGCAGCTTCTACACTGAGCCAGGCGCCCAGGCCTCCGCCGTCAACTTCACGGCGATCACCTCCGCCGGGATGACCATCAACTGGACCCGGGGCACCGGCGGGGACGGCGTCCTCGTCTTGGTGAAGCAGGCGACGGCGGTGGATTCGAACCCGATCGACGGCGTCTACACGACGTACGGCGCGAACACGGTCTTCGGGAGCGGAACGCAGCTCGGCACGGGCAACTACATCGTCTTCAAGGGCTCGGGGACGAGCGTGGCCATCACCGGGCTGACGGGCGGCACGACCTACCACGTGGCCGTCTACGAGTACAAAGGCACCGTCGACACCTCCGGCGTGAACCTCGGCACCAACTACCTCGTCGCCGGAGCAGTCGGGAACGCGACGACGACCGCCGGCGCCAGCGCCGTCACCGTCACCAACCCCGGCCAGGCCGCCGCCGCGGGCGTCACCGCAGGCTCGTCCGCCCTGGCGGGCATGCTCCGCATGGTCGCCGGGCCCGCCTCGGTCAAGCTGACCGGCCTGACGCTCTCCAACACCGGCAACGCGGTGCCCGGCTACGACCTGCTCACGCTGCAGCTGTTCGAGGACGTCAACGGCAACGGGCTCATCGACCAGGGCACCGACGCGCTGCTGGGCAATGCGTCCTGGAACGGCTCCAAGTGGGCCTTCACCGGCCTCTCCTGGAGCGTGCCGACCGCCGCCCGGACGCTGCTCGTCAGCGCCTCGACCACCACCGGGGCGACCACGGGGCGGACCTTCACGATGTCCGTCGCGACGGCCGACGTGAGCGTCGAGTCGGGCGCCACGGTCAACGCCTTCACCACGTTCTCGGGCAATACGCTCACCGTCGGCGCCGCGGGGGCTCCCGGCGGGCCGGTCGGCGCCCCGATGGTCCTGCTGCTCAACCCGATCAGCGGTGCGGCGCTCAGCGGAACCTTCAAGGTCCAGGTCCAGGCCTACGACGGCGGAGGCATCGGCTCGGTGACGGTGCAGCTCAGCACCGACGGCGGCTCCACCTGGGGCGCCAACCTCGCGGCGAACCTCAACTACAGCGTCGGCACCAACGCCCGGGTATACGAGACCACGCTCTCGCTGTCGGCCGGCTCGTACACCCTGGTCGCCCGCGCCAGCGACGGAGCGCTCACGGCCCTGACCTCCCGCGCCGTCGTGCTGGTCGGCGCGGCCGGTCGCGGCGACGGCCACCTGCTGCGCCGCGACGACTCGACGCAGCTGTGCCTCGACTGCCACGCCATCCAGACGCACTCCTCGCAGTCGACGAGCGACAAGTACGGCAGCTGGGCCGTTGGCTGCCGCGACTGCCACACGCCGCACGCCACGAGGAACCGCTCGCTGGTCAACGAGGTCATCCAGACGCCCAACTCCGGCGCCAAGGACGTGCGCTTCACCAAAACCACGGGCGTGACGAGCTCCGCCGCGCGCGTCGACGCGACCTACGTGAACCTGACGGCGAACAACGACGGGCCCTGCCAGGTTTGCCACACCAAGACGCAGGGCGCGGGCGGCATCGCGCGGTTCCGCAACACCGGCAACGCCGACGCCACGCACTACGTCTCCCCGACCCAGCCGTGCGCGGGGTGCCACCAGCACAACAAGGGCTTCTCCTCGAGCTGCAACGCCTGCCACAACGCGCCGCCCGCGGTCGGCGCGCACGCCGTCCACGACCAGGTCCCCGAGGCGAAGCCCAGCTACTCCGACATGACGGCGCACGCCACGCAGACGCAGTACGGCTTCGCCTGCGGCAAGTGCCA
Organism: Myxococcales bacterium; assembly: GCA_036504155.1. GTDB lineage: Bacteria > Myxococcota > Myxococcia > Myxococcales > UBA5297 > JACRCT01. Next base: position 59,129 of record DASXVQ010000112.1, read on the forward strand.
CTCGGGGACGCACCTGAATGCGGCCAACGCGGGTACGCCGGCCGACCCCCTGGCGGCCGAGGTCGCCTTCGACGGCACCAGCGACCCGAAGAACCCCGCGCCGGCCGCCTACGCGGCGGGAACGACGCTGACCAGCGTCGAGCCCGACGGCCGCTCGTTCAAGTACTCCAACGGCACCTGCACGAGCGTCTACTGCCACTCGAACGCCAGCCCGGCCGGCGGCACGCTGGCCTACAAGTCGCCGACGTGGACCGGCGGGCCGCTGGCCTGCAACGGCTGCCACGACGTGGGCGGCGCCGCGACCACGCTCTCCTCGGCCCACAAGCTCCACACCGGCGCCTACGCCTACGACTGCTCGCGCTGCCACGTCGCCACCGCGACCGCCGCCACGACCATCGCCGACAAGCGTCTGCACGTCGACGGGGCCAAGGAGGTCGGGTTCGACTCGTCCGGCGTCGACAACCACCTGGGCACGGTGGGCAACTCGGGCGTCTCGACGACGTGCGCGAACACCTACTGCCACTCGAACGGGCAGGACCGCACCGCGCCGTACGTCTCCGGACCCTCCATCGCCTGGGGCACCACCGCCGACCCCGAGTGCGACAGTTGCCACGGCGGCAACGCTTCGGCCACCGCGACGACCGGCGCGGGCCCGCTCACTTCGCGCAGCCACACCAAGCACGTCGGGGCCACGGCGGGCTACCTCTACCCGTGCGGCCAGTGCCACAACGCGGTCGTGGCGACGAGCAACGATCGGGCCATCCTCGCCGGCGGTTACACGCTGCACGACAACGGCACCGCCAACGTCTCGCTGGGGTCGGGGAGCTGGAACGGCACGGGCTGCAGCAGCAACTACTGCCACGGTTCCGGAACGCCGCAGTGGGGCGTCTCGGTGATGGACTGCGGCAGCTGCCACTCGGGAAACAACGCGCTCCTGGGCTCGCACGCCAAGCACTACGCCTCGGCGACGCTGGTCACCGGGACCAGCGCCGCCTTCGGCTCGAGCGGGACGACCTACCAGTACGGCTGCGGCTACTGCCACCCCTCCGGCGCGGCCTTCCACGCCAAGGGCGCGGTCAGCGGCGTCCAGGCCGCGCAGATCGCCTTCTCGGGCACGCTGCCCAGCGGCCAGGCCGTGAGTGGCACCTTCGCCGCGGGCGGCACCTCGGCCGGCACCGACCGCACCTTCGGCTACACCGCGGGCACCTGCAGCAGCCTCTACTGCCACTCCAACGCCGCGCCGCTGGGCGGCACGCAGCAGTACCGGCCGCCGACCTGGGGCACGACGCTCGCCTGCAACGGCTGCCACTCCACCGCCGCCCGGAGCGACTCCGCGGTGCTCACCGACCTGTCCAACGCCCATGGCAAGCACATCCAGTCGACGCTGGGCGAAACCGGCAGCTACGCCTACAAGTGCGACCAGTGCCACGCGGACACCGTGGTCGCCAACCCGAACGCCCCGTGGGCGCTCGCCGATGCGGACCTGGGCAACGTCGCCAACCACGTGCGCGGCGAGCACACCCTCAAGTTCTCGTCGGCCTTCGGCGGGTCCATCAACCAGTCGGCGGGCGCCTACAACAACGTCGCCTACACCTGTGCCAGCACCTACTGCCACTCGCTGGGCACGGCGACGGCCGCGCCCTTCGCAGCGCCCAACACCGCGGTCGCCTGGAGCGCGACCGCGAACTGCACCACCTGCCACTCGGGCGATGCTTCGCAGGCGAGCAAGATCGGCACGACCAACGGCTCGGCGACGCACGCCGCGCACGTCAACAACGCGGCGGTCATCGGCGCCAACTACTGGTGCGGCGACTGCCACCAGGGCGTGGTCGCTGCGGGGACCAACTCGCCGGTCACCACGCAGGCCAACCACGCCAATGGCGTCAAGAACGTCTCCATCGGCAACCGCGGGACCTTCGCCTCCACCGACACCACGTCGACCTGCAGCGCGACCTACTGCCACTCGTCGGGCCAGGCGGCGCCGGCCTACCGGACGATCACGTGGACGAGCCCGGCCATCGGCTGCAACGGCTGCCACGGCCAGTCCACGACCACCGGCGCGCCTGACTACCCGGACGGCGCGACGCTGGCGGACGCCAACAGCCACCCGGCGCACGTGAGCGCCTCGGCCGACTGCGAGCACTGCCACTCGGGCTTCGTCACGCCGGCGGGGACGGCGATCCCCGCGGGAACGACGCACACCAACGGCTCGCGCGACGTCGCCATCTTGGCGGCCTACGACTCCAACGCCGGGGCCAGCAACTACACGCAGGCGACCAAGACCTGCAGCGCCATCACCTGCCACGGTACCGGGACGCCGGTATGGGGAGACCCGACGACGGCGACCTGCCTGGGCTGCCACGGCACGGCCGGCACCGAGACCGAGAGCCTGGGCACGGTCATCAATGGCACCGCAGCGACGATCAACACCACCGAGTGGCTGTACTCCGGCCACGGCAAGACGGCCGGCGCCTACGACGTGTCGCTCAACCCGGCGGCGGCGTTCTCGACGAGCCCGACGGCGGGCAAGACCGAGTGCCTGTTCTGCCACGACGGAGGCGTCGCCCACTCCGACACCGCCAACCCGTTCCGCCTGCGCGGCGCCTCGGACCTGACCGGCGCGACCGCGGCCTACGACTCGCTCGCGGCCCAGAACGCGACGTGCCTGAACTGCCACGCCACCGGCTCTCTCGGCGTGAACAACGGCGGGTCGATCAAGAACGGCACCGTCAAGCCGGACGCGGCGCACGACGGCGCCAAGCACTCCGCCGCGACGCTGGGCGGCAAGTTCTGCTGGGACTGCCACGACCCCCACGGCGACCGGCCCAGCAACACCAACAGCGGCGGCAACAACATCTTCATGGTCCGCCGCAGCGTCCGCGCCAACACCGACGGCACCTTCGGCTACCCGCTGCTCGCCGGCGACGAGAAGGCGGTCGAGTTCTACAACGTGACCGCGGTGGTCGCGAGCGACACGGGCGACACGGGCTCGGTGGGCAAGATCGCCGAGACCGCCACCGCGCTGGGCACGCAGCACAAGGGCGTCTGCCAGGCCTGCCACGTGGGCACCTCGACGCCGTTCACCAAGTACTGGGAGGCCACCGGCTACGACGACCTCGACGGCCCGGGCGCGACGGCCAACTACCGCAGCGGCCGCGCGACGGCGCCGGCGGGGCACAACACCTCCACCTACTGCGTCAGCTGCCACCCGCACGCGCAGAAGTTCAAGGGCGGCGGCTGCAACGGGTGCCACGACTACGACACCAAGAGCGCCACCTACTCCGGCGGGGTGTGGACCGGCGGCACCTGGGGCGTCAACTACTGGGACGGCACGGTGCACGAGGGCTGGGGCGCCCACGCCAAGCACATCAACCACCTCAAGACGCGGCTGGGCATCACCGGGACGATGGACCCCAACGCGGCGACCTTCGGCGTGGGCGAGGCGGCCAACGTGTGCGGCGCCTGCCACTCGAACAACGAGGCGGCCAACCACGCGACCGGCGGCTCGACCGTCCGGTCCATCAACTTCGGCGACGGGACGTTCAAGTACGGTGGGGCGGCGGGCTTCGACTTCCGGCTCGGCGCCACCAACCCGGTGTACAACGGCGCGAGCGGGAGCTCGTCGAGCGCGAGCCCGAAGAGCTGCTCGAACGTGAGCTGCCACTACGCGACGACGCCGGTGTGGAACACCTACTAGCGAGGAGGCGAGCCATGAAGAAAAACCGCCTTCTCGGCGACGGACGGACGGGACGGGTGAGCGAGATCGGCATGCACAGTTCGCTTCTTCGAGAGTCCAAGAGACGGTGCCTCAGGCGGCGAGCGCTGCTCAGCTTCGTGTGGCTGGGTGTCGTGATGCTTGCGGCGCTCCACCCCGGGCGCGCAGGAGCCGCGATCACCGAGCCCCAGCCATGGACGACCAGCTACAGCGCCGCCGGCTTTCCGACCAGCTTCAACGTCACGGTCAACTCGGCCTCGAGCCGGATCCTGGTGGTCGCCGTCACCTCGGCCGTCTCAACTTCCGGCACCCAGACGTGCTCGGTCACCTACGGAGGCACCGCCCTGACCTCCGCAGGAGGCGATGGGACGACCACCGCTTTCTCGCACACCTGGCTCTTCTACATGACAGAGAACACGACGCTCATGAACGGCACGGCCCGAGCTCTCGTGGCGACGGTCACTGGCGGCACTTCGGCATGGGCCACCGTCAACTGGGCGGTCTATGCCGGCGCTGACACGAGCGCTTCTCCCATCCGGCAGTACACGAACTACAACAGTGGCACCACCACGGTGACGTCGCCCGCCTTCGGTACCGGCCTCACAATCACAGCGGGCGATCAGGCCGTCGAGGCCGTCAACCTGTATCGCACTGGCTCGGGCACCCCGCGCACCATCTCGGCCTGGGCCACGGGGTGGTCTGTGGCGACTGGCGGCTCGGCCTACCCACAGGGCGGCGCCAACGGCACGACCAACGCCACCAACGTTTACATCAACGAAGACGCGACCGCCGCCACCACCACCGCCGGGCACACCACCAGTGGCACCGCCTACGTTTCGAAGTCCGCTATGGCGATCAAGGCCGCGGTGCCCGACACCGTGGTGGGCAACGGGACGAACCCGCTCAGCTCGAATGGAATGCAGGGCACCACCAACCACGAGGTGGACTCCTTCACCGTCGCCAAGGTCTCGGGAACGGGCACGTTGAGCACCGTCGTTTTCACGGGCAGCGCTCAGTTCACCAGCGCCAACGTCTCGTCCGTGAAGCTCTACCAGGACGCCGGCACGTTGGGCCTCTACGAGCCCGGGGTCGACACGCTCCTGACGACCACGACCTCCTGGGCGACCAACGTCGCGACGATCACGGTTACGGGCGGCCTCGCGATGACGACGACCCCCGTCAACGTGCTGGTGGCGGTCGACGTCGCGGCGGCCGCGACGCCGGGCAATACCCTTTCCGGCACGGTGTCGAACGTCACCGGGACGGGCATCACCGTCGTCGACGACCAGGATACGAGCTCGGCCACGGTGACCATCACGACCACCGGCCTCAACGTCCTCGACGGCACCAATCCCGCGAACGCCAGCGCCATCCAGACCTCCACCAACAACGCCGTCGACTCTTTCGTGCTCAGCATGGGCACGGGGACGTCCACGGTCTCGACGCTCACGCTCACCAACAGCGCTCAGTTCACGACCACCAACGTGTCCGCGGTGCGGCTGTACCGGGACAACGGGACCATCGGCGCCTGGGACGCCGCGGACGTGCTGGTTCCCACGACCGGGACGATCGGAACGTCGATGACCCTGACCATCACGACGCCGGAGCCCGTCTCGACGACACCCGTGAACTACATCATCGTCGTGGACGTCGCGGCTGCGGCCACGAACGGCAACACGCTGACCTCCCGCGTCACGGCGGCGACGGGGACGGGGATAGGCACGCCGCTCTACTCCGACTCGGCCTCGGCGACCCTGACCATCGCCACCCTGACGACCACCGTGGGCAACGGCATCGACCCGCCGAGCGTCAACGCGCAGCAGGGCTCGGCCGGGCACGAGCAGGACGCATTCACGGTGGTCAAGAACTACGGCACCGGCACATTGAGCACGCTCACGCTGACGACCAGCGCTCAATTCACGACGACCAACGTCGCGGCGGTCCAAATCTACCGGGACTCTGGCACCATCGGGACCCTCGACGCCGCGGACACTCTCGTCCCGGCGACGGGAACGATCGCCGCGACCACGATGACCGTCACTTTCACGACGCCTGAGCCGGTGTCCACGACGGCGCAGAACTACCTGATCGTCGTGAACGTCCAGGGCGCCGCCACGGTGGGAAACACGCTGACCGCGCGCGTCACGGGGATGACCGGGACCAACCTCGGGACGGTCACCGCGACCGGCGATACCGCTGGTGCGACCCTCACCGTCGTCGCGAGTGGCCTTACCGTGACCAACTCGATCGATCCCGTCAGCGGGAGCGCCCCGACTGGCGCGACCGGGCTCGCGCTGGACGCCTTCAACCTCGACATGAGCCTCGGCTCCGGGTCGGTCAGCACGCTCACGTTCACCGGGAGCGCCCAGTTCGTGAGCACGAACGTCTCGGCCATTCGCATCTACCGGGACAACGGGGTGGTCGGCACCTACGAGTCAGGGACGGACGTCCTGGTAGCGACGACGACCGCTTGGGCCACCAACGTCGCGACCATTACCTTCACCACCGCAGAGCCGGTCACCACCACTGGCCAGAACTACCTCCTGGTGATTGACGTGGCCGCCGCCGCGGCGATCGGCGCCTCGCTCTCGGGTACGGTTACGGGGGCCACCGGAACGACGCTGGGGACGCCTGTCTACGCTGACACCGGGTCTGCCGCGCTGACCGTGATCCTGAGCGGCCTGGCGGTGTCCGACTCCACCGCCGTCGCAAGCTCCAGCGCGCCGCAGGGCTCGCTGCGCAACGTCATGAACTCCTTCAGGTTCAACATGGGCCTGGGCTCCGGGTCGGTCAGCACGATGACCCTCACCGGGAGCGCGCAGTTGCTCGCCGCAAACGTCGCGGCGATCAAGGTCTACCGTGACAACGGGCAGATCGGCGCTCTCGACGCGATGGACGTGCTGGTGCCCATCAACGCGCCCACCTGGGCCACCAACGTCGCGACGCTCACGTTTACTGCCGCCGAGCCGGTGACGACGACCGTCGCGAGCTACCTCGTCGTCATCGACGTCGCCGCCGCCGCGACGGTCGGCAACACGCTTTCGGGCACCATCACCGCGGCCACCGGAACCGGGGTTGGCACACCCGCTTATTCGGACACGACCTCCGGGGTGCTCACCGTGTCGGCCGGGGCGACGCTGACGGTCGGCAACGGGGCCACGCTGGCCGCCGCGAACGCCCCGGTCGGGACGCCCGACAACCTGCTCGACTCGTTCACCACCGTCCTCGGCGCCGCCGCCACCGGACAGCTGACCGGGCTCGCGTTCAGCGGCAGCGCCAACTTCACGACCACCAACATCGCCAACGTGAAGGTCTACGCCGACAACGGCACTGTCGGCACCCTCGACCGGACCGACCGTCTCATCCCAAGCACCTACACGCAGGCGGGCACAGTCGCCACCATCACTTTCGCGAGCGCGGAGGCGGTGAGCAACACGACGCGCAACTACTTCGTGCTGGTGGACCTCAAGAGCGGCGCGGTCGTCGCGCAGACGTTCACCGGGACAGTCACGGCCGCCGTGGGCTCGGGCTATGTCGGCGCTTCGACCTATTCCGACACGGCGTCGGCGACGCTGACGATCACCAAGGCGCCGTCGGCGACGCTCTCCTGCGCCCAGTGCCACGGGTACACCAACCTCTTCCCCGACGGCACGGCGCGCAACGTGACGGATGGCACCTTCCCTGGCTCGCACTATGCGCACGTCGGCGAGTACTCCATGCCCTGCTCGGCGTGCCACGTCATTCCGGCGACCGAGACCAGCGCCGACTACCTGCACCGGACCGGCATCATCCAGATGGCCACGACCATCAACGGGGACACGGGTGGCGCGTACGGCAAGGGGGCGACTTGGACTCAGACCAACAGCCCGACCGCCTTCCAGGCGTGCAGCAGCGTCTACTGCCACAGCCAGGGCGTCAGCGGCACGGGACAGGCTGGCGACCGTACGACGATGTCGGCGCCGGTGACCTCGCTCAACTGGGGGTCCGTCGGCCAATGCGACTCCTGCCATGGCTACCCGCCCAGCTACGCCAACGGCGCGACGACCTGGGGCACCGCGAAGGCAAACAGCCACGCGGTCCACACCAGCCACTGCGAGACCTGCCACAACGGCAGCACCGCGACGGGCGATTCGATCACCACCCCGGCGCTCCACGCCAACAAGGCCTACAACATCGCCGCAGGCAACGGCGAGGCCATCGCGTCCTACACGTACGCAGCCACCGGCGGCACCTGCACCAACATCTCGTGCCACGGCGGTGCCGACGCCGGTGGCGGCATTGGCACGGGGCAGAACAACGCCGCCTGGGGAGCGCTGCTCGACTGCACGACCTGCCACAACAAGGAGGTCAACGCCCCGCGCGCCAAGGCGTTGAGCGCCTCGGTCATGAAGCGCCGCAACGTCGTCGGCGAGTTCGCCAGCGCCTGGTCCCACAAGCGGTCGGCGGGCGGCGCGGTGACGAAGTGGGACTGCATCGTCTGCCACATGGAAGGCAGCCCCGCCTCGGGCGACGTGGACTACGGCTTCCACGGGAACGGCAAGATCGAGCTGCGGGACCCCGATTCCGGCAGTCAGATCCGTGGGGTGACCTTCACGGACGCCAGCGGGGCCTGGGGCGCCACGACATCCCACACCGGAGCCGGCAGCTACGCCTCCACGACGACCCCCGCTTCGTTCGTCCAGTTCAGCCGCAACCTGGCCCAGACCCTCGAGGCCGACCCCAACGGCCTCACGGTCGCCGCCATCCAGTTCAACCAGTGCCTCAAGTGCCACGACAGCACCGGGGCTGCGAGCGTCGCGGCCCGCGTGCCCGGTGGTTCGGCGATGAAGCCGTTCAACACGACCATCACCGGCCACACGGCTCCGCCCGTCAGCCGCAACGGCCTGGGCAACGTCCTTGACGTCAACGGCCAGTTCGCCACGACGAACGCGACCTACCACCCCATCCGCGGCCGGCAGAACAACAGCTACACGCAAGGCACCACTCAGATGGTGGCGCCCTGGACCATGGCCAAGACCAACGGCAACGCCACCCAGTTCGGATACCTGCTTTCCTGCTGGGACTGCCACGCGCTCCCCGCCGAAGCTGGCCTGACGCTGACCAAGTCGGTCACGGCTCACGGGGCGGCCAGCACCATCATCGGACCCGTCAAGGCCTCGGGCACCACCTGCGCGACGAACCTCTGCATCTGCTGCCACGCGGCCAAGTACTCCAGCACCACGCACGTGAGCACCGGCTCGGCGGTGGCCACGGGCCCCGATACGGGCGCCATGGGCAACTCATACTGGAGCAACTGCGCGTACTGCCACGCCAACGGCCCCGCGAACGCCACCAACTACCAGACGAGCACCGCAAGGCCGCTGCGCGCCGACGACGCCCACGGCTTCGACGACCGCGACGCGGCCACCGTCGGCTCGCTGTTCCTGACGACGGGCGCCAAGCCGCACGCGTTCTTCCGAGGCTCGCTGGAGCAGTGGCGCCCCGCGTCGGGCACCGGGATCACGGCCGGCAGCGCAACCTGCCGCGGCACGGGCGGTACCTGCAACAGCAACATGAGCGGCCAGACCTACACGCCCGGCGGCGCGTTCTAAAGGACTCCGTGGGAAAGGCATCTCCAAGCTGGACGCTGTGGCGCGTGGCTGGGCCGATCCTGTTGGCGCTGTCCATGATGGCAAGCGGGCGCGCCGAGGCGGCAGCCGCGGCCTGCGCGCCGCAGGTCAAGGACGTCGCCCATTCGGAGCTCTTGGCGGCTCAGTCCGCGGGGCTCCTCGTGCCGGGCCAGACGTACCGGATCGTAGACTTCAGGACCCGCCACGTGGTCCCTCGAACGAGCGAGGTCGCGACGGGGCCGGTAGAGCCCCTCGTCGTGGTCGCGACATCGGCGAGCCAGCTCGCGGCCACGGCGCTCAGCGCCTCTTTTCCCCAAGACCTGATCGTCTACGAGCTCGTCGACACTTCGAAGGCGGGGGGCGACCGGGGAAGGATCACCTACCGGCGCGACCAGCGGTGGGGCATCGCGATGTACGAGGATTGGAGGCACGTCCGGTACCGACGGTGGCAGACCGCGACAGGCACGGGGAGGTTCTGGGCCGCGCGCCCGCCTGGGCTCGAGAGAAGGATCGTCGTCGCGGGCGAAGGCGACACGCTGATCCTTTTGCACAACCTCGTCTTCCCCATCGCGGTGGGCGACGCCTTCAGCTTTGGCGGAGGACCGGCGACGCACCGGGTGACGGCGCTCGTGGACGGGAAGGCGCTGGGATACCCGGGCCTGACGGCAGTCGTCTCCGAAGGCTCCTCGTTCCCACGAGTCGCCCCGAGCCGCGAGCCGGACGCCTTCATCGAGTACCGCTACGGAGCGGGCGCGTCGTTCAAGGACGTGGCCGTCCTCGGAGCGGAGGACCCGGGGAGCAAGGACATTCACTCCATCGAGATCGGTAGGACGACGCGCTCGCCGGACGAGCTGACCAACTCGGTCCTCGCGCCGACCGCCGCCGGAGCGGCAATCCACGACGTGCGCTGCGGCTCGAACTTCCTGAACAACACCAACACCGGCAACAGCATGGTGCGCGTCGCCGCCGATGGCGAGTTCACCGACAACATGTTCCACCTCAACTCGGTGCAGGTGGGCTTCAACTTCCAGCACAACATCGTCACCGAGACGTCGGCGATCGCCTCGAGCCGGCTCGGGACGAACTTCATGAACAACGTCCTCGACTTCGGGTTGCTCACCTACGTCTCGATCATCGACGACTTCGCCTACAACACCGTCACGGGGAATCCGGCGACCGGCCAGTCGGAGCTCACCGGCCTGAACTTCGGGGAGGACGTGTTCGGCAACCACTGGCACTCCACGCGTTTCCATGAGAACGCCCTCGTGGGCGGGGAGTTCAGCTTCAACCGGTTCGAGAAGGCCTACGTGTTCCAGAACGAGATCGGCCCGGGGTTCGAAAGGAACCTGGTCGGCGGCGAGCTGAAGAACAGCGAGATCGGGCCGAACACGACCGAGGTGGACTTCGGGGCCGGGCGCTGGGACGGACGCGCGCTGCGCAACGGGGCGTCGTCCTTCGAAATGGTGCTCGACGCCAGCGGCTGCCGCACGCTCGACCTGACGCCCAGCGGGGCGAGGCTTGCAGGCACCGCTCGCGTGAGGTCGACCCGACCCACCGCGGAGATCGACCGGATCCTCAACGCGCCCACGAGGTTTCCCCTGCAGGTCGCGCCGGAACCGGGGTTCAAGCTGACGCTCAAGGGAACGCCGTTCGCCGCGCTCAGCGCCGATGGACAACTCCTCCTGGGGGCGGCGACGCGCGTCCTGGACGGGACCAAGCGCGACGCCGTGGAGTTGGTGCGCACGACCGTGACCAACGGCCGGGGCACGTTCACCGTCCTCCGCGAGCGCGCCGTGCAGGGCGGGTTGTGAGCGAGGGCCGGATGCCTGGGCACCGCGACCGCGCGGCGCTGCTTGGGGCGGCCTGCGCGCTCTTGCTGCTCGCGGGCTGCCGCCAGGGGTGCCATGCCGCCGGGCCTGTTCCTGCTGCGCCCCCCGTCGACGTGGCACGGCGCATAGAGGTCCTCGGGGTGCTGCCTGCGGAGGCGACGGACGCCCGGCCGCCTACCGTCGAACGCGCCGGCCGCCCGGCGGCGACGGACCTCCAGTTCGGGGCGTCTGGGAGGGCTGTGAGCTACATCGTGGAGCGAGACGGCGCCTACCGGGTCGTCCGCAATGGCCAGGAGGGCCTCGGCTACGACACGGTGTCCCAGGTCACGCAGAGTCGCGACGGCAACCGTCTCGCCTACATGGGGTGGCGAAGCGGGAAGAGCTTCCTGGTGTTGGACGGCAAGGAGGGGCCCGAGTACGAGGTGGTGACCGGGATCGTCTTCTCCGCGGACTCCAGGCACGTGGCGCACTACGCCGAGTCCCGAGGGGAGCACTTCCTTTTGATCGACGGGGTCGCACGCTTGCTGCAATCCGCCGCCTCCAACATCGGGTTCAGCGGCGACGCCGCTCGCATCGCCTTCGTCGAGAGAGACGGCGCCGCACGCGCGACGGCGCTCGTCGTCACCGATCTCGGCCACGACCAAAGAAGTGTCTTCGAGGCCTTGGGCGACGTCACGGTCTTCGACGCGACCGGGACCAGAATCGCGGCGACCCGGTCTGCGGGCGAGAAGGTGAGCGTGGTCGAGCTGGGCTTCGCCACGCCCGGGGACGTGTCTGAGGGACCGGCCTATGACGCCGTGAGCCTGCTGGGGTTCGGCGGCGAGGACGGGCGAGCGTGCTACGCAGCCCGGAGAGGAGCGGACCAGGTCCTGGTAGTGGGCGGCGTCGAGTGGAAGCTGCCGGAGGGCGCCGCTCCCATCGGCCCCATCGTGGTCCGGCCCGACGGCAAGGCGGCGACGGTGACCGTGATGATTGGGCACCGGTTCATCCTGCACCAGGTGGGGGCCAGTGACGCCGCCGTTGGCCAGGAGTCCGACGAGGCCCCGGAGTTCGTCTATGGCCCCGGCGGACGCACGAGCGCCTTCGCCGCGCTGCGAGGCCAAGCGTCCTTCGTCGTCGTCGGAGGAGTGGAGGGGCCGCGCTTCGACCGGGTCGTCACGCCTCGCTTCACTCCGGACGGCCGGCTGCTCGTCTATCGGGCACGCCAGGAGAGCAGGCGCTTCGTCGTCGTGGCGGACGCGGTCACCGCCCAGACCGTGCGCCAATCGCCGGCCTATGACATGGTCTTCCCGGTCTCGTTCACCGGGGACGGGAAGTCTCTGGCCTATGGCGTGAAGGACGGCCAGAGGCTCGTCTGGATGGTCGAGCCGCTGCCCGCCGGAACGCCGACGGTGATGCCGCAATGACGGTGCGCGCGCTCTACTCCCTACTGAAGTCGCCCGGTCTCGCCATCGCGCTGCTGGTTGCCATCCTCGTCTCCTGCATCGTGGGCGCGGCCGCACTCCAGGAAGAGCGCGCCGCCGAGCTCATCTTTTCCGCGCCGTGGTTCAACGCCCTGCTGGTGGGGCTGGTCGTCAACGTCGCGTTCTGCTTCTTCAGCCGCACCTGGCGGCGCAAGCTCACCCTCGTCTCGGCGGGGATGAACCTCTTTCACCTGAGCTTCGTGGCGATGTTCCTGGGGATCGCCCTCAACTCGCTAACCTCGTTCCGCGGGACGCTGCGACTAAGCGAGGGCGAGACGCTGCCCAACAGCGCAGTCGAGAGCTATGACATCCAAACGCACGGGCGGCTTTTCGACTTCTCCTGGCTCAAGGGCTCCACGACGCTCGACCGGGTTCGGCCCGGCTTCACGCTCGAGGGCGCCAACAAGTACGTGGCGTACGAAGTCTCGCTGCTCGACCCCGGCGTGAACCCCCAGAAGCAGGCGGACCTGGTGTACGTGACCCACCCGCTGTCCTACGCGGGGACGCAGTACTTCCGCGACCGAGAGGGATACACGGTGCTCGTGATTCTCTACGACGCCCAGGGCAGAGAGGTCTTTGGGGCCTTCGTCCCGCTGCAGAGCATGAAGCAAGACGACGGCAGCTACCTGTACACCACAGGGTCGAGGGACGGCGCCGGTCCGGTGCTCTTCCCTCACGGGGACTCCAGGCCGCTCTTCCTCTTGGAGGTGTTCTACCAACCCGACGCGAGGGTGGAGCGCATCGGAGAGGTCTCGTTCCACCTGTGGGGCCTTCCGCCCCCTGGCTCCGACCGCCTCGATGCGCCGCTGGCAAGCGGCAACGGTACCGTCGGCCAGACGATCGCGCTCGGGGACTACCACTTGGCGGTGACCGAGGTCCGCTATTGGGCGGCCATGGATGTACGGCACGACCCCGGGCACCCCATCGTTCTGGGGAGCCTCTGGGTGGGGCTCGGCGGTATGCTCACGACCTTCGTGGGCAGGCTCTTGCGCCGGCCTCGAAGCGAGCGTCCTGCAGTTGGCCACTCGGACGTCTTGCCAACCTGAACCCGGGCGGGCAAGGCCGGCCGAGGGGCGGGCGAGGAGGGTCTCCACGTGAGTTCGGTCGCCATCTTCTGGAGTGCGGTCGGCCTGTATGGCCTGAGCGCGTTCGCCTACATCTTCGGGCTCGTCGCCCGGAGCACGAAACTCTTCGTCGCGGGGCTCGCAGCCGCGGCGCTGGGGTGGGTACCCCACGTGATCGTCATCGGGCTGCGCTGGGCCCAGACCGGAATCAGTCCGTTCACCACCATCTCCGAATCGATCATGCTGGCCATGTCGGTGTCGGTGCTCTTGTTCGTCATCACCGAGCTATCGACGAGCAAGCTGCGGCCGCTGGGCGTGCTGGTAATGCCGGTCACCTTCGTCCTGATGGGCTGGGCCGGCACACTCATGAAGGAGGCCGCCGGCAGTCTCGCTCCGGCGCTCCAGAGCGGCTGGCTGTGGGTCCACATCGTGGGGGCTTCGACGGGGTTCGCATCGGTGCTGATCGCCGCGGGGCTTGGGCTGACCTACCTGCTCAAGGAGCGGATCAAAGGCGGGGTCCTCGAGAAGGTCCCCGAGCCTCCGGTCCTCGATGAGTACGAGTACCGCTTCATCGTCGCCGGCTTCATCATGTACGGCTTGATGATCACCTCCGGCTGCTTCTGGGCGAACCAGGTCAAGGGCAACTACTGGAACTGGGATCCGGTCGAGGTCTGGTCGCTCGTCTCCTGGCTGATCTACGGCATCTATCTCCATCTGCGCATCACCATGGGCTGGCGGGGCAAGCGGCTCGCGTGGTACGCGCTCGCCGCGGTCTTCTTCATGGTGGTGAGCTACTGGGGCATCCCGTTCTCGGTGGAGACCTTCCACACCGGCTTCCGCATCGAGCACTGACAGTGGAGGTCCCTTGGGTCGAGCTCCGGAAGCCAGGCTCGAGCGGGCCAGCGTCCATGCAATGTGCTGAATGCCGCCCTCTGGCGGCGGTACCCTCGGCACGCCTGGCCGGCTGGCGCGCCGTCGATACCCGGCCGTCATCTGTTCATAGCAGTTGCGTCGTAACGCCATCCCCATGCGCGCATCCTGGCGATAGAGGACGAGCCGGACCTGCAGAAGGTGCTTGTCTTCAACCTGAGCCAGGCGGGGCACGAGGTCCTTTCCACCCCACGAGGGCGCGATGGGATGCAGCTGGCACCTGAGCATTCCCCCGAGCTGGTCCTCCTGGACCTGATGCTTCCGGACACCTCTGGGACTGAAGCAGGCAAGCACCTCAAGCGGGATCCGAACACGCAGGGCATCCCCATCCTCATGGTCACGGCAAAGGGCGAGGAGGTCGACCGCGTGGTCGGCTTCGAGCTCGGCGCAGAGGACTATGTCGTCAAGCCCTTCAGCATCCGCGAGCTCCTTCTCCGCATCGACGTCATCCTCAGGGGTCGCGCGGCGAGCCCCCCCCAGCCTCCGGTTCAGTTCGGCCGCCTGCGCATCGACCGTCAGGCCCACCGCGCGTTCGTGGACGACCAGGAGGTCGAGCTGTCCTCCATCGTGTTCCGGCCGCTGGTGTGACGCTCTTCGAGCGCAAGAACCGGGTGCAGAACCGGGCTTCCCTGCTGGACGATGTCTGGGGCATCCAAGCCGAGGTGACGACTCGAGCCGTGGACACCCACGTCAAGCGCCTGCGCGACAAGCTCGGCCCTGCGGGCGACTACATCGAAACCGTCAGCGGCACCGGATACCGGTTCGCCGAAGCGCCGAACGGTGACGCCAAGTGAGGCTGGGAATCCGCTCCGAGCTGTTCCAGACCTCGCTGGGGCTCATCGCCGCGTCGGTCCTGGCCGCCGGCGCCTACCTCGCGACGGTGCTGGACGCCGAGTTGTCCAGCCGAGTCCAAGACGACCTTCTCATCCGCCTCAGCTTCGTCCAGCGCGACTCCTCCGCGTTCGATGCCGGCATGGACGATCGAGCGAGCTGGGACCGTCCCGCCGATGACCTCGGCCGACGCGGGAAGGGGCGCGTCACCATCGTCCGACGCGACGGAGTCGTGCTCGGAGACTCTGAAGTCGAGCTGTCAGATCTCGCTCGACTCGAAAGCCACTCCGACCGCCCCGAGACCATCGATGCGTTTGCCACCGGCAGCGGATCGAGCACGCGCTGGAGCAGCACGCTGAAGAAACGCATGGCCAATGCTTCACTGCGCGGGACGCTCCTTCTCGGTCCCGAGGTCGCTGGCAAGTCGCCGCTGGAGCTGATTCGCAACGCGGTGCTCAAGAAGATCCTGGACGACGCGGCAGCATCGACAGGTCCTCTGTCCGCCGAGATGGAGATCGGCGACCTCAAGCCTCGGCGCCTGCTGGTGCATGCGTCGTTGCTCGCGGGAGGTCCGCGGGGCGTCCTCGCCGTCTTCGTGGACGTCACCGATCTGCGACGCCTCGAGACCGTACCGGGATCGGCGTCGCCACCAAGCGCGTCCTCGTGGGAAGCGTCGCTCCGGGGCCGTCCCGCGGCGTTGCCCGCAACAGTTCACCTTGTCGCAACGAGGTCGTCACTGGCCCTCGCCATTCTCGGGGGCATGGCACGCATACTCCTGGTCGAGGATGAAGCCGACCTGCGGCGAGTCCTCGTCTTCAATCTCCTTGGGGCAGGCCACCGGCCGATCGAGGCCGAAGGCGGACTTGAGGGACTGCGCTTGGCCCGGCAGCACCGGCCGGAGCTGGTCCTGCTCGACCTCCTGCTTCCCGACCTGTCGGGCCAAGAGGTCTGTCGAGCGCTCAAGGCCCATGCTGCGACAGAGGCTATCCCGGTAGTCATGCTCACCGCGCGTGGCGAGGTCGAAGATCGCGTTCGCGGCCTCGAGTTGGGAGCCGAGGACTACGTGGTGAAGCCCTTCAGCGTGCGCGAGGTGCTCCTTCGGGTTGCCGCAGTCCTTCGCCGGAAGGCAGGTGCGGACCTCGCAGCCTCGTCGGAACTCCGGTGCGGGCCTGTGCGGATCGACGCCTCCGAACGGCGAGTGTACGTGGACGACTCCTAGGTGGCGCTCTCCGCTCAGGAGCCGCGCCGGATTTCGTCGTTGCGCACAAGTATCTACTAGTCGAGATAGACGCGACCGCTCGCTGCAGTCTTTGGCCAAGGCTACCGGAACACCACCGCCCACTCCCAGACCGTCGCGGCGCCGAAGATCGCCAGTAGCGCCGCGTGCTGGAGCAGCAGCGAGCGCATCCCCGGACTGGGCTCGCCCGAGCGGCTCGCGCCCGTCGCGAAGACGGCGACGACGCAGCCGACGCCCACCCAGAAAAACCGAACCAGGACCGCCTGGACGAGCGGTCGGGCGTCCTCGGGGAAGTCGAGGCGCCCCAGCCACAGGACGGCGAGCGCCGTCGCCGCCCAGCAGCCGGCGGCGAAGTCGTGGACGAAGCCGAGCGCCCGCTTCACGGCTTGTCCTCCAGAGGCTGCCCGGCTCGCCACTCGGCGTACGCCTTGCCCATCGCCCGCCGCATGGGGATCTGCTCCATGAGCGAGAGCAGGTGCGTCATCGGGAACCCCTTCGCCGGGATCTCGAAGAGGTGCCCGAAGATCCTCCCGGCGCCCAGCAGCGCCAGCGACGTCCGGTAGTACGCCTCCTCGCGCTCCTGGACCGACATCGTCGGGTGCTCGAACAGGGCGTTGACGCCGGTGTACCGGTCCCAGCCGAGGTCCTCGATCAAGTACGGCGCGTACTCCTCGTACAGCTCGGTCCCTGGAAGCGGCGTGAGCAGCACCGGGTGGATGGAGACGCCGAGCCGGCGCGCCAGCTCGAGCACCCCGTCGAAGTCGGCGCGGGTGTCGCCGCGGCCGCCCAGGACGACGAACAGGGTGACGTTGATGCCGTGGCCCTTGATGCGCCGGACGGCGTCCTCCCGGTCGGCCCCCTGCTTGCCGGAGGCGTGGTAGCCCTTCAGCGCCTCGACCGAGGAGGTCTCCCAGCCCGCCCAGACCGAGAACAGGCCGCTGGCGCGGGCCGCCCTGAGCATCTCCTCGCCCCGGGGCCCCTGCGGTGCGCGCAGGTCGCCGAAGCCGTACCAGGGCCTGCGGGCCTCGCGCGCGAGCGCGGTGAACAGCGCGACGGCGCGCTCCGGGTCGCCGCCCCAGATGTTGTCGTCGCCGTTGAAGTAGAGCCTGCCGGGGCACTGCCGCACCTCGCGCACCACCGCCTCGATCGGCCGGTAGCGCAGCGTGTCGCCGAAGAAGCGCCGGACCGAGCAGAAGGAGCAGCGGTAGGGGCAGCCGCGCGCGGTGAACACGGCTCGGAACTGGTACGGCCCCGTCACCGAGCCCCAGAGCGGCGCGGGCAGGTCGTCGAGCGGAAGCTGGCGGCCGTCGTAGCGCGGCTTCAGCCTCCCGGCCACGGCGTCGTCGAGGACCTGCTTCCACACCGACTCGGCCTCGCCCACGACGACGGAATCCGCGTGCGCCCGCGCCTCGTCGGGGAGAGCGGTCGGGTGGATGCCGCCGAGAACCACCTTCTTTCCCTGCGCCCGGAGCCGGTCCGCGAAGGCATAGGCCCAGGTCGCGGTCGCGGTCATCGCGCTGAGGCCGAAGAGGTCGGCCTGGAGCGCCGCGGGGTCTGGCTCCTTCACGTTCGCGTCCAGGAGCGTCACCTGCGCCGACGGCTGGGCCTGCAGCGTCAAGGCGCCCAGGTACTCCAGGATCGGCGGCACCATCGGCACGCGGCCCGAGAACGGGAACGCAGGGGATATCAGGGTGACTTTCATCGGCGCTCGGGCGCAGGCCCAACCCCTTGTAGTCGGAGAGCGGTTCGAATGCCACAGGCGGCGGGGAGGTTCGAGCGGAGCGCCAAACGCCGCCGGGAGCCCTGCGGGCGGCCCGAAAAAGGACCACGATGGCCGCCGAACCCGCCAGCAACCCCGCCTGAGGCCGAACCGGGTGCCAGCCGCACTTCAATGGGATCGACCAGGCAAGGGGGCTAGGGCAAGCCGTGCACGGCCTCACTGGGGCATTCCCGGAGTATCGGGAACGACTCGCAAGTGGTCGATATTGCAGGTGTTGTCGTCGGTGTTCGGCCGGCCGCCCGCGCTTCCGTCACACTCGGCACCGTCGGGTGGCGTCGGGGAGCGGCGGGGGAGTATTCATCCACAAGAATGAAACTCTGCATCATCAAGCCGCCGCTGCCGTTCGGGTGGGCCCCCATCGCCCCGCCGATCCTCGAGTACTTGGCGGCGCTCACTCGCCGCGCCGACCCGTCGATCGAGATCCAGCTCGTCAGCGCCAGCGCCAGCCCCGGCGTCGCCGAGAAGGTGGAGTGCGACCTTGCCGCCATCAGCCTGCTCACGCCCACCGCGGTGCCCGGCTACCGCATCGCCGAGGCGCTTCGGGCCCGCGGCATCAAGGTGGTCGTCGGCGGCATGCACGCCACCGCGCTGCCCGAAGAGGCCAAGGCCCACGCCGACGCGGTCGTCACCGGCGAGGGCGAGTCGGTCTGGCCGCAGGTCCTGGCGGACTTCAAGGCGGGCCGGCTGCAGCCCTTCTACCGGGGCGGCCAGGTCTCGCTCGACGACCTGCCGACGCCGCTCTACGGGATGCTCGGGGGTGGCCACCGGTTCCGCATCGTCAACACCTCGCGCGGCTGCCCCTACCGCTGCAAGTTCTGCTCGGTGCGCACCGTCTTCGGCCCGCAGATCCGCATGCGGCCCATCGACCACGTCGTGCGCGACGTCGCCGCCATCCCGGAGAAGCTCTACATCAACGGCGACGAGAACATCTGGTGGCTGGGCAAGCTGGACCGCGCCATCGACCTCTTCACGGCGCTCAGGGGTTCGAAGAAGAAGTGGATGGGCTTCGGCAGCCTCGGGCCCATCCTCTCGCCCGACGGGCCGCGGCTGCTGGAGGCGGCGCGCATGGCGGGGATGTTCTCGGTCTGGGTCGGCTGGGAGTCGCTGTCCGACGAGGGCCTGGCGGCCTACAAGGCGGACAACAAGATCGGCAAGGACCGCGAGCGCGCGGTCCAGACGATCAAGGACCACGGCATCGACGTCTCGCTCTTCTTCATGCTCGGCTCGCGCGCGGACTCCCTCGACGACTACCGGCGCGCGGTGGACCTGTGCGACCGCCTCGGCGTCTCGATGCACCCCTCGCTCGTCGTGCCGTACCCGGGCACCGAGCTGCGGGCGGAGTACGAGCCGTACCTCTTCAAGGACCTGGGCTGGGAGTACTACAACGGCTCGTACGCGCTGTTCGAGCACCCCGACCCGGCGATGACGCCCGAGGTGCGCGAGGGGAAGTTCTACGAGACGTCGCTCGAGCTCTTGAGCCTGGGGCGCGTGCTCAAGCACCTGTTCAAGGTCCCGCGCGCGGGCTTCCCCCACGCCCACATCCTCTCGATCATGAACCAGCTCCCGGTGCGCAAGGGGATGGGCATCGCCTACGAGAAGTGGAAACGTGAGAAGCAGGCTGCGCGCGAGAAGCAGGTGCTCGCGCTGCCGCCGGCCGGAGCGCCGAGCTCATGAGCGAGAGCCGCAAGCTGACCGAGGCGATCCTGCCGTTCATCGAGGCGGGCGTGGACGCCGATCTCCCGGCGTTCGGCGACTACTGCCTGCGGCTCTTCCGCTTCCAGCACGAGACCAACGCGATCTTCCGCGAGTTCTGCGACGCCAAGAAGGTCGGGCGCGACGACGTAAAGCGCTGGGAGGACGTGCCGCTCGTCTACAACGACATCTTCAAGACGCACCTCGTGGCCTCCTTCCCGGTCGAGAAGGCCGTCATGGGCCTCATCACCGGCGGCACGACCAGCCTCACCCAGCGCGGGCGCATCTTCCGCGACGAAGACGGCAAGAAGCTGGTCTTCGCCGCCAACCGGATGATGACCGGCGCCTACCTCTTCCCCGACTTCGAGGCGGGCCGGCGCTGCCGCATCCTCATCCTCGCGCCCAGCCCGCAGCTCGCGCCGTCGATGGGCATGGCGGTGGGCATGGAGCAGACGCGCCAGGCCTTCGGCACTGCGGACAGCATGTTCGTGCTGGGCCGCACCGGCATCGACGTCAAGGCGCTGCTCAAGGCGCTGCGCGAGTCGGAGTCGACCGGGGTGCCGGTGGCGCTCATCGGCGCGACCTCGGCCTTCGTCTACTTCTTCCACGCCTGCCGAAAGAAGAAGCTCGCGTTCCGCCTGCCGTCGGGCAGCCGCGTCTGCGACGGCGGCGGCTACCGCGGCCGCTTCGGGAAGGTCACCCGCGAGGACTACTACGCGATGGTCGAGGAGTGCCTCGGCGTGCCGGACCACCACTGCGTCAACGTGCTCGGCGAGGCCGAGACCGCGACCAACCTCTTCGACGACGCGCTACGCCGGCACGTGAAGGGCCTGCCGGCGCGCAAGCGCACGCGCCCGGTGCCGCCATGGTCGCGGGTCCGGGCGATGAGCATCGACGACCTGAAGCCGCTCCCGGACGGCGAGGTGGGGCTGCTCGCGCACTGGGACCTGGCCAACGTCCCGACGGTCCTGGCGATCATCACGGACAACCTGGGTTACACCACCGACGGCGGGACGGGCTGCGAGATGGTGGGGCGCGCGAAGATCGAGGGAGGGAAGGTTTCTCCGCTGCCCGACGAGCGCCCGGTGGGGCCGATGGCGGACTCGGCGATCTTCCGGATGCTCGAGACGTACGTGAACTTCTCCATCGAGTTGAAGATGAAGAGCGCCAAGGCGCCGCCGGCGGGGCCCACCGTCCGCGAGGAGATCGAGGCGCGGCCCGGCTCGGTCGCGTCCTGCCCGCAGGTCGTCGACGAGATCCTGGTGTCGCAGAAGGACGCGGAAGCGGCGGCGGAACGCGACCGCGCGCTGGGGACCTTCGAGGAGCAGGCCAGGCGCACGCCCGAGTGGTACGCGGAGCGGGCGAGCGACCAGGCGCTCGCGGATCACCCCGAGGGCCTCAAGTCCGAGCAGCCGAAGGACGACGGCTCCGCCAAGGACCGCTGACTCGACTCGTTCAGGGCTTTCGCGGCGGGGCTTCGCAGTCGCGTCGTGCCTGCTCGAGCATCTGGCGCGCCTTGGGGCTCGACGGGGCGACGGCGCAGGGCGCGGGGACCGGGCGGCAGCGCATGGCGAGCGCGTGCTGCACGAGCTGCAGGGTGGCGTAGAGAGCGCCGGTGTTTTGGACCGCCTCGGGGGCAACGGCCCGGAAGGAAGGGTCCTCGGGCCTCGCCGCAGCGAAGGCGGCCAGGCAGGACCGCGTCCGCTCGCGCATGGCGTCGAGGGTCGGGATGAGGGCGAGCGCGCGGCGGGCGCCCCGCTCGTCCTCGCCGGAGAGGCGCACCGCGGCCGCGAGGGCGATCCCGCCGTCGCTGACCACGAGCTTGGCGTCGCCGCGCAGGTCGAGCCGCGGGCCGACCTTCACGCCCGGATAGACGCCGGAGACGAAGTCTTCGCCGCCTTCGGTCCAGCGGACCGCCATCCGATTCCACGAGGCCTCGTCGTTGAAGATCACCAGCTCCTCGGCACGGACCGCGAGGAGGCCGTTCAGGAGCGGGCCACTGGTGGCGACGCCGGGCGTGATCATCTCGACGATGCGGTAGAGGCCGGCGAAACGGACGACGGGAGAGCCTAGCGGCGGAGCGATCTCCTGCGGAGGTTCGGGTGGCGGGGGGACGTGCGGCGACGCCGCGCATGCTGGCGCGACGATCAAGACTGCAGCGATGGCCGGGAGCAGGCGCCTCATTGGTAGGCGATCCACGCCATGTAGGCGGTGCCGGCGAGGAAGGCCGTGCCCAAGAGCGCGTGCTTGACCTTGAGCAGCTGGAGGCGGTCCTTGGCGACGTCCCCCGTCCAGCCGAAGGCCCGGAAGGTCGCCAGCCGGACCACGCCCGTGGCGGCGATGGTGCCCAGGCTCGCCCACGTCAGGACCATGAGCTTGCGGGCGAGCGTCGAGACCAGCCCGGCCGCCGGAGCCCACTCCGGCCGGCCGGCCTCGCTCTCCAGCATGGTCAGGAGGACGAGCGTGGCCAGCCAAGTACCCGTGGCCACGTCGTGGACGAAGGCGTTGAGGACGATCAGTCGGTCGCGGGACGGTTCGGTCATGTTCGGCACCGGAAGCTTACCCGCGACGAGCTCGCAGCGCTTGAGCTGCAGCGCACTGATTGACCGATTGAAGAAGCAGCGCGGCCACTTCGGCCAGGCGCTTGTGATCTGGCACAGCTGCGAGATCGACAAGTTCGCAGAGAAGGGGAAGCCGAAGGAGGACTGGTGTGCGGGCATCGTCCCGGTCCTCCCGATCCAGACCGACGCCGAGCGGGAAGCAATCCGAAGGCACCGGCGTTTGGCCTGGATGCCGACTCCGGTGAAGCAGGCGTTGCTGGGCAAGCGCATCGCGAGGCTGACCCCCACGGCGACCGAAGTGTTGTTCGAAGGGTCTTCTTCTTATGCACGCGCCGGGAGCCGTCGGCGACCACCGTCTGCAAGTCGTGCGGGGCCCAGATACAACTCGATGACTTCCCGCCGGCGCCTCATGTTGCCACCGACGAGGCCACCAAGGTATCCGGGGTAATCGACATCGCCGATGCGGCCTCCCATGCGCTCAGTTGCGGTGCGGGCCGTCGAGCACCAACCCCGCATCGATAAGCCCGAGCCACTGCCTCGCGAGGTGGTGCGCGAACGCGGGATCCTCCAAGAGAACCCCGCCTTCGACGTTCTGCTCGTGGGCCCGAAGCGTGAAATTCGCGCTCGTGACCAGGGCAACCTCGCCGTCCACGACGATGCACTTCGCGTGCACGTCGAACTTTGGTCCCTTGGTGACCGCCTCGGCGACCGGCGAGTTCCACGCCCTCGAGGACGTCGAAACGATGGTGCTGCCGAGATCCCTACGAGGGTGTCGGGCGGCGTCGATGACGCTCTTCGGCGAGGGACTCTCGATGCGTCTCCTGTCCGATGTCGCTCGCAGCATCGAGGCGCAATTGCCCGCGTCTGCGGACTTCCTCATGGCTACGGCGGAAAGACGCCATTGGGCGCTGCGAGCACTTCTGACAGTGTTCGACTCGTAGGCGTATCCGGGGGGCTCGGGTTGGTCGGTGCTGGCGGAAGCCGCCTGGCGCCGCGGCGATCAGAGGTTCGGCAAAGGGCCGACCTGGCTCACGTCGATGGGCTGGAACCCGCAGAACGCGCCGGGGTTGGCGCCCGAGAAGCGGTAGTCCGCCGCGGCGGGATTGACGAACCCGGGATCGGCCACGTGCGGGCTGGAGTCGACGATGGGGGCGGTGTTCGGCAGCGCGCCGGCGGCGCCCCAGTAGAGGTTCTCGGACACGGTCGGCAGCGCCACCGGCAGCGACCCGTACTTGTCCCACAGGGTATCGGGCGGGGCGGCGTTCGAGTAGACGATGTTGCAGGAGACGGTGTTGGCAGCCATCCCGTAGTTGGGGTTGGCGCCCCCGTCGTCCTGGTACAACCCGAGCCTGACCGCCTTGCTGACGTCGAAGATGTTGTTGGTGAAGACGTTGTGGTCGCCGCCGTGGATCTGGAACGACCACTGGCCGTAGCCGTAGATGATGTTGTTGCGGGCCGTGACGTTCGAGGTCTCGTCGTCGAGGTAGATGCCGCGCTCCCTGCTGGTCGCGCTGGCGAAGTCCTGGACCACGTTGTTGTCGATGGTGATGTTCGTGGCCAGGTGCTGGATGTCCCACACGTAGATCGCGCCGCAGTCGGCGACGGTGCGGCAGGTGTTGGAGACCTGGTTGTGGGAGATGGTGACCCCGGTGATGCTGCCGTTGCTGGAGGCACTGGCCCCGGCGTGGATGCCGATGTAGTTGGCGCCGTCGACGAGGTTGTGGGTGATCTTCGCGTCCGTGTGCTGGCCGCAGCACAGGTAGATCGCCGCCTGCACCCAGGCGTCGCTGATGGTGTTGCGGATGGTGTTGCTGTCGATGACCACCCTCCGCGCGTCTCCCCAACCGACGAAGATGGTGTTGGTGACGAAGTTCTGGAAGGTCAGCCACCGGATCGTGATGTCGTCCCCGTTGACGACGATCGCATTCTGGGTCGCGCTTCCGCCCTCGAGGATCGGGGTCTGTCCGGGGTACGCGAGCCAGGACTCGCCTGCGTCCGCCCCGCCCAGCTCCAGCGTCGCGGTCCGCGCGTAGACTCCGCCGAGCAGGTAGACGGTCTTCACCGTCGCCGAAGCCCGGGCGGCGTCGCGCGCCTTCTCCAGCGTCCCGAACGGCGCGGCGAAGGTCCCCGCGTTGGCGTCGTCGCCGGTGGGGGAGACGTAGAAGGCCGGCACCAGCGCGCTGCAGGAGGTGCCCTGGGGCGTGCCGCTGCAGCAGTAGCCGGTGGTCACCACGGTGGAGCCGCAGGTGCAGGCCGAGGAGACGGGCCCGTAGGCACAGTCGGCAGGCGGGCAATCCGCATCCTTCGCGTAGGTGCACGAGGCCGGGCAGACCCCGTCGCTCGGGCCGCAAGAGGCCGCCGCGGTGGTGGCCAGGTGGGGCTCGCCGGCCGGGAGGATCTCGACGGCGGCGATCTCCGCCTCGACCACCTTGCTGGTGAGGGTCAGCGTCACCGCCCCGCCGGTCACGCTGACGTCGAAGCTCTTGACCAGGGCGGTGCTCGGCCCGGCCTCCGCGACGATGTCGAAGTCGGTCAGGATGCGGGCGCCCTGGAGATCGACGTGG
>DASXVQ010000113.1:0-4639 GCA_036504155.1 Myxococcales bacterium
GTCCGTGCCGGATAGCCCTTGGAGGCGATCGCCGAGAGCCCGGCGTTGGGGAACTCGCCCATGACCACCGGCTTGCCGGACAGGCCCGAATTCGCCGGAGTCACGGTGGAGTAGGGGAACCACTCGTAGACCCAGTCGTAGTAGTGTAGCTGGTAGAAGTCGACGTCGACGTGCGTCCAGGCCTTGGCCCACTTGATGGCGGCGGAGCCGATGGTCACCTGTGCGCTGGAGTGGCTGCGCAACTCCGCGGCCAGACCCTTGAGGAACGCCTCCATCTGCGCGTGGGTGACGGCCTCGAGGCCGGCGCCGGGCTCGAAGTCAGGGTCGCCGTACAGGCTGGGGCCGGTCATCGCCCACTCCGGCTCGTTGATGAGGTCCCAGGCGATCATCCGCCGGCGGTAGGGGCTGGACTCGACGGCGTCGGCGACCGGCCCGGCGAGGTTGGCGTAGAGCTTCGCGCTCTTCGCCGGGTCCTTCACGACGGGGCCGAGCCCGGGGACGTCGAGGCCGTACTCGGTCTTGGTGGGCGTGAAGGTGTCGAACGAGAAGAGCGTGAGCATCAGGTAGACGTCGTGCGCCTCCGCCAGCTCGAGGGCCTTCTGGACGTCGGCGGCCAGCGTCCCGCCGATGCCGGTGGGCGCGCCGTCGGCGCCGAAGGTGATGCTCTCGCTGAAGAAGCGCGGGAACATCCACCAGCGGATCACGTTGACGCCCTTGGCGGCCATGGCCGCGAGGTCGGTGTCGAAGGCCCCCGGGTCCTGCGAGACGCCCTGCTGCCCCCAGGGCCCGATCCCGCCGAAGTCGGCGCCGAAGTTGTGCCAGGCCCAGTTGGTGCCCAGCGCGAAGCGCCTCTTGCACTCCCAGGCGACGCCGCTCGCCACGGGGCAGGTCTCGATGCAGGGCGCCGCGGCGTCGGGCCGCGTCCCGGCGTCCGCACCCGAGGGCGAGGCGTCGCCCGACGGCGTCGAGGCGTCTTCGCCCGGGAGGTCGGGCCCGGCATCCGCCATCGTCCCGGCGTCCGCCGGGGTCGGGGCGGCCGCGTCGCGCGAAGCGGAGGAGGCATCGGCGCCCGCCGGGATCTCCTGCCCGCAGGCGCACAGCGAGGCGAGCGCGAGCCCCAGGGACCAGCGGATCAGGCGAGCCATGGTGTTCTCCGGGTCAATACGCGGGCGAGCCGTCCACGCCGAAGAGCATCCCGTCCGCCGAGGGCGAAGTGGTCACCAGGACGACCTTGCCGGGCTTGCCGCCCTGCGTCGAGGTGTCCACGTCCTTGGTGACGAGCTTGCCCTTCTCGGTCACGTCCTCCTCGAGGATCACCTGGTCGTTGAGCAGGACCTTGAAGTGGACCGTGCCGTTGCGCGAGCCGTCGGCGAGCCCGTAGCGCAGCTTGAGCAGCCGGGCGATGGGCACGTTCTGGTACTCGAGCCGGCGCTCCTTGCCGCTGTTGTGCGGGTTGAGCAGCAACAGGTCCTCGACCTTGCCGCCGTACTTCAGCTCGGGCTGGAGCGGGCGCCCGGTCATGAAGTGATCGTTGTCGAAGTGGCTGCACTCCCAGCGCTCCATCTGGTTGTTGTAGTAGTCGCAGGGCACGTCGCCCAGCCACACCTGGGCCCGCGGCAGCTCCCTCCAGAAGTACTCGCGCCGCGGCTCGGCGATGCGCCTGACGCCCCACGACGCCAGCAGGAGCAGCACGGCCAGGATGGGCAGGATGCGCGAGAGCTTCACCCGCGAGCCCGGCTCGCTGCCGGCGAAGGGCCCGGCGAAGGGCGGCAGCAGCGCGGCCAGCGGAGCCACGGCCAGCGCGGCCTGCGGCAGGTTGAACTCCAGCCGGTACCAGACGTACGGCGCGTGGAAGACGATGGGCACCGCCAGGCACCAGGTGAAGAGGATGGACTCGCGCCAACGCTTGCGCACGGCCATCACCACCAGGCCGCCCAGCGCCGGGAAGAGGAGCGGGAAGCGGCCCAAAAAGCCCTCGCCGCCGACCAGGACGCGCTCCACGGCGGGCCACAGGTTGGACCAGGCGAAGTTGAAGTCGGTGCGGTGCGAGTGCTGCGCGAGCTTGCCGCCCTCGCGCACCAGGATGCGGTCGTAGCCGGTGGAGAGGGGCGAGCCGTAGAAGTACCAGTTCATCCCCGCGTAGAGCAGGCCGGGGATGAGCGCGGCCACCACGATCTTGGCGAAGCCCTTCCAGTCCTTCTTGAAGAGGAAGACCAGCCCCAGCGCCGGCGCGTAGAGCACGTTGGTGTTCTTGGCGAAGACGCCGATGCCGAGCAGCGCGCCGGCGAGGATGGGCCGGTCGGCGAGCACCGCGTCCACCGCCGCCAGGATGAGCACGGTGTAGAAGACGTCGTTGTTGAAGCCCCAGACGCGGTCGTAGATCCACGGCGTCACCGCGAAGGCGCAGGCCGCCGCCAGCGCCGCCGGCCGCGAGGCCACCCGCGCCGCCACCCGGTACGCGAACACCGACATCAGCAGGTAGAAGACGAACTGGAAGACGAGCGAGCCGATCGGGCCGAAGGCCCAGATGAAGGGCACCGCGCAGATCGGCATCAGGATGGGGTGCTTGGGCCACCACTCCCCGTGGCGGCCGATGGCGATGTTGCTCCAGGCGCCGTCGAGGTCCCGGTTCCAGCCCAGGTCGCGGTCGTACCAGGAATGCGGGTGCATCGCCTCCTGGCGCAGCGAGAAGTTCTCGAGGATGCCGCGCGAGACGTTCATGTAGAACGCCCCGTCGCCGAACAGCCACTTGTTGGGCACCCAGTGCTGCCGGATGGCGAAGAAGCCGCACACCGCCGCCAGCGTCACCACCGCCAGCCAGAAGTAGCGCGACGGCTCGGCGCAGCCGCCGGAGAAGCCGCCGCCGTCGGGCTCGGGCGCGGCGCGGGCGCTCTTGGCCTTGGGCGCGGCCGCCGCCACGGGGTCGCCCGTGACGGCGTTGATCTTGGCCATCATCGCGTCGAATTCGTTCGGGTCCATGCGCTGCCAGCCTAGGGGAACAGGGGCGGTGAGGCGTGTCCCGGCCTCGGGACGTACCGCTCTTCCAGGAACTTGTAGGTGCCCTCGTCGCGCGCGCGCGCCGCGTCGTCGCGCGGGCCGATGAGCGAGTGGCCGAGGGCGAAGGCCAGCGCGCAGGCGGCCGAGGTCGCCGCCGCCCGCTTCCAGCCTTCCGGCGAGAGCAGGGCGCGGGCACAGAGCGCCGCGGCGGCGACCACCGCGGCGAGCAGCGGCAGTGCGGCCCAGGGGTTGGGGATGCCGGCCAGCGAGAACCAAGTCTGCGGCAGGTGCCCGGTGGCGAGGAAGGGCAGGGCGACCTGGTAGAGCGCGTTGGTGAGCGAGTCGGGGATGTAGTCGAGGAAGGTCATCGCGCTGGTCGACAGGATCGAGAGCGCGACCAGCCCGGCGACCGCGCCGGACCGCAGCGGCCGGCCGCGGCACTCGGCCGCGACCAGCGCCGCCGGCAGCAGCAGGAACGGCACCAGCGGGGTCAGGTGCCGCGGGCCGGTGGTCCAGCCCCAGGAGTCGTAGCTGAAGCTCGAGGTGAAGTACGTGTAGAGCGCCAGCGTCGCCACGCCCAGCGCCAGCTCCGGCCGGCGCTCCTTCGTCCAGAACTTCGGCGCGAAGCCCGGCAGCGCGAGCATCAGGAACGGCGAGAGCATGAACAGCCCGCGCAGCGGCGAGAAGAAGGAGAGGGCGAAGGCGCGCGGGTCCGGCCACTTGATGCCCAAGAAGCCGCCGACGTGCCAGCCCTGGTAGCCGGCGTCGTTCAGGTACTTGTAGCCGGAGTGCAGCGGGTGGCCGAAGGCCACCTGGTGGTAGGCGGCGAGCAGCAGCGCGATCGGCAACACGCCCACCACGGCCAGGCCGGTGGCGGAGAGCTTGCCGCGCCGGCCGCCGGGCGCGGTCCAGAGCGCGTAGGCGGCCAACGGGACGAGTCCCAGCGCCGCGGTGTACTCGGCGGCGACGGTGAGCCCCGCGAGCAGGCCGGCGAGGAGATAGCCGCGCGGTCGCCAATCGCCGCGGCCGAGCCGCCACAGCGCGTAGAAGCAGCAGAACAGCAGCACCGCCGCGCTCTGGTGGCTCATGAAGAGCTCGGCGTAGCTGAAGGCGAGCGTGCCCAGCGCATAGGCCGCGGTCAGCGCGTCGGCGACGGGCTCCGGGACCTGGGCGCGCAGGAAGCGCCGCACCAGGACGAGCAGCAGGACCGCCGGCAGCACGGTGCAGAAGAGGCGCCCGAAGAAGACGAGGGCGTTCTCCGGCACCGGGGCGCGCAGGACCTCGAGCGCGGCGTAGACCGGCGCGGCGGCCACCGAGAGCAGCGGCGCCTTGGACGGGAAGAAGTGCTCCTCGCGGAAGCGCGCCTGCCCACGAACCTCGGGGCAGGCCCGGCGCTCCTCGACCGCGCCGTGGGCGTCGCGGGCGACGGCCACGCAGGAGAGGTCCCCGGCCCAGCCGCGCTCGCGCAGGACGTCGTTGATCTCGAAGGTGCGGTGGTCGACCAGCGCCGCCGCCTGGTGCAGCCGGCACAGCTCGTTGGGGCTGCGCAGCTCCGGAAGCCAGGGGAAGACGGTGAGGTACACGAACGCCGGGAGGGCGAGCGCCCAGTCGGCGCGCAGGCGACCGAGGACCTTGTGGAGGG
>DASXVQ010000114.1:0-53929 GCA_036504155.1 Myxococcales bacterium
CCGTGCCGCGGTCGGTCGCGCCGCGCCGGTCGCGCCGGTCGCGCCGGTCGCGCCGGCTGTCGCCGCCACCTCTCGTCCGCGGCACGGAGGCCGCGCTCTACCCGTCCTTGTTGCAATGCGGCATTTCGCCCTTGCCAAGGCCCGGTTGCGTGACTACAGTGGCCTTGTTGCATTGCACAAGCGAATCGGCGCGGCCGTGCCTGCGGCGGCCACCCGCCCGGCGCTGGAGGACGCAATGAAGCTCTCGGAGACCAAGGCGATCGTGACCGGTGGCGCCAGCGGGATGGGGCGGCACTTCAGCCTGGAGCTGGCGCGCGCGGGCGCGCAGGTGGCGGCGTTCGACCTCAACGAGGAGGGCCTCGCCTCGCTCGCCAAGGAGGCCGACGGCCTGCCCGGCAGGGTCCGCACCTTCAAGGTGAACGTCTCCAAGGAGAGCGAGGTCGTCGAGCACGTCCAGAAGGCCTGGGACGCGCTGGGCGGCCTCAACTGCCTGGTCAACAACGCCGGCATCTTCAAGGACGGCCTCTTGGTCAAGACCGACAAGGCCACCGGCAAGGTCACCGACAAGTTGTCGCTCGCCCAGTGGCAGGCGGTCATCGACGTCGACCTGACCGGCCCGTTCCTGATGACCCGCGAGGTCGTCGCCCGCATGGTCGACGCCAAGGCCAAGGGAGTCATCGTCAACATCTCGTCGGTCTCGCGCGCGGGCAACCCCGGCCAGTCGAACTACTCGGCGGCCAAGGCCGGGCTCGTCGCCGACACCAAACTCTGGGGGCAGGAGCTGGCGCGCTACGGCATCCGCACCGGCGCCATCGCCCCCGGCTTCATCCGCACCCCCATCCTCGAGGCCATGCGCCCCGAGATGCTCGACAAGATGCTGGCCGGCGTGCCGCTGCGGCGCATGGGCGAGCCCTCGGAGATCTTCGCGGGCGTGCGCTTCCTCATCGAGTGCGACTACTTCACCGGCCGCTGCCTGGACATCGACGGCGGCGTCGTCCTGTAGCCCGGTAGCCCGGCACGCGGTAGCCCGGCACGGCGTCCGCCGGGGGTTGAAGCCCCAGGCTGCGCGCAGGGAGCCCGCCGAAGCGGGCTCGCATCGATCTCTCGACGTCTGCACCTCTGCTTCCACCCAACACCACCTGAGGAACGCGAACGCATGAACCCCAACCTCGAATCCACCACCAAGTCCGTGCTCCAGTCGGGGATCGATCGCGCCGGGCTGCTGCGCCACGAGGCGCTGCAGGCCACCAGCCTGATGGCCTACATGACCGAGCGCATGGCCTCCGGCGGCATCGTCGCCGCCACCCGCGCCATCCTCGACATGCAGTTCGACGCCCTCGCCGCCTGCGCCGACGTGGTCAAGGGCGAGCGCGAGCCGCTGGACGTCGCCGGCGAGCTCGGCTCGCGCACCCGCTCCGGCCTGCGCTTCGAGGCGCTCATCCAGACGATGGGCAAGGAGCTGTTCGGCAGCGCCCGGCCCGCCGGCGAGACGCAGATCGGCGAGGACGCGCACTACCGCCTCTCCTACTTCCCGCCCAAGGCCGGCGTCCCCGAGCAGCCCGCGCTCTTCCACGTGGGCGGCGTCCTGCCCTACGGCGACGCGCTCTTCCGCATGCTGCCCGAGGCCTGCTTCTTCGACCGCTTCACCAGCCGCGGCATGCCGGTCTACGCGCTCGAGCTGCGCGGCGACAAGGACCACTCCGACTTCCACGACCTCACCCTCGAGGGCGTGGTCGACGCCATCTCGCACTTCTCGGGCGTCGCCTTCGACCACGGCAAGAGCAAGAAGATGGTCCTCGAGGGCTACTGCGGGCTCGCCTCGCAGGTGCTGGCCTACGCCGCCGCCAAGCCGCTGGAGTGCAACGCCCGCTTCAAGGTGGTCGCCAACTTCGTCGGGCCGGTCGACGGGACCAAGTGCAAGGGCCTGAGCGAGATCATGCAGCTGATGCCGCACTCGATGGTCGAGGCCAGCATGCGCATGGCCGAGCGCACCGGGGACTACGTCTCCGGCGACCAGCTGCGCACGACCCAGGACATCGCGCTCAAGGGCTTCTTGGGCAAGACCCCGCTCGGCCGCTTCGCCGCCGGCTGGAAGAAGCCCGAATACGCTGCGGTGGACGGCATCGACAGCCTCACCCCAGACATGCGCAAGGACCTGGCGGGCGCCTACTGGATCTCTCCGGAGAACTGCCGCCGCTGGCCCGTGCCGCCCAACCTCAGCCGCTACACCTCCGGCCTGTTCACCGACGGCGTGGGGCAAGGCGGCGAGCTGCCGGGCAGCTACCGCGGCCGCCCGCTCAAGCTCACCGACGCCGTCGAGGGCACGCAGCTGCAGTTCGTCAGCTTCTACGGCGGCAAGGACGCGCTCGTCCCCGAAGCCACCGCCGAGCCGCTCAAGCGCCTGTTCGGGGAGCGCTACAAGCACGTCGTCCACCCTGCCGCGGGGCACGTCTCCTACATCCTCTCCCCGAACGTCTGGGACAAGGCCAACCCCAAGGCGCTCACGCCCAACCCGGTCGACGTGATCCTCGAGCGCCTGCTGGCTCCCTGACGGCCGCCGCGATGCACAAACTCGGAGTGCGCCCCCCGTTCTCGGGAGGGCGCTTCCGGGGTACGCATGCCTCTGCCATGATGCGTCGCTCCGCGGCACGCAAGGGGAGGCACATGGCGACCGGCAACTTCTTCCTCGACAACGAAGACCTGCTCTTCCACGTCAAGAACAGCATCCACTGGGAGGAGCTGGTGGACCTGGCCGAGGCCGGCTACACGCTGCCCGACGGGTTCAAGAACCTCGAAGAAGCCATGGGCTTCTACCGGGAGATCCTCGAGGCCACCGGCGAGCTGGCCGCCAAGGAGATCGCCCCGCGCGCGGCCAAGATGGACGCGCAGGGCACCCACCTGAGGGACGGCAAGGTGGTGACCGGCGAGGCGTCCGACGAGGTCTTCGCCAAGCTCAAGGAGATGGGCCTGTTCGGCCTGTCCGTCCCGCGCGAGCTGGGGGGCTCCAACGCGCCCACCGCCGTCTACTTCGTGACCAACGAGATCATCGCGCGCGCCGACGTGTCGACGATGACCCACTACGGGTTCCACGGCGGCAGCGCGCAGTCGATGCTGCTCTGGAGCGCGAAGGAGGGCAGCTCGGTCTACGAGAACGGCAAGCTGGTGAAGACCCGCTGGGAGGGCGCGGTCCGCGAGATGGCCGCCGGCGACGCCTTCGGCTGCATGGTGCTCACCGAGCCCAACGCCGGCAGCGACCTGGGGGCCATCGAGACCCGCGCCGTCGAGCGCGACGGCAAGTGGTACCTGACCGGCGAGAAGATCTTCATCACCTCCGGCCACGGGCAGTACCAGTTCGTCATCGCCAAGACCGAGGAGGTCAAGAAGGGCGCCGACGGGCTCAGGTCGCTCTCGCTCTTCATGGTCCCGAAGGTGATCGAGAAGGACGGGCGGAAGGTCGAGAACGTCAAGGTCACCAAGGTCGAGGAGAAGATCGGCCACCACGGCTCGGCCACCGTCTCGCTCTACTACGAGAACTCGGTCGGCGAGCTCATCGGCAAGCGCGGCCAGGGCTTCGAGCTGATGCTCAACCTGATGAACTTCGCCCGCGTCGGCGTGGGCTTCGAGGCCATCGGCTGCTGCGAGGCGGCGCTGCGCGTCTCCAAGGCCTACGCCGCCGAGCGCAAGACGATGGGCAAGCCCATCGACCAGCACGAGCTCATCGCCGAGAAGCTGCTCGACATGGAGACGTGGACCCGCGCGCTGCGCGCCCTGGCCTTCGAGGCCCTGGACGCGATGGAGCTGGCCACCAAGCTCGACCTCAAGCTGCGCACGTCGCCCCCCGCGGGCGCCGAGGCGCAGGCGCGCCTCAAGTCGCGCCAGGCCAAGCTCGCCCGCAAGGCGCGCCGGCTGACCCCGCTGCTCAAGTACCTGGCCGGCGAGAAGAGCGTGGAGATCACCCGCGCCGCGATGCAGATCCACGGCGGCATGGGCTACATCGACGAGACCGGCGTCCACAAGCTGCTGCGCGACGCCCTGGTGCTGCCGGTGTACGAGGGCACCTCGCAGATCCAGGCGCTGATGGCGACCAAGGACCAGCTGCAGTGGGCGGTGAAGGACCCGGGCGGCTTCGTGCAGCGCCTGGCTCGGGCTCGGCTGCTCTCCAAGACCGCCCGGCCGATGCAGCTGCGCGAGGTCTACCACCTGGAGGCGCTGGCCTACGGCGCGGTGGAGACGCTGCTGCTGCGCATCGTGGGCCGCAAGATGCGCACCGAGTACGAGCTGGGGGTGCAGGGCAAGCAGGCGGGCGAGTGGGCGCGCTACCTGGCCAAGCACTTCCTGCGCAGCTGGGACCCCAAGGCCGACTTCTCCCACGGCCTGCTCCACGCCGAGCGGCTCACGCGGATGCTCGCGGACGCGGCCATCGCCAAGGTCCTGGCCAAGCAGGCGCACAAGTTCCCCGAGCGCAAAAAGCTGGCGGACCGGTTCATCCGCCAGGCCATCCTGCGCAGCGAGGCGCTGGCCCGCGAGATCGACCAGGCCGACAACAGCGTGCTGGAGGCCATCGCCGAGCGGCAGCGCGAGGCCGGCCGGGCGCAGTAGCGGGCCGCCGGGCGCAGCAGCGGGCGGCCTCCGCGCCGGCTGCCGGGGCCTGGAGTCCGGCATCGCCGCGGGTCGCAATTCCCTGTAACATCTTGGGAAATGGCTCCGCAGTACAGACTGGAAACCGTCCTCGATCTCCGCAAGCGGGCCGAGGAAGCGGCCAAGCACGAGTTCGCCGACGCGATGAGGGCGCTCGCCGAGGCCAAGGCGGAGTTGCAGCGCCTCGTCGACGACCTCGCCCAGCGCAAGGCGGAGCGCAAGCGCAAGGTCGACGCCTACCTCAAGGAGATGATGGCCAAGGGGATGGGCGCGATGGCGGTCCAGGGGATGGGCAGCTACGAGAAGCGCCTGCGCGCTGAAGAGGACGAGGTCGCCGCGCAAATCGAGGTGCAGAAGGGCAGGGTGGCCGAGGCCGAGGCCTTCGTCGAGACCAAGCGCGCGGCGCTGGCCGAGGCGGCCAAGGACGTCAAGGCCATCGAGAAGCACAAGGAGAAGTTCCTCAAGCAGAAGAAGGCCGAGCGCGACGCCCGCGAGGAAGTCGCGGGCGAGGAGATCGGCAACGCGCTGTTCCTGGCCAAACAGCGCCAGGGGAAGTGAGCTGGGCCCATGAGCCGGATCGACGACGACAGCGGCGCCGAACGTCGTGCCGAAGAGGCGCGCATCGCCGACAAGCGCGCCCAGGAGCGCGTCAAGAAGTCGCGCACCGACGAGGCCAGCGCCTTCGACCGCGCCCTCGCCGCCCGCTCCGGCGAGACCAACCAGAAGAAGGCCTTCCAGCAGTCGCTCGAGAAGCCCAAGGCGCCCGAACCCCAGGCTCCGCCCCGCGACCCGCGCGCCAGCGCCCGGCAGGCCGCCGCGCCCGCGGGCTCGACCCAGGAGGCCGCCGCCGCCGCCAACAAGTCGCTCGAGCACGAGGTGGCCGAGATCGGCGGGCAGTCGCAGAACCAGATGGACAAGGACGCGACCGCCCGCGGGGCCGAACGCCGGGCGCCCCAGGGCAAGGCCGGCCAGCCCTCCGCCGACAAGACGCCGCTGGCCGCGGCACGGGCCGACGCGCGCTCGGCCGGGGAGGCCAAGGAGTCGCAGAGCGCCTCGAACCAGAAGGGCGACGCGAAGTCCGAGGAGACCGGCCAGGCCGCCGGCGCCGCCGCGGGGAAGAAGGGCGGCGGCGTCAAGCGGGCCGGCGACGACGACCGGGACTCGGGCGGCAAGAACAAGGACCAGGGCAGCAGCAAGGACAACGCGCCCACCGCGTTCCGGCTCCCGCCCGCGGCGCTCATGGCGCCGCCCCCGCTGGCGCGCCCCAAGGACGCCGGCGGGGCGCGCATGTCGTCGATCACCAAGGAGATCGTCGACAAGATCGTCAGCCGCGTGCTCGTGGGCCAGAACGCCGCCGGCGCGGCCGAGTTCCGCATCGACCTCAAGTCCAGCGTGCTCAAGGGCCTGTCCATCAAGGTCTCCGGCGGTCGCGGCAAGAAGATCCGCGCGGTATTCTCCGGCAGCGACCACGAGGTCCTGGAAGCGCTGGAGAGGTCGAAGTCCGATCTGATCGATGCCCTCGAGGCACGAGGGCTGAAGCTCGAAGACCTGGCCTTCGAGGAGACATGAAGGAACGCACCCTGTGAGCAAGGCCCCCGCCTCCACCATCCTCGAGAGCCCCGCGGCCGGCGCCATCTCGCGCAAGCGCACGACGCCCTTCTCCTTCTCCAAGCTCGAGAAGGTGCCGCGGGCGCAGCTCGAGCTCATCCGCCGGCTGGAGTGGATGCTCCCCGACGGCCTGCTGACCGGGGAGATCGGCGAGCAGGTCCGCGTCGGGCTGCGCCGCGTCTTCGACGAGGACGTGATGCTGTGGCTGGACTACGTGCACTCGGTCCAGCCGTCGGCCCTGAAGAAGGTGATGGGCGACCCGACCTTCCTGGGCGTCATCGCGCCCACCCCGCACGGCGCCCGCGGCCTGGTGGAGCTCGACCTCGTGCTGGCGCACAGCATCATCGACCTGCTCCTGGGCGCGCCCGGGGAGTCGTCGGTGGTGCGGCCGCTGACCGAGGTGGAGCAGGGCGTCCTGAGCTACGTGCTGCTGGAGACCTTCAAGGCCTTCTCGCCGGGCCAGCCCGAGCCCGGCCGCCACCCGCTGCGGCTGGAGCGCATCGTCTCGACGCTGGAGGAGGGGCTGCAGCTGTTCACGGGCGAGGCCACGGTGGCCATCATCGAGCTCAAGGTGCTCATCGGCGCCGCGGCCGGTTACCTGCGCCTGCACCTGCCGGCCTCGGCCATCGCCGCCGCGGTCCCTCCGGACAAGAGCCCGTTCCTGCGCCAGCGCCGCCTCAAGCGCCTCCAGGCCAACCTCTCCCGGCTGCGCAGCCTGAAGGTGAAGATGCGCGCGGAGATCGGGCAGGCGGAGCTGACCGCCCGCGACATCGCCGCGCTGCGCACCGGCGACGTGATGATCGTCGACGAGCTCACGGCCCGGGCGGACAAGGGAGAGAAGGGGACCGCCAGGCTGCGCATCGGCTCAGGGCGCGCGGGCCGCATCGAGGCCACCGTCGAGGTGGTGGACGGGACCTACCGGGCCACCATCCAGGACGTGGTGCTGGGCGAGGAGTCGCCGCGCTCAGCCGAGGAGGAGGCGGCGGCAGTGGCTCTGACGGGCCAGCTCAAGAAGCCCGCCGCCCCCAAGCCGAAGGCCAAGCCCCCGCCCCCGGTCGCGCAGCTGGGCGACGAGGAGGATCGGACCGGGCAGGACACGGCGATCACCGACCTTTCCGAGCGCATGCGCCACGAGCGCAAGAAGAACGGCTGGGAGGAGAGCACCAACGTGGGAAACAAGCCCGAAGACGTGCAGGCCGACGCGGCCGAGCTGCTCAACGACGTCCCGCTGCAGATCTCCGTGGAGCTGGCGCGCGTTCCCATCACCGCCGAGGAGCTGGTCTCGCTCCACGTCGGGAAGATCCTCGAGCTGGGCAAGGCGCCCGGCGAGCCGGTGGACCTGTCGGTGAACGGCAAGGTCGTGGCCCGCGGCGAGCTGGTCGAGGTCGAGGGGCAGCTCGGGGTGCGCATCGTGGGGATGGCGCAGTAGGCAAACCGCCCCCCGAAACTCCTCAGGCTCGTAGGCACGCAGACAGCCGCCGCAGAACCGCGTCGCGCAGCGGCTCCGCCAGTCTCGTCTCCGCGAGCCTTTGGCGCAGGATCTCCGGGACCACGAGCTGATGGCGGACGAGGACCCCGACGAACTCGAGATCCTTCTCCCGCCCGGCGACCAGCTTGGACACCGCCAGGTCGTGCGTCTCGAGGCACCAGCCCGTGGCCCCGCGGGTCCCGGGGCCCCGAACGGGGACGAGCCGATCACGCCAGCCCTGGGGCAAGGTCGCGGTCTCCTCGCCAACGCCCTGCGCGTAGTAGCCAAACGAGTCGTGAAATTGAGAAAGCTCGCCGATCGCCCCGTCGATGATGTCGGCCCGCTCGGGGTGATTCTTGGGGTAGACGTCCGCTTCCTCGGAGACGAGCGCTTCGGCGGGGGCGTCGGGGTGCTCTCCCAGGATGGCCTGGCTTCCCACGATGATGAGCTCGTCGTCGTCCGCGATGACCGCTGCCGCGCGGATGATGTGCTCGAGCTGGGCGCGGTTCATGGCCCGCCCCCGTGGCCGACTTCGCGCCAGATCTTCCAGCGCGTGCGAGCGTCGAGGATGCCGACGAAGGGCGTCGCCTGGCGCAGCGCCCGGAACTCCTCCGCTGGGTTCACCATGGCCCCGCAGACCTCGTCGAGCGGGAGTGCGAGGATCTCCCTCCACCGCGCGGCGTAGCGCGGGTGCATCAAGCCGGCGGCCAGGCAGTCGTTGATTCGAAGCAGCGCCTTGGAAAGCAGCGCGGGGTTCGCCCGGATGCGCTCGGCCACCGCGGCGTGCATCGCGATGCTGCGCTCCTCGGCGAGGCGGTGCCGGTCCAACCGAGGCGACCGCTTCCTGCCGGCGAACGACTCGATGTCCTCGAGGGCGTCAGCGACGCGGCCGGAGAGCGCTGGGACCGCTTGTAGCCTCGCGAGCGTCGGCAGGACCTTCTCGAGGTGAAGCCGACGGTGGATTCGTGCGAGGTGCCCGAGGGCCTGGACCGCCGAGAGGCAGGCTGTCTCGCCGTGGTGTCCGTCCGCGAAGCGCAGCGCCTGCTCCTCGACCCACTCCCATTCCGGATCGTGGAGCGAGAGGCGGAGGAGGGCTTGGCCGATCTCCGTGTCCGTACCTCTCGCGAAGGCGTTCGCCGCCTCGGCGCGGCCGATCG
The DNA here is from genome assembly GCA_036504155.1 of Myxococcales bacterium. Classification (GTDB taxonomy): domain Bacteria; phylum Myxococcota; class Myxococcia; order Myxococcales; family UBA5297; genus JACRCT01. The sequence goes on from DASXVQ010000114.1 coordinate 8,872, forward strand.
GCGGAAGCTCGGCGTACTTCACGACGCCCCCCGGAACCTCAGTTCAGGATGAACCGCACGATGTCGTTCTTGAACACGAACACCATCAGCGTCAGCAGCATCGCCAGGCCGATGTAGTTGGCGATGGTCCGCACCTGGACGCTCATCGGCCGCCCGCGCACCGCCTCGATGCCCGCCGACAGGATGTGGAAGCCGTCGAGGATGGGCACCGGCAAGAGGTTCATGATCCCCAGGTTGATGGAGATCAGCGCCATGATCTGCAGGAAGTACTTCATGCCCGCTTCCGCGGCGCGCGAGGCGATGTCGTACATCATGATCGGCCCGCCCACGCTCTTGAACGACAGCCGGCCCTGCACCAGCCGCGCGAGCACCAGGCCGGTCTTGCGGATCTCGTCGGGGACCACGCTGAGCGAGCGCGAGAGCGCCTCGCCGACGCTGAGCTTGATGGGAATCTGCTCGGACTCCACGAAGCTCGTGTAGCGGTTGTCGCGGTGCGCGCCGAATTGCAGCACCGGGATGGGGTTCTCGAACTCGTCGTGCTCGACGGTCTCCTTCTGCATCAGCGTGCGCTCGATGCGCTCGCCCTGGTGCACGAGGACCAGCGCCAGCGGCTTGTCCTTCTGCTCGCGCCGGATGCGCTCGAAGCTCGACCAGCCGTCGAGCACCGTCCCGTTGGCCGAGACGAGCTTGTCGCCGCGCCGCAGTCCGGCGTCCCAGGCCGGCGTGCCCTTGTCCACCGAGAAGACGAACTGCTCGGTCGACTCGAGGCCGAAGAACGGCACGCCGTCGCGGATCTCGGGGGTCAGCGTCGCTTCGAAGGACTGGTAGACGGTCAGCGCCCCGGCGGCTCCGCCTTCGGGCACGTCGCGGATGACGGTCACCTGCACCGGGTCGGTCCGGTTGACCAGCGCCTGCTCCAGGTCCGGGTAGGTGTCGATCTGCTTGCCGTCGACCTTCACGAGGCGGTCGAAGCTCTGCACCCCGGCCCTGGCCGCCGGCGAGCGGGGGTCGGTGATGCCGACCAGCGGGGCGCTGGCCATGGGGGCCACGCCGATGACGCCGCGGGTCTCGGTCTCGAGGATGTTGCGGTCCTCGGTCTTCTGCGGCGTCACCGCGACGGTCTGCGCCTTCCCTCCGCGCTCGAAGGTGACCTGCACCGGCACGTCCCACTTGGGGCTGATGAGCCGCTGCAGCTCGCTGAAGTACTTCACCGGCTGTCCGTCGACGGCGGTGATGCGGTCGCCGGAGCGCAGGCCCGCGGCGTAGGCGGGCTGGTCGGGCACGACGCGCCCCAGGCGCGAGGAGATGTCGGTGGTCTGCAGGTAGAAGGCGGCGAAGTACACGAAGATGGGGAAGATGAGGTTCATCGCCGGTCCGGCCAGGCCGATGAGCGCGCGCTTCCACGGCGCCTGCTCGAGGAAGCCGCGCCCCTTGTCCTCGGGGACGACCTCCTCGCCCGGCTCGTCGCCGGCCATCTTGACGTAGCCGCCCAGTGGCACGGCGCTGATGAGGTACTCGGTCTCGCCCCAGGTGAACCCGAGCAGCTTGGGCCCGAACCCGAGCGAGAACTTGAGGACCTTGACCTTGAACGCCTTGGCGACGAGGAAGTGGCCGAGCTCGTGGACGAAGATCAGGACGGCCAGCAGGAGCACCGTCAGGGCGACTTTTTCGAGGGGATTCATGAGTGGTCGGTCGCCCGGTCTGTACGGGGGACGAGGAATCGTAACTGCCCAGAACCTCTGGAACAACCGCCCAATTGCCGAAAAGGCGCCGGTCCGGGACGCGCGGGGGACGCCGCGCCAAAGAAAGGGGCGGCCGTCCGCGAGGGACGGCCGCCCGGAGAGCGCCCGTTCGGGGCAAAACGGCTAGAGCGTCGGCTGGCCCTTCTTCCACTCCACCGGGGTCAGGGAGCCGGTGCGAACGGCCTCCAGCACCCGGAGGACCTCGCCCACCGCCCGGCCCACGTTCGGGTTGTGGAACGAGGCGTACTGCACGACGCCGTCGGGGTCGATGATGAAGGTCGCCCGCGAGGGGTGGCCGTCGGCGAGCAGCGCCCCGTACGAGGCGGTGATCGACTTGGTGTAGTCGGAGACCAGCGGGAAGGGGAGCGGGCCGAGCGCGTGCTCGAGCCAGGCCTTGTGCGAGTACTTGGAGTCGCAGGAGATGCCCAGTACCTGGGCGCCCAGCTCCTTGAACTCGGCGTTGCGGCGTCCGAACTCCATCAGCTCGGTCGGGCAGACGAAGGTGAAGTCGAGCGGGTAGAAGACGAGCACCACGTACTTGCCGGCGTAGTCCGAGAGCTGCACCTCGGTGAAGTCGCCCTGGCCGACGACGGCGGGCGCTCGGAACTCGGGGGCCTTCTGTAGCAGGGCGAACATCGTTGCCTCCTTACCGCGGAATCCTGGGAGCCGAAATTTGTAACGGGGGGAGCCCTCCCCGTCAATCCGCGGCCGGCGCTAGCCGGCGAACACCGACGCGTACAGCCAGACGTAGGGCAGGTTGAACAGAAGCGCGTCCACGCGGTCGAGCAGCCCGCCGTGGCCGGGAATGATCTTGCCGGAGTCCTTCACCTGGTAGGCCCGCTTGAGCATCGACTCCGAGAGGTCGCCGATGGGCCCCAGGACCGAGCACGGCAGGGCGACGGCCAGGACGGCCAGCGGCGAGAGCGACGGCAGCAGCAGCGCCTTGACCGCGAACGCGGCGCCCACCGAGCCCAGGGTGCCGCCGACCAGGCCCTCCCAGGTCTTCCCGGGCGAGACGGCGGGGTAGAGCTTGTGCTTGCCGAAGGTGCGCCCGGCCGCGTAGGCGCCGGTGTCGTTGGCCCAGGTCACCGCCAGGGCCAGCACGATCCACCCCAGGCCGTCCTTCATGGGCCGCAGGCCGGAGAGGGTGGAGATGAGCAGGCCGCAGTAGAAGATGCCGGTGACCAGGAAGGCGACGCGCAGGGGCGCCTCGGGCAGCGGGCCGCGCAGCAGGTAGTAGCTGAAGCCGAGGATGACCAGCGCGCCGGTGCCCACCACCACCCCCGAGGCGTAGCGGTCGGGCCAGAGCACGAAGCAGAGGGGCAGGGCCGCGCTGGCGAGGATGCCCAGGAAGTGCGCCGGGTCGAGCTTCTTGAAGACGATCGTGTAGAACTCGAAGGCCAGGCCGGCGGCGCCCACGGCGCCCAGGATGGCGGTGGCCAGCGGCCCGTGCCAGAGCAGGAAGAGGACGATCGGCAGGAGCACCAGCGCGCTGACGATCCGCAGGACGAGGTTCTTGTTGGCGTCGGTCACGGGGCGGGCCGGGGGATGGCGGGAGGAAGGAGGCGGGGCTACTTCGGGGCGGTCTTGGCCTGTGCCCCGGTCAGGCCGAAGCGGCGCTCGCGGCCTTGGTACTCGACGAGCGCGGTGAGGAACGCCTCCTCGCGGAAGTCGGGCCAGGCCACCGGCGTGAAGAGCAGCTCGGAGTAGGCGGCCTGCCAGAGCAGGAAGTTGGAGATCCGCTGCTCCCCGCTGGTGCGGATGATCAGGTCCGGGTCGGGCAGGTCGAAGGTGGACAGCCGCGCGGCGAAGGTCTTCTCGTCCAGCGCGTCCGGGTCGACCCCGTCGCGCAGCAGCGCCCGGCACGCCGAGAGGATCTCCTCGCGGCCGCCGTAGCTGAGCGCCAGCGAGAGCACCATCTCCCGGTTGCCGCGGGAGTCGGCCATCAGCGCGTCCAGGGGCTCGCGCACGAAGTGGGGCAGGCGGTCCAGGTTCCCCAGGGCATTCAGGCGGATGCCGTTGTCCATGATCTCCGAGCGCTCGGAGAGCAGGTACTCGCGCAGCAGGTCCATCAGCGCCGCGACCTCTTCGACCGGGCGCTTCCAGTTCTCGCTGGAGAAGGCGTAGACGGTCAGGGCCTTGACGCCGATGCGCCGGGCCAGGCGGGTGATGGCCCGCACCGACTGGCTGCCCTCGCGGTGCCCGGCGATGCGCGGCTGGCCGTGCGCCTCGGCCCAGCGGCCGTTGCCGTCCATGATGATGGCGACGTGCTTCGGCAGCCGTGCCGGGTCGAGCTTTGCTCGCAAGTCCTCGATGGCCGCCAAGTCTCCTCCGACAATCCCTGCGCTGGTCGCCCCGCCGCCAAAAGGGGGCACACACTATCCTCAAACGGCGGTCCGGCAACAGCCTCTTGAGCGGTCGTCTGGGCTACAATCTCGCGCATGCGAACCGCTCTCGCCTGTGCCCTCGCCCTCGCGTGCAGCCTCAGCCTCGCTCCCCAGGCTCGAGCGCAGTCGTCCAACCGCTACCTGAACGCGGCCATGAAGCTCTACGCCGACCTCGAGTACGAGTCGGCGTTGGACAACCTGAAGAAGGCTCGGGAAAAGGGCGGGCTGACCGACGAGGAGGACATCCAGTCCGGCCTCTACATGGGCCTGATCCAGTTCGAGCTGGGCAACGTGCCCGACGCCGAGAGCGCCTTCAAGGCGGCGCTGGCGCTCAAGTGCGAGCTCTCGCTCCCGAAGGCGGTCTCGCCCAAGGTCGTCACCCTCTTCGAGAAGTCGCGCAAGGACATCTGGAAGGGCGCGGCGTGCCCGGTCGCCAAGACGGCCGAGCCCACTCCGGCCGACGCGCCCAAGAACCCGACCGTGGTCGTGACCAAGTTGCCGGAGGGGCCGGTGGTCCCCCTCGAGACCAGGCCGCAGGTGAAGGCCCAGGCGAGCTCCGGGAGCGGCAGCACCCTGGGGCTGGCGGTGGGCATCCCGCTGATCGCGATTGGCGCCGGAATCCTCGGCGGCGGCGCCTACTTCGGCCTGCAGTCCAACGACTACGTCACCAAGATGAACGCCGCGACCACCTGGCAGAGCGAGGTGGAGGGCTACCACCAGAAGGCCAGCGATTCGGCCACGAGCGCCAACATCCTGTTCGGCGTGGGGGCGGCGGTGGTGGTGGCGGGCGCGGTGACGATGATCGCCATCCTCGCCAGCGCGCCGGGCGAGGCGCCGTCGACGACGGGCTCGGAGATGCCCGGCCGGTAGTCAGTCCGTCGAGGCGAACGCCGCGCCCCGGCGCGCAGGCCGGCAGCGACCGTCACTCGTCGAGGAAGTTCACCTTGACGATCTCTTTGCCGCCCGGCTTGACCTGGATCTGGCGCACCGTCTCCTTCTTGAGATCGGTGTTGTACAGGCGCACGCGGTGCTCGCCTTCGTAGACCTGCACGCCGTCGGGGATGGGCGTCTGGCCCTGCGCCTTGCCGTCCACCTCGACGTAGGCCCAGGGCTGCACCCGGAAGATGATGGTCCCGGGCACGAACTTGACCCTTTCCCGGTGTTCCTCCCCCGGGGCCAACGTGAAGCTCACGCTCCTGGCGATGCCCTTGTCGCGGTTGTTGAGGATGGCGGTGTGGGCGCCGGGGGCCACGCTGTTGAGCAAGAGCGGAGTCGAGCCCGCGGGCCGGCCGTCGAAGGTGACCGCGCAGGGCGGGTCGGCCTCGAGGTAGAGCGAGCCCGGCTTGGCGCCCTGCGGCTGCTCGGCCCTGACCTCCGGCTGCTTGGGCTCGGGCTGCTTGGTCTCGAACGACTTGAACTCGGAGACCGGCTCGGGCTGCTTGGGGTTCTTCGGGTTCCTGGTCGCCCTCGGAGCCTTGCCGCTCTTGGGCTCGACTGCGCGGCCGGCGTCGGGGCCCGGCTCGACCGGCGGCGGCGGGGCGCTGGCGTCGGGAGCGACGACCTCTTGGGCGGCGTCGGGGCCGGCGGGCGGCGGCAGGGGCTTGGCCGCGGCATCGGGCCCGGCGGCGGGGGCGGGGGCGGCGACTGCCGCGGCGTCCGGACCGGCGAGGTCGGCGGGCGACCGGGTGAGGAGGAAGCCTCCGATGGCCCCCAGCGCCACCGCCGCGCCTCCCAGCAGGCCCAGCACCATCCCCGACTTCTTGCGCCGGGGCGGCTCGGGAAAGGCCTCGGGCGGGAGGAAGGTCTCGCCGCGCACCGTCTCCTTGAACGCCTCGGGGATGGGGCTCGGCGCCGGGCGCGGCTGCGCCGGGGTGCGCCCCGTCGGCGGGGGCGGCTGCGGCGCGGCCTGGTCGCGCGGGGCGCGGAACGTGTCGCTCAGCTCCGGCGGGATTTCCGGGCGAACCGGCCTGGGCTTCTTGGGCGGCCCCAGCGACTCGATCTCCCGGGGCGGGCTGGGGGTCGGCGGGGGGGCGGGCTGAACCGGGACCGGCGTGGGCGGGACGATGTCGATGACCAGCTGCGACAGCTCGTAGGCGCCGATGGCCTTGCGCCGCGAGATGAGGAACTGCTCGAGGTCCCGCTGCATGGCGCGGCAGTCGGGGTAGCGGTTCTCGCGCTCCTTCTCCAGCGCGCGCTCGACGATGATGACCAGCTCCGCCGGGCAGTCCGGGCGCCGCTCGTTGAGCGGGGTGGGCGGGTCGTGGAGGATGGCCTGCATCGCCGCGATCTCGCTGGTCGCGTCGAAGGGCTTCATCCCGCCGAGCAGCTCGTAGAGGACCACGCCCAGGCTGAAGATGTCCGCGCGCCGGTCCATCGGCTTGCCGCGCAGCTGCTCGGGCGGCATGTACGCCAGCTTGCCCTTGAGGGTGCCGGTCTTGGTGACGTGGCCCTGGTTGGCGGCCTTGGCGATGCCGAAGTCCACCACCTTCACCGCGCCCTGCCGCGAGATGAGGATGTTGTCGGGGCTGATGTCGCGGTGGATGAGGTTGAGCGGGACGCCGTTGTCGGCGAAGTCGTGGGCGTAGTGCAGGCCCTCGCACGCCATGGAGATGACCTTGGCGGCGTACTCGTAGGGGATGACCTTGCCCGCCTCGACGGCCTTGCGGCACAGGGCGCGCAGGTTCGGGCCGTCGATGTACTCCATGGCGATGAAGTAGCTGCCGTCGGCCTCGCCCAGGTCGAAGATCTGCACGATCCCCGGGTGGTTGAGCAGGGCGGCGAGCTTCGCCTCGTTCAGGAACATCCCGACGAAGTTCGCGTCCTCCGCCAGGTGCGGGAGGATCCGCTTGAGCACCAGGGTCTTCTGGAAGCCCGCTGGCCCGGAGGTCTGCGCGAGATAGACCTCCGCCATCCCGCCGGTAGCGATCTTCCGAAGGAGCCGGTACTTGCCGATCTCGGTCTGGGCGGGAGGAGGTGCCATTTCAGAGGAAGGTCAGGCCGCTTCGGACACTACCACAGCCCGTGAGATCCTCCGTTTCCTCGAACTTCCGGGTCGAGGGGGTCCCGCGTCGGTCAGGGAAGGTCACGGCCGCGGCGCAGTCGCGCCGACCTCGTTGCCGTCGGCATCCAACTCGACCTGCCGGGCGCCGGGCGGAATCTCCAGCGCGAAGAGCGAGGGGTCGAGCGCGACGTTGAGCTCCAGGTCCTTGTAGCGCAGCTCCACCTCGGCTCCCGCCGGGGTGCCATCGGCGCGCAGGGCCAACATCTGGATTTGCATGGGGAAGATGTGCGGCCCGAAGGCCTGGAAGTCCCCGAAGGTGACCCGCAGGCCGGCGGCGCCCTGCACGTCGGCGCGCAGCAGGCGGAAGTCCTGGGTCCCCACCCAGAGCCGCTGCGAGAGCGCGCCCCGGGTCAGGGTGAGCCGGTAGGCGCGCTCGTCGCGGTCGAGCTCGACCCGCGCCGCCGCGCCGGGCAGCCGCAGCACGTCGCCCAAAAGCACCGCCACCGCCTCCTCGGGGTCGACCGCCACCGGGAGCAGCCGGCCCACGTTGGCGGCGGTGGCCGGGCCGGTATAGAAGGTCGCGCCCTCCTCGACGAAGAGGTTGAACTTGAACCCGTTCGAGGACAGGGCGGCGACCGGCTTGCCGAAGAAGTTGAGGGTCTCCAGGTGCATCGAGGCCGGGCGCCTGACCGCGACGAACTGCCCGGTCGAGCCCGACTGCTGCTCGGTCTTCACCTTGACCTTGGCCTCCGCCTTGAGCGAGCGCAGCGCGGCGGACCGGGCGTCGAGCAGGCGCAGGAGGTAGGTGGCGTCGGTGATCTCGCCCTCCGGGCCGAAGCGCAGCGGGGGCGGGCAGGCTGAAAGGACGAGGACGAGGGCCAGGGCCGGCAGGGCGAAGGCGGGGCGCGGCGGTCGCATCCGGGGACCATACCGCGAACCGGGCGGGGTTGAAGCCGCGCGACGCGCGGCCGGCTCGGGCATCTTCGACCAGGAGGCAATCCCGGCGGCCCGGCGGGTGTCTGCACCCTTGATTCTCCAGGGAATAAGCCCCACCCTTCGCCGGTAACAATCGGTCGGCGCCGCGACACCCTCGAGGAGAAGAGCGAGCCATGTTGGGAGAGAACTTCTTGGGCAGGTTGGCCCATGGCGGCTATTCGCTGCTGGTCATCGCCCTGTGCTCGCTGCTCGCCCTGGCCGTGGCCGCCGAGCGCGTCATCGCGTGGTGGGGGCTGGTGGCGCAGGCGCGGCGGCTGGCGGAGCAGGTGGGCAAGGCGCTCTTGCGCGGCGACCTCGCCGGGGCGCGCAGCGCCTGCGAGCGCAGCCAGGCCCTGGTGGGCGACCTCTTCCTGGCGGGCTTCGACCGGCAGGCCCAGGGCGCCAAGGACTTCGAGGCGGCGGTCGAGCGGGCGCGGATGGAGCTGCTCATCAAGCTCAAGAGCCACCTGTGGATCCTGGGCACGCTGGGGACCATCTCGCCGTTCGTCGGCCTCTTCGGCACGGTCATCGGCATCCAGACCGCGTTCAAGGACATGGCCGCGGCGGGCACCGGCGGCTTCGCGGTGGTGGCCAGCGGCATCAGCGCGGCGCTGGAGACCACGGCGGCGGGCATCTTCGTCGCGGTGGAGGCGGTGGTCCTCTACAACTACTTCCAGGCGCGCCTGGGCCGGGTCTCGGCCGAGGTGAAGCTCCTCTCCGACGAGTTCGTCGAGCTGCTGGGCGAGCACCGCCCCGGGACGGTCACGGCGGAGAGCGCCGAGCCGCCCGCGCCGTCGGCGGGCTCGGCGGGCTCGGCGCAGTCCGCGAGCTAGGAGACGCCCATGGCGATGTCCAAGCTCCCCGACGGCAGCGGCGACGACCTGGGCGACGGCGTCGTCGCCGAGATCAACATCACCCCGCTCACCGACATCTTCCTGGTGCTGCTCATCATCTTCATGGTGACCAGCTCGGCGCTGGTGGACGCCGGCGGACAGGCCGGGGTGAAGGTCGACCTGCCCAAGGGAGGCGCCAGGGAGATCACCGCCACCCAGAGCGACCTCATCGTCGCCATCCTGCAGGACGGGCGCACGGTCATCGGCGGCAAGGTGATGAACGACGACGAGCTGCGGGTGACCTTCAAGGAAGCCAAGGAGCACGCCGCGGACACCACCGTCATCGTCCAGGCCGACGCCGGCGTGCCGCACGGCCGGGTGGTGGCGGTGATGGAGCTGGCCAAGGCCGAGGGGCTGAGCCAGCTGGCCATCGCGACCAGGGCGGAGGGCGACAGCCCGCCCTAGCTGGGGCGCGGCAGGGCCGGTCCGCCTCGCCCCCGGTCGCTCGGCCGGCGTAGGATTCGCCCATGCGCTCCTACACGGCGATCCTCGTGGCGGTCCTCTTCGCGTTACTTTCCGGCTGCAACTGCGGCGTGCCGGTGGAGTCCTCGGTCCAGGACGCCAGCGTCCCGGCCTGCGACCCGGGCTGCCAGGCGGGCTTCACCTGCGAAGCGGCGAGCCTGACCTGCGTCAAAGCGCTCCGGGAAGGCCAGGTCTGCGAGAAGGACGCCGAGGGGAAGCCCGTCGAGGGCGCCTGCGAGCAAGGCCTCGCCTGCGGCGTGGTGGGCACGCTCAAGCGCTGCTCGAAGGACTGCACCTCCGCGGACGGCGCCAGGATCTGCGGGGCGGCGCGGCAGTGCTTCTCCCGCCCCGGCGGCTCCGGCTCCTCCAACGGCTTCTGCGGGACCGCCGCCGCCGAGGGCCAGCCCTGCGGCGACATCGAGCTGCTCAAGTGCACGGGCGGCAGCCTGGTGTGCATCAACGCCGGCGGCGACACCCTGGGGCAGTGCTTCAAGGTCTGCGACCCGACCACCGCCGACCCCAACCCCGACTGCGCCCAGGGCCAGTCGTGCGCCGACCTGTTCCCCAGCGACCCGACCCGCGGCGTGTGCCTGGTGCCTGCCGGCAGCTTCCCCACCAAGTGCGACTACGCCACGCTCGCCTACTGCGGCCGCGGCGAGGCGTGCGTGCGCCCTGGAGACGAGTCGTGGGGCTACTGCCACGACCGCTGCTCCGCGCCCGCCGACTGCACCGGGGGCCTGGTCTGCGCCACGCCGTCCACCGGCCTGGAGATCTGCGTCGCGGCGGTGGCCCGCTGCGAGGGAGCGGACCCGTCGACCTGCGCGGAGTGCACCGCCACCAAGGACGAGTACTGCGGGCCGGAGGACGTCTGCGTGCGCCTCACCCAGGCCTCGACCGAGTACCTGGTGTGCAAGCAGGACTGCACCGCCACCAAGACGTGCGCCAAGGGGGCCTGCTCGGCGCTGACGGGCACCGACCGCTTCGCCTGCCTGGAGTAGCGCGCGCCGGGCGAGAGGCCGCGCTGCCTGGCCGACCCCGCTTGCCAGGACGATGCCCCGCCAGAACATTCCTCCCGAGGGGGCCCCTAGAACGAGGCTCCCAGGGAGGCCACGAGCCATGAGAATCCGCAATCTGCTCGGGGCAGCGCTCGCGCTCGCTTTGGTCCCACGCGTTGCTGCTGCCGACGAGAACCAGGTCAAGACGTGCCAGGCCGACTGCAGCTCGGCGTCGACGCAGTCCGGGTCGGCGGCGCAGGGGCAGGTCACGGGCACGCTGGACGAGAACGGCAACTGCATCTGCACGCCGTCGTCCTCGCAGAAGCAGCAGGGGAGCGTGGGGGGAACGGGCTCGACCATGGGCGGCGAGTCCAGCTCGTCGCAGGGGTACGTCGGCGAGACCGCTCCGCAGACCGGCACCGAGGAGCAGGGCGCCACGAGCGCGCTGCCTCCGAGCAATCAGCAGAACGTCACCGTGATCGGCGCCGACCAGGAGAAGACGACCAAGAAGGAAGAGAAGAAGGGCCAGATGGGCCTGGCGGTGACGGCCGGCGCTGGCGTCGAGGGCTACACCTCCTCGCTGGCGCCGAAGATCAGCCCCGGCCCGTCCTGGGGCGTCACCGTGACGGCGATGCCGACCACCATCGTCGGCCTCGAGCTGGGCTACGCCGGCGCGACCAACGGAGTGAAGGACCCGGCGGTCGGTGACGCGGGCACGCGCATCGTGCGCAACGGCGGCAACGTCGACGTGCGCGTGAACCTGCTGCCCACCGCGGTGGCTCCCTTCGTCTTCGGCGGCATCGGCATCAACAAGGCCTCGGTCTCCAACGAGACGGCCGGCTACAAGGACGACACCTTCGGCAACATCCCGCTCGGCGCGGGCCTCGACTGGCGGATCGGCAACTTCAAGGCGGGCGCGCGCTTCACGTTCAACTACCTGTTCGACCGCAACTTCACGCCCGCGACCCGGACCGGCGCCTTCGGCTTCAACGACAAGCAGGGCGGCGACATCTACGACGGACAGATCCAGCTCGGCGGCGTCTTCTAGGAAGTAGGAAGCCAGAGAAGAGAGCATCGCAGGGCGAGGCCCGCGGTCGCCATGGAGGCGCCGCGGGCCTTCGCCTCCCCGGGAGCAGCCGCATGCGGCGAGCAGCAGTCGTGGGCCTAGCGTTCGCCTCGGCGGTGGCGGTGGCGTTCGAGCCGCGGGCGGCCGAGGCCGGGGAGCCTCCCTTCGCGGTGTCCGTCGAGGGCGGGGTGGGGCACTACACGGGCGCGCTGGGCTCGAGCATGAAGCTGGGCGGGGTCTGGGGCGTGCGCGCCGAAGGCTTCGTCAGTCCGGCCTTCGAGGTCGGGCTGGCCTACGTCGGCGGGGCCAATCAGGTGGGCGCCGGGGACGCGATGTCGCAGCCGGTCCTGCAGCGCGACGGAGGCGAGGCCACGGTCAAGGCGATGCCGCTCGAGGGCCCGCTGCGGCCATACCTCGAGGCCGGCGCCGGGATGACGCACTTCCACGTCCGCGGCGGGAACCCGGGTGCGGACGTCCACGGGGCGACCACCTTCACGGTCCCGGTGGCCTTGGGGGTCCAGGCGAACGCCGGCGTGCTGCGCCTGGGCGCCGCGGTGGGGGGCGAGCTGCTGGTGGGGGACAAGCCGGTCGATCCGGGCGGAGGCGTCAGGCTCGACGCGACGCTCAACCTTGGCGCAAGGTTCTGAAGGAGCAGTCGATAGTTGATAGTCGATGGTCGATAGGGCCTTGAGCCAGCTTCCGCCTGGCTTTGGCAACCTGTCCTGGAGATCCCGCCTCGGCGAGCCCGCAAACGATCATCTGGGCTCGGGGCCGAGGCGCTATCGACTATCGACTACCGACTATCGACTGCCTATCGACTGCCTCTTCAGACGTCGATGATCCCCTTGCGGATGCCTTCGGTCACGGCCTCCACGCGGTTGGTCACCTCGAGCTTTTGGTAGATGTGCTCGAGGTGCGTGCGGATGGTGGCCTTGGACAGGCTCAAGACCGTCGCCGCCTCGCTGTTGGAGACGCCCTTGGCGATGAGCTGGAGGATCTCGCGCTCGCGGTCGGAGAGCGGGCGCTGGCCGTCGTCGGGCAGCTGCTGCGGCGCGTCGGGGGTGTTGGCCCGGAAGTGGCCCAGCAGGCTCCGGGCGAGGCTGGGCTGGATGACGGTGCCGCCGGCGCAGACGTCGCGGATGGCCTCGATGATCTTCTCGGAGGTCGCACCCTTGAGCAGGTAGCCCGAGGCGCCGGCCTTGATGGCCTCCAGCACTTTGTTCTGCTCGTCGAAGATCGTGAAGATGAGGATCTCCACCTTCGGCCAGCGCGCCTTCACCTCGCGCGTCACGTCGATGCCGCTCATCCGCGGCAGGCCCAGGTCGAGCAGCAGCACGTCGGGGGTGCAGCGCGGGATCTCGTCGAGCGCCGACTCGCCGTTCATGGCCGTGCCGACGATCTCGATCTCCGGGGCGGACTCGAGCACCTTGAGCTGGTTGCGCAGGATCTTGGGCTGGTCCTCGACGACCAGCACGCGGATCTTGGCCGGCGCGGTGGGCGCCGTGGGCTGCGAGGGGTTGTTCGGGTTGCCGTCCGTCATGTGTCCTCCAGCCGAGCCGTCGGGCTGCGGCCTACAGCCTACCGCTTGTCCTCACCCCGCCAACGCCCGGCTCGTCCAGCCGGCGAAGGGGATGATGAGCGTGATCTGCGTGCCCTTGCCGGGCGTGCTGTCCACCTGGACCTCGCCGCCGACCTTGGCGGCGCGCTCGTTCATGTTGGTCAGCCCGTAGTGGCCCTTGAAGGTCGACTTGGTGTCGAAGCCCACGCCGTCGTCCTTCACCGACAGGGTCAGCCGCAGGTCGTCGAAGCGCAGGGCGACCACGATCTCCCTGGGCTTGCCGTGCTTGGAGGCGTTGGAGAGCGCCTCCTGGAGGACGCGGAAGATGGCCAGCTGCGCCTCGTTGGAGAGCGTGCGCGGCACGCCGTCCTTCTCGACGCGCACCGGGAGCTTCGAGCGGTCGCCGAAGGTGCGGCAGTAGTCCTCGACCGCCGGCACCAGCTCGAAGTCGGCGCGCATCATGCGCAGCGAGCGGCGCAGCTCGTCGATGGACTCCTCGGCGCAGGTCTTCAGCTCGGCGATCTCGCGGCGCAGGTCCTCGTCCTTGGCCATGGTCTGCAGGTACTCGGCCTGGATGATGAGCGAGCTGAGCGAGGCGCCCAGGCCGTCGTGGATCTCCCGGGAGAGGCGGTTGCGCTCCTCCACCACCGCCAGGCCCTGCAGGTCGCGCTCCAGCGTCACCACGTCGCGGTGCGCCGCGTCCTCGCGCTCGTTCAGGTACACGAAGACGTAGACCACGATGAAGTTCAGCGCCGAGTACCAGATGAGGATGAGCAGGTCGTTCAGGCCCAGCTCGCGCGTGCCCAGCAGCGTGTCCAGCTTGGCCACGATGGGCAGGGTCAGCATCGGCGGCAGGATCGCCAGCGGCTTGGGGAAGAGGATCACGAACAGCGTCGTGAACATCAGCTGGGTCGCGAAGAGCGGGCTGTGCAGGCCGCCGGACGCCTCGATCAGGTAGACCATCACCAACAGGTCGAGGCAGAGCGTGACGAAGGTGGCGTAGCGGCCCACCGTCGGGTGCTCCAGCACCAGGAAGTTGGCGATGGAGTAGCCCAGCATCCCGAAGTAGACGACGAACCCCATGTGCCCGCGGATGCCGAAGGTGGCGCTCCAGTAGGGCACCGCGAGCAGGCCCAGGCCGATGCTCATGAAGGCCAGCCGCGCGTAGAAGAGCGTGCGCGCGCGGGTGACGAACTTCTCGTGCGCCCAGGAGCCGTCGGGGTCGCCCTGGGACGCCACGTTGCGGGAGATCAGCGCCGCCTGCACCCGCGCCCGGCGGTCGGAGAACGTCCCCGGGGAGCTGGCCGGGTTGCTGGGGCGGGAGGAGGGCGTGTCCACGGGGCGGGATTCTACCCGCACCCCAGCGCCGGAGGGCAGCCCCTGACCGATTCACTTGGAGTCCACCTCGTCGACGCTCGGGTGGCGGCGCCGAGCGGCGCTCCGCTGCTAAGCTCGAAAACGATGGAAAACACGACCTTCTTCAGCGAACCCGAGCCCGGGCTCTTCCTGGTCGCCTACGAAGACCCCCGGAACATGGCGCCCGACCTCCAGGGCCCCCTGATCGCCGCCATGGAGAAGGCCGCGGCGCGCGGGCCCATCGGCGTCTGCTTCCGGGTCAGCGACTCCATCCCGGTGGTCAAGCTCGAGGTGCCCAGCTTCTGGCTGGGGATCACCGGCCGCTCCGACCTGCAGCTGCGCGCCATGGCCATCGCCAGCCGCTCGGTCGGCGTGCAGCTCGCGGCCAAGGGCTTCGCCCTCTCCAACCGCATCCGCAAGATCCCCATCGAGGTCCAGACCTTCGCCGACATGGAGGAGGCACACCGCTGGGTCCGCCTCACGCTGGATGGCGGCGCCGGCCAGGCGATGCCGGGCCAACCGGTGAAGTGACCGGGCGCGCCTTCTGGAACCCCAGGAACGAACACCCGGCGGGTTACCTGGACGCTCGCACCTCGCTCGGGCCGGGACGCCTGCGACGGGCAAGCCGGAGCTCTCCCTCGGCGACTGCGAGGAGGCGCTGGCCGCCGGCTACTTCGGCTGCCTCGCCAGGTGCTCGGTGTAGTCGGTCACCGCCTCGACGTCCGCTGGCTTCAGATCCTCCGAGAAGCCGGGCATCTTGCCCTTGCCCTTCTCGATGAGGGCCTTGACCTCGGCGCGCGGCATCTTCTTGAGGGCGGGCCGGGTCAGGTCCAGGGTCTCCGGCGCCACCTTGAGCATCTGGGCCTTCTTCGCGCTGCCCTTGCCGTCGGCGCCGTGGCAGCTCTTGCAGTTCTCGGCGTAGATCGCCTTGCCATGCTCCGCGGAGTTCGCTGCCGCCCCGACCAGGAGCGCCACCGTTCCCACCGAAGCGAGCGCCGCGAGGATCCTCTTCATCGATTCCCCCCTCGAAGTCGGGCCAGCCGCCTGGGGGCCAGCACGTCGCAACAAGGTGGCGTCGCCGCTCCGCCGCGGCCAGCGCTCTCCACGGTCCCGTCGGTGCCCCATCCGTCCGAGGGGACGGACGGGCAGGGGATCGCCAGCTCGCGGCGGGTCTGGTCGCAGGCAGAAACCGGAGGGGCGCGCACACGTCGGATGACTCCAGGCCGTCCGTGCACTAGCTTGCCCGCCTCTCGAGAGGAGTCGCCGATGAGCGCTTGCACCGGTTGCACCCGCCGCCAGTTCCTCGTGTTGTCCGCGGGAGCCGTCGTCGGGGCCTGCTCCTCGGGTTCGGGCGGGGGCGGGACCACGCTGGGCGTCGGCAACGTCAAGGACATCGCCGTCGGCCAGACCCTGACGGCCTCCGACTCCTCCTGCGTGCTGATGCGCGACTCGGGTGGGCTGTACGCCCTGTCCCTGACGTGCACCCACGCTGGCTGCAACCTGGCCGGCGGCGTCAGCGCTCAGCAGATCCAGTGCAGCTGCCACGGCAGCGTCTTCGGCCCCAACGGCCAGGTACTGCAGGGGCCGGCGCAAGATCCGCTCCCGCACTACGCGGTCACGGTCGACTCCGCGGGCGCGATCACCGTGGACACCAGCAAGACGGTCGCCGCCGACCAACGCACCGCGGTCTGAGGCACGCTCCCTCGGGCGGCTGGGCCCGGTTGCCGGCCGGGGGCCTCTGGTTGCCGTGCAACCGGTCGGTGGCTAGCTCCGCCGCCGGCTGCCCGGCTTGGGCAGGCAACTTCTACACGGCCGAGGACCTGACCGCGCCGTTCCACGCGAGGGTCGAGCGGGTCGGGCGTGCGCTGCAGATGCCGGATCCGCGAGCAGGCCACTGCAACGAGTGCCACACCTATCTGCCCCGGGAAGAAATCGAAGGGCGCATCTACGTTCCTTGACCCGTCAGTACGCGCCCTCCTCCGGCGCGCTGCTCGGGTCGGCGTAGTCCACGAGCTTGCTCGGGTCGGTCTCTTTCTCCGGCTGCCAGTCCGCTGGCCTCTGCTCGGCCGGGATCTGCGGCAGGTTTTCGAGTTTTGGGCGGTCGGTCGGCTGGTCGGGCATGGCGGTCCTCTCGGTCGTGCGCATCGCGCGCCTCAGCGAAGGTGGCCATCCCGGCCGCTCATCGCAGCCGGCGCGGGCGCACGGGTGGTTCCACAAACCCTTCAGCGGCCGGCCTCGGTCTCGGCCTTGGGCCTCGACCTCCACGCCCAAGGCCCTCGCCCGCGCGAGCAGCGTCGAGGGCGCCACCGTGCCCAGCGAGAGGTCGAGAGGCAGGAAGAAGGCGGTGCCTCCAGTCCGGCCGCGACCGTCGAGGCGGCCCCCGGCGCCGCCAGCGGCCTTCGGTTACACTGCGACGCCATGAACGTATTCGACAGGGTCGCGGAGGAGCGCCGGGCACTCGCGGATCTCATCGCGGGGCTGAGCGAGGAGCAGCTGCGCACGCCGAGCCTGGTGCCCACCTGGACCGTCCGCGACGTCGCGGCGCACCTGGTCCTCGGGCTCGACGGCTCGATCGGCTCGTTCCTCTGGGCCGCGCTGACCACCGGCAGCCTCGACAAGGGCACCGACAAGCTGACCTGGGAGCGCGCGAAGCGTCCCGTGCCGGACCTGGTGGCGGTGCTGCGCGGCCAGGCCGCCAGCCGCGTCCGGCCGCCGGGGGCGGGGCCGGAGGTCGTGCTGACCGAGGTCGTGGTCCACGGGTTGGACCTGCGCCGGCCGCTGGGGATCGTCCGCGCGCTGGACGAGGAAGTCCTCCGCGCGGTGCTGGGAGTGCTCTTCGACAGCCCGGCGCGCCAGTTCCTGAAGAAGCCTTGGCGCGAGGGCCTGCGCTTCGAGGCCACCGACCTCGCCTGGTCTCACGGGGAAGGGCCGGTCCTCAAAGGTCCCGTGCAGTCGCTGATCCTCGCGGTCACCGGGCGGGTGGTGGCGCTGGCGGACCTCCAGGGCGACGGCGTCGCGGTGCTGCGCCAGCGCTTCGGCCAAGGGCAGGGGTAGGGAGGAGAGAGCCGTGGTGCAGCCGGATCTCAGGCCCCTCGTCTTCGCCACCGTGGCGATCTTCGTCTCGCTGGTCACCGAGGTGCGGACCGGGAAGATCCTCAACGCCGTGACGCTGCCGGCCCTCCTGCTCACGCTGGCGCTCAAGACCGTGATGTTCGGGTTGGGCGCGGCGTTCGGGACCGGGCTGGCCAGCAGCCTCCTGGGGGCCGTCGTCTACCCCGCGCTGGCCATCTTCGTGTTCAGGCTCCTGCGCGGAAGGGGCCTCGGCATGGGGGCCGTCAAGCTCATGGCCGTGCTCGGCGCCGGCGTCGGCTTCCGGCCCGCGCTGGTCTGCGCCGCGGTGACCGTGCTGGTCGCGGTGGCCTACGCGCTCTACGCGCTGTGGGGCACGCGCGACGAGAAGAAGCCCAAGGTCATGGGCTCGCCGCTGGTCGCCGCGGCCTGGCTCTTCGCCATCCCCATCGCCGCGTGGCTGGGCTGGTAGCCCGGCCGCCTCAATCCGGGTCGTTCCACCACCGGACCTGCAGGGGCACCATCCGGACCTTCGCGCCCTCCAGCGTGGCGTAGGGCGAGCCCGCGATCTTGACCAGCCTCTGGCCGGGTTGGGCCGCGTCCCAGAAGCCGTCGCTGACGACCTCGAACCGCTCGAGCTGGTCGCCGCACTTGGCCATGACCAGCGGCAGGTTGTGGTTGCCCTTGTCGCGGGTCCGCTCGACCACCGTCCCGTCGCAGGACCAGCGCAGCCAGAGCGCGTAGTTGATCCGCGAGGTCAGCGTACCCAGGACGGTCGCGAAGGCGAACAGCGCCAGGACCATGACCGGCGCGATGAGCAGCAGGTCCCTCTGGGGCAGGGCGCGCTTCTCTTCCTTGGCCGCGCGCTGCTTCTCGGTGAGGGTCTTGCCGTTGCGGAAGAACCAGGCCGCCGGACCGATCATCGCCAGCGCCGCCAGGAGGACGACGGCGAGCTCGCTGAGCGGGCCGGAGAAGGGCAGGCCCATCGCCGCGACGTAGTACCCGGCGACGCCCGCGACGGCGATCGTCGCGAGCGCCCAGGTGGGCACCGACGTGCGCTGCGCGAGCGCCATCCCGAGCGACCCGCCGACGCCGAAGACCAGGAACACGAAGAGGATGGAGACAGGCACGGCAGGCTCCGTTCAACGTCGGCAGGACCGGATCTGGCTCCTGGCAGCATCGTGGATCTCGCTGGCCGAGTGATCCAGGCCGTCGGGGCAGGCTTCCTCGACCATCCCCGAGCGCATCGTGATCAGCATATGCGGCTTGCCCTTCTCGAGCGCTGCGGCCCACGCGTCCTTCCACGAAGAAAGGTCGACGTTCCCGCCACCGGTCGGGCGCACTCCTCGGCCTTCAGGCCCTGCTCGACCAGGAAGAGGACCGCGGCGTTGCGGGGGACCCTCCGAGGGCCCGCGCATTTCAAGGGGTTGGCGCGTCGTCCCGGCCGGCCTGCGCGAGATTGTGGCGTGGAACTCCTGACCCCTGCGCCCCGGCGGCGATAACATCCGCGCGATGGCTCGTTTCCGCCCGGTGCTCGTCGGCCTCCTCCAGGCGCTCTGCGTCGCAGGGCTCGTCTGGCTGGTGTGGCCCAAGACCATCCCGATGAAGGCGAGCACGGCCGGGGTCAAGGCCGCCGCGCTCCGCAGGGCGCCGGCGCGGGCGATTCCCACCGGACCGGTCTGGCTCGCCGGAGACGTCCTGCGCGACGGGCGGCCCGTCGCCAGCCGCGTGCTGCTCGCGGGCCCGGCGAGCGCCGAGACCGTCGCCGACGAATCCGGCAGCTTCCGCTTCGAGCTGGGCCCCACCTTCCAGTGGCTGGCGGCCCGCGCCGCCGAGGAGGGCGTCGCCGCCGCCGCCCTGGAGCCGGGAGACGTCACCACGGTCACGGTCTGCGCCAACGCCGGCGCCCACGTGGCCTGCGCGAGCCCGAGGATCGTCCTGGGCGAGGAGCCCGCCCGCCTGCGCCTGGAGCTCGCGGTGGGAGGCCTGCTCTCGGGGACCGTCGTCGACGAGCGCGACCGGCCGCGCGCCGGGGCCGTGGTCGAGGCCCGGGGCAGCGGCCAGACGCTCGAGGCGAGGACGGCGCCGGATGGCCGCTTCGTCGTCTCGGCGCCTCCCGGGCGCTACCAGGTCCATGCCCTGGCGCCGCACACCCTGCGCGACCTGGGCACCTCGGTGAGCGTCGAGCCGAACGCGACCCGCGAGGTCCGGCTCCGGCTCTGGTCCGCGGCCTACCTGTCGGGCCTCGTCGTCGACCCCCAGGGCGCCCGCGTCCGCTGGAAGGCGCTGAGCGTGCGCAGCGGCCAGCGGAGCACGGGCCAGGCGGTGCAGCCGAGCAAGGGCCGCTTCGAGGTCGACGGGCTGGTCCCCGGCCGGTACCGCATCGAGGTCGAGAGCGACGGCTTCGTGGTCCAGGAGTTCGACGCCACGGCCCCGGCCGACGACCTGCGCCTGACGCTCCAGCCCGGCCTGACGGTGGTCGGCACAGTGTTCGACGTGGACGGGCTCCCGCATCCGGGGGCGCGCGTCGCCGCGCTGCCCGAGGAGCGGATGACCCGGGTGCTCGGGGAGACGCACACCGACGAGTACGGATCGTTCCGCATCGACGGCATCGAGCCGGGGGTCCCCTACTACGTGGTGGCCATCAGCGAGCCGGGCCCCGGCGAGAGCTCGGTGTGCGCCGCCGAGCGCGTCATCGTCTTCGAGAAGACCTCCGGCCTGAACCTGCGCTTCGAGCCAGGCAGGACCATCCGCGGCCAGGTGGTGGACTCCCGCGGGCGGCCCGTCCCCAACGCCTGGCTCGAGGCGTATCCGGAAGGCATCGCCATCGTCCAGAGCCCCATCTCCACCTACCGCGCCACCTTCGCCCGCGCCGACGAGCAGGGGCGCTTCTCGCTCGGGCACCTGCGGTTCGATCGCTATCGCGTGTCGGCGCAGCAGCCCGGCTACTCCCGGCGCGGCGACAGCCAGGCGCTGGTGCCGACCGGCGATGCGAAGGTGCGGCTGGTGCTCTCCGAGGAAGGCTCCATCCGCGGCCGCGTGCTGCTTCCCGACGGCCGGCCCGCGACCGAGTACCGCCTGAACGGCCAGCCCGTCCGCTCGCCGGACGGCTCGTTCTCGTACCCGGTCCAGCGCGGCTCCGCCGTCGATCTCTCGTTCGAGGCGCAGGGCTTCGCGCAGCACACCCGGCGCGTCCAGGCCGGGCGCGAGACGCAGGTCGCCCTCGGCGACGTGGTGCTCGAGCCGCCGCGGACCGTCGACGGCGTGGTGACCGACTCCGCGACCGGCCAGCCCATCTCCGGCGCGTCCATCGACCTGGCGGCCGCGGGCCTGCCCGACGACGAGGACGCGCGCATGCAGGCGCGCGCCGGCGCCCAGGTGCGCACGGACGGGCAGGGCCGCTTCTCCCTCGCCGACGCTCCCGGCCTGGCCACCCTGGTGGTCCGGCACGACGGGTTCCTGTCGGCGGCGGTGGCGATGACGCCGGAGGCCGGCAGCTACCCGGTCTCGCTCAGGCCCGGGGTGGTCGTCACCGGCCGCGTCGTGCCCAACCGCGGGCTGGCGGCGCTGACCAAGGCCAAGGTGGCGCTCAAGTCGGGCCCGCGGATCCGCGCCGGGGAGGTCGCGCCCGACGGGACCTTCTCCATCGCCGGCGTGTGGCCCGGCCCGTGGCAGGTCCAGCTCTGGGAACCGGAGCGGGAATTCGAGGTGCTGCCGCGGACCGTCGAAGTGCCGCCCCAGGGGCTCTCCGGGCTGGTGGTCTCCATGCGCGACGGCGGGGCGCAGGTCACGGTGACGGGCCTGTGGGACCAGTGGAGCTTCCTCGTCCCCGGGGAGGCGGCGCTGCCCCGCGACTACGCTGGCTACCTCGAGCTCTGGCGGCAGGGCATCTGGGGCGAGCAGGGCCTGGACGGCGCGCTCTTTCGATCCGTGGAGCCCGGCGCCTACACGCTGTTCGTGGGGCTCGAGGAGAGTCAGGGGCGGGAGCTGGGCTACTACACGATGGCGGTCGAGGTGCGCGGCCTCGCGCCGCAGACCTTCCAGGCGAAGGCCCCGCAGACCGTGACCGTCCTGCCGATCCCGCCGGAGGCGCGGTAGCGCGGTAGCGCGACCTGGCGCGCGAGCCGGCCTTCCAACGCCGAGCGCTGCCGCTTCCAAGGAGCACCGACGATGAGACCCTTGCCCGTTCTCCTGGCGCTGCTCCTCTTCGCCTGCGGCGAGGCGGCGGTGGTCGATCCGGGCGATGCCTCGTCCACGTCGGACACGGGTCTGCCGCCGGCCGGCGATGCCGCCCATCTTCCCCCCGGCGCCGATGCGGCGATCGACCAGGACGAGGACGCAGGGGACCTCTCGCGGGACGCCGCGCCGCGGGTCGATGCCGCGGCGCAGGCCGGAGCGGATGCCGCCCGAGCGAGTCCGGACGCGGCCCAGCCCGGGCCGGACGCCGGCGAGCCGCCGCCTCCGTGCCTCACGCGCGTCACCTACGGCGCCGCCTGGTTCAAGCCCTCGGGCCACCCCGACGACTTCGACGACGCCCAGGGTGTGGTCACCTGGGACGGCAGCTGCGCGCAGGACGCCGCCGGCAACTCCTTCGCCACGCTCTCCAACGGGTGGAAGCCCTTCTTCCAGGGACGCAGCGGCTGCGTCCTCGCCCTGGACCAGCGCGGCTCGTGCCCGGCCCCGGCGCCGGCCTGCTCCACGCGCATCGGCTACGGCGACACGTGGCTGCCCGCCCCCGGCCACCCGGACTACTTCGACGACGTGGCCGGGCGGGTGACCTGGGACGGGGTCTGCCGCGCCAGCGCAGGCAACTCGGTGGCCCAGCTCTCCAACGGCTGGGGCCCGACCTTCTCCGGCTCCGGCGCCTGCGAGGTGGCGCTGCGCTACACGCAGTGCGGCGGGCTCTACGCGAACCCAGTGGTCGACGTGGACTGCCCGGACCCCGGCGTCATGCTCGCCGCCGGCGAGTACTACCTGGCCTGCACCTCGGGCTCGGCCGCCAACGCCTACCCGCTGCGCAAGTCGGCGGACCTGGTGCACTGGCAGCTCATCGGCAGCGTCATGCCGCAGGGGTACAAGCCTTCGTGGGCCACCGGCGACTTCTGGGCCCCCGAGCTCCACCAGGTCGGCAGCACCTACGTCGCCTACTTCAGCGCCCGGCACACCAACGGCGTCTTCGCTCTGGGCGCGGCCACCTCCACCAGGCCCGAGGGCCCGTACACCGCCCAGCCGCAGCCGCTCCTGCAGACGGCGAGCCCCGGGGTCATCGACGTCCACTACTTCGAGGCCTCGAACGGCACCAAGTACCTGCTCTGGAAGCCGGACGGGAACGCGGTGGGGCAGAAGACGCCCATCCGCATCCAGACCCTCGCCGCCGACGGGCTCTCGCTCACCGGAACGGCGACGACCCTCATCGAGAACGACCTGGGCTGGGAGGGCGGCGTCATCGAAGGGCCGTGGATGATCGAGCGCGGCGGCTTCTACTACCTGTTCTACAGCGCCAACGGCTACGCCAGCACCGCCTACGCGGTCGGGGTGGCCCGCGCCACCAGCCCCACCGGGCCGTTCACCAAGGCCGGCAACCCCATCCTCGTGACCCGCGGCGCCTGGGCGGGCCCCGGCCACGGCTCGGTCCTGCCCGGCCCCAGCGGCGACTGGATGCACGTCTACCACGCGTGGATGGCCGGCAAGGTCGGCCAGAGCCCCGGCCGCCTCGTCCTCGCCGACCGGGTCACCTTCGAGAACGGCTGGCCGGTGATGCACGCGGCGCCCTCGACCGGCTCGCAGCCGATGCCCTGATCCGCCGGCGTCGGCGCCGGTGGAGGCAGGACCTGGTGTGCCGGGTCTTTCCGCTGCGCGGTCGCCTTGGCCGTCTGCACTTTCAGGCCGGATGCCGGTTCGAGGTGCCTTACCCCTGGTCGCTTGCCTGGTGTTGATCGCGCGACTAGCGTCTCCAGCCTCCAAACCGCGCGGGAGCAAGGCCATGCCGAGCATCGGACACCTCCTCGAGACCAAGGTCCACCAACTCATCGATCACCTGCTCGGCATCAAGCACGATTCGCCCTCCAATACCCCGGCCGCGCCCACGGCGCCCGCAGGGTGGAAGGGCAGCAGCGAATTCGTGCCCGGCTCGCCCGGCGCGGTCCCGGCGGCGAGCGCCGGGCCTGCCTCGGCTGGCGTCACGTACCGGGCGGCGGTGCCCGACGGCTTCGAGGTCACCTCGTCGTCCCTGGAGCTGAAGGACGGGACCGCCTCGTTCACGGTGCCGCTGCTGCAGGTCTCGCCGCCGATGAGCGCGGAGATGGCCAAGCAGATCGTCGGCATCCGCTTGCCCGAGCCGTTCGGCGCCAAGAACCAGTCGGTGCGGTTCAAGGTGCAGGGCGAGGGCGCCAGCGCGCGCCTGGAGGTGACCGCCGAGCACGTCTCGCCCAAGGCCTTCGCGCTCACCGTGCCGCTGCAGCTGGAGACCAAGTCCGGCCAGAAGAGCGTCCTCGAGGTCTCCTCCGACAAGCTGAACGTGGTCGTCGAAGGGCCGATGCCGACCGAGACGCCCCGGCCCGGGATCAGCGTCGCCGACACGCACTTCCGCGCCAAGCTCGCGGAGCCCATCCTCCTCACGATGGACGCCGATCGCCGCGACGCGACGGTGGCCGTCTCGCTGCCCCTGGCGAGCCTCGAGCCGCCGATGAGCGCCGACCTCGCCAAGGAGATCACGTCCGTCCGGCTCCCCGCGCCGTGGGCCGACGAGGGCCAGAGCGCGACCGTCAAGGTGGTCGGGGAGGGGGCCGACGCCCGCCTCGAGCTCACGGCCGAGCACGCCAACCCCTCGGCGTTCCGGCAGGTCCAGGCGTTCTTCGAGGTGACCTTCAAGTCCGGCCAGCTGGGCGTGGTCGAGGTCGGCAGCCCGAAGCTGAAGCTGGACGACACCGCATCCGAGAAGCAGAACCTGGCCGCGAACATCGCCAACCAGGAGCAATCGCTCGCGCTGTCCCGGAAGTCGCTCGAGGAGACGCGGGCCCAGCTGGCGCACCCGGAGACCCTCAAGATCCAGGGCAGCGACCAGCTCGCCCAGTCTCGCGCCGAGCTGGCGGACCTGACGGCGAAGATGGCCGCGCGCCGCGACGAGATCCGCGCGCTGATGGACCAGGCGTCCGTTCAGACCGTGGCCTTCGCCGCCGAGCTCCCGTTCGCCGAGCCGGGCACCCCGGCGCAGGCCCTCCACGCCGAGGCCGGCGGGCTCTGGGACCTGAACAACCAGCGGGTCAGCCTCGCCAACCGCGTCGACAACCTCAACGAGGTCATCGCGTCGATCGAGGGAGACCCGTCGCTGGCGGACATCAAGGACCAGGTCACCCGCGACCTCAAGGCCGAGCTGTCCGAGAAGGCGCCCGCCCTGAAGGCCCTGGACGAGAAGATCGCCTCGACCAGCAAGCTCATCCGCAGCCACGCCGCCGCGCTGGGGCTCGAGGATCAGCTCCTGGCCCGCGGCGAGTTCTGGATCAAGGAGATGCCCGCCTCCAACGAGGAGGGCTCCTTCGGACGGATGCTCGCCGACGAGACCTGGCTGAAGGGCAGCGTCAGGCTCTTCGAGGAGCAGGTCGGCGTCAACGGCAAGAGCTCGCGCGAGGGGCTGGAGCGCTACGCCACCTCGCTCGATACCCGCATCGTCGAGACGCAGGCGTACCTCGCCGACCGGCGCGCGGAGCTGGCGGCCCTCGACCTCGAGCCGTCCACCCGCGAGATCCCGACGGCCTACCCGGGCTGACCAAAGTCACGCGGGCGGGTGCCGCGGCCCCAGATCGATCTCGTCCGGCAGCAGGTTGGGTCCCGGCACGAGGCGCGGGAAGTGCCGCGCCAGCACCTCGCCGGCGCGCTCGATGCCTAGCACCAGGCCCTCGGTGAACTCGCCGGCGCGCATGCGCTGCAGCATGTCGTCGCTCAGCTTCCCCCAGAACTCGCCGCCGACCTGCTCGTGGATGGCGGTGTCGCCCATCACCACCAGGCGCCGGCGCGAGGGCACCAGGAAGAAGAGCACCGCGTTGCGCTCCTTCGTCGCGGCCATGCCCAGCCGGGTGAAGGCCAGCTCCGCGTTCCGGCGCACGCTCCCCCAGAAGAAGGTGGAGATGGAGACGCGGACCTCGCCGGTGGAGCGCCGCTCGACGTCCTCGATGGCCTGACGGATCCGCTCGCCGTCGATCCGCTCCAGCAACTGCCTGCGCGTCAGCCGTCGCACTGGGAGCTCCTCTTCCGGGTCACCAGGACCCCGAGGCACCGCCGCCGCCGGACCGGCCCCCGCCTCCGGAGAAACCGCCGCGCCCGGAGCGCCCGCCCCCTCCGCGGCCCCCGGAGGCCAGGTTGAAGAGCAGCCACAGGGCGAGCGTGGGGTGGGTGGCAAAGAGGACCAGCAGGGCGAAGCCCACGACCACCAGGAAGATCAGCTGCGCCGCGCCCGGCGCTCCCGGCGCGCCCGGACGGCTGCCGGTCGCAGTGGAAGAGACCGGAGGGCCCGGCTCCTGGGGCGTCCCCGAAGCGGCGGCCACCAGGCGGTCCACGGCCGCGCCGAGCGCCGCGTCCGGATCGCCGGAGCGCATCCCGGGGATCAGCGCCTCGTCGATGATGCGCGAGGCGACCGCGTCGGGGATGCGGTCCTCCAGCCCGTAGCCCACCTCGATGCGCGCCTTGTGGTCGTCGGCGAGCACGAAGAGCACCGCGCCGTCGTCCAGCCCCTTGCGGCCGACGCCCCAGGCCTGGAAGGTGCGCGCGGCCCACTCCTCCAGCGGCGCCGGACCGATGCTGCGGTCGATGAAGACGATGATCTGGTGGCCGGTCTTGCGCTCGAAGAACTCGAGCTTGTGGTCGAGCGCCTCGCGCTTCCCCGGGGAGAGGACCCCCGCGCGGTCGGTGACCCAGGCGGTGGGCGTGGGGGGGATGGACGAGCGGGGAGGGCCGACCGGGATGCAGGCCGAGAGCGCGAGGAGGAGCGCGGCGATGCGGCCGGCCGGAGGCCCGAGGCTGGGCGGCGGGCGGGGCATGGGCGCTAGAAGCGCACGGCGGGCGCCTTCTCCGCGCCGGGCTGGGCCTTGAAGTAGGGCTTCTCGGCGAAGCGGCCGGCGAAGAAGCCGGCCACGACGATCGCCGGGAAGCTGTTGCGGCGGGTGTTGAAGGCCTGCGCCGCCTCGTTGAAGCGCATGCGCTCGACGGCGATGCGGTTCTCGGTGCCCTCCAGCTGCGCCTGCAGTGTGCGGAAGTTCTCGGTGGCGTGCAGGTCGGGGTAGCGCTCGGTCACCACCAGCAGCCGGGTGAGCGCCGAGGACAGCGCGTCCTGGGCCTGCTGGAAGCGCTGGAAGGCCGCGGGATCGCGCGTGGCGTTCTCGAGCGCCTGCGGCGGGAGCTGGGCGACCTGGCTGCGCGCCTGCGCCACCTGGGTGAAGGTGTCGCGCTCGAAGGCCGCGGCGCCGCGGACGGTCTCCACCAGGTTGGGCACCAGGTCGGCGCGCCGCTGGTAGACGTTCTCGACCTGGCCCCACTGCGCCTGCACGCCCTGGTCGAGCCCGACCAGCGAGTTGTAGACGCTGCCGCCCCACAGGGCGACGACCAGGGCCGCAGCGACCAGCAATCCGAAGCTCAGGGCTGCGATGCGCACGGGGGCCTCCTCTGTCGAGGAAGCTGGCCCTTCACCCCGCGCACGTCGAGGGGCCAGGGGCCGAACGTTGGGGGCTATCGCCTCTCGGGCTCCTCCGGCTTCGACTTCGGCGGCGCCTCCGGGTGCTTCTTGCGGACGTGCTCCTCGCGGTCCTCGGTCTGGCCGGTGCGCTCGTCGAAGAGCGGCGTGCCGCCCGTGTAGCTCGTCCCGGGCCGGTCGCCGTAGCGGTTGAGGCCGTGTTCCTCCAGCCAGCGGTCGAGGGTCCCGGACATGGCCCAAAAAACCTAGGCATCCCGGGCGCCGCGTCCAAAGTCGCCGGCCTGCGCGCCAACGCCGAATTCTCGGAGCATCCCGGATTCGGAGCCTCGGGCGTCCCCGCCGGAGGCGTCCGGCCCTCCGCGCCGGCCTCCGCTGCCGGCCTGCAGCCGGCTGGCCTTGGGCCCCTCGGCCCCCTAGCTTCACCGGACGACGGGCGGGCGAGGCCATGGCGCAGGAGCTGCTGCGGGTCGAGCACCTGGGGGTCGTTCTGGACGGCCAGACCGTCGTGGAGGACGTGACCTTCTCGGTCGGGCGCGGCGAGACGGTCGCGGTGGTCGGGCCCAACGGGGCCGGCAAGACGATGCTGCTGCGCGCCCTGGCGGGAGTGGTGCCGCACACCGGGCGGATCGTCTTCGCGAGGGGACTTCGCCTGGGCTACGTGCCCCAGCGGGTGGAGGCCGACCGGAGCCTGCCGCTGAGCGCCGAGGATCTCCTGGTGGCCAAGAGCCACGTCCTGGGCGTCGGGCGCGACCGGGTGAAGGAGGTCGCGCGGCTGGTCGGCCTGCCGCGGGAGGCGCTGCGGGCCCCGGTGGGGCACCTCTCCGGCGGGCAGCTGCAGGCGGCGCTCATCGCCTTCGCGCTGCTGGGCCGGCCCGAGCTGGTCCTCTTCGACGAGCCGACCGCGAGCCTGGACCGGAAAACCGAGGCGCAGGTGCTCGAGCTCATCGGGGAGCTGGTCGAGCGCTTCTCGCTGGCGATGGTGCTCGTCTCCCACGACCTCGACCAGGTGCGCGCGCAGGCCGACCAGGTGCTCTGCCTGAACCGGCGCGCCATCGGCTTCGGGGCGCCGGAGGAGGTCCTCTCGCCCGCGGCGCTGGACGAGATCTTCTGCGTCCCGCACCACCGGGACCCCCACGAGCCCGCCGAGAGGCCGCTGCAATGACCTCTCTGGCCGCGCTGGTCCTGGCCCTGCTCGCCGCGGCCGCCGCGGGGGCGGTCGGGGCCTTCGCGCAGATGCGCCGGATGGCGCTCGCCGGGGACGCGGTGTCGCACGTGGCGCTGCCGGGTCTGGGGATCGCCCTGCTGGTGGGCGTGGCGCCGCTGGCGGGCGCCGCCGCGGCGCTGCTCGCCGGGACTCTCCTCATCTGGGGGCTGGAGCGGCGCACCCGGCTGGAGACCGAGACGGTGGTGGGCGTCGTCTTCAGCGGCGCGCTCGCGGCCGGGGCGCTGGTCACCCCGACCGAGGACCTGATCGAGGCGCTCTTCGGAGGCTCGAAGGCGCCCTCGGCCGCCGAGTTCACCGTCGCCGCGGCGCTGGCGGTCGCCGTGCTCCTCATCCTCCTGACCGGCCGGCACGCGCTGGTGCTCCACCTGTTCTCCCCGGAGCTGGCCGCGGCGACGGGGCTGTCCCGCCCGCGCCTGGAGCTGCTCTTCCTGGCCCTCTTCTCGACCACGGTCCTGCTGGGCCTGCGCTTCCTGGGCGCGCTGCTCGCGGGGGCGCTGGTGGTCATCCCCGCGGCCACGGCGCGCCTGTGGACGCAGCGGCTCGGGGCGTTCCTGCTGGGCTCGTGCCTGCTCAGCGTGGTGACGATGGGCGCGGGCATCGCCCTCGCCACCTCCGCCCGCATCGCCCCCGGGCCGACGGTCGTGTGCCTGGCGGCGGTGGCGTTCGCCGCCAGCCTGGCGCTGCGGCCTCGCGTCGCCGCGGCGGCCAGGTGAAGCGGCCGTCCTTCAGCGCCCCGGCTGGCCCACGTCGACCGTGACGTCGCACGAGAGGCCGGCCTGCAGGGGCAGGGACGGCGGCTGCGCCCAGGCGATGCGCACCGGCACGCGCTGCACGACCTTGACGAAGTTCCCCGAGGCGTTGTCGGGCGGCAGCAGCGAGAAGCGGGCGCCCGTGCCGCCGGAGAGGCTCTCCACCGTGCCCCGCAGCTTCGTCCCGGGGTAGGCGTCGACGCGCAGGTCCACGGGCTGGCCGGGGCGCATGCGGCCGACCTGCGTCTCCTTGAAGTTGGCGACGACGTAGGTGCGGCCGGGGACGAGCGCGGCGACCGGCTGGCCGGCCTGGATCATCTGGCCCGCCTGGACCGAGACCTTCGAGACCACCCCGTCCTCCGGCGCGAGCACCTTGGTGTACGAGACCTGGAGCCTGGCGAGGTCCAGCACCGCCTGGGCGACGTCGACCCGCGCGCGGGAGAGCTGGGCGTTGGCGCGCGCCGCCTCGATCTGCGCGTCGATGGGCGTGGACTGGTCGAGGCGCCCCTTGGCCTCGTCCACCCGGCTCAGCGACAGGTGCCGCTGCTCCTCGGCGGCGGTGACCAGGGCGGTGGTCTGGGCCAGCGCCGCCTGCGTCGAGTCGTAGGCGGCCTGGGCGCTGTCGAGCCGCTCCCGGGGCAGCGCGCTGCCCTCGACCAGCTGCTTGGTGCGGACGAGGTCCTGCTCGGCCTTCCGGGCCTCGGCCCTGGAGCGCTCCAGGCCGGCCCTGGCCGCCACCAGCTGCGCGTCGGCGTTGGCGACCCCCATCGAGGAGCCGGAGAAGACCGCCCGCGCGGTGGCGAGGCCGCCCTTGGCGCTCGCCTCCACCACCTTGACCTGGGCCTCGGCGGCCAGCGCCTGCGCCCGGGCCGTCTCCAGCTCCGCCTGGGCCTGCCGCGCGCGAGCGGCGAGGTCGGCGTCGTCGAGCTGGAGGATGGGGTCGCCCTTTTTGACCCGCTGGTTGTCGGAGACGAGCTTCTCGCGCACCAGGCCCCCGACCCGCGCGGCGACCGGCACCACGTCGGACTCGACCTGGGCGTCGTCGGTGCTCTCGAGGTCGGCGGTCAGCCAGAGGTAGCCGAAGGCGGCGAGCCCGCCGAGGACGACGAGGCCGGCGAGGATGGCGAAGGGCCTCCTGGCGTTCCTGGGCGGCGCGGCGACCGGGCCGGGGAGCGCGGGGTGCGCGGAGGGCGCTACGGGCGACGGAGGTCCGGGAGGACGCATCGGGCTGGCGGGGGCGGCTTCCATGGTGAGAGTCACTCCAATGCGGCGGGCGCGGCGCCCGGCGAGCGCGGAACTTTGAGGAAGAAGAGCAGGGGGAGCACGCAGAGGAAGACGACCCCGGCCAGGAAGAAGACGTGGCTGAAGGCGAGCGTCATCGCCTGGCCGGCGACCATTCCGGAGAGGGCCTTGAGCGCGCCCAGCTGGGCCGAGGCGGCGTCCATCCCCCGCGAGACCATTCCCGCGGCGATCTGGTCGAGGCGGGCGGAGACCTCCGGGCGCAGCAGCGACACGTGGGCGGCGACGCTGGCGCGGGCGTGGGAGCCGTAGTTCGACAGCATCGTCGCGAACACCGCCAGGCCGATGGAGCCGCCCATCTGCCGCAGCAGCGACTGCAGGCCGGTGGCGTCGGGCAGCTTGTGCCGGGGGATCTGCGCCAGCGCGGCGGCGGTGAGCGGGATGAACAGGCAGGAGAAGCCCACCCCCTGCACCATGATCGCCGCGACGATCTGCCCGGTCCCGGTCTGCAGCGTGAAGCCGCTCATCAGGAACGAGCCGAGCGAGACGTTGACCACGCCGAAGGCCACCATCGCGCGGGCGGAGACGCGCCCGTAGAGCTTGCCCACCACCGGGCTCATCACCAGCATCACCAGCGCCCGGGGCAGCAGCGTGAAGCCGCTCTGGACGGCGCTGAAGCCCAGCATCTCCTGCATGAAGACCGGCAGCAGGAACATGTTGGCCATCAGCATCGCGAACTGGACCGCGCCGATGAGGTTGGCCGAGAGGAAGGCCTTGTCGCGGAACAGGCGCAGGTCCACGGCCGGGGCGGGGGCGGTCAGCTCGCGCACGGCGAAGGCCGCCAGCGCCACCAGGCCCAGAGCGAGGCAGGCGCTGATGGTGTGCGACTCGAACCAGTCGTCCCGGTTGCCCTCCTCCAGGACGTACTGGACCGCCGCCAGGCCAGCCGAGAGCAGCACGATACCCTGCCAGTCGAGCTGCTTGCGCTGCCGCGCGGCGGTGGCCTGGTTCGCCAGGCGGATGTCCTCGTCCTCGTGGACGAAGGTGGTGACCATCAGGAAGCCCAGCGCGCCCACCGGCAGGTTGATGAAGAAGATCCACTCCCAGCTGTAGCTGTCGACGATCCACCCGCCCAGCGTGGGCCCGACGGCGGGCCCGAGCACCACCGCCATGCCGAACAGGGCCATGGCCATGCCCTGCTCCTCGGGCGGGAAGGTCTGGCGCAGGATGGCCTGCTCGGTGGGCTGCAGCGCTCCGGCGCCGATGCCCTGGATGACGCGGTAGACGACCAGCGCGGTCAGCGAGTGCGCGGTCCCGCACAGCGCGCTGCCGGCCAGGAAGACGAGCAGGGACGTCAGGTAGACGCGCTTCTGCCCGAACTGGCGGGAGAGGAACCCGGTCAGCGGCATGATGATGACGTTGGCGATCACGAACCCGGTGGTGATCCAGGTGATCTCCATCAGCGTCGCGCCGACCGAGCCGCGGATGTGGGGCAGCGCGACGTTGACGATGGACGCGTCGATGGTGCCCATCAGCGTGCCGAAGGTCACCGAGAGGGTGACCAGCCACTTGTTGGGCCGCGCCCGGGGCGCACCCGTCACGGCGGCGCCCCCGCGCCCTGCAGGAAGTAGCGCGCCAGGGCAGGGACCTTGCTGGCCAGCGGCTCGCCGCGCCCCACGAAGAGCTGGTGGCGGAACAGGGCGTGGATGGAGCCCACCAGCAGGGAGGGGAAGAGCTCGGCGTCGTCGTTGCGCAGCGCGCGCTGGCGCACGCCCAGGGCGCACAGCTTCTCGCCGGCCCGGTAGACCTCGCGCAGCATCGGGCGGTGCCTGGAGTCGCCGGAGCCGCCGCGGCCGAAGGCGAGCTCGTCCTCGACGAGGATGGCGAAGACGCGCCAGTGCTCGTCGAGGTGCTGCACGGCGGCGCCGAGGAAGGCCTCGAGCCGGTCCGGGAAGGGGCGGCGACCCTCCAGGGTGGCGGCCAGCCGGACGTCCAGCTCGGCCCCGCAGCAGTCGAGCAGCGCTCCGAGCAGGTGCTTGCGGTCCTCGAAGTAGTTGTAGAGGGTGCCCACCGCCACCCCGGCGCGCGAGGCGATCTCCTCCATCTTCGCGCCGTGGAAGCCGTGCTCGGCGAAGACCGCCTCGGCCGCCTCGAGGATGGCCGCCCGGGTGGCGAGCTTCATCCGGGCGCGGAGCGGTTGAACGTCTGCTTCAGGATCTGAACGAGGATTCATTTTCGAGGGGCTTTGATAACTGGCCTGGCGAAGCGGCGCCACGGCCGCTGCGCGGAAACCCTGCCGGCGATACCATCGCCGCGTGCCCGTCCTGGTCCTGCCGTCGTCGCTCTGCCAGCTCTGCTCGCTCCCGCGGGAGCTGGACGTGCCCGGGGCGACCGTGGCCGAGGTGCTGGCCAACGCCGCCCGGGCGCACCCCGCGCTGGGCCGCAACCTCCTGGACGACTCCGGCGTGCCGCGGCGCCACTACCCGGTCTTCAAGAACGACGACGACGTGCGCAGCCTCGGCGGCCTGCAGATCGAGGTGAAGGACGAAGACGTGGTGACCGTGCTCCCGCCGATCGCCGGTGGCCTAGCGTCGGGCCCGCCGGCGGGGCCGGGTGCCGCACCTCCGCCGTCCTCTCCCGCATGGCTGGAGGAGGCCAGGGCGCACGCCGAAGCGGCCTATCCCGAGGAGGCCTGCGGGTTGGTGGT
This sequence comes from Myxococcales bacterium, assembly GCA_036504155.1. Classification (GTDB taxonomy): domain Bacteria; phylum Myxococcota; class Myxococcia; order Myxococcales; family UBA5297; genus JACRCT01. The sequence continues at coordinate 41,978 of DASXVQ010000114.1, forward strand.
CGAGGACGAGGCCGGCGGGCTCCAGGCCGTAAGGGCCCGGAACATCTCGGACAATCCGCGCCGGCACTTCGAGCTGGAGGCGGGCGAACTGCTGGCCGCGCTCCAGTCCGGGCGGCTGCGCGGCTGCTACCACTCGCACCCCGACGGCCCGGCGGCGCCTTCGCCCGAGGACCTAGAGCGGGCCTCGCTCTGGGGCGCCGAGCTGGAGTGGACGATCATCCCGGTCGCCCGCGGGACGGCAGGCGAAGCCCGCGTCTTCCGCGGGTCCGGCACGCGATCACCTATCGACTGTCGACCATCGACTATCGACTGAGCTCGAGCAGCTTGCAGCCGCGGACGTCGCCCACGCCGAACTCGGTCAGGAACCGGCGCACCAGGCTCTTCTTGAGCTTCTCGTTCTGGGCCGGGGTCCCGCTCAGCGGCAGGCGGGCGCCAGCCATCGAGCCGTGGCCGCCCGAGGAGCCGCCCAGGTCGTCGCAGATCTCGCGGATGAGGCGGCCGGCGTTCATGCGCCGGTCCCGGGTGCGGATGGAGAGGAAGAGGTTGCCCGCGAAGGAGCCGTAGGCCAGCGACCACTTCATTCCCTCGAGCGAGAGCAGCCGCTCGGCGACCTCGGCGACCATGTCCGGCGTGTAGATGGCGCCCAGGTCGCACTCCACGGCGTTCTCGTGGACGCGGGCCTTGCGGATGGCCTCGTCGTAGAGCCGGAAGTAGGCCGCGGGCAGGGCCGGGTGCTCGATCTGCGCGAGCGCGTCCTTGTCCACCAGCGGGAAGAGGTAGAGGTAGCTCTCGATGTCGACCTGGAAGGTCTGGCGGCCCAGGTCGCGGGTGTCGGCCTTGATGCCGTAGAAGAGCGCGGTGGCCACCTCGGACGTCAGCGGGACCTTCGCGGCCCGCAGGTACTCGACGAGGATGGTGCAGGTCGCGCCGGTGTGGCCCACGTCGGCGTACGGCACCTCGGCGGTCCCCTCGCGGGCCGGGTGGTGGTCGATGACGATGTCCGGCCGCAGGTGCCGGGGCAGGCTGTGGTTGCCTGCCGGCTGCTGCGTGTCGACCAGGGCCAGCAGGTCCTCTTCCTCGAAGTTCACCCGCGAGACCGGGAGCGCCGGCAGGTGCAGCACGCGGATCATCGCCGTGTTCTCGGCCCGGCCCACGATGCCGCCGTAGGCGATGCGGCAGGCAAGGCCCGCCTTCTTCTCCAGCAGCCAGGAGAGCGCCACCGCGGCGGCCAGCGAGTCGGGGTCCGGGTTGTCGTGCGTCAGGATGAGGCCGCGCCGGCGCCCCTGGGCCACGCGCATCAGCCGCGCGAGCTTCTCGCGGACGTCGAGGTGGCTGACGATGCCTTCTTGCGGAGGCTCGCTGGCCTGCTCGGATTCATCGGCGGCTTGATGGGGTCGCTTGCGCACCGTCGTTCCAGGTCGAGGCTCCGTGGCCATGAGCAGGTCCGGGCTGCTCCGCCAGCGGATGGTTGGTCGGACGTGTCGTTCAGGCATGCGAAAAGCGAGTCATCCTAAGGACCTGCGGCTCCCAGCGTCAATCGCCGGGCGGCCCGCGGGAACCTCCATGAGGGAACACTGATCGCCAAGTTGGATGACCGAGGCGGGCCGGGGTTCCGGGAGGCTCCCCCTGGATGGGGCGAGCAGGGCCCTGGACGCACGTCCTATCGAGCCTTCTTGCCTGCCTTGGGAAGCAGCGAGCGAAGCTTCTTCAACTCGGCCTTGTACTGCTCGGGTTCGGGAGTCTCGAGGATTCCCAGGGCCTTGGCGAAGCGGGGCTCGTTCAGGAAGTGGCCGAACGCGGGCAACCCCAGCTCGCCCTTGCCGATCTCCTCGTGCCGGTCGACCCGGCAGCCCAGCGGCTTCTTGCAGTCGTTGACGTGGATCGCCTTGACCTTCGAGAGGCCGACCGCCTGGTCGAGCTCCTTCATCGTCCGCGCGAAGCCCTCGGCCGAGCGGATGTCGTAGCCGGCGGCGTAGAGATGGCAGGTGTCGAGGCACAGGCCCACCCGGTCGGCATGCCGAGTCTTTTCGAGGATCTGCGCGATCTGCTCGAAGCGGTGCCCGATGCTCGTGCCCTGGCCGGCCGTCACCTCCAGCAGGACTCCCGCCTCCTTGCTCACGGTGCCGAGCGCCTGGTCGAGGCCCTCGGCGATGAGGCCGACTCCGGTCGCCAGGTCGGCATGGGCGCCAGGGTGCAGGACGAGCCAGGGGATGCCCAGGGTCGCGCAGCGGGAGAGCTCGTCGGTGAAGCCGGCGCGGGACTTCTTTCGCAGCTCGGCGTCCTCGGAGGAGAGGTTCACGAGGTAGGTGCAGTGGGCGATGGCCGGCAGCCCGGTGCGCTTCGCCTGGGCCTTGAACGCCGAGATCTCGTCCGACTCCAAGGGCTTGGCTGCCCAGCCGCGGGCGTTCTTGGTGAAGATCTGCAGGCAGTCGGCGGTGTCGGCCTCTGCGCGCTCGAACGCCTTGGAGACGCCGCCGGCGATGGACTCGTGTGCGCCCAGGAGCATGGCGGAGGCCTCCAGGCCGGCCTGTTCAGGCCGGCGATGTGGTGGTGGAGAGGTAGGGGATTCCGGGAGCTATTCGCCCGAGGCGCGGTCGCGGTCGCGGTGGACCTTGATGGGGTTCTGCTGGCTGAAGTACTTGAAGGCGTTCTCCAGCGAGTTCTCCATCGCCTCGAGCACCAGCTGGCGCAGGGTGGCCTGGGGCAGGCGCAGGCTCTCGTAGTACCGCTGGCGATCGATGGCGTGGATGATCGCCGGCAGGTAGCCCGAGCGGATGAGGATGAGGTGGGAGAGCAGGCGTGCGACCTTGCCGCTGTTGTCGGTGAACGGGAAGGCCTGCATGAACATCCACTGCACCGCCGCCGCCTGGTTCACCGGGTGGAACTCGCGGTACTCGGCGCCGTTGGTGAAGTCGACCAGCTTCTCCAGCTGGACCGGGATCTTGGCGGGCTGGGCGATGTCGTGGAAGTAGGTGCGGTGCAGCGGCATGTCCCGGCGGTAGTTCGCCTTGTCCCGGTTCTCCATGCCCGTGCCGAGGATCTCGTAGAGCTTCTTCATCAAGGTCACGGTCAACCGTGAATCCTTCTCACGAGCCTCGTTGCGGATGAACTCCATCGCCGCGCGATGATTGCGGATCTCGGCGAAGATCGGAATCATCGACGCGTCCGCCGCGACCGCGTTCGGGTCGAGGGCGGCGATGAGCTCCTGGGAGGAGAAGACGATCCCCTCCAGGGCGTTCTCGTGGTAGATGAGCGAGCAGTCGAACTTGGCCTGGAATTCGCGGGCCTTCTCGCGATCCGTGCGCATGACCAGACGCAGCTCGTCCGTCCGGTCGTCGATGTCGAGATAACGCGTCTTCATTCCCGGCTGGCTCCGTCCGCGCCGAAAGGCGGCCTGCGGCGCGTCTGTCAGGGGGCAAGTTCGCGCGAGTGCAAATAGCCCAATACGCCGGAAAGGCTATGCGTTTTGCGCGGATGCGTCAACGACGTTGACGTGCGGACGAAATTGTGGATTTCCGGGGGGCATTCTGCGCACACGCCTGTGGGAACGTTTCGGGTTGCCTGTCGGCCGCCTCGGGCAAAGCTGAGGAGTGCCTGTGGGACGCCTGCGGACAACGCGGCCTACCCGAGCCAGGCGCTTGAATTCACGGCACAAACCGATGGCGGAGCCCGCGGCGCACCCAAAGCTCGGGTGGCGTTGGCAGGGCCCACCTGCGTGGGCGGTCGGACGGCGCGCGACTGGGGGTATGGGCCCCCGGAAATTCGACCGAACCTACAATTCGACGAAGAACACCTGGCAGGCCTGATCGAGCAGCTCCTTGCTCAAAGCCGGCGGCACCTGGCGGTAGCGGGCCGAGTCCTTGACCAGGGAGATGATGTCGCGCGGGTGGCAGGCCCGCAGGCTCATGCTGCGCGGCTTGTAGTACTTCTCGAGCAGGTAGGTGACCGCCTGCTCGACGTAGGGGATGCCGGACGCCTCGCACAGCCGCTTGAAGATCTCGCGGTAGGCGGCCTCGGTGGGGTTGCCGACCTCGATCTTGTACTTGATGCGCCGCAGGAACGCCTCGTCCACCAGCTCCTTGGGGTCGAGGTTGGTGGAGAAGACGATGAGCTGGTCGAAGGGGATCTCGAACTTCTTTCCGGTGTGCAGCGTGAGGTAGTCGACCCGCTTCTCCAGGGGGACGATCCAGCGGTTCAGGAGGTCGGTGGGGTGGACCTTCTGGCGGCCGAAGTCGTCGATGAGGAGCATGCCGCCGTTGGCCTTCACCTGGAACGGCGCCTCGTAGAAGCGGGCGGTGTCGCTGTAGACGAGGTCCAGGGTCTCCAGCGTGAGCTCGCCGCCGACGATGACCGTGGGGCGCCGGCACAGCTGCCAGCGGTGGTCCATCTCGAAGGTGCGGCGCTTGCCGTCGGCGCCGCGGCCCTCCAGGGTGAGCGACGAGTGGTTCAAGGCGTCGTAGACCTTGATGATCTGGCCATCGACCTCCAGGCAGTGCGGGATGTAGGCCTCGCCGCCGAGCATGGAGGAGATGGCTTCCGCCAACGACGTCTTGCCGTTGCCGGGAGGGCCGTAGAGGAAGAGCGAGCGCGACGAGTTCACCGCCGGGCCCAGCCGCTCCACGATGTTCATGTCCACCACGAGGTGGGACAGCGCGATCTCGAGATCCTGCTTGGAGACGACCGGGTTCTCGGCGGTCTGGCTGGTGATGAGCGCGTTGTACTGCTCGATGGGCACCGGCGCCGGGCCGACGTAGGTGGAGCGCTCGAGCGCGTCGCGGGTGTACTCGCGGCCCTTCTCGGTGAGCACGAAGTCGACGGTGGCGCGGCCGTAGCCCTTGCCGCCGCGCAGGTCGACCAGCTTCTCTGCGGTGAGGAAGTCGACCACCTTGTCCACGCAGCCGGTCCAGGGCAGCCGCATCTCCTGGGCGATCTCCACGCCGCTGCCCATGCCGCGGTAGTACAGGAACTTGATGGCGATCTCGGAGAGCAGCGACAGCCGCAGGCCCGACTCCTCGAGCGACTTGGGCTCGGGCGGCGCGATGTCGAGGATCTTCGGATTCTCGAGGTTGAAGGGGTTGTCGCTGCTCACGTCGTCATCCTCGAAGGGGAGAGTTGCGCCCCGCCAGGCGGCCCACCGTCGGTCGCCATCGGCGTTGTGATCCCGCGGAAGGCCTACGGCCCAAGGCCCACACCACACCCTGCTTCTCAGTAGTACGTGAGCCACTCCTGGTAGCGCTCGTCCCCGCCGCGGGCGGCCTTGAAGAACGCCTGCTGGACGAGCTTGGCGACCCGCCCCGGCTCGCCGCTGCCGACCTGCCGGTTGTCCACCTCGCGCACCGGCGTCACCTCCGCCGCGGTGCCGCACAGGAACACCTCGTCGGCGATGTAGAGGGTATCGCGGGTGAAGGCCTGCTCGCGCACCTCGAGGCCGTGGTCCTTGAGCAGGCGCAGGATGGTGCCGCGGGTGATGCCCTCGAGGATGGGCGAGGCGGGCGGCGGGGTGTAGACGACGCCGCCGCGCACCAGGAACAGGTTCTCGCCGGTGGCCTCGGCGACCCAGCCCTGCTGGTCGAGGAAGATGGCCTCGTCGTAGCCGGCGAGCTTGGCCTCGCGCTTGGCGAGCACCGAGTTGACGTACTGCCCGGTGATCTTGCCGCGCACCATGTTGGAGTTCACGTGCATGCGCGTGAACGAGCTCACCTTGGCGCGGATGCCCTTCTTCATGCCCTCGTCGCCCAGGTAGCTGCCCCAGACCCAGGCCATGATCGCCACGCGCACCGGGTTGATGGCGCCCAGGCCCATCGCGCCGTCGCCCATGAACGCCAGGGGCCGGATGTAGCCCTGCGGCATCTTGTTGATCTTGAGGATCTCCACGCAGGCCCGCGCCAGATCCTCCGCCGGGTAGGGGATGTCCAGCAGCATGATCTTCGCGGACTGGTAGAGCCGCTCCACGTGCTCGCGGAGCCGGAACACCGCGGACTTGCCGCCGCCGCAGTCGTAGGCGCGGATGCCCTCGAAGGCGCCCACGCCGTAGTGCAGCCCCAGGGTCATCACGTGGATCTGCGCCTGGTCCCAGGGAATGAACTTCCCGTCGAGCCAGATCTTCTCGGTCTTCGCGACCCCCACGGTCGTGCTGCTCGAGTCCGCCATGGTGCTCCTTCAGGGGTGGCCCGTCCGGCGAGGGCCGTTCGGAAGGGACCAACGTGCACCCTTGGACGAAGGGGTGTCAAGCACGGCTCCGGGGGCCAATCCTCCAGTCGCCAAGGGGGGTTGGACGTGCTTTCGGCGGGCTCGGGGCGCTCCTTGACAGCCCGCGCGGCCGCGTGATTGCGTCTGCGCCCGCTCGCCGAAAGGCTGGTTCGGCAGCGCTCCACGTCGGAGGCACGATGAAGTCCCTCAACGCGCTGGCGCTGGCGCTCTGCGCCCTGGCGGCGCTCTGCGCCTGCCCGGGAGAGAAGCCGGTCATCCCCCGGCCCGACGCCGCGTCCGCGCCGGCCTCCTGCGACGCCGGCTGCCACGCCGAGGCGTGCTCGCTGCCCGAGGACTGCGGCGACGTGCGCGTCTGGGACTGCGTGGACTCCGCCTGCGTCCCGGCGTGCACCAGCAAGACCGACTGCAACTCCCACCCCGCCTACCAGGGCAAGCCGTGGCCCGGCTGCGAGACCGGCATCTGCGTCTGCGACGCGCGCCAGTGCGTGTCCAGCCTGTGCTCCGGCGACGGCGAGTGCGCGCAGGGACAGGTGTGCAGGTCCGGCGCGTGCGGGGCGCCCGAGCTCGACGCGGACAGCTGCTCGGTCACGCCCGACAACGTCGTGCTGCGCAAGGACGAGGAGTTCACCTTCACCGCCACCGCCTACAAGGGCGCGGACGTGGCGCTGGTGGGCGCCGACGCCTTCACCTTCTCCGCGGAGGACGCCTCGGTCACGGTGACGGACCCCAACGGGATCCTGAAGGGCGCGGCGGCCACGGTGGGCTACAAGGAGAAGGCGGTGAAGGCCTCGCTGAAGGCCAGGCCGTCGGTCTTCTGCTTCGCCAAGGTGCTGGTGCTCGGCGCCATCACCAACGGCGCGCGCGTGGCCGTCGTCGACGAGCTCTCCGGCCGACTGGTGCCGGGCGCCAAGGCGGTCATCAACGGGACCAACATGATCGAGGACGCCGCGAACAAGGGCGTCTTCACCGCAACCAACTTCGACCCGCCCGCGACGATCACCGTCTTCCACCAGGACTACGCGTACGTCACGGTGGCCGGGCTGACGAAGACCGACGTGCTCGTCCCGGTGCGCAAGAGCGCGGACGCGACCAAGGGCGGCGGGTTCCAGGGCCGGTTCACCAACTTCCCCGGCCAGGACATCGCCTTCGGCCTCGCCGGGACGTCCATCGCCGGGAACTACCTGGACCTGGACCTCGACGCGGTGGTCGGCCGGCTGGTGGACACCTCGGTCACCTTCTCCGGCGAGACCTTCCTCACGCCGCTGCCGACGGGCTCGATGCTCGCGGTGGGCGGCACCGACTTCAAGGCCGCCTACCAGGCGTGGGGCGTGGCCGGCTCGTGTCTGGACGAGGCCGCGACCCTGGCCGGCACCTGTGGCACCAGCGCGGCGTTCGGCCTGATGGGATCCATCCCGGTCTCCGCGGCCACGCCCATCATCGACGACCTGTCCGCCGGCAAGCCGCTCGACGCCGGCCGCGTGCTGGCGCAGGCCATCCCCTACCTGAAGAGCTTCAAGAGCGCGGTCGTGCGCGACGTGACCTACCAGCTCAGGCCGGTGCCGGAGAGCTTCGCCGACCTGTACCTGGACCCCGAGGCGTTCCCGACCAAGAACTTCACCCCCACGGTCGGCCTGGGCCTCAAGTACACGGTCAAGGTGCCGGATCTCCCGGCGAATCTGGATGCGGCCGCGGTGCTGGCCGCCGCCGACGTCCCCGGGCGAGGCCTCGTCCCGCTGGGCATGACCGGCGGCACCGACACCAGCACCGAGTGCCCCGCCTGCACCACGCCCGGCAAGCTCATCGGCATCGACGTGATCAAGGAGGACCCGCTCGAGCTCGCCTACCACGACGACAGCAAGCTGACCCTGCGCATGGCGCCGGCGCACAGCGGCATCGAGGGCTCGCCCTACGGCGTGGTCACGCTGGCCTTCTCCACCGGCGGGCCCGCGGACGGCTCCTCGCGGACGAGCGCGCTGGTGACCACGCGCAAGGAGATGGTCGGCGGCTCGGAGATCACCTACTCCGGCGGCTTCCTGCCGGCGGTGGAAGCGGCGAGCGCCTACGACTACCGGGCCGGCAAGTTCAACGCCATCGCCCTGGCGAGCGGCCTGAGCATCCACCGCGCGGTCTTCACCACCGACGCCGGCAAGAAGTGGATCGTCTACTTCAACCAGGCCTCGTTCACTCTGCCGAAGGTGCCGACCGGCTTCGAGGACCGGACCATGGCCGACGGGCTCGACCGCGACGCCGCCAAGTCGCCCAACAGCGCGCGCTCCTCGCTGACGTACTGGGCGCTCAAGGCGATGGACAAGGCGTGGCTCATCGATCTCGACGGCCTGTTCGACTTCACCGGCGGCCGGGCGATGAAGCTCTCGCAGTACCTGACAGGCTTCTCCATCTACGAGTCGATGCCCTCCCTCGAGTTCCTCGCCCCGACCGGAGCCGAGTGCGGGACCAACCTCTTGGTGCCCGAGGCCTGCACCGTCAAGGACGGCACCTACACGTTCAAGGTGAAGGTGAGGGGCCTGTCGGTCCCGGGGCAGGTCAAGCTGCTGGCCGAGGCGGCGCCCACCGGCGAGAAGGTCCTGGTGAGCACGATGTCGGCGGACTGGGTGGCGGAATTCAAGTTCGAGACGCCGCTGATGAAGGACGACGACCTGAAGAACCCGCACGTGATCACGGTGAAGATGGTCAAGCCGGAGTCCACGGACAAGAAGACGGCGGTGGCGATGGACCCGGTGATCAAGGCCAGCTTGAAGGTGATCGTGGAGAACTGAGCACTCCCTCCCCCCTGCCCCCTCCCAAACTGCGGGAGGGGGTTCGGCTGCTCGACTCGACATCCGCGGAGCTCCTGGTACCGCCACGTCCGCGCCCGCACGAACAAGGCGGCATGACTCGCGGCGGTGCCGGTAGCTCCTACCGGATCGCCGAAGGCAACCAACGAACCCCCTCCCGCACTTTGGGAGGGGGCAGGGGGGAGGGCGGGCGCTACGGCACCAGCACGATCTTCCCGAACTGCGCCCGGTCCTCCATCAGCTTCTGGGCCTTGGCCGCGTCCGCCAACGGGAGGATCTGATCGAGCACGGGCTTGAGCTTGCCCTCCTCCACCAGCTTGACGATCTGGAAGAGGTCGCCCTTGCTGCCCATGGTCGAGCCCAAGAGGCTGATGCGCTTCCAGAAGAGCACCCGCAGGTCGAGGTGGGCCTCGGGGCCGCTGGTCGCGCCGCAGGTCACCAAGCGCCCGCCGGGGGAGAGCGCCGCGACGCTCTTCTCGAAGGTCTTGGCCCCGGTGTGCTCGAAGACCACCTCGACGCCCTGGCGACCGGTGATGCGCTTGACCTCGGAGAGGAAGTCCAGCTCCTCGTAGTTGATGACGTCGTCCGCGCCCAGCGCCCGCGCCTTGTCGAGCTTCGAGGTGCTGCTGGCGGTGGCGATGACCTTGGCGCCGCATAGCTTGGCGATCTGCACGGCCGCGCTGCCCACGCCGCTCCCGGCCGCGTGCACGAGCACCGTCTCGCCGGGCGCGACCTGCGCGCGGTTGACCAGCATCTCCCAGGCCGTCAGGAAGACCAGCGGGATGCAGGCGGCCTGCTCGAACGAGAGATTCTTGGGGAACGGAAGGATGTTCGCCCGCGGCACGCACACGAGCTCGGCGTAGCCGCCCCTGGAGTGCTCACCCAGGATGTTGTAGTGCCGGCAGCGGCCGTCGCGGCCCGACAGGCACTCGCGGCAGGCCCCGCACGACAGGCCGGGGTTGACGAGCACCGGCGTTCCAGCCGCCAGGTCGGTCACCTCGGCCCCCGCCTGATCGACGACGCCGGCGATGTCGCTGCCCAGGACGTGCGGCATCTCGAGCTTGAGCTTGGGCCAGCCCTCGCGCACGAACAGGTCGAGGTGGTTGAGCGCGCAGGCCTTCACGCGCACCCGCACCTCCCGCGCCTTCGGGGCGGGGTCGGGCAGGTCGATCAGCTGCAGCTTGTCGGGGCCGCCGTGGCCGGTCAGAACCATCGCGCGCATGCGTTCTCCTCGATGGCAAAAGTGGGGAAAGAGGGCGGCGGATTGTGACGGCCGACCGCCAGGGCGTCAACCGAACGCAAGGGGAGCGCTCGGGGGCTGCCGGGAACCGCGTGGGGCTCGGGCGGAAGTCGCCAGGCGCTTCGGCGTCCGGCGGAGCCGGGGAGCAGGCAACACCCGGCAAGCTCTCGGTTTTCGGTTGCTGCCTTCGGGGTGCTCTGCTAGAAGGGGCGCCCTTCATGGGCCCAAAAAGTTCACCGCGTGACGGTGGACGGCCGGCCCGCTTTCGCGTCAGAGACTGTTCCGAGGGAGGTCTTCGTGGGGTTCGCACCGCTCGCCGCCATCCAGGGTTCCGACCTGCTGAAAGCGGCTTTGGCCCAGTCCGCCGGAGGGCAGAACCCGCTGACCACCTTCGGCTTCCTGGCCGTGATGGTCGTCATCTTCTACTTCTTCCTCATCCGCCCGCAGCAGAAGCAGATGAAGGAACACAAGGCCATGCTGTCGTCGCTGAAGAAGGGCGACGTGGTGGTGGTCGGCGGAATCATCGGCCGCATCCACTCGGTGGCCGAGAAGTTCATCGTCGTCGAGCTCGCTCCGGGAGCCCGCGTGCGCGTGCTCGCCAGCTCCGTCACCGGCAAGGCCCCCGAGGGCCTGATGTCCGACGAGGAGCCGAAGAGCGAGGGCAAGAGCTAGGCAGCAGTCGAACGCCCTCTGAAACGTCGTAAGAGAGTCCATGCGCGCCGGAGAAGGGCCGATGCCGGCGTCTGACAAGCTAGTTGCAAGGGGAGTCTAGATGGATCGCGGATTCTACTGGCGGGTGGGTTTCATCGTCGGCAGCGCGCTGCTCGCGCTCTGGCTGCTCGTTCCCTCCTTCTATTACTTCCAGCTCCCGGCCGAGGAGCGAAACAACCCCGAGAAGCTCGAGTCCGTGCTCCCCGCCTGGGCTCCGGGCTACAAGACCAAGCTCAACCTCGGCCTCGACCTGCAGGGCGGCATCCACCTCGTGCTCGGCGTGGATACCGAGCAGGCGCTGAAGCAGAAGGTGGCGAACCGGGCCGACCAGATCGCCACCTGGGCCAAGGAGAAGGGCTTCGGCGGCGTGGCGTTCAAGGCCCAGGGGATGAAGGTCCTGGTGACCGCCGCCGACAAGGCCGACCTCGACAAGTTCGAGAAGCCCGCCCTGGAGTACTGGGGCGACATGCGCGAGGTCTCCACCGAGGGGACCCCGGGCATCGCCTTCGCCTTCCAGGACCAGCAGATCAAGCGCGACCGCGAGCAGGCCGTCGACCAGGCCATCAAGATCCTCTCCAACCGCGTGAACGGCCTGGGCGTCACCGAGCCCATCATCGCCAAGCGCGGCGACAACGCCATCCTCATCCAGCTTCCCGGCTACAAGGACCCGGCCAAGGCCAAGGAGATCATCGGCACGACCGCCCAGCTGGAGTTCAAGATCGCCGACGACGAGGGCCCCTACTTCAACGAGCTGTTCGACGCCGCCAAGAAGAACCCGCCCGCCGGCGCCAAGGTCGAGACCGAGACCGTCGAGGGCGGCGGCACCCTCGAGTACCTCTCCATGGGCAGCGTCAAGATCACCCGCGAGTTCGAGCAGGTCGAGGGCCCCGGCGGCGTCAACCTGCGGCCGGCCTACCTGAAGGCCATGGGCGAGAACGCCCGCCAGAAGCTCGAGGAGCTGGTCAAGGCCGAGGCCGAGCCCAAGATGCCCGAGGG